>JBBARC010000043.1:0-32073 GCA_040400005.1 Acetobacteraceae bacterium | reverse complement strand
ACACCCAAACAACACAAACCAAGCCGGAAACACCCCAAAAAGGCGAAACCCGCTTGCACTCACGCCGATAACGGTGGAGGCCGAAAAGACTACACTTGGAAGACCCGCTCCGCAAGAACAAACCGGCGGGCGGCTTCGTCGTGGAGGCGGCTTCTACCTACCCAGGCGGGTGCGGTCAACACCCTATTTTGCGGTTTTGTGAAATTCCACAAACCAGTCGGCAAAACGCGGAATACCCGCGGCCAGCGAAACCCGCGGCGAAAAGCCCGTTAAGGCAGCAATCGAATCCACCGACGCCCAAGTTTCCTCAACGTCCGCCGCCGGCCGCGGCACCTCCTGAATGATCGCACGGCGGCCCAGCGCCTGCTCCAACAGCGCCACCAAGGTGGTGACACTCTCGCTACGGTGATTGCCGATATTCAGCACTCTGGGCCCCTCGCCCGCCCCCGGCGGCCGGTCCAACACCCCCAGCACGCCGGCGATAATGTCATCCACATAGGTAAAATCGCGCTTCAGCCGGCCGCCTTCATATAATGTGACTGGGGTACCCGCCATAATCGCCTGGGCAAAGCTGTAATAGGCCATGTCCGGCCGGCCCCACGGCCCATACACGGTAAAAAACCGCAACCCAGTCTGCGGCAGCCCATACAAATGCGCATAAGAATGGCTAATCAGCTCGCCCGCCCGCTTGGTCGCGGCATATAGGCTCGAGGGCTGGTCCACCCGCTGGCCCTCAGCAAACGGCAGCTCCCGGTTCAGCCCGTACACCGAAGAAGAGCTCGCATACACAAAATGCCGCAATTCCGGCAGCAGCCTGGCCAGTTCCAGCATCACCACCTGCCCCATCACGTTGGCGGTGACATAGGCATACGGGTCGATCATCGAGTACCGCACCCCGGCCTGCGCCGCCAAATGCAAAACCTCGGTGATATCGGGCGATGCCAGCGCCAGCATCGCCGCCCGATCCGATACATCCGCCTGCACAAAGGTGAAATTGGGGTGCACCAGACGGGCCAGGCGGGCTTGCTTAAGCGCCGGGTCGTAATAATCATTGAGGCAATCCACCCCAATCACCCGCTCGCCCCGGGCCAGCAAGGCGGTGGCGGCATGGTAGCCAATAAAACCGGCGGCGCCGGTGACGAGTACGGTCAACGAGATTGGGCCTTAAGAAAAGGTTTAAGAATCTTCTTTTCTGAAGAAAAGAAGCAAAAGACTTCTATCTGTTGGGGGCTGGGGCGCCCGACCACCGAATCCCATCGCTAGCGGGCCGTCCAGCCGCCATCGATCGACAGTGCGGTGCCGGTGATCGTGCGGGCGCCATCGGAGCATAAAAACACCGCTAGCGCGCCAATCTCCTCCGGCGTCGAAAACTGCAGCATTTCCTGCTTTTCAGCCAGCAATTCGTGCTGCACGTCCTCGATACTGCGGCCCTCCTTGGTCGCCCGCGCGGCAATCTGTGCCTGCACCAGCGGGGTTAGCACCCAGCCCGGGCAAATGGCGTTGGCGGTGACGCCACTATTGGCCAGTTCCAGGCCGGCAACCTTGGTCAGCCCGACCAGCCCATGTTTGGCGGCAACGTACGCCGCCTTTTGCGGGCTAGCGACCAGCCCATGGGCGGACGCAATATTGATAATCCGGCCCCAGCCGCCTTTCTTCATCAACGGGATGGCGGCGGCCATGGCGTGAAACGACGCCGACAAGTTGATGGCGATGATCTGGTCCCATTTATCGGCCGGGAAATCCTCAATCGGTGCGGTAAACTGAATGCCGGCGTTATTCACCAAAATGTGCGGGCCGCCCAGTTCGCTGGCGGTGGCGGCCACCATCGCAGCAATCTCGGCCGGCTTGGACATGTCGGCGCCGTTATAGCCAATTTTCACCCCAAACGTCGCAGCAACCTCGGCGCGGATCGCCTCGATCGCGGCGGCCTCGCCAAAACCGTTCAGCATGATGTCAGCGCCTTCGCCCGCCAGGGTGCGCGCAATGCCGTGGCCAATGCCACTGGTAGAACCGGTGACAATCGCCACTTTGCCCTCGAGAGTCATACGCGCCTCCTAACATTCGTCATCAACCTAATTTGGAACGCCGCCCGTAGGAAGCAAGTTACATCACCGTGGCAATCGCGAAAGCGCCCTGCCCCTAACCGCCAGAGGACACTCGCCATGACCACCGCCGCCCCAAAACATGCCCGCACCCCAGCCCTGCCCACCCGCAACCCGCGCCCAAGCAACGCGCGCGCCGCCGTGATCGAAATTTTGCAAGGGCGGCTGGCCGATGGCATCGACCTGGCCCTGGCCACCAAGCAGGCCCACTGGAATTTAAAGGGCCCGCAATTTATCGCCATTCACCTGATGCTGGATGGGTTTCGCACTGAACAAGATGATTGGGTGGATACCATCGCCGAGCGTATCGTGCAGCTAGGCGGCATCGCGCATGGCACTACGCAAGCAGTGGCAGCCGCATCGAAACTGTCACCCTACCCGACTGATGCGGTGGCAATCCCCGAACATCTCGAGGCGTTGATTGAACGATCAGTGCAGTTTGCCCACGCGATTGCCGAAAACACCGAGGACGCCACACAGGCCGGCGATGCCGATACCGCCGACATTTTCACCCAGGTGTCGCGCGCATTGGAAAAACAGTTGTGGTTTTTGGAAGCACATTTACCGCAGGCCTAAGCAAACCCGGGCCCGGGTGGCTTACACCGCTATTCCCGGGCCGGTTCTGGCCCTGGGTAATGGGGTGCGGCGCTATCCGGTGCGGCCCACCCCGGCAGGCCGGCAGTATGAATGTGTGCATCGATACGCAATCCCGGCGGCGCAGCATCTAGGCTGCCAATGCGCAGCCGCAGAACGCCGGGTAGACTAAGCCTGCGCGAATAAATCGGCGCGCCACACACCGCGCAAAAAACGCGCAGCTTGCCAGAGGAAGATTCGAATTCGCGCAGGGCGGCCTCGCCGGCGGTTAAGATAAATCCCGCCGCATCGGCCGGCGCTACCGCGCTGGCATAGCCTTGGGCGCGGCGGCATTGGCCGCAATGGCAGATGGTGACCGCGCCAAGCGCGCCCCCCAACGGCCCGTCATACGTATAGCGCACCGCACCACACTGGCAGCCGCCGGCAACGCTCACGCTGGTCACGGCCGGATACCGCCAGCCACAGCCACGAGTAGTAAGTTTATCAAAGACTTATCCTCAGTGAGCATACGCAAACGCAAAACGCCTGAAAAGCCAGGCCCGGTCTGCGCCGCCGCGCTACCCTTACCCTCAGTCCACCCCCAGGCCAAACCGCGCCTTGCGGCGCAGCCCCGGCAGCGGTTAGCCTCCGCGCCAGATAGGGAACACAAGATGAACGATCTTTTCGGCGGACCTGGCGACAAAACCGCCAGCGATAGCTATTCGGCTAAAGATATCGAGGTTTTGGAAGGGCTTGAACCGGTTCGCCGGCGCCCCGGCATGTATATTGGCGGCACCGATGAAGCAGCGATGCACCACTTGGCCGCCGAGATTATCGATAACGCCATGGACGAAGCGGTCGCCGGGCACGCGAGCTTTATTGATGTGGCGCTGGCTGCCAATAATCTGCTGACCGTGCGCGATAACGGCCGTGGTATTCCGGTCGATCCGCACCCCAAATTCAAAAACAAATCAGCGCTGGAAGTGATCCTGACTACGCTGCATTCGGGCGGCAAATTTTCCGGCAAATCGTACGAAACATCGGGCGGGTTGCATGGTGTTGGCAGTTCGGTGGTGAATGCGCTGTCGGAAACCATGGAGGTGGAGGTGGCGCGCGACCGCGTGTTGTGGCGCCAAACCTATGCCCGTGGGGTGCCGCAAACTAAGCTGATCAATGCAGGCGCTATACAAAACCGCCGCGGCACCAGCGTTGCATTTTGCCCCGATAAACAGATTTTTGGTGCGCTAAATTTTAGCCCAGCGCGGCTATACAAATTTTGCCGATCCAAAGCGTATTTATACCGCGGCGTAGAAATTCGCTGGTCGTGCGATCCTGCCTTGCTGCGCGGCACACAAGATATCCCGGCCGAAGCGGTGCTGCATTTTCCCGGGGGTTTGCGCGATAGCCTCGCCGCCGACATTGATGGTGCGGCAACGGTGATTGCCGACATGTGGGCAGGTGATGCGCCCTTGCCGGAAAAATCCGGCCGGGTCGAATGGGCCGCCGTGTGGCTAGAACGTGGCGATGCGTTTTTGCATTCCTACACCAATACCGTGCCCACAGCGCTGGGCGGCACGCACGAAACCGGTTTGCGCAATGCGGTGCTCAAATCGCTCAAAACCTGGGGCGAGCAACGCAGCCAAAAACGCGCAACCGTGTTAACCGCCGAAGATGTCATGGGCACACTTGCCTGCAAATTGTCGGTATTTTTGCGCGATCCGCAATTTCAGGGCCAAACCAAGGAAAAGCTAACCAGCCCCGAAGCGACCCGGCTGGTCGAAACCGCCTTGCGTGACCGGCTAGATCATTTTTTGGCCGACAACCCGCAACAGGCCGATAATTTACTGAGCTTTGTCATTGAACGCGCCGAAGATCGTATTCGCCGCAAGGAACAAAAGGAAACCCCGCGCAAATCGGCCACCCGCCGGTTGCGCCTGCCCGGTAAGCTTACCGATTGCACGCGCGAAAATGCCGCCGAAACCGAGCTGTTTTTGGTCGAAGGCGATAGCGCCGGCGGATCGGCCAAGCAGGCACGTAATCGCGAAACCCAAGCGGTGCTGCCGTTGCGCGGCAAAATTTTGAATGTGGCCAGTGCCAGCACCGAAAAGCTGCGGCAAAATCAGGAATTGAAAGACCTGGTCGAAGCGCTGGGCTGCGGTGTGGGCGAGCGTTTTGATCGAGCGCGCTTACGCTACGGCCGGGTAATTATCATGACCGACGCCGATGTGGATGGCGCGCACATCGCAAGTTTGCTGATGACGTTTTTCTACCGTGAACTGCCCGAGCTTATTCGCAACGGGCATTTGTACCTGGCCCAACCGCCGCTGTTTCGCCTGACCCAGGGGGCCAAATCGGTTTATGCGATGAACGATGCCGATCGCGACCGCAAATTGAAAACCGTGTTTAAGACCAGCACCAAAGTGGAGATCAGCCGCTTTAAAGGTTTGGGCGAAATGCCGGCAAGTGCTCTGCGCGAAACCACCATGGACCCGGCCAAGCGCACCTTGCTGAAAGTGATGACCCCGATCGAGGACCGTGCGGCAACCGCCGAACTGGTAGAACAGCTGATGGGACGCAAGCCGGAACTGCGCTTTCAGTTTATTCAGGCCAACGCCAGATCGGTTACCGATGTCGATGTCTGACACGCGCTCCCTGCCGGCAACCGAGGCCAGCGACCCGCGGTTTTTGGCGCTAGAAACATGGCCGACGCTGACGGCGGCAAATGCTTTGTGGGAAGGCCAAATGGCGGCGGTGGCGGCAATGCGCCCTGCCCTGCCAGCGATTGCCACCGCGGTGGAAGCAGCCGCCGCGCGGCTGGGTGATACCGGCCGGCTGATCTATTGCGGCGCCGGCACATCAGCGAGAATTGGCGTGCAGGATGGTGCCGAATTGCCGCCGACGTTTGATTGGCCGGAGCATCGGCTGGCATTTTTGATTGCTGGCGGCACCGCCGCCTTGATTGGCGCCATTGAAAATGCCGAGGACCGCGATGATTTGGCGCGGGCAGAAATCGCAGCCCTTGGGGTAACATCGCACGATGTGGTGATCGCTTTGGCTGCCAGCGGCAACACGCCGTACACGGTGGCCGCCATGGTTGCTGCACGTGAAACCGGTGCCGTGACCATTGGCATCGCCAACAGCCCTGGCTGCAAACTTTTGGATGCCGCCGAGCATAAAGTGTTTTTGGAAACCGGCGCTGAGCCGATTGCGGGATCAACCCGGTTAAAAGCTGGCACCTCGCAAAAAATCGCGCTCAATCTTATTTCCACCCTGATTATGGTGCGGTTAGGCCGGGTGTATCGCGGGCACATGGTGGATATGGTGGCGCGCAACGCCAAACTGCGCGACCGTGCGGTGCGCATGGTGGTGACGCTCAGTGGTTGCGACACCAGCACCGCCAGCGCAGCACTTGCGGAAAATGGCAATAACGTAAAGCGGGCACTGGCGGCGTTGAACATACGCGGCTTTACCGGGGAGGACTGAAAAACATGGCACGCATTAACTACGTTGAATTGTCCAGCGCCGATCTACCGGCGGCGAGACGGTTTTATCAGGCGGCATTCGGTTAGGCGCTCAGCGATTACGGCCCAAGCTATGCCGCCACGCCCACCGGCGATGCCGATCTCGGGTTGCAAGGCGAACCCGCGGCGGCGTTTACCGCACCGTTGGCGGTGATTGCAGTGGATGATTTGGCAGCAACACTAGCTGCCTGGGTCACCGCATAAAAAGACGTCTATAACGTTGGCGCCGAGGATGCGCTGGCAGCGCCGCCTCAGCCCCAACATCATAAAAGTCTTTTGCTTCTTTTCTTCAGAAAAGAAGACCTTTTCCTTATGCCTAAGCCGCAACTAACCGCCGCTCGGCCACCGCTTCGCGCATAGCTTTTTGCACTTTTTCAAACGCCCGCACTTCGATCTGGCGCACGCGTTCGCGCGAGATGTTGTACTGCTGTGAAAGATCTTCCAGGGTAGTGGCGTTATCTTTCAAACGGCGTTCGATAAAGATATGCCGTTCGCGGTCGTTCAAAGATTTTAGCGCACCACCCAGCAGCGCGCGGCGGCCGGTGATTTCTTCGCGTTCGGCGAGTTCGGATTCCTGGCTTTCGCTTTCATCAACCAGAAAATCCTGCCATTCACCTTCGCCGTCCACGCGCAAGGGTGCGTTCAGGCTGTGATCGGGGGCGGCTAAGCGGCGGTTCATGTTGACCACGTCCACTTCTGGCACGCCCAGGCGGGTGGCGATGGTGGTTACATCTTCCGGTTTTAGATCGCCTTCTTCAATCGCCTGCAACTGGCCTTTCAGACGCCGCAGATTAAAGAACAGCTTTTTCTGCGCGGCCGTTGTGCCCATTTTGACCAGCGACCAGCTATGCAGAATGTATTCTTGGATGGCAGCACGGATCCACCACATGGCGTAGGTCGCCAGGCGGAACCCACGATCGGGATCAAAGCGGCGCACCGCCTGCATCATACCGACATTGCCTTCCGAAATCAGTTCGCCCACCGGCAGGCCATAGCCGCGGTAACCCATGGCGATTTTAGCGACCAGGCGCAGATGCGAGGTCACCAGCTTGTGGGCGGCCGGGGTATCCTGCTTATCGCGCCAAGCCAGCGACAGGGCCAGTTCTTCTTCCGGCTTGAGCATCGGAAATTTGCGAATTTCCTGCAAATAGCGGGAAAGATTGCCCTCGGGGGCGATGTTGATGGCGAAAGCGGCCATAAAATGCGGCTCCTTGTCTATGCCGGCCCGGTTACCTGATGCCGCCCAAATACTTCGGCGCGGATAGGCAAAGGGTTACAGCGTCCCAGTGTTAAGAACGCGGAATGAAGGCGGAAGTTCCGCGCGCAGGCCCTTGCAAAAAGCGACCCGCATCACGTGCCTATCGGCGCTGCACGCCCGCAGGCGCCGACCCGAGTTGAATACCGGACCGCTGCGGTACGGTCAAGTATCCGCCGTGTAATGTTCCTGTTAGGTTCCCGTGTGCAATGTTAACTTAACTGGCGTCCAAATCGGCGATCAACGCTGCCAGATCCGCCGGCGGCGGGGTTTCAAAGCGCAGGTTTTCACCGGTGGCAGGGTGGCGAAACCCCAGCACGGCCGCGTGTAATGCCTGGCGGGGGAAATCCAGCAGCCGGGTGCGCAAGGCATCGGGCAGCGACCGCGCAGCGTTCGGTACGCGCCGCAAATAGACCGGATCGCCGATAAGCGGATGGCCGATATGCGCCATATGCACGCGAATTTGGTGGGTGCGCCCGGTATCGAGCTTGCAGGCGACCCGGCTGATGGCGCCGTGCCAGGCTTGTTCCAGCTTATAATAGGTCAGCGCGTGCTTACCCCCCGTGGGCAGCACCGCCATGCGCTTACGGTCGCGCGGGTCGCGCCCCAAGGCCGCATCCACCGAACCGCTGGTAGGGATCAGCCCCCAGGCGACGGCGATATAGGACCGTTCAAGATCACGCGCGGCAAAAGCTGCCGACAAGGTGGCCAGCGCGTGTTCGGTTTTGGCGACAACCATAACGCCGGATGTATCGCGATCGAGCCTATGCACAATGCCGGGGCGCCGTTCGCCGCCGATACCGGGCAAGGTATCGCCGCAATGGGCGAGCAGGGCGTTGACCAGCGTGCCATCCAAATTGCCCGGCGCGGGGTGCACCACCAGGCCTGCCGGTTTATCCAGCACCAGCAAATGGCGATCTTCGAACAAAATACTAAACGGTATGTTTTGCGGCTGCGGATAGGCGGCAACCGGGGCGGGCTGGCGCAGTTCGTAAGCAGCACCGGCGCGGATAGGTTCGGATGGGGTGGTGAGTGGTGCCCCATTAATGGTAACAAACCCCTCAATAATCAGGGTTTTGACCCGGCTGCGCGAGAGCACACCGTGCGCCTCGGCCAAGTAGCGATCGGCGCGAATACCGGCGGCATCGATTGACGCCACCACCGCAAAGGGCGGCGGGGCCACGGTTGGGTCTAGGGTTGGGGATAGACTGGCCGCAAGTGGCGCCGCATCGGGCAAGGGATTGGACATTTGTGTGGCATAGCGGTTTTTGCCGCATTGTGTAGTGGTGGGCGGGGGACAGGGGTTTGGCATGCAGGCGTTAAAAGCATTGGTGATTGGTATGGGGGTGCTGATTGTGGCCGGCACCGCAGTGGTGGTGGTGACCATCGTGCACCGGCTATCTTCCCCCAAAATAGGCACTATCGCCGACGTTGTGCTGGCCGAACCGGCCGGCACGCACATTATAGCGGCATCGGACAACGCTGGCGTTTTGAGCCTTGTGTTGAGCGGCGGTGGGGTGGATCGGGTTTTGCTGGTGGATGTGGCGAGCGGGCGGCGGCTGGGCGTGGTGCGGCTGGCGCAATAAGTTTTGGGCAGCACCTCGGGGTTTGGGGCGTGGCGCGCAGGGTTGCGTTTGGCTGGGGGGCAGATTAGGAAGCGAGGCTGCCTCGTTTGTCCCGTTCGTCTAGAGGCCCAGGACGCTGCCCTCTCACGGCGGTAACAGGGGTTCGAATCCCCTACGGGACGCCACGCGATTTCAATGGGTTACAGCGAAACCTCGGGCTTAACCCCCTCCCCTTCTGCCAAAATTTCTGCCCATACGTTGCGCGACCAAGGGCGGTCAATCGCGGCGGGCAACGGACGTAGCGTTCAGTTTTAACCCACGTGCGCGGCACGCGGCATCGTGCAACGGCAGGTGGCCCCAGGGCACGGCAAAAGACCGGTGTCGTGAGGTGACAATGACTATACGCCAAACATAGGTGTTGTGTGCACACGTGGGTTAAAACCCACGCTACGCTTTTAACCCGTGAGTGCCGGGGCGGGTTAGCCAGGTGGGGCATGGGCCAGGGCGGCCAGGTTGGTTGCGGGCTGGGTCGGCGCCGGCACGCTAATGCCCAGATCGGCGGCGGTGAGGTACCTTGTGGGCACGTATCCGGGCCTGGAATCGCGGCGGTTGGCCGGGTTTGGCTGGGCGTAATCATGGCGGACGCGATTTTCGAGACTGAAATCTTCGGGGGCGGGGTTTTCCTGCGGGAGATCGGGTGGATCGGGCAGGGATTGCTCCGCCGTGGTTTCGATTGCCGCGCAAAATGGTTCGATGAGGGCGTGATTGCCCCAAGCGGTATCTAGCATTTGCAGCATATCGTGGCCGCGGTTGCCGGCCAGGGTGTTGCCGATACTGACGCGCATTTGGGTGATGGCACTGGCCAAATCTTCGGGCAGGGCATGGGCTTCACGCAGCAGTAACGCGTGGGTATCGGTAAAATTGCCCCAGGGGGTGCGGGTGGCGGCCAAGTAGGCATTGCTGCGTTTTTGTTGAAGATTTTCACCATCGGTGGGGATTTCACCGATGGTTTTTATCAGCGCGCGCAGATGATTTTGCAGGATTTCGGCGATGATGCTGTCGATATCAAGAAAATGGCGGCGGATGGTGGCGGGGGAGACGATCATGCCCATGGCCAACGTGGCAATGGTGATGGTGTGGCGCGGGTGGGCGGTGAGCAGGGCGAGGGCGGCATCGAGGATTTGGTCGCGGCGTTGCTGATCCCGCGCGGTGCGGGTTTGGTTGGGGTTGATGCGGGCTTGGATTGTGGCGCGGATGAAGCGGGGTGGGATCATGGGGTGTTGTTTTAGGGATATTTGCGGATTGTGGCAAAGATTATTTTCTTAAGTTAGGATTTTGTGAGGTTTACGCGCGGATCGCGGCGGGTCCGGGCGTGCGCGTTGTGGGGCACGCGTATTGAGGGCGGGATCTGGATCCGGACCTTCGCTGCGGTAGGCGGATGTAGCGTTCGGTTTTAACCCAACGGCACGGCACGTGGCATGATGTAAGCGATGGGTGGCACCACGGCACGGAGAACAACCCGAAAAATTACGCGAATTTTGAATAAGTCGGGGGTGAGTATTGGGAGACGACGTGGGTTAAAACGCGCGCTACGATTGCTGCAGGGCGTTATCAGCCTCAATTTGCGCAACCATGTGCTTTATTTCGCTTAGTTGGCCACGTAGCAATGTAAGCATTTCGTCAGCCTGCGCGCGACCGCCTGGGTAGTGGACGGCTGGGCCCGACTCGGCAAAATAAATTTGTTCTTGAAGCGCGTTCCGCGCCTTAACCAGTTCATCAAACGTATCTTTATTGGGCTGATTCATACCACCAACAATCATGCTTGCGGCTGAGCATGGCAGGGGCCACGGCTAAAAACCAGCTAGGTGTTGGGGCCGGATGCAGGAAACGCACATGGCGACAATACGTATAGCAAAAACAACGGGTTAATGACGACCTCGAAGAGGGCTTTGTATCACCCCTTTGTGTTCCCGCCAAGCCGTCACAGCGCCTGGCAAGGCTCGGTAGCCGGGGAGAGCGGGGGGACTTATTTGGAGCAAACAGCGGAAAATGCAGTCCTTTCTTGCACGCTATATGCAACGGCGGAGGGATCGGATATGAATGCCATAATCCACTTTGACAAAAAGGGCATGAAAATATGACTAAGACCCCACCTGCCTCAAAAGCAACGGTGGCACAGGATGGCATGACGGTTCACCACCTCAATGAGGGCCTTACTTTAGACCATCTCGCGAAGGCACTTACGACCGCACACCTGGGCCAAGCGCTCGGCGGCGGCTCTCAGTCTCAAGGCCAAGCCGCAACATCGCAAACCCAAACTGCTAAAACTGTCGCCGCAACTGTTGCGCCCCTCAAAAAGGAATGATACCGCGTTGACACTCACTCTCTCGGACACGATCGCAATAGTTTCAGCGGTTGTTGCTTTCATTGCCCTAACCGTTGCAGTTGTCGCAATTCGCAAAAGCAATAAGAACTCATCCGCCGCCACGTTGGTCACACTCAATGAGGCGTTTCGACAAGCATGGCAGCGCTTCCTCTCAGCCGGGGATGAACCGGCACGTCAATATGAGTTTTCAGAGCTGATGAACCTCTTCGAGATAGCATGCGCCATCCATTGGGAAGGCTCGCTCTCTGGTGTCTCCGGTGAACTGGCTGAGGAATATGTCTGCCAAACGTTATCGCTGGTGGAGTCAAATCAGGATGCACGAGGCCGGATAGAGCAGATGAGGCATTCACCAACAACATTTAAATATATGAAGAAATTTCTTTTTTGCATGGGGCAGAAAGGACACCCGCACAAAATTGCAGACGCCTTCTCCCCCAAGCCAATGACAGGCGGTATATAATCCAGCGCAAGGACGCCTGCGTTGGCGGGGAACAGGGCGCCCGACTGGGGCCAACCCTGATGCACCCTAAAGATGCCCGACTTAGGGTGGCGTGACGGGTTGACCATACCCAACGTCATTGGGCCGGGGGCGGAATGGCCGGTTTGGGGTATTTGGCGGCAGTAGAGCGGGCGCCGGTGCGAGCTTAGCATCAGGCCAAAATCTGAACTAGCGTTGCGCTTGGATTGCCCACTGGGGGCAGGCTACAAATACGTAAAGGCAGCCAATGTGGTTTTAGTGCCGTGTAGAGAATGTGGAAGCAATGTCAGTAATCAAGCGGCATCCTGTCCACATTGTGGCATAAGGAGGCCTGCGACCTTAGGTGATAGGCCGGTGTTCGATTTAGCCCGGGTCACAGAGAAGATATCGGCATTCCGCGATGATGTAATGGATGCGGGCCAGCACTTGTCTCCTTCGATTAAAAACGCATACGATTTGTCTCGAAGTAGGATCACAAATCGAGTTCCGGTATTACTCACGGCCCTCAGATATTTGGTGATTTCGATCTTGGCCATATCCGGTATAGTCGGTATAGGCATTGCGGTGGCCATTCCATTTGCATTGTATTACGATTGGCCGGGCCCAGAAACCAGTTCAAGGACTGATGCTCCGAATGGAATTTCGGCGGATGGAGAGCATCCGGCAGATACGGAGTTCCGGTATCATTGCGAGGCCGCCAAAATGGACGATATTAAAAGAGTGGTTGAGAATTCAGCCGTCGGTCTATCACGGCATATAGTAGTTTTCTCCGCAACGACTGCCATGTCGACACCTGATGAAAGCACCGGTGAGCCAGCTTGCCACGCCTCGGTTGTTACGAACGATGGTGTTATGGATTTTATTTTTCAACCAAAGCTTATAGAGGGGCAGGGTTACCTAGCAGGGCGCTTGGTTCGGAAACCGTAGCCATCGGGCGATTTCACCCTAAAAATGTGAAAGGCCATGCACGGGTTGGCGGCAGAACTTTACCCCCGGCGGCCCTTTCGCGCTCTCCCCAGGCGGCTTGTGTTGGTTGCGGACGCAGAGGCAAGACACGCTCACGAGGTCGTTAGGGGGCACGCTCAAAGCCTGAGGCGAGACAATCTCACAGAACACCACCACACCCACCGCACCCCGCCGCGATCAGCAGCGCCCGCACCTCGGTCTATCGCCACCAACCCGGCACCCAGGGCCTCAGCACACCACCAAGGGGGCCATACCGAAAACCCCACTGAAAACCTCACGCCAAACCCTAGGGAAACTGCGGGGTTGGGATAAGTGTTTTTGATATACGGAAAACAGTAATAAGGGATGGTTGAAAAAGAGGTGCAATGCAAAGGGCATTGCACCCTACAGTTTACTACGATGGGCACCCGGTCGAATGGCCACTTTCCGGCGCGACCCTATCGCCCGCGGACGGCGTGGCTGGGCGCTTAGGACACTCTAGCCCGCAGAGCGCACGACGCCTTGGTGCCCCCCTCGTTCGGCGCACACTGGGCCGGCCGCAATCGGGCGTGCTTCGGCACGCGGCGCCGCCGAGCGGCATGCCAACCTGGCGGTCGCGGCTACCGATTGCGCATGACGCGTCGATTGTGGCGCCCACCCGTTCGTTGCGTTACGATCGAAAGCCGGCATGCCTTATCGTTGCCTCTTGCCAGATGCCGGCGCAATTCGGCCGTCGCGGCGGCGCAGGTTAGGCCGGGCGGGACGCCGCGGGCGGGTTTGCGCGGAAAATCGGCCTTTGCGGGTGGCGGCTACCGATTGCGCATGACGCTTCGCTGAGCCGCCCGACACGCGCTTGCCCTGGGTTTCACCCAGGCTACCAGGGCGGGGAGGTGGCGCGGGGGGCTTCGTATTCTTCATTTGGCGGGTCGATGGGGTAGAAGAGATATTCGTCGGGGAGTTTGGTGTAGTCTATTTTGATACCGAATTCTTCGCAGATGCACGCGAGGAATTCGGCGGTGTCGATGGTTTGATCGGGATCGGCTTGCAGTTCTTCATCGAGCCGGGCGGTGATGTCGCGCAAGGTGGCGGCACGGCCGGGGATGTTGGCGGTGACGAAGCGGAAGGCTTCGAGCAAAGGTTCGCGGCGGGAGTCGGGGTGGGCGTGGAAGTCGGGGTGGGCGTGGAAGTCGGGGGCGGGGCGGCGGCTGGGCGCGCGCGGGGTGCCGCCGGCGGCTAGACGGGCTTCGAGGGCTATGCAGTCTCGCACGACGGCGGCGAGGCGGGTGAAGAGCACGGCGGGGTCGGTAGGTTTGGCCGATGTGGTGGTGCTGCGGGTGGTGCTGCGGGTGGTGCTGGCGCGGCCGGTGGAGGTGGGATTGAGATTGGCGGGCGGCGCCGGTGGGTGCACCCATTCCTGCTCCGCCGTGGGCGGTTGTTCGGGTTCGGCCCAATCGGCCAGGGTGCGGGCGGCGGCGGCGCGGGCCAGGCCCATGGCGAGGTCAGTTAGTTCCGCGCACAAGCGCAGGTGGCGCTGCGTGCGATCTTCGGAATCTTGCGGTTGACTGGGTTGGGTTGGGGACAGGGTTTTGCGGCCTTGAATAGTTAATAAATTTAACATTACCGTAAGGTGGCATGATAGGGCAAATGTTTTTTCGCATTTGGCCGATATTTAAGTTATTTATATTAACTATCAACGCTTATGGGCGCCAGTTGGGCGTGCAGGGTGGGGCGGTTGGGGTAGGCGGCTTGCCTGCGTTGGCGTGCTGGAGCACGCCCTACTCTGGTGACGAGCAGACTTTATTTGTTAGGAAAAGACGTGGGTTAAAACCCACGCTACGCGCTAAAAAGTTATCGCTGTGCGCAGCATAACCACCAGCGCATTGCCCGCCCGGCGATCGGGGTTATCATTGCGGCCCATGCCGCCGCCGGGGGACATGATATACTGGATATCGGGCTGCACGCTCCACCACGGTGCTACAAACGCCTGGTACGTCGCCTCCACAAACACTTCATTGGCGCGCGGAATTTGCGGCAAACCATCGTAACGGCCCAAATCGCTGGCGATGCCGCGCGCGCCAGCGCTGGCTTGCGCAAACCCTGCGCCAAGGGCCGCACTATCCAGCGGGCGGGTCGCGAACGGTGCGTGCGCCACCAGCGCCGCATCGGCAAACACACTCAAAAAATTGCGATCGCCCGGGGACGCCATGATGCGCGCCAGCAGCGATAGTGGCCGCGCGGTGCCCGGCAAATGCGCGATATCGCGTTCCATGCTGGCGTACACGCTATCATTAGACCAATACCGCCGCGGCACGCCGGTGCCGTTAAAATCGGCCAGCGACACGCCGCCAGCATCATAGCGTAGATCGTTCACCGGGTGGTTTTCGTACCAGGCGCCCAGCTTGCACACCGCGGGGTGGGCGGCACTGGCACCGCATAGCGCGCCGCTGGCCTCGATTTCTGCAATCGCAAACAGCCCGCCGTTGGTGCGAAAACTGGTGCCGGCAGGGTTGAGTATTTGCGGATCGCCAAAGCCTTCCGGGCTGGGGTTGCCGTTATAAACCCCGGCTCGCAGCACAAGCTGGTCGCCCGGTTGCACCGATAGCCGCACCCCTGGGGTTGCCACCGGGTAGGCCGGGCCGCCTGCCGGCAAGTTAGCCGCAGCCAACGTGGGCCAGCCAAAGCTTGAATTGATCAGCACCACGCCGGCGGCCGTGGTTAAAAATTCCTGATCGGCGGCAAGCTGGCCCAAGCGCAGGCTGACCCGGCCTTGGGCAAAGCTTTGGTCGTAATAGGCTTCAAACAATCGCAATGCCGGGGTCGCTTCGATATTGCTGACAGTGTTGACCGCGCCAACGTGGGTTGCGGTGATGCCCTGCCCTTCTATCCACAGGGCGCTGACGTTAACCAAACCGCCGGCCAGGCCAAACGCGGTATCGGTATCCAGGCGCAGGGCGGCACTGGTTAGGGCGTTGGCGGCATGGCCCTGGCTGCGGCCGCCGCTGGGGTTGCGGGCCATTTCCAGCGTGGTGCCCAGGCTGAAAGTCGCCCCCATTTTCGCCAGTTGCGGCCGCAAACCGCCAGCATCCCCTAGCAAACTGGCCGATTGCCACAGGTTAAACCCAGCGTTTTCAGGTGCTACCGGCGCCTGGGCGTGGGCCGGGTTTGGCGCCAGCGCCAAAAACACCGCACCAAGGGCCGAACCAAGGGCCGAACCAAGATCGGGGCGGCAATGGCATGGGGCGGCGGGCTTGCTGGGCACGGGTAACCGATCATGACATTGCGGCGGCGGGGAGGGGCGGCGGGGGGCGGGGGGCGGGGGGCGGTACACCTTTTCGCGGTTAACCGCGCGCACTGACAAGCCTGCGCGCGGTAAATAAATCGCGCGCACCCTAGCTATACCACACCCAGTGGGGGCTTTTCGCCGCACGGCGGGCGTGAGACAACCCGGCCTGCAAAAACATGTCCCCGCCGATGGGGCGTTTTTATAGGGAGACAGCAGATGATCATGGTTGAAGGTTGGGTGCGCTTTGCCGAGGGCGAAGTGGAAAAATTACGCGGCGCCGCCACCACCATGATGCAAGCCACCCGCGCCGAGGCCGGCTGCCTGCATTATGCCTTTGCCGCCGACCTGGCCGAGTCTGATCTGATGCGCATCAGCGAACGCTGGGTGGATGAAGCCGCCATCGGCGCGCACATGAAAACCCCGCACATGGCGGCGTTTAACGGCGCCATTGGGGGGGCCAAAATTTTAGGCGTCAGCGTCAAATCGTACGAAGCAAATTTTCTGCGCACGATGATGGGTGAATAGGTTTTTCCCATATTCAAGCACGGCAACTTTATAGTCAGGAGTATAGCGGGTGCCCCGGCACCCGTTTTTTTGTGATGGCACCACCGCTTTTATTGCTTACCGACATCGAAGCCCATATTGGCAGCACGCCTTTGCTGAAAGGTGCCAGCCTGAGCGTATCCGCGGGCGAACGGCTTTGCTTGGTTGGCCGCAACGGATCGGGCAAATCGACCCTGCTGCGCATCGCTGATGGCGAGCTTTCCCCGGTTTCAGGCACACGGTTTTTGCAACCAGGCACCACCGTGCGCACGTTGCCGCAGGAACCCGATCTTTCGGGTTATCCCACCCTAGAAGCTTACGTGCGCGGCGGATCGGGCGAGGGGGACGACCCCGATCGGGCACGGCGTTTGATGGAACGGCTGGGGCTAGACCCTGAACGTGTGCCGGTCAATTTATCGGGTGGTGAAACCCGCCGCGCAGCACTCGCCCGCGTGCTGGCGCCCAACCCGGATATTTTGCTGCTGGATGAGCCGACCAACCATTTGGATTTACCGGCGATTGAGTTTTTGGAAACCGAGCTGGCCTCGATGCGATCGGGCATTGTGCTGATCAGCCATGATCGGCGGTTGCTATCCAAACTGTCACGCCGGGTGCTGTGGCTGGATCGTGGCCGCACGCTGACCATGGATCGTGATTTTTCGCATTTTGAAACGTGGCGCGACGAGGTGCTGGCGCAAGAAGAAGACACCGCCCATAAACTCGATCGCCAGATTTTGCGCGAAGAAGATTGGCTGCGCTACGGGGTTACCGCCCGGCGCAAGCGCAATGTCAAGCGCCTGGCTGGCTTGTTTGAGCTGCGCAGCAACCGGCGCGAGCGGGTAAAGCCGGTGGGCACCGCAAGCCTTTCGGCCGAAATTGCGCAAAGTGGCGGCAAGCTGGTGGCGGTGGCCGAGGGCATCACCAAAAGCTACGGTGACCGCGTGATTGTGCGCGATTTTACCACCCGCGTGGTGCGCGGTGACCGCATTGGCATTGTTGGCCCCAATGGCGCGGGCAAAACCACGCTGCTGGGGTTGTTGACCGGAAAACTGCAGCCGGATACCGGCAAAATTGCCATCGGCACCGGGTTAGAGATGGTTACGCTGGACCAGATGCGCGAAAGTTTAGATCCGCGCGCGACATTATCGGAAACTTTAACCGGCGGTAGTGGCGATCAGGTGCAGGTGGGCGATAACCGGCGCCACGTGATTGGCTATATGAAGGAGTTTTTGTTCAAGCCCGAACAGGCGCGCACCCCGGTGGGCGTGCTTTCGGGTGGCGAACGTGGGCGGCTGCTGCTGGCAGTGGCTTTGGCCAAAAAATCGAATTTGATGGTGTTGGACGAACCGACCAACGATCTTGATTTGGAAACGCTGGATTTGCTGCAGGAAATGCTGGCCGATTATGCCGGCACGGTGCTGCTGGTGAGCCATGATCGCGACTTTTTGGATCGGGTGGTGAGTTCCACCATTGCCTATGAAGGCGATGGCAATTGGGTGGAATATGCCGGCGGTTATTCCGACATGCTGGTGCAGCGCGGCCAGGCGCCGGAAACCGGCAAGGCGGGCGGGCGGCGCGCTGCGGCGGCCGGGCCGTTACAGGGCAAGCCGGCTACCCCGCGAAAATTGTCGTTTAAGGATAAACATGCGCTGGAAAACCTGCCGGGCGAAATGGCGGCCTTAACCAGCCGCATTGCCACGCACCAAAGGTTTTTGAGTGATTCCGGGTTGTTTTCGCGCGACCCGAAAAAGTTCAAATCGATCACCGCCGCCTTAGAAGCCGACACCGCCGCCCTAGCCGCGGCCGAAGAAAAGTGGCTAGCCTTAGAACTGATGCGCGAGGCCCTAGCAGCCGGATAACCCCGCAAGCGTACAAAAGTCTTTTTGCTTCTTTTTCGGAAGTCAAAAGAAGGTTTTTATCGAACGAGCCAATCATCAACCGGAGGATACCCCAATGACATTTTCCAATCGCCAGTGGACCCTGACCAGCCGCCCGGTGGGCGAGCCGAAGCGCAGTGATTTTACCTTTCAAACTGTGCCGGTGGCAGCACCTGGGCCGGGGGAGATTGTGGTGCGCAACCATTATATTTCGCTGGATCCGGCGATGCGCGGGTGGATGAACGATGCGCGCAGCTACATACCGCCGGTGGGTTTGGGCGAGGTGATGCGGGCAGGTGCGGTGGGCGAGGTGGTGGCATCTAACAACCCAGGGTTTGCCGTGGGCGATCACGCGGTGGGCATTTTTGGGATGCAGGATTACGCGGTGGTTGATGGGGCGAGTGCGCAAAAAGTGGATGCGAAGCTTGCGCCGTTACCGTTGTTTATCAGTGCGCTGGGCATGCCGGGGATGACCGCCTATTTTGGTTTGCTGGATATTGGTAATCCGCAGCCTGGGCAGACGGTTGTTGTATCGGCCGCATCCGGTGCGGTGGGGGCGCTGGTCGGGCAGATTGCCAAGATTAAGGGTGCCCGCGTGGTGGGCCTGGCTGGTGGCCCGGAAAAATGCAAGTATGTGACAGACGTGCTGGGGTTTGACGCCTGCATTGATTACAAAAACGAAGATGTTGGTAAGGGGCTTACCAAGGCTTGCCCCAAAGGCATTGACGTGTATTTCGACAATGTCGGCGGCGAGATTTTGGATGCCGCTTTGGCGCGGCTGGCGCGCAAAGCTCGCGTGATTATTTGCGGTGCGATCAGCGTTTATAACAGCACGGAAGCGCCGGCGGGGCCGAAAAATTACCTGTCGTTGCTGGTGAATAATGCGCGGATGGAAGGGTTTGTGGTGTTTAACTATGCCAACCGCTATGGCGAGGGCATGGCGGATATGGCCAAGTGGCTGGCTGATGGCAGTTTGAAATCGCGCGAAGATATTGTTGATGGGATCGAGACGTTTCCAGAAACGTTGATGAAGTTGTTTAAGGGCGAGAATTTCGGGAAACTGATGATAAAGGCGGTTTGATTGGTGCAGGCTGGGCTGGGGGGTAAAGCTCGTGGCCCGATCACTAGTGTTTGCCACTAGCGCTTACCAACGGCAGCACGGGTAATTTTTTCATTGCTGCTTGGGCAGATCGACACGTTATGAAAGCTCGGGATTTACTTGTGCCCCCAACTGCCCCTGCCCTGCCCGCGCAACGGCTTGAATTTCTCGATGCGCTGCGTGGCCTCGCGGCATTGTATGTGCTCGTGTTTCATGTCGCTGTTGCCGGGCGGGTCTATCAGCCGGAGTGGCTCGGTTCATTCGTGGTGATGGGCGGATCCGGGGTAACTCTGTTTTTTCTGGTCAGTGCATTTTCGTTATGCCTAAGCTCCGGGCGGTTATTGGCGTCCCCTGGTGGTGAAGCGGTGTTTTGGCTGCGCCGATTCTTTCGTATCGCTCCGCTATTTTACGTGGCCATCGCCGCCACCATGGTGCGCGATTTTCACCTGTCGCACATCCATCATCATATCGGCGAAGTGCTGCTTAACCTTGGTTTTGTCTTCAACTTGGTGCCTAGCCATTTTTCCGGCATCCCCGATGCGTCCTGGACCATTGGCGTGGAAATGCTGTTTTATGCGCTGTTTCCGTTCATCTACCGGGCGACGCGCCAACCCCTTGTGCTGGCATGTGCCATTGTCGCGTCATTCTTGTTGGCAGGTGCGGCGCTCACCGCGAGTTACTATTTGGGCCTGCCCGAGGATATGCGGGACGCATTTATGCGCTTCAGCCTGTTTCGGCAGCTACAATTGTTCCTGATGGGTATTGCGGTGTTTGATATCAATGCAGTCTTCCGCCGCCACTATGCCGGCCGCATCTGGCTGCGCGATCTCGGCCGCCTGCTGTTATGGCTCAGTGCCTTCCTGTATTATGGCTGGCTGCACGGGGCGCTGGGGTTTCCCTTCCCGGAATTGATCTTTCCCGGTCTTGGCTGGCAGGGGGTTATTTACGGTGTGTTGATGCTTGGGCTTGGTCTTTGCCCGACTAAATTGCTGGTCAACCGGATTAGCGATTTTCTCGGCCGCATCAGCTACTCGGTGTATTTGCTGCACTTGCCGATCATTCATGCCATGGTGCCGGTTTATGCATGGATCGACCGCCGCCAGCTGGCCATGACGCCGCATTTTTGCCTCGCCGTGGCGATAACCCTGGCAATTGTTCTGCCATTGGCAACCCTGACGCATTACCTGATCGAAGTGCCGGGCATGCGCCTTGGCGCCATTACCATCGCCAGGCTTGGGTTTTTGCCGGCTAAACCCGCCGCCGGGTAACGCCGCCCCCACTACCCGCGCGCAGCCCGCCGGTTGCCTAGCATGACAATCGCAACGGCGGCCAAAATCAGCAAGGTAGCCGCAATCTCGCGCATCCCGATCGCCTCCCCCGCCACCCCCGCCCCAATCAGCAGCGCCACAATTGGGTTGATGTAGGTGTAGGTGACCAGCCGTTCGGGCCGCCAAATGCGCACCAGCCAGCCGTAAGCGGCAAACGCCACCATCGAGCCGATGGTGATGAGATAGGTAAACGCCAGCACACTGCGCAGGCTGATGCTGGCCGCATCAAAATGGCGCCATTCACCGACCGCGCCACTGAAGGCCAGCGACACCACGCCGCCAATTAACATCTGCGCGCCGCTCGACATGCTGGCGGTGCGGGCGGGCGGCCAGCGCCGCGCGATGGCGGTGCCGAAGGCCCAGGATGCCGCCGATACCTGCACCGCGGCGCAACCGATCAAGTCGATATAGGCGTGGCCGGGGTTGGCCAGCACGACGACGCCGACGAACCCCAAGGCCAAGCCAAACGCGGCGATGCGCCCCGGCGGTGGTGCGGTGCCGAGCAGCCAGGCGGCGAGCGGCATAAACAGGGATAGGGTGGCGTTGACCACGGCGGCCTGGCCGCTGGGCACGCGGGTTTCACCAAACGCCAGCATGCCCTGGGCGCAGGCAAACATCAGCGTGCCGGAAGCGGCGGCCGAGATCAGCCCGCGGCGGTTGGGCAGGCTGGCGCCGCGTAAAGCGGCAAACCCGCCCAGCAGCAGGCCGGCCAAAATGCTGCGCACGGCGACCATTAACCACGGCGGCACGGTTTCCACCGCGATGCGGATGGCTAAAAAGGTTGATCCCCAGATCAGACAAATGGCCAAATAGGCGGCAATCGGCCCCGGCCCCATGGGGTCGGGGGGGAGTGCGGCGACAGCGGCGGGTGGGGTTTGGCGGTAGGTGGGGACACTCACGGTGCCAGCCACATACCCCGCAAGCCATCTGGTGCGGCAGTGAAGGCGGCGCGTAGCTGCCCTGACATGTGCAGGTGCAGGTACTCGGCGCGCTCCACGCCCAGGCGCACGACGCCGAAATCACCATAAGCATCATCATCGCCGCGCAAGGGTGGCGCATCGTGGGGGTTGTCGATGGTTTGGCCGGGGATTTGGGCCTGGCGCCATAAATTGCGGCTTTCTACGCGCAAGCCATCCCAGGCCAAGCGGGCGGTGGCATTGGCGGTGTGGCAGGTGCCCAGCCCGGTTAGGCGCAGTTGCACGCGATCTTCGGGGTCCCAGGCGAGCAGCTCAACCGCGCCGTTGGCGGCGATTTCGGCCCATTTGCCGGAGCGGATATCGGTATAAAAATCAATGCTTAGGGGGTCGGTGGCGCAGGTGCGCAGCACCACCATGCGGGCGCGCGGGGTGCTATCTGCCGCGGTGGTGGCGATGGTGACAAAGCGCATACGATGGCCAGGAACCGCTGCCGCATCGGCCAGCCGATCCAGGATTTCCAACCACAGTGCGGCCAAATCGGCGTCCATTCTGGTGCCCTCCTCTTTTCTTTACCCCGACAACTCGCCACAACACGGCCGGGATAGCCATACCAGCGGCGCAGAAAGGTTTTGACTTCATGCAGCGGATCGACATCGGCGGGTTACAGGTGGCCAAAGTGCTGGCGGAGTTTGTGGCAACCGAAGCCGCCCCGCGCACCGGCGTATCGCCTGGGCAATTCTGGGATGGGTTTGGCAAGATCGTGGCGGAACTAGCGCCGCGCAATGCAGCACTGCTGACCCGCCGCGATGCCATTCAGGCCGATATCGATGCCTGGCACGTGGGCCGCACCGGCGTGCCGCACGACCCGATCGCCTATCAGCAGTTTTTGCGCGACATCGGCTATATTCTGCGTGAACCGGCGGGATCGGCGATTAGCACCGCCAATGTCGACGCCGAAATCGCCAAAATCGCCGGGCCGCAGCTGGTGGTGCCAATTACCAATGCGCGCTACGCGCTGAACGCCGCCAATGCGCGCTGGGGCAGTTTGTACGACGCGTTTTACGGCACCGACGCCCTGCCCGGCAAAACCGCGCCCGGCGGTTATGATAAGCTGCGTGGCGCCAAAGTGATTACCCGCGCCCGCGCCGTGCTGAACGATGCGGCCCCGCTGGCGCGATCGAAGCACGATGAAGCCACCGCCTACCGGGTGATCGATGGCGTGCTGGTGGTGACCACGCGCAGCGGCGTAACCGGGCTTGCCGACCCCAAGCAGTTTGTTGGTTTTTCGGGCGAGCCGGGCAGCCCGAGCGCCCTGGTGCTGCGCCGCCATGGACTGCATTTGATTGTGCGCATAGATCGCACCAACAGTGTTGGCCGCGATGATGCCGCCGGGATTGCCGATATCGAGCTGGAATCGGCGATTTCCACCATCATGGATTACGAAGATAGCGTGGCGGCGGTGGATGCCGACGACAAAGTTGTGGCTTATCGCAATTGGCTGGGTTTAATGACCGGCACGCTGAGTGCCAAAATTGAAAAAGCCGGCGAAGTAACAACGCGCACACTTTCGCCCGATCTCACGTTTACCGCCCCCGATGGCGGGGTTTTGCGCCTAGCTGGCCGTGCGTTGATGCTGGTGCGCAATGTTGGCCATCATATGATGACCGATGCCGTGCTGGACGCCGAAGGTGGCGAGATACCCGAGACATTTTTGGATTGCGCGCTGACCGCGCTGATTGCGCTGCATGATCTGCGCGGTGCGCCGAAACTGCATAATAGCCGCACCGGATCGATGTATATCGTGAAGCCCAAATTGCACGGGCCCGATGAGGTGGCGCTGGCGTGTGATTTGTTTGCCCGCGTGGAAGAATTGCTGGCGCTGCCGCGCAACACGCTGAAGATGGGCATTATGGATGAAGAACGCCGCACCAGTGTTAATCTCGCGGCGTGCATTAACGTTGCCCGCGATCGTCTGGTGTTTATCAACACTGGGTTTTTAGATCGCACGGGCGATGAAATTCATACCTCGATGCTAGCCGGCGCCATGGTGCGCAAGGGCGAGATGAAATCCAGCAGCTGGCTTTCGGCCTATGAAGACCAGAACGTTGATATTGGTCTGGCGTTGGGGCTTGCCGGGCGGGCGCAGATTGGCAAAGGCATGTGGGCGATGCCCGATATGATGGCCGATATGCTTTCGCAAAAGGGTGCGCACCCACGCGCCGGCGCCAGCACCGCCTGGGTGCCGTCCCCCACGGCGGCAACGCTGCACGCGCTGCATTATTTGGATGTGGATGTGGCGGCCGTACAAGCGTCGATTGCCGGCAGGCCACGGGCGCGCCTGGAGAATTTGATTACGCTGCCGCTGGCGCAATCGAATTTTGCACCGGCCGATGTGCAGCAGGAGCTGGATAATAACGCGCAGAGCATTTTGGGCTATGTGGTGCGCTGGGTTGATCAGGGGGTGGGCTGTTCGAAAGTGCCGGACATTCACGATGTCGGGTTGATGGAAGATCGCGCAACGCTGCGCATTTCCAGCCAGCACATTGCCAACTGGCTGCTGCATAAGGTGGTGAGCGCGGATCAGGTGCTGGAATCGCTAAAACGCATGGCGCTGATTGTGGATAAGCAAAACGCCAATGACGCCGTCTACAAAGCGATGGCGCCGGGCTACGATGGCCCGGCGTTTAAAGCTGCCTGCGAGCTGATTTTTGAAGGCCGTGCGCAGCCGAACGGCTACACAGAATTTGTGCTAACCGCGCGCAGAAGAGAAGCAAAGGCGCTAGCCGTGGGCTAACAGCGCACGGTGCGACGAACGCCCCAGCCCCAAACTAGTAAAAGTCTTTTTGCTTCTTTTTCTTCAGAAAAAGACGTTTCTTGCCTAGTGTTTTTTTCGCAGTAAACGGACCCGCCCCATGGACAACGCCCTGCCCGCAAGTTTGGCTTTGTTGCCGGCGGGACTTTGTGATTTGCTGCCGCCCGAGGCGGAAACTGAGGCCCGCGCGGTGGAAACCGTGATGGCGGTGTTTGCCGCCCACGGCTACGCACGGGTGCGGCCGCCGTTGCTGGAATTTGAAGATAGTTTGCTAGGTGGGTCGGGGGCGGCGCTGGCCGAGCAGTCGTTTCGGGTGATGGACCCCGATAGCCACCGCATGATGGCGTTTCGCGCTGATATCACCCCGCAGATTGCCCGTATTGCCACCACCAGGCTGACCAACGCGGCCAGGCCGTTGCGGCTTTCTTATGCCGGCCAGTGCATTCGCACGCGCAGTTTGCAGCGCGAGGGCGAACGGCAGGTGCCGCAGGTGGGCATTGAGCTGATCGGCCATGATAGCGCGGCGGCCGATGCCGAGGTGATGCTGGTGGGGGTGGAAGCCCTGGTGGCGATTGGGCTGGACCGGCTTTCGTTGGATCTGACGCTGCCGGCGTTGGCGCCGGTGCTGGTGGCGGCGGCGGCCACGGGCGAGAATGCAAGGCTGCTGGCACGCGCGCTAGACCGCAAGGATGCGGCTCAGGTGGCAGCCTTGGGTGGGGCGGCAGCCCCCATGTTAACCGATTTGCTGCTGGCGGCGGGGCCTGCGGATCAGGCACTGGCGGCGTTGGCGGCGGCTGATTTGCCGGCGGCGATGCGGCCGCTGGCGGATCGGCTGACCCAGGTTGTGGCGTTGCTACGGGCCCGCGCGCCGGGCTTAAAAATCACTATCGACCCGGTCGAATTTCGCGGCTTTCGCTACCATACCGGCGTTACCTTCACGGTGTTTTCGCCGGGGTTTGGCGAAGAACTGGGCCGCGGCGGGCGCTATGTGTGCGGGGATGCGGAACCGGCCACCGGCCTTACCCTGTTTGCCGATAGCGTTTTACGCGCAGCCCCTATACCGGCTGCGCGGCAAACCGTGTTTTTGCCGGTGGGCGCCGATGGTGCTGCTTTGCGGGCGGCGGGCTACGCCACGGTTGCGGCCCTGGCGGCAGTGGATAGTATTGCAAGCGAAGCCCGGCGGTTGGGCTGCACCCATGCGATGATCGACGGGCAACTCTCTGTTTTGAAAGAAATTTAACGGAAATGGCGAATGTCGCGGTGATCGGCGCCCAGTGGGGCGACGAAGGCAAGGGTAAAGTTGTTGACTGGCTGGCCAGCCGCGCCGGCATCGTTGTGCGGTTTCAGGGTGGGCATAACGCTGGGCACACGCTGGTGGTGGGCGATACCACGTACAAGCTGTCGCTACTGCCCAGCGGCGTGGTGCGCGGCAAGCTGGGCATTATCGGCAATGGCGTGGTGGTGGACCCCGAGGCGCTGCTGGCAGAAATCGACAAGGTCGCCGCCCAAGGGCTTGTTGTTACCCCCGAAACCCTGCGTATCGCGGAAAACGCGCCGCTGATTTTGCCGGTTCATGCGGCGTTAGACCGCGCCCGTGAAGCCTATCGCGGCGAACGCAAAATCGGCACCACTGGCCGCGGTATCGGCCCGGCTTACGAAGACAAAATCGCCCGCCGCGCCATTCGTGTGTGCGACTTGGCTGAACCCGAAACGCTCGCCGACAAGCTAGACGAAATCCTGCTGCACCATAACACGCTGCTGGCGGGATTGGGTGCGCCTATCTTTGAAAAACAGGCGCTTCTGGATCATTTACTGGCGCTGGCCCCGCGCATATTGCCGTTTTCAGAACCCGTTTGGGAACGGCTAGACCAAGCCCGCCGCGATGGCACCCGCATTCTGTTTGAAGGTGCGCAGGCGGTGATGCTGGATATCGACCACGGCACCTACCCGTTTGTTACCAGCAGCAACACGGTGGCTGCCACCGCCGCCTCCGGCGCCGGCGTCGGCCCGGCATCGGTGGGTTTTGTGTTGGGTATTGCCAAAGCCTACTGCACCCGGGTCGGGTCGGGCCCGTTCCCCACCGAATTGTTCGACGATATCGGCGACATGCTTGGTGAACGCGGCCACGAATTCGGCGTGAACACTGGCCGCAAACGCCGCTGCGGCTGGTTCGATGCCGCCCTGGTGCGCCAGGCGGTGAAAGTGGGCGGTATCCAAGGCCTGGCGCTGACCAAACTCGATGTGCTTGACGGCATCGAGGAACTGAAAATCGGCGTCGGCTACACCATTAACGGCACATTTTACCGCCACCTGCCGGCAAGCTTCGCCGCCCAAGCCGCCGCCTTGCCGGTGTACGAAACCATCGAAGGCTGGACCGCGTCCACCCGCGGTGCGCGCAGCTGGGCACAACTGCCGGCCGCTGCGATAAAATACGTGCGGCGGATTGAAGAACTGGTCGAAGCGCCGGTAACCCTATTATCCACCAGCCCCGAACGTGACGACACCATTTTGATGCGTGATCCGTTTGAGGGGTGAGGGCTGGGGCGAAGTTAAGGGTTAAGAAACTTCTTTTCTGAAGAAAAGAAGCAAAAGACTTTTATGATGCTGGGACTGGGGCAACGCCGCCACCGAGTTCTCCGCGGCTAATTTACAAAAGTCTTTTTGCTTCTTTTTCTTCAGAAAAAGAAGAGTCTTACTTTTTTGGGTGGGGAAACCAATGCTAAAGCGTTTCGTAGGCGCGATTGATCAGGGCACCAGTAGTACGCGGTTTGCGGTGGTGGACGCGGGCGGGGCGATTGTTGCGATGGCGCAGGCCGAGCATACGCAGATTTTTCCGGGGCCTGGGTTAGTGGAGCATGATGCGCTGGAGATTTTGGCGCGGGTGCAGGCGACTGCGGCGGCGGCTTTGGCGCAGGCGGGGTTGGTTGCGGCCGATTTGGCGGGGGTTGGCATTACCAACCAGCGTGAAACGACGGTGCTGTGGGATCGGCGCACGGGGCGACCGTTGCATAATGCGCTGGTGTGGCAGGATACGCGGGTTGACCGGCTGGTGGCGCGGTATGCGGCGAGTGGCGGGCGCGATCGGTTTCGGGCTGTGACCGGGTTGCCGCTGGCGAGTTATTTTTCGGCGCTGAAATTGCAGTGGTTGCTGGATAATGTGCCTGGTGCGCGGGAATTGGCGCAGGCGGGGAAGGCTTTGTTTGGCACCATTGATACCTGGCTTGCGTGGAACCTGGCTGGTGGGTTGCATGTAACGGATGTGACCAACGCCAGCCGCACGCAGTTGATGGATTTGCGCACACTTGCCTGGTGCCCCGAATTGCTTGCTGCCTTTAATATTCCGGCGGCGTGCTTGCCAAGAATTGTGCCGACGTCTGGGATTATTGGTACCATGCGGGGTGCTGGCGCCGGCGTTTTGGCGGGTGCCACTTTGGCCGCCCTGGTGGGCGATCAGCAGGCGGCTTTGCTGGGACAGGCGTGTTTTGATGCGGGGGATGCCAAAAACACGTATGGCACCGGCAATTTTCTGCTGATGAATACCGGGGAAACCGCGGTTGCTTCCACCGCTGGGTTGATCACTACGGTTGCTTATCAGTTGGGGGACCAGCCTGCACGTTATGCGCTGGAAGGATCGATTGCGGTGACCGGCGCGCTTATTCAGTGGCTGCGGGATAGTTTGTGTATCATAAAGGAATCGGCCGAGGCGGATACGTTGGCGGCCGAGGTTGCTGACAGCGCCGGGGTGTATGTGGTGCCGGCGTTTTCTGGCCTGTATGCGCCGTATTGGCGCGATGATGCGCGCGGGGTGATTACTGGCCTTACCCGCTATGCTGATCGGCGCCATATTTGCCGCGCGGCGTTGGAAGCGGCGGCCTACCAAACCCGCGACGTGGTGGATGCCATGGCGCGCGATAGCGGGGTTGCCTTAAGCACCCTGCGGGTGGATGGCGGCATGGCGCGCAGCCTACCGATGCTGCAGGCGCAGGCGGATATTTTGGGGGTGGCGGTGGTGCGGCCGATGGTGACTGAGACCACCGTGCTGGGGGCTGCGTATGCTGCGGGGTTGGCGGTGGGGGTGTGGCCGGATACCGACAGTTTGCGGGCGCAATGGCGGATGGATCGGCAGATTGATCCCCTGCTGGCGGCGGACGCGCGCGAAAAACTTTATGCTGGTTGGCAGCGTGCGGTGACCAAGGCATTTGATCTGGCGGATTGACGTCCGCCATCTAATTTTTAAGACAAACGTTACAATGGACACAATTTTTCGCGTCTGCTATGCGTAACCTGTCGTATTTTGGTGCCCGTGCTATGCGTGTCGTATTGCCAACTCTGCTGTTTATTGGTCTTGGGGTTATGGGTTTCGCTGGCGCCCCTGCGGGGGCGACGACGATCTATACCAATTACGTGACCAACGGTAGTTTTGAAAATTTCACCGGCAATGGTGGTGGCGCCATTTTTAATAACTGGGCACTGACCAAGGGCGGCAGCACTGGGGTGGCTCTGGCGTATACCGATAACACCACATCCAATCAGTTTGGCAGCGAAAAAATTATTTCGGATAATGCCGCATCACCCTACCCCAACGCGGATAAATCCAGTGGCCACGGCGCGTATTTTTACGATGATAGCGGCGTCGATAAACTCAGCCAATCGTTTAACCTTGCGGTTGGCACGTATGAAGCCGGGTTTGATTTTTACATCAACACGCCAGGTGCGACCAACGCGCACGGGTTTACGTTTAATTCGGTGGTGGCGGGCATTAGTGTGCTGTCGATGGTTATTCCTGATGGTGCGTTATCGGGCACCGGCAATAGTGTTAAAGCGACGTGGATTCACGTGGCGGCCAATTTCACCATTGTGACCGCCGGCACCTACACTTACGATTTTACCTTTCAGGGCAACGGCGCCACGGCCAAAGATGTGACCGTGGATAACGTGTATGTGCTTAGCCCGTCCACTATCGGCGGCCCGGGCACGACCATTCCCGAACCGGCCTCGTTCGGGCTGCTGGCGGCGGGGTTGGCGGCCATGCTGGTGGCGCGCCAAGCGGGGATGCGCCGGCTTCGGGCGCTGCGCGCGGGCTGATCTGCCGGCAGGGTAACCTGCGCGCGCCGTGATTGGCGTAAGCTTGCTACTTTTGCGCTTGATGAGACACCCCTTGCACGCAATGCGATAGGGCAATCGGGTGAAAGTAAGGTTCTTCTTTTTCTGAAGAAAACGAAGCAAAAAGACTTTTATGACGCTCGGCCTGGGACTTTTGGCTGCACCGAATCCAGCACTAAACGTCAAAAAGGTCTTTTTGTTTATTTTTTATCAAGTCGCCTTGATAATGGAAGAGCCCCCATCAAGGCGATTTAGGATAAGTGAAACCCTGTTTATTCGGCCTACGCATTTTGGTGGGGGCCGGGGTGGGCCGGCAGGGGGGGAGGGCACGTCACCGCCGCCCTTTGGCGGCAACGCACGGCCGGCAAACATGGCGCTAAACCAGCCCGACCACCACACCACCGTGCAAATCGCTGCTCAGCACAAACGACCCGGTTACACTTGCGCCACCAAAATGCAGGCTGGCATCTACTGTTTTGCCGTTAAACACGGTCAGGACATTTTTGGCGAATGTCCAGCTAGTTTCTGTTATGTTTTGCAAATCGATGGTATCGCCGGGGGCAAAGCCCAAAATACTGGCGCCAAAGCTGCGTGGTGCGGCGAGATCCAGCGTGCCACCGGCCGCCAGAAACGACAGTGACTGCCCAGGCCCAACGCCGCCCAGCAAGGCCAGCGTGCCGGCCTTACCGATGGCCAATGTGCCCGTGCCAGACATGAGTTTGGCGATTGTTGTTAGGCCCGTTGCAACGTCAAGCAAGCCAGTGTTGGTGAGCGGCCCCAAAAACGACAGGGTGGCCGCCGTGGATAGCAACGTGCCGGCGTTGGTGAGTGCGACAGTTATCGCATCGGTGCCGGCGCCGGCGGCCAAAAAGCTTCCTTTGCTGGTAACATGCGCACCTAGCCCGCCGGCAAGGGTTGTGGTGCTGGCGGCACTTGCGTTGAACGCCAGTTGGGTGGCCGGCCCCACGGTTAGGGTGGTTTTACCGGCAAGGGTAAGATTGGCATTATCGGTGAATTGGGCAACCGAAATAGCGGCGCCGGCGCCCAAGGTTATGGGGGCTGCAACCGTAATGGTGCCGGCGCCGGCAAACGACCCGTTATAGGTGGCGCCGCCATTGAGCAAAACCGTGGCATTGGTGCCGGCGAACAGGCTTATCGTGCCAGCCCCGCGCAGTGCGCCGGCGAACACGCCGCCACCACCCAACACCAGAGTTGCCTTGGCATCAGCCTGCAACACACCATTGCCGGTCAGCGCACCGGCCAGTGTTAGGGTGCCGCCGCTGGCCTGGATCACCCCATTATCTAGCACGGCACCCGTGACCGTACCGTATCCACTGACTGTGCCGGTGCTACCAATGGTAAGGCCCGCTTGCGCACTGACCGTGCCACCCAGGCCGTTGACGCTGCCGGTAATTGTCAGTGGGGCGGCACTCAGCAGCACACCGCCCAAGCTTACGTGACTTGCTAAAGTTCCCGCCGTGGTCAGGCGCAAGGTGGTTGCACTGCCAACGGTGGACAGCGCCACACCGAACAGATCAGGTGAAATACTAAACGTGCCGGCAGCTGATAACAGCAAAGCGCCATTACCGGTAAAGCGGCTGGTCAGCCCGCCGGGTGCCAGCACGGCAAGCGCGCTGCCGCTGAAGACCACAACTGTTGCGGCACTCAGGTTGGCAGCCGCGGCAACACTCACCACCGCCGTTCCACCAATGGCGATGGTGCCAGCGCCGCTAATGGTGCCGGCCAACGTGGCGCCATTGCTAATAGCAAGCGTTGCACCCGCAATCACGGTGCGGTGTCGAGGTGACCCCAGGCTAAGGCAGGCTTACCGGTGAAACAGCGCATCCAACTGCGCCGAGGTCAGCGAATTCAGCTGCGGCGATGTCATGTGCAAAATCTGCAGCGAGGTAAAATCGCCCAACTGCACCAGCGACAAACTATCGAATTGGGTCGTGGTGAAGGCGGGGATTTCGGCGTTGGTCAGGCTTTGTATTTCGGCACTGGTCAGGGCCAAAATGTCGGCGATGGTTAGGGCCGGGATTTGCGCCGTGGTGAAGGCGCGGAGATTAGCCGACGACAGGGCGGCCATTTCGGCGGTGCTGATCGCCGTGATTGCGCCGGTGGTAAGGGCGGCGATTTGGCTGGTGGTTAGGCCAAGAAATGCTGTGCTGGACAGCGCACCGAGCAGCGCCGAGCCTAGCCCCAGCAGGGCAATGGTGGCGAACCCCTCAGCTTGCGTGCTGGAAAGTGTGGCGATTTGGGTGGTGGTCAACGCCGCCACCTGGG
>JBBARC010000042.1:0-33081 GCA_040400005.1 Acetobacteraceae bacterium | reverse complement strand
TTATGCGTTTCGCGGTTGAATCCGCGTTCAGAAAAAAGAAAATTCTTACTTTTTTGTATTCACAGATCGCCCTGGCGCACACCGCCGTTTCGCTTGACTTGAACCCGCGCGCGACCTAGAACTTCAACCTTCCACGCGCCCCCCGCTGATATGGGGAAGGCGCGTTTTTAGTACTGACACTCGTTGCATCAACCCTGCGCGCCCCAATCGGCCGCAAAAAAAGAGACCAGATAGACACGATGGCGAACACCGCATCCGCGCAGAAGCGCATCCGTCAAACCGTTAAGCGCACCGCGCGCAACGTTGCCCGCCGTTCGCGCATGCGCACTTTCGTGAAAAAGGTGGAGCTTGCGATCGCCGGTGGCGACAAGGCCGCAGCACAGGCAGCGCTGGTGGAAGCGCAGCCGGAAATGCAGCGCGCCCATGGCAAAGGCGTGATCCACGCCAACACCGTTGCCCGCAAGCTTTCGCGCTTGTCCAAGCGTATCAAATCACTGGTTGCTGCCGCTTAATTTCGGGTAGCAACACGCCGCGCACCGCTTTTGAAGCGGGCGCGGTGCCGATGGTGATGCCTATTACAATCGCCATCGACATAATGCCAGCAAAGCCGCACATACTTGTGTGCGCTAGCAATATTGCGCATGGCATACCAAAAACACTCCCCAAATAGGTAAAACATGACGGTAAAACCGCGAGGAATTTGCGGTGAAGAATCTGCATCTGTTCTGGCGTTTTGCTTAAGATTCCGTTTGCCCTTACCCCGGTTCTGACCTAACTTTCATGGGCCGGGGGTGAGACCGGCAAGCCGGATAAAATCAGGTTGGATCGACGGACTGGGCCATCGCCCGCCGCACGTCATCTTTTTGTTCGGTTTCCGGGGGGAGTGCGATGTCGCGTAGGCGTATCGTGAAGTTTGGGGGGCGTGGTCTCATGGGCACGTCAGGGCGTCATATTTTGAACAGCACCGGGGATAATTTGCCCCCAAATCAGCAGGATACCATCACACTGTCCGACCCGACCGCGCCGGCCGTAGCGCCGCTGCACGCCCCGCACCAAACGCAACCCCAAGCCGCAACTGGCGTTCATGCGGCGCCGGCAAACGGCCAGATTGCCGTGCTGTGGGCACGTATCCGCGGCCAGTTGCAAGCCGAGGTGGGCGATGTTGAATACCGCACTTGGCTTAAGCAAATGACGCTGGCCGGCGTTGATGGCGATGAAGTGACCGTGCATTTGCCCTCGCGATTTTTGCGCGATTGGGTGCGCAGCCATTACGGTGATCGCATTACCAGCTTGTGGCGCCAGGAACTTACCTGCATCAAACACGTGGAAATTCGTGTGGGTAGCAGCCACAGCGCGTTTGCTGAAAGTGTGGCAGAGCCGCCAGCGCCACCGGGCGGCAACGGCCGCAGGCAAAGCCAAACCTATAGCGCCGACCTCGCGCCCCCCCCACGCAGCAACGGCTTTCGCGGTGCAGATGATATCGCAGCCCCGCTCGACCCCCGCTTTACCTTCGATAGCTTTATTGTGGGTAAACCCAACGAGTTTGCCTATGCCTGCGCGCGCCGCGTGGCAGAACGCCCGGCCTCGCAAGGGTTCAACCCGTTGTTTCTATATAGCGGCGTTGGTTTGGGCAAAACCCATCTGATGCACGCCATCGGCATTGAACTGCAACGCGGCCCGCGGCCGGTGAGCGTTGTGTACATGTCGGCCGAAAAATTCATGTACCGGTTTATTGCCGCTATCCGCAGCCAATCGACGATCGAATTCAAAGACCAGCTACGCTCGGTTGATGTGTTGATGATCGATGATTTGCAGTTTTTGATCGGCAAAGACAGCACCCAGGAAGAATTCTTCCACACGTTTAACGCGCTGATTGATGCCGGTAAGCAGATTGTGGTGTCGGCCGACAAATCACCATCCGATCTATCCGGTCTGGAAGACCGCGTGCGGACCCGGCTGAATTGCGGCATGGTCGCCGACCTTCACGCAACCACCTTTGAACTTCGCATTTCTATTCTGGAGGCAAAGGCCGCGCGCGCCGGCGTGCACGTGCCGCCCAAAGTGATGGAATTTTTGGCCCATAAAATCACCGGCAACGTGCGCGAACTTGAAGGGGCGCTTAATCGTTTGATCGCCCACGCCAATCTGTTTGGCCGCCCGGTGACGCTGGATGCGACGCAGGAAGTGCTGCACGATATTCTAAAAGCGCATGACCGCCGCCTGTCGATTGACGAAATCCAGAAACGTGTGGCCGAGCATTACAACATGCGGATCACCGACATGGTCAGCGCCCGCCGCGCCCGCGCGGTGGCCCGGCCGCGCCAGGTGGCGATGTATTTGGCCAAACAGCTGACCAGCCGGTCGCTGCCGGAGATTGGCAAAAAATTCGGCGGCCGCGATCATACCACGGTGATGCACGCGGTGAGCCGGGTGACCGAGCTGATGGAGAAAGAGGCCGGCTTTGCCGATGATGTCGATTTGCTGCGCAAAATGCTGGAAAGCTAGGGTGAAAGCTTAAACTCAGGGTAATCGGGCCAAAGCAAAAAGTAAGAACTTTCTTTTTTCTGCAGAAAAAAGAAACAAAAAAGACTTTTTTGACGCTGGTTCCGAGGACGCGGTGGCAGGGTTGCCCCTGTCCCCGCATTACAAAAGTCTTTTTGCTTCTTTTTCTTCAGAAAAAGAAGATACTTACTTTCATACGATGACCTTGGCTTAAACCAACCGTCACTTGATACGTTAACGACAGTCAGATAGCGTTCCCGCCATGGATGCTCCCCTGCTGCTAGATTTGTTCGATCCGGCGTTTCGCGCCGACCCGTACCCGTCGTATCGCAATCTGCGCGAAACCGCCCCGCTGTGGCGATCGCCGTTTGGCCAATGGGTGGTGTCCTCGCACGCAGACGTCACCGCCTTGCTGCGCGACCCCCGCTTAGGCCACAAAATGCCTGACGGTACTGCGGGTGCGATGAGCTTCGACCAGAGCTACGCGAACGAACCCATCGCGCGGGCGCTGTTTCAGTCCATGTTACTATCGGACCCCCCGGTGCACCCGCGGCTACGCGGCCTGGTATCCAAAGCGTTCACTGCGCGCCGCATGGAAGCTTTGCGCCCGCGCATCGCCGCCATTGCCGATGAACTGATCGATGCGGTGATCGAGCGCTTAAACGACGGTGGCGAGATCGATGTGCTGGCCGATTTCGCCCACAAGCTGCCGGTGACGGTGATTTGCGACATGCTCGGTATTCCCGCGTCGGACCGCGCCCGGTTTTTGGATGAAACCAGCGTGCGCGGCCGCATACTCGATCCTGTGCCGCTGACCCGCGCCGAGCTTGATGAAGCCAACGCCGATTTTGCCGGCCTTGAATCCTATTTTTCTGACCTTTTTGCTTACCGCCGCGCCCACCCGGAAGATGATCTAACCTCCGCCCTGCTGACCGCCCACGAGGCCGATGATAAATTGAGCGACGCTGAACTGGTGGCTAACATCTTTTTGCTGTTTGGCGCCGGCCATGAAACCACGGCCAATCTCATTACTAATTCAGTGTTAACTCTGGCGCGCAATCCTGCCGAACAGGCCCGCCTGATTGCTGATCCTGCGTTGCTGCCCACAGCCGTGGAAGAATTACTGCGCTACGATAGCCCGGTGCAGCTGACCGGCCGCACCGTGCAACAACCGATCGAGCTGCACGGCCAAACCCTACAACTAGGCGAAGAAATTATCACCGTGCTGGGCGCCGCCAACCGCGATCCGGCGGCCTATGTGGGTGATCCCGAAATTTTGGATATCGCGCGGCCGGGTGTGCGGGTGGTATCTTTTGGTGGCGGCATTCATCATTGTTTGGGTGCGCAACTGGCACGGATTGAGGGCGAAATTTCGCTCGGCCGGCTGCATGCGCGGCTGCCAAAGCTGAATGTTATTAATCCGCACACGCCGGAATGGAAACCGACAATAACATTGCGCGGCGTTGTGAGTTTGCCGGCGCGGCTCGGCGCCTAAAACCAGGCCCTAATGTGGGCACACGCGCTGGGAGGCGCATTTTTTCATGGATGGACCAGCAGCCCCCGAGCCTAGCGGTTTTAGCTTCGGCGATGCCGCGTTTCGCGACAACCCCTACCCATCCTACAAATTTTTGCGCGAAAATATGCCGGTATGGCAAACCCCTGATGGCCGCTGGGTTTTATCACGCCATGAAGATGCCACCGCCATTTTGCGCGACCCGCGCTTCGGCCACAATAATTCTGGCATTATCAGCGATGAGATTGCTAACGAGCCGATTTTGCGCGGCCTGACCCGCACCATGTTGCTGCTCGATCCGCCGGCGCACACCCGCCTGCGCGGCTTGGTGGCGAAAGCGTTTAATGCCCGCCGGGTGGAAGAATTGCGGCCGCGCATTTTGCAAATTGTTGATCAACTGATCGATGCGGTGATCGATCGCGGTGAGATGGATATCATTCGCGATTTTGCCCACAAGCTGCCGGTGACGGTTATTTGCGACATGCTCGGTATCCCCGAGCACGACCGCGATCGCTTTTTGCACGAAGGCCAGGTGCGCGGGCGCATTCTTGATCCCGTCGCCCTTTCCCGCGCCGAACTCGATTTAGCCAATGCCCATGCGATAGAGATGGATGCTTACTGGCGCAGCCTGTTTGCCTACCGCCGCGCCAACCCCGGACCCGATCTGACCACCGCGTTGCTCGCTGCCAGCGAAAATGACGATACATTGTCGGATGAAGAAATCATCGCCAATATCGGATTGCTATTTGGCGCCGGCCACGAAACCACCACCAACCTTATCGGCAACGGCACCCTGGCATTGGCGCGCAACCCCGCCGAGTGGCAAAAATTATACGCAAACCCAAACCTTATCCCCGGCGCCATCGAAGAATTGCTGCGCTACGACAGCCCGGTGCAACTGACCGCGCGCACCACGATGGAAGATGTGGACATCGCCGGCACCGCTATTGCCAAGGGCGCGCAGGTGATCGCCCTGCTGGGGGCGGCCAACCACGACCCCGCCGCCTACCCCGGCGACCCCGACGCGCTGGATGTGTCGCGTGCCAACGTAAAACCGGTGAGTTTTGGCGGCGGCATTCATTTTTGCCTGGGCGCGCAACTGGCGCGCATTGAGGGCGAGATTGCGTTTACGCGGTTGTTTGAACGGTTGCCCAATTTGCGCGTGGTAGCCCCCGATGCGGTTGTGTGGAAACCGACAATTACGTTGCGCGGGTTAGAAACATTGCCGGCGGTGTTTTAGGGAAGACAAGGCAAGTGGCGCATGCATCGGCGGATACGCCGATGCCCTTGGGCCCCTTGCATTTTTGCGTGGTGCCTGAATTTTCGCGCGAAATCGGGCACCGCCGCACCCAAGCCCTTGCCTCGCGTGCCCCCGCGCGGCTAAAACGCGGCCTATCATTAGAGGCTCTAAACATGACCAACACGCCCAAACTCAGCCTGCTCGACGCCGCCCACCAGTTTGGCGTGCCTTTGCGGGTTCTGCGCAACGCCATTCGCGTGGGCAAAATCCCCGCCCCCGCCGATCAATCGGCCACCGCCGCGGTGTCGGCCGAGTGGATGGCTAGCGCCAAGGCGGCGATTAAAGCCTCCCCCAAGGCGCTGAACCGCACCGTGGCGCAGAAAGTGCCGCCGTTTGCGCGGTACGATGGCACTTCGGCCTGGCGCAAATATACCAACCGGGTGAACGAATACACGCTGTTTTGCGCGGCCTAAAACGGCTACCGGCAGCCCTTAGGCCTTTAGTGCTAACGCGCTAAACGCCGGGGGCGCCCCCCATCAGGCGCGGACGAGTTGCAGCCTTTGGGCGGCCCAGCCTAAGTTTACGCTTGGGGGGACCGCGCCATGATTGAAGGCACACCAAGCCGCACCGCGATGCTGGTAGCAGCGCACCGCGCCGACCACCAAACGCTGGATGGCGCATCGATTTTTTCCGATCCGCTGGCGGCAAGACTGATTGGCTCTGATGCTGGCATCACCGCAACAGCGGATGTCGCGGCCGCCAGCATGCGCAGCTATGTTCGCCTTATTTTGGCCGCCCGCGCCCGTGGGGCAGAGGATGCCGCCAACATCAGTATCGGCCACGGCGTGCGCCAGGTGGTGGTGCTGGGGGCGGGGTTGGATAGTTTTGCCTACCGCCATCCGCACGGGCCAGGTTTGCGGGTGTTTGAAGTGGATTTTCCCGCCACCAGCGCCTGGAAGTGCGACCGGCTGGTGCAGGCCAAAATCGCCATTCCCACTGACGTGCACCATGTGGCGGTGGATTTCGAAACCGACGATTTTACCCAGCAGCTGGTGGCGCACGGGTTTAACCCCGGCAAGCCTTCCGTGGTACTATGGATGGGGGTGGTGTACTATCTAACCCTGCCAGCGCTGCAGGCAACGCTTGGCGCCATCGGCGCTTGGCCCGGCGGCGGCCGGCTGGTGATGGATTATCTGGAACCCATGGGCCACGCCACGCCCGCCATGCAACAAAACATGCAGCGGGTGAAAAAACGCGTCGCCGCCATGGGCGAACACCTGATTACTTTTTTGCCGCGCACCGATATCGCGGCACGCCTTGGCGCGTTGGGGTTTTCCGCTGTCAGCGACACATCGCTAGGCGACATTGCGCGCCACTATTTGGCTGCGGCGCCGATACCGGCAAACCACGATGCGGCGCGGCTGGTGGTGGCCGACCGATTGATCTGACAAGAACCAAGCAGCGCGCGCCGGCAAGTTTTGCCAGCGCGCGCCGATTGCCGTTGTATTAAGTGGTTGGCACGGTGGCGATGGTGCGCAGAATTTGCGAGGCGATCTGGTAAGGGTCGCCCTGCGAATTGGGGCGGCGATCTTCCAGATAACCACGATATTCGTTACGCACAAAGCTGTGCGGCACCCGGATAGAGGCACCGCGATCGGCGATACCATAGCTAAAGCTATGGATAGATGCGGTTTCGTGCAGGCCGGTCAGGCGCAGATGGTTATCTGGGCCGTACACTGCGATGTGGTCTTCGCGGGCCTCATCGAAGGCTGCCATCAGGCTTTCGAAATAGGGCTTACCGCCCACTTCGCGCAAATGGGTGGTGGAGAAATTGGCGTGCATGCCAGAGCCGTTCCAATCGGTATTGCCTAGCGGTTTGCAGTGAAATTCGATGTCGATGCCGTATTTTTCGGCCAGGCGCATCAGCAGGTAGCGGGCCACCCACATTTCATCGGCGGCTTTTTTCGAGCCCTTGCCAAAAATCTGAAATTCCCACTGTCCTTTGGCAACTTCGGCGTTAATGCCTTCATGGTTGATGCCGGCATCGAGGCAGATATCCAAATGTTCTTCAACAATTTTGCGGGCGATGTCGCCGACGTTGCTAAAGCCCACGCCGGTGTAATAGGGGCCCTGGGGTGCGGGAAAACCACTATCGGGGAAGCCTAAGGGGCGGCCGTTTTTGTAGAAAAAATATTCCTGTTCGAAGCCAAACCAGGCGCCGGGATCATCCAGGATGGTGGCGCGACCGTTGGTGGCGTGTGGCGTTTCGCCATCGGGCAGCATCACTTCGCACATGACGATGGCGCCGTTAATGCGCTGGCTATCTGGGTAGATCGACACCGGCTTGAGCACGCAATCGGAGTTATTGCCCGATGCCTGCTTGGTGGAACTGCCATCAAAACCCCACAGCGGCAGGTCTGCCAGGGCTGGGAAGCTATCGAATTCTTTGATCTGAGTTTTTCCGCGGATATTCGGCACCGGGGTGTACCCGTCGAGCCAAATGTATTCCAGCTTGTATTTTGTCATTTAGGAGCAGCCTCTTGGAGGATTGAAAACATGGGACAACTGGGAGGTCTTAAGCGTTAGGTTGGGGTGGTTATAGGGAAGATCAGGTGGGCGATCTGCATGCGAGAAAGCACTTTCCGTGCCACCCTACTTGTGCCGGGCGCATGCCTTCCCCCTATGGCAAGATCGTAGTAATCCCGTGGCGGCGCCCCCCCCCTCGGCACTCGTTTTGGGGCGGCGATCGGGGGGTAATCTGCGGCCGACAAGAGGCTTTTCACGATTATTTTGACCAAAAACGCGCCAATTTATGCACAAAATTTAAGCAGGTCAGGGCGGATAGCGACGATTGGGATAAATGCGACGGGCCGCGCTGCAGCCAGTGCCAGGGCAGCCAGTGCCAGGGCAGCCAGTGCCAGGGTGGCAGGTGCCAGGGCGGCCGGTGCCATCGCGCGCGAAACCGCCATCGCCAGCTTCGCCGGTCGGCAGCCCACCGCCAATCTGAAGCGCCTGGGTAAAACGGGGGCACCTGGGTAAAACGGGCCACCAGCCGGGCTGCTGGCGCTAGCCTCATAGCCCGCCGGCGGGCACCGCGCACCGCGAGGAGCGCGCCATGATGCATTGCAAAAATCATTAAAAAACCGCACAAAATTTCAGCAGTTCTGCGGCGCAGCAAAACGTTACTTATCAGCTAACGCGCGCATGCGGCAATAACCCGCCGCCCTGTCTCAGCCCCGCCGCCAGAACATGCCTGCACCTTGTTGCATTCTTGGGAAGTTAAGAAATTTTATGCTAAACTGCGTGTCAATCAAATTTTGGTAACCCAATTCAGCCGATCACATTTAGGAGACCAGGCGATGAACGATACTCCACACATACTCGCGATTATGGAAAGCAAAATGGCGCAGGTGAGAACCCGTATCGAACATCACAGTTTTGAAAAAGCAAAATCCCTGTTGGAAGAAGTGGCGATTTACGCTGATGATCTGCGCACGAGTGTCAATCGATACGCAGGCACACCTTAATCGGGGCAAATGTAAGCATCGGCATGCCGTTATAGCAACCGGTTGGCTTTCGCCTCTCGGGTGAGATCATCACGAAAATCCGGGTGCGCTATGCTGATCAACGCACGCGCGCGTTCGGTTACCGATTTTGCTTTTAGATTGACCATGCCGTATTCCGTCACCACATACATCACATCCGATCGCGGTGTGGTCACGATGTTTCCCGGCGTTAAATCCACCACAATGCGACTTTTGCGCACGCCGTGCCCTTCATAAACCGAGCTTAAGCAGATAAACGATTTTCCGCCGCGTGATGCATAGGCACCCCGCACAAATTGTAACTGCCCGCCGGTGCCGCTGATATGGCGGTGCCCATCGGATTCGGATGCTGCCTGCCCCTGTAAATCTATCTGCGTGGTGTTGTTGATGGATATCATGGTGTCGTTTTGCATAATCATATGCGGCAGGTTACAATATTCGACATCCCTGCACTGAAAATCTGGGTTGCGATTGATCGTTTCGTAAAATTTGGCCGATCCTAGGGCGAAACTAAACACGATCTTACCGACATCCATGGTTTTACGCGCACCGGTGATCATGCCAGCACGATACATATCAACCACCCCTTCCACCAGCATTTCGGTGTGCACGCCCAAATCGCGTAAACCCTTTTCCTGCAATACCGAACACACCGCATTGGGCATGCCGCCGATCCCAATTTGCAGGCAGGCGCCATCTTCAATTTCTGCGGCGATAAAACCGGCAACCGCGCGATCCACCGCCGTAGGATCGGGGTTGATCAGCTCGAAATGCGGCTTTGTTTCGCCTTCAATGATATAATCGATTTCCGAGATATGAATGCCGTTACCCTCACCAAACACATGCGGCAGGGCTGCATTGGTTTCAACAATCACCATTTTGGCGCGATCAACCAACGCGCGCAGCCAAGTGTGGCTGGTGGACGCATTAAACATCCCGTTTTCATCGGCCGGGCGCAGCTGCACAATCACGATATCGGGTGGGGCAATAAAGCGGCGATAGTAATCGGGAATTTCGCCCAAATTCACCGGCACATAGGTGCACCGCCCAGCATCGTGCCACATGCGATCCAGCGGCGAAAAATGCATGCACAGCCAGTTGAAATGCTCCCCGGCTGGGTCGCACGATAATACCTCACGCGGGCGCAGGGTCAGGCATCCGCGAATGCTCACATCGCGCAATTCATCACGCCGGGCGGCCAAGGCCGCATCAAACAAATCCGGCTGCGCCTGGCTACCAGCAAAATCGAGCCACATGCCGGATCGCACCAAGCCCGCCGCCTGTTGCGCCGTAACCACCTGCGCTGCCTGTGCCGCCACCCGTGCCATGCCTGGTATGCCCCCGCTCACTGCTTAATTTTACCCATGTTATCAAGGCGAGGGAAAGGGAAGAACCTTCTTTTTCTGAAGAAAAAGAAGCAAAAAGACTTTTATGACGCTGGGCCCAGGGGCACCCCTGCTACCGCGTTCTCCGAACCAACGTCATAAAAGTCTTTTGCTTCTTTTCGGAAGTCAAAGAAGACCTCATTCTTTACACCGTCTTTATACCTGCATCGCCACTTCCCTATCGCAATTTTAGGTGCCTTCGCCCTAGCAATCACCTTTGCAACAGAAGGTGTTTGTTATGTCCGATCTCATTTCCCTGGCCTTGGGCCTTGGCACATTTGTACTGATGGCGGGGTACGCGGCCCTTTGCGACCTAATTTGAGAGGGGCTGCACCATGTTCGATCTTGCCCTGGGCGGCACCGTATCACTCGGGCTGCTGGCTTACCTGATTTGGGCGCTGGTCCGCCCTGAAGATTTCTAAGGGGTTCCCACCATGAATTTTCTTGGCTGGTCGCAGATCGCGATCACCCTGGCACTGGTGTTTGCCGCGGCCTTTCCGCTGGGCAAATACATGGCGCTGGTTTTTGGCGGCGACCGCCACTTGCTGTCGCCGGTTTTGGCGCCGGTAGAACGCACGCTGTATCGCATCTGCGGCATCGATCCCAAGCACAGCATGGGGTGGCGCGATTACGCTGGGGCATTGCTGGTGCTGAACGCGCTACATTTTTTGCTGCTGTACGCTATACTTCGGCTGCAATTCTACCTGCCATTCAACCCGCAAGCGATTACCGGCATGTCCCCCCGGCTGGCGTTTAATACCGCCGTGAGTTTTGTCACTAACACCAACTGGCAAGCTTATGTGCCCGAGGGGCAAATTTCCTACGGCGCCCAAATGCTCGGCCTTACCGTGCATATGTTCCTCTCAGCCGCCAGCGGCATCGCAGCCGGCGTTGCTGTTATGCGCGCGTTTAGTGCCGCACGGCTTGCCGGGCTTGGCAATTTTTATGCTGACCTTACCCGCGCGGCGCTCTATGTGCTGCTGCCTATCACACTGGTTGCAACAATCGTGTTGATGGCCAGCGGTGTGCCACAAACATTGGCCGGTTACGCAACTGCCGCAACGATCGACGGTGCCCATCAAATTATTGCGCTGGGGCCGGTGGCGTTTCAGGAAGCCATCAAAGAACTGGGCACCAATGGCGGTGGGTTTTTTAATGCAAACTCCGCCCACCCATTTGAAAACCCAACGGCGCTAACCAACCTGCTGGAAAATTTTCTGCTGCTGTTGATACCCTTCTCGCTGGCCATCATGTTCGGCCACGTGGTGGGCGATAAAAAACAGGGGCGCGCGTTGTTTGCCGCGATGGCGATCCTGTTATCACTAGCGGCGGCCGGCACGTATGCGGCCGAAAGTGCTGGCAACCCGCTGCTCACCACGCTTGGCGTCGCGCACGGCGATGGTAATATGGAAGGCAAGGAGGTGCGCTTCGGCGTCGCCGCCTCCACCTTGTTCAATACATCGGCCACCGGCACCTCCACAGGGGCTGTCGATAGCTTTACCGATAGCTACACCCCACTTGGCGGCTTAGTGCCACTGCTTCTGATGCAGCTGGGCGAGGTTACCCCTGGCGGCGTTGGCTCGGGGCTATACACCATGATCGTGTTAGCCTTGCTTGCGGTGTTTGTGGCGGGGCTGATGGTGGGCCGCACGCCCGAATATTTGGGCAAAAAGGTGCAGGCGCGCGAGATAAAACTGGCGATGCTGGCGGTGCTTATCCTGACTCTGTTCATCCTGGGTGGGGCGGCAACATCGCTGGTATTGCCGAACGGCGTATCGTCGCTGGCCAATGGCGGGCCGCATGGGCTGTCTGAAATGCTTTATGCCTGGAGCTCGGCCACAGAAAACAATGGTAGCGCTATGGCCGGCATATCTGCGGATACGCCGTTGCTGGATTACGGGCTGGGCCTTGCCATGCTGTTTGGCCGTTTTGCCTTCATGCTGCCGGTACTAGCGATCGCCGGATCACTCGCCGCCAAGCCAAAGCTACCGCCGAGTGCTGGCACATTTCCCACCACCGGGCCACTTTTCGTGGGTCTGCTGATCGGCGTGATCATCATCCTGGGTGGCCTGCAATTTATGCCCGCCGATGCGTTAGGGCCGATCGCTGAACATTTCGCTATGCACGCCGGCGCTACTTTTTAAGGGATCGAAACCATGGCCCCAAGTACACACAATGCCAAAGCTGATACCATCGCCCTGTTCGACCGCACCATTATTCTGCGCGCGGCTGGCGATAGCTTTGCCAAACTTAACCCGCGCCGCTTGATGCGCAATCCAGTGATTTTTGTCACCGAAGTGGTTGCAGTACTCACCACCATTATTGGCGTGGAAGCGATCTTCCGCCACACCGGGGCGGCATTCCCGCTGGCCATTGCCGCCTGGCTGTGGCTAACCGTGCTGTTCTCAACCTTTGCCGAAGCCGTTGCCGAAGGGCGCGGGCGGGCACGGGCGGAATCCATGCGGCGTGCGCGCACCGATACCATGGCTAAACGTCTGCTCAACCCGAAAGATCGCGCGCTGTTCAAACCCACCCCGGCGCCCGATCTGCGCGCCGGTGATTTGGTGCTGGTGGAAGCCGGGGACGTGATGCCATCGGATGGTGAGATCATTGAAGGTGTTGCCAGCGTCAACGAAAGTGCGATTACTGGCGAATCGGCGCCGGTTATTCGCGAATCTGGCGGTGACCGTTCCGCGGTGACTGGCGGCACCACGGTGATTTCCGATTGGCTGATTGTGCGCATCACAGCAGAACCCGGCAACACCTTTCTGGATCGTATGATCAAGCTGGTGGAAGGGGCGGAACGGCGCAAAACGCCCAACGAAATTGCCCTCGATATTTTACTGGCAGGCCTCACCATTATCTTTTTGGTGGCCGTCGTCACCCTGGTGGGGTTTGCCACCTATTCGGCAACGCCACTCAGTATCCCCGTGCTGGCAGCCTTGCTGGTAACGTTGATCCCTACCACCATTGGCGGTTTGCTATCCGCCATCGGCATTGCCGGCATGGATCGGCTGGTGCGTTTCAATGTAGTTGCCACATCGGGCCGCGCGGTGGAAGCCGCCGGCGACGTTGACGCATTGTTACTTGATAAAACCGGCACCATCACTTTTGGCAACCGCATGGCGGCGGCAATCTACCCAGTGCCGGGGGTGAGTGAACACGATTTGGCGGAAGCGGCCGTTTTCGCAAGCTTGGGGGATGACACGCCGGAAGGCCGATCCATCGTGAGTTTTGTCCGCGACCGCTATTCCATCACGCGTGACCAGCCCGACCGCGCCACTGTTATAGCGTTTTCAGCCAACACCAGGGTGTCTGGCCTTGATGCTGGCGGCCATTGCTGGCGCAAAGGGGCTGTGGATAGCGTCATGAAACTCACGGTAACCGGCGCGGTACCAAGCGCATTTACCCAAAGCGTCGACCGCGTTGCGCGCGCCGGTAGCACACCGCTGGCGGTGCTCGCCGATGGCCGGCTGATGGGGCTGGTGGAGCTGAAAGATATCGTGAAACCGGCCATTCGTGAACGGTTTGCAGCACTCCGCCAAATGGGCATCCGCACAGTGATGGTCACTGGCGATAATCGCATAACGGCCGCCGCCATTGCCGCCGAAGCCGGCGTTGATGATTTTATTGCCGAAGCAACGCCGCAAGATAAGCTCGATTATATCAAGCGTGTGCAGGCCAAAGGCCGGTTGGTGGCGATGTGCGGCGATGGCACCAACGATGCGCCGGCGCTGGCCCAGGCCGATGTCGGCGTTGCCATGCAAACCGGCACCCAGGCCGCCCGCGAGGCCGGCAACATGGTCGATCTTGACAGCGATCCAACCAAACTGATCGAAATTGTCGAAATCGGCAAACAATTACTGATCACCCGCGGCGCACTGACCACGTTTTCTATCGCCAACGATATCAGCAAATACTTCGCCATATTGCCGGCAATATTTGTGGCAACCTACCCGCAGCTTGGCGCACTCAACATCATGCATTTATCAACGCCGCAAAGTGCCATTATGTCGGCGGTGATTTTTAACGCCTTGATCATCGTGGCCCTAGTACCGCTGGCGCTACGGGGGGTGGCGTTTCACGCCATCGGTGCCGCCGCCCTGCTGCGCCGCAACCTAACTATCTACGGGCTGGGCGGCATTGTGGCGCCCTTCATCGGCATCAAAGCGATCGACATGGTGCTGACCGCCTTTCACATTTTCGCTTAAGGAGACATTTCAATGCGCGCGCATCTTCGCCCCGCCATGAGCTTGATTGCGATCTTCACGTTGCTTACCGGGCTTGCCCTGCCGGTGGCCTTTACCGGCTTTGGCGCCGTGGTTTTTCCAAACCAGGCGGGTGGCAGCTTGATTTCCCGAAACGGTGTCGTTGTCGGGTCTGCCCTAATCGGCCAGAATTTTGTCAGCCCCCGCTATTTTTGGGGCCGGCCATCGGCGCTGATGGGCGCTGATCCCAAAGATGCCAGAAAGCAAATCGCCACCCCCTACGATGCCAGCATTTCTGGTGCATCCAACCTGGCGCCGACGGCCAAAGCATTGATCGCTCGACTAACCGGCGATATTGCTAAAACCGGGCAACACATGGTGCCCGCCGATGCGGTGACCACGTCTGGTTCTGGGTTAGACCCCGATATTTCGCCGCAAAATGCGGCGGCCCAGATCGCCCGCGTGGCGGCCGCCCGGCATTTGCCGCAAAACGCCGTGCGCAATGTGGTCGCCCGCCAAACCCGTGGGTTAGAAGCGGGCCTATTCGGTGCGCCGCGGATAAACGTGCTGGCACTCAATCTCGCGCTTGATGACCTGCATGCCGATGCCCAAAGCACGCCTGCCCAGGCGCCCTGATCTGCGCTAACCTCGCCGCGTAATGCATGATCCCGACAACCGGCCCGACAACCGGCCCGACCCTGGCGCCCTGCTGATCGCCGCGCAGGCAGAAGGGCGTGGCCGGCTAAAGCTGTTTCTAGGGGCCGCCCCAGGCGTGGGCAAAACTTGGGAAATGCTGGCCCAGGCCAAGCGCCGCCTGGCCGAAGGCTGCGATGTGCTGGCCGGCGTCATCGAAAGCCATGGCCGCGCTGAAACCGAGGCGCAGGCTGCCAGCATGCCCCTGCTTGCCAGCCGCACGCTATCCTATCGCGGCCAGATATTGGCGGAATTCGATATCGATGCCGCCCTTGCCCGCAAACCCGCGCTGCTGCTGGTGGATGAACTGGCGCACACCAACGCGCCCGGCAGCCGCCACGCCAAACGCTGGGAAGATGTCGCCGAGCTGCTGGCAAATGGCATCGATGTATGGGCGACCCTGAACATTCAGCATTTGGAAAGCCTGAACGATGATATCGCACGCATCACCGGCATAAGGCCCACTGAAACCCTGCCCGATCATGTGCTGGACATGGCCGACAGCATCGAGCTGGTTGATGTGCCGCCTGCCGATTTGCGCGCGCGTTTAGCCAGCGGCAAAATCTACCGCCCCGAGATCGCGCGGCGCGCATTGGATGGTTTTTTCAAAGAAGGCAATCTATCCGCCTTACGCGAAATTGCCCTGCGGCGGGCCGCATCGCATGTGGATACGCATATGCGCGGCTGGATGCGCCGCACTGGTGTGGCCGGGCCGTGGCCAGCATCGGAAACGATACTTGCGTTAGTAGGCCGCGATCGCACGGCCGATGCGGTGCTGCGCCAGGCCAAAAAACTTGCCGATGCGCTGCACGCACCGTGGGTGGCCCTGCATATCGAACAACCAGACCAAAGCGCCGACACACCGCAAAAAATTCAAACTATTCTGAAACTAGCCGCAAGTTTGGGGGCCGAGATCGATGTGCGCCCTGCCCAGGATCGCGATATGGTGGCAAGCGTGCTGGCCGCCGCCCACGCCCATAACGCAACCCATTTGGTGATTGGCCGCGCCGCGGCGCCTGCCTGGCGCCGCGCCCTGCGCCGCACACTTAGCTATCAGTTGCTGCGCCGGGCGCCGGATTTCGTGCTGCACGTGGTGCCCGCACCAAGCGCGGCCCGGCCGGCGCCCCCGCGCACCACCGCCGCCAAATTTGAACCCTGGCCGTGGCTGGCGATCGCTTTTGCCATTGCCGCGGTTACACTTACGGGCACCTTGTTGCGAAAATTCTTGCCCGTTGAAGCCGCCGACATGGTGTATTTGGCCGTGGTGGTGGCATCGGCCGCGCGCTGGGGCGCAGGCCCTGCCCTGTTCGCCGCCTTGCTTGGTGTGCTTGCCTGGGATTTTTTCTTTATCCCACCACTTTATACGGTCACCATTCAGCATCCGCGTGACGTGATTACTGGCATCGTATTTGTCTCCGTGGCTGTTCTTACCGGAAGGCTAGCCGGCCACGTGCGGGCGGAAGCGCAACTTGCTGGCGCGCGCATAGAAAGTCTGCGCCGCATCAGCAGTTTTAGCCGCAAGCTGGGTGAACCATTAAACGAGGCGGATCTGTTGAGCGTTATCGTGCGCGAAGCCGCAAGCCTTGCCGATGCTGCGGTCGTTTTGTGCGGTGACCCCGATTTAACCCTGCGTGCCGCTCTACCTGCCGCACCAGTGCTGGATGAAAGCGCCATGGCCGCCGCACGCTGGGCCGCCAGCCACGGTGAACCTACCGGCCGCGGCAGCACAACCCTGCCCTACGCCAGCTGGCGCTTTACCCCGCTGCAAACCACGCGCGGCACACTTGGTGTGTTAGGGGTGCGCCCCACGGATGGTGCACCCGCAACAGTTGCGCAAACCCTGGATACTTTGGCCGACCAAGCGGCCGTGGCGCTTGAACGCGTGCGCCTAACCGCGGACGCCGCGCGCGCTTCCGCCCTACTGGATACGCAAGGGTTACGCACGGCGTTGCTGGCATCGCTAGGCCATGATTTGCGCACACCGCTGGCGGCCATTCAGGGGGCGGCCGGCACGCTGCGCAGTGTGTGGGCGCAGCTGGATGAGGCAACCCGGCTGGACCTGCTGGCCAGTATTGAAGATGATGTGCGCCGCATGACACGTTTCCTTGCCAACATCACCGACCTCACCCGGCTGGAAACCGGCGAGGTGCACGCCCGGCGCGAACATATCTACCTTGCCGATGTGGTGGAAGCCGCCATATCGCGACTACCTGCCGCCTTGCAGGTGGTTGCCAAAGTGCCGCCAGAATTACAGGCACTTGGTGATTTTATGTTGCTGGAACAGGTTCTGTTCAATGTGCTGGATAACGCGCTGAAATACGCGCCGGCGGGGTCGATGGTGCGGGTGCGTGCAAAGGCAATCGGGGATCGCGTGCGTTTGGATGTGATCGACGAAGGGATCGGTATCCCGCCCGATGATCTGGCGCATGTGTTTGATAGTTTTTTTCGTGTTACCCGTGGCGATCGCACCTTGCCTGGCACTGGGCTAGGGCTTGCCATTGCGCGCGGCCTGCTTGGTGCTATGGGTGGTGACATTGCAGCGATTAGCCCCAACCCTGAGGCACCCAGCAGCGGCTTTCCTGGCACCATCGTCACCATAAGCCTGCCTGCCGCAACCGATAATCCCGGAAACCTGCCATTATGACCGCCGCCCCTGCCCGCATTCTGGTGGTTGATGACGAACCACAAATTCATCGTTTTTTGGGCCCCGCCCTGCACGCTGCCGGCTACGCCGTGGAGCGCGCCGAAACGGCAACTGAAGGGCTGCGCCTGGCGGCATCTCGCGCGCCCGATCTGGTGTTGCTGGATTTGGGTTTGCCCGATCTCGACGGCCAGGATGCTTTGGCCCGCCTGCGCGCGTTTAGCGATGTGCCCGTGATTATCTTATCAGCGCGCGACCGCGAGGCTGAAAAAATTCGCGCGCTCGATTCCGGTGCCGATGATTACGTTGAAAAACCTTTTGCCATTGGCGAATTGATCGCCCGCATCCGCACCGCCCTGCGCCACCAACGCGGCCAGACTGGCGTGCCGGAAGTGGTGCGCACAGCAGATTTGACCATCGACATCGCTCGCCGATCTGTGCAGGTGGCTGGTGAAACCATGGTGGTAAGCCCGCGCGAATGGGCGTTACTGGACTTGCTTGCACGCAATTTGGGCCGCGTGCTGACCCACCGGCAGTTGCTAACGGCCGTATGGGGGCCGGCGCATGTGGAAGATGTGCAGTATTTGCGGGTGTATATCGGCCAGCTTCGCCAAAAACTGGGTGGCTCTGGGCGTTTGCTGAAAACCGAACCTGGGGTTGGCTACCGGTTGGTTGAAAACGATGCGGTTTAACCAAGGCGTTGCGCCATGACGATTATTTATATCGATGGCGATGCCTGCCCGGTGCGTGAAGAAGTGTACCGCGTGGCTGAAAGATTGGCACTGGCGGTGGTGCTAGTGTCCAACGGTTCTCGCCCGATACGGCCACCAGGGCGGTCCAATGTTACCATGGTCACAGTTGCCGCCGGCGCTGATATTGCTGATGATTACATCGCCGATCGTATTGGGCCTGCCGATTGCTGTGTCACCAGCGATATCCCACTGGCGGCGCGCTGCCTAAGCGCCCGGGCGCGGGCGATTTCCCCCACTGGGCATATTTGGACCACCGATAATATCGGCACAGCGCTGGCCGGGCGCGAGCTATCGCGGCACTTGCGCGAAATGGGGGTAGATGGTGGCGGGCCGCCAACGCTGACCAAAGCGGCGCGGTCAAAATTTTTGAGTGGGCTGGATATGCTGGTCCACGCGCTGTTACGGGGCAGATAAACAGGCCCTGGCTGCCCAAACATTGACGCGTCCGCCAATCCCGCCAAACATTGCGCTTGGACGGGCCGCAGCAGACAGCACCGCCAGGGGGTACGCGCAGATGCTCAATTTTGCCGGGAAAACCGTGCTGATCACCGGGGCCGGGGCCGGCATTGGCCGCGCTATCGCCGATGCGTTTGCAGCAAGCGGCGCCAATATCGCGGCAATCGACATTGACCCCGCCCGTGCTGCCGATCTGCGCGCAACGCTTGCGCAAGCCCAAATGCCCGCCTTGGTGCTAGACGGCGACATCACCGATCCCGCCGTGCCGGCGCAGTTTGTCGGCGCAACCCTTGCCCACTTTGGCGCGATTGACGTGCTGATAAATAATTGCGGTGATTTTCTCAACCTTGCCAAACCGTTTGAAAATTTCAGCGATGCGGAGATAGATCGGCTTTACGCAATCAACTTGGGCCAGGTTTTTGCAACTACCCGCGCCGCCATACCGGCCCTGCGTAAAGCGGGTGCTGGTAGCGCCATTGTCAACATATCCTCGATCGAGGCTTTTAGGGGCATCCCTAACTGCGCGGTGTATGGCGCGTTTAAAGCCGCCATCACCGGCTTTACCCAAAGCCTGGCGCTGGAATTAGGGCCGGCCGGTGTGCGGGTAAACGCGATTGCACCCGAAACCACCGAAACCCCGCAAGTGCCAACAACCCTGGTAATAGCGCCAGAACACCGCGACCACATACAGCGCTGGATACCGCTAGGCCGCCACGGCCAGCCGCGCGATATGGCAGGGGCGGCGCTGTTTTTGGCAAGCGACCTGGCAGGCTGGATCACCGGCACCACGCTGCACGTGGATGGTGGCGCGCTGGCGGCGGCCGGCTGGTACCGCGACCCCAAGCACACCTGGACCAACATGCCGGTGATCACCGGCAACGGCATGAATATCTGATCAGCACACATAAAAGCAAAATTTTGGGGATAAGAAAAATGCGTGTTTTAGTGGTTGGCGGTACCGGAATGATCGGCGGACATGCAGCCTTGCATCTGCGTAAACAAGGGCACGACGTGACCATTGCCGGGCGTAACCCAGCGCAACCGGCGAGCAGCTTGGCATCCCTGCCCTATGTACGCTGTGATTATGTCGCAAGCCCCGGCGAAACACCGCTTACCGGATACGATGCGCTGGTGTTTGCGGCCGGCAATGATATTCGCCATTTACCGCCGGGTACGCGGGCCGATGCGCATTGGGATCGCGCCAATGCGCAGGCGGTGCCAGCGTTTTTTGCGGCAGCCAAAGCCGCCGGTGTGCGCCACGCGGTTCAGGTGGGCAGTTTTTATCCGCAAGCTATGCCAAACCTTGTCGCCAGCAACAGCTACGTTGCTTCCCGCAAGGCAGCCTGCGAAGGCGCGCGCGCCTTGCACAGTGAAAATTTTCGCGTGGTCAGTGTCAATGCCCCGTTTGTGGTGGGCCATGTGCCGGGGCTGCTGATCCCGATGTTTAAAGCCTACACGCAGTATGCCCAAGGGCAACTACCGATCCCGGCGTTTGCCCCACCTGGGGGAGTGAATTTTATATCTACCCAGTCTTTATCGGAAGCGATTGAGGGCGCTTTGCTGCGCGGGGTTAATGGCCATGCGTATTTGGTGGGTGACGAAAACCTGAGTTTCGCAGGTTATTTTGGCATGTTTTTTACCCATGCCGGCACTGCGCCGCCGCTGGCACAGGATCAGGAACATCCGCTACTGCCAGATGCAGCCATTTACTTCGGCCGCGGCAACAGTTTGTTCTATCAGCCTGATGCCGATGAAACTGCATTGCTGGGGTATCGCCGTAACGATATCAAAGCGGCGATTGGCGATATTGTCACCGCCTACCGGGAATAAACGGCATGTCCATGGACCTGGAAAAACTTTTGGCGATCGACGATATCCGCAACCTCAAAGCCCGCTACTGGCGTGCGGTGGATAGCAAAGATAAAGTTTTGCTGCGATCTGTTTTCACCGATGATGCGATCACTGATTTTCGCGATGATGCGCCGCCCGATGCCAATACCCATATGCTGATGCAGGATATTGATGGGTTCATTGGCCAGGTGATGGCGGTGCTGGCGGGCGTTACCACAGCGCACCACGGGTTTGCGCCCGAAATCACCGTGCACAGCGCTGATCACGCAACCGCGATATGGCCGATGCAGGATTTTTTGTGGGTGGAAGATCCCGCATCCGTGCTGCCGTTTAGCGCCTTGCGCGGGTTTGGCCATTACCACGATACCTACCGCCGCACCGCGGATGGCTGGAAAATTTCAGCAACAAAGCTTGCCCGCATTCGGATAGACACCGATCCGCGCGAAGGATGACCACGACACCTGCCAACCCATCGCGCGGAACGTACCCCAAAAGTTTTAGCCCGCCCCAATACGTGGCTGACCGTTGGATGCCCCTACCCCGCCATCCACCGGCAAATTCACGCCGTTGACAAAGCTTGCGTCATCACTTGCCAAAAATGCAATCACCGCGGCCACCTCACTTGGCATTGCCGCCCGGCCTAACGGAATACGTTCAAAAAATTTGGCCATCAGCGGCGCAAACCCTTCTATCGGCGCGGTCATTTCGGTGGATGTCAGGCTGGGGTTAACCGCATTTACCCGCATCCCCTGCCCGCCAAACTCCAGCGCCAGCGAACGGGTAAGGTTGGTGACCGCCCCTTTGGCGGTATTATACAAACTCATGCCCCAATCACCGCCTAAGCCGGAAACCGATGACACGTTGATGATGTTACCGCCGCTTTTTAGCAAATGCGGCATAGCGATTTGGCAGCCATAGAATACCCCATCGACATCTACCGCCATCACCTGGCGCCATTCTTCCATGGTGGCATCGGTGAACGCACCAAATGCACCAATGGCGGCGTTATTCACCAGCACATCGAGCTTGCCGAATTTTGCGATTGTTGCCGCAACCAGCGCCACCACCTGATCACGCTGCGCCACATCGGTTTGGCACACCAATGTTTTAGCGGGATCGAACGGGGCTGCGACCTGCAGCAATTTGTCTAGCCGCCGCCCGGCCAGCACAACGGCCGCCCCTTCCTGGGCAAAACGTTCGGCGGTGGCGGCGCCAATGCCCGACCCGGCGCCGGTAACAATCACAATCTTATCGGTAAAACGGTGCATATTCGGTCCTTGGCCGCAGCGTCGCGGTCCGACATGATCTACCGGCGATGGGGCACTCACCCAGGCGCCGATAGACCGGGTTAAACTATGCCGAACGCTAATTTATTTAGCCGCATTTGGCAAAGCCACGGGCGCCACAGCATCCGCCGCCGCGCCGATGCGTATATCGCGTGCGGCAAGCGCATCGCACACGTGCCGCGCGGCTACAAGGTAATGGGGTTGGGCAAAAAATCGTCTCGCTTTAACGCAACCGCCGCGCGTCTTGTCACCATGTATCGATGAAGCGCGCAGCCGAACGCCCAGCCCCAGCCTTCCTGGGACCTGCGGATTTGAGGCCGCGCAAAATCCAATCGCGCGTTTCGGCGGGGTCGATCACTGCATCAATTTCCAAAAATGCCGCCATGTTCATGGCTTGGCCTTCGGCATAAAGTTTGGCCACCATCTTTTCAAACATCGCCTGGCGTTCGCCGACATCGGTAATCGCTTCTAATTCGCGCCGGTAGCCGAGGCGCACCGCCCCTTCCAGCCCCATGCCGCCAAATTCGCCGGATGGCCAGGCGATGGTGAAATGGCTTTCGTGAAAACCGCCGCCGGCCATGGCAATGGCGCCCAAGCCATAGCCTTTGCGCGGGATCACGCAAAACAGCGGCACGGTTAGGTTGGCACCAACCACAAACATGCGGCAGACGTGGCGCACCTGGGCTGCGCGTTCGATATCGGTGCCGACCATAAAGCCGGGTGTGTCGCACAGCGATAGCACCGGCAGGCCGTGTGCTTGGCACAGTTGCAGAAATCGCGCCGCTTTGTCGGCGCCAGTGGCATCGATGGCGCCACCCAAATAGGCCGGGTTGTTGGCAATCACCCCCATGGCATTGCCACCAATACGCAGCAGGGCGGTGATCATGCCGGGGGCAAATTTTTCGCGCAGTTCAAGCACAGAATCCGTGTCGGCCAAAATATCAATCAACCCGCGCATGGCATAAATACGTTTGCGGTCTTCTGGCACACAAGCCCGTAAATTTCGTTGATCGGCACAAGTGAAATCACGCACAACAGCGGAAAAATAGCCCAAATACCGGCGCGCCTGGATAACCGCGGCTGCTTCATCCGCCACCAGTAAATCAATTACCCCATTGGGCACTTGCACCGATACAGGGCCAACCAGCTCGGGCGCCACAACGCCCAGACCGCCGCCTTCGATCATCGCCGGGCCGCCCATACCGATGCTGCTATCTTGGGTGGCGATAATGGTATCGCAGCACCCCAGCAAAGCGGCATTGCCGGCAAAACAATAGCCGGATGCAATACCCAGCACCGGCGCACGGCCAGATAGCCTGGCAAACGCTGCAAAGGTTGAAAGATCGAGGCCGGCGACCCCCATCACATCGGTATCGCCTGGCCTGCCACCACCACCTTCGGCAAACAGCACCAGCGGCAGTTGCGTATCGTGTACCACGCGCAGCAGGCGGTCGGTTTTTTTGTGGTTCATAAAACCTTGGGTGCCAGCCATCACCGTGTAATCATAGGCCAGTGCTGCGGTTGGTTTTTCGTCCACCGTGCCAATACCGGCAACTAAGCCATCGGCCGGGCTGACGCGGATCAATTCTTCCATACTGCGGCGGCGCCGTTGGGCGGCCAGCGCCAGGCCGCCGTATTCCGCAAAACTGCCGGAATCGAATAAATCGCCCAAATTTTCGCGCACCATGCGTTTGCCGGCCGCGTGGCGCCGGGCCACCGCATCTGGCCGGCCGGCATCCAGCGTTGTGTGCAGGCGCGCATTTAAGGCGGCGAGATCGGCGCGGACAAAATCCAGATCAACCGTTTCATCAACCGCCAAAATATCGCCGGCATGGGTCAGGTCGAGCACCGCCACCGCCTGGCTGTCGGCCAGCACATCGCCCAAGCCCACGTGCAGCGCGCGCACAATACCGCTGGCCGGCGCCAACACCGGCATTTGCATCTTCATCGCTTCAATCACGGCAATTGTCGCACCGCGGCCCACCGCATCACCAATGGCGACGTGAACGGCCACCACCGATCCCGGCATCGGCGCGCGCGCAGTGGCACTGCCCGCGGGTTCATCGCCGATCGCAACACTTGGCGCCATAGCAAGGTGAGCCGCGTTGCGATCAACAAACCGCGTATCAATGGTATCGGCAATCACCATTGGCATGGCCAGCAGTTTTTGGTGCACCAAAATATTGGTGGTAACGCCGGCCACCACAAACTCATCCAACGCGCGCCGTGCGCGGATTATGGCGGCGTCCCGATCAGGCGCATGCACAATCAGTTTGGCCAGCAAACTATCAAACGCCACCGACAGGGCAAAGCCTTCGCCGGCGGCATGATCCACCCGTATCCCTGGCCCACTGGGTGGCACAAAGCGCGCAATTGTGCCGCCGGTGGGCACCGCATCGCCACTTGCCAATAAACGTTCGGCATTTATGCGCATCTGCATGGCAAACCCGCGCGGGTTAGGCGGCACGTCAAGCCCCAGCGCGGCCAAGCTTGCCCCTTGGCTCAACCGAATTTGAATCGCCGCCAGATCAAGCCCGGTTACCGCTTCGGTCACCGTATGTTCCACCTGCAGCCGGGCATTAACCTCGATAAACACAAAGCCGCCATCAAACACCAAAAACTCCCAGGTGCCTAAACTCCGGTAGCCGGCCGTGCGGGCCATGGTGAGCGCCGCCTCGGTTATGGCGGCGGGCGCATGGGCGGGCGCGGTTTCCACCAGTTTTTGGCGGTTGCGTTGCAGGGTGCAATCGCGCGTGCCCAAGCTCACCACATCGTGGCCATCACCGGCGATTTGCACTTCAATATGGCGGGCCTGGCTGATTAAGCGTTCGGCAAAAATGGTGCCATCGCCGAACGCCCGCAACGCTTCCGAGGATGCCGCCGCCCAAGCCCCATCCAGCACCGCCGCATCGTGCACTTCGCGCATGCCACGGCCCCCACCACCGGCCGCCGCTTTCAACATAATCGGCCCGCCGGCCAGCAATGCGCGTGCGCCAGCCACATCATCGGCGGCCATCGCCACGGGCACACCGCACAGCACGGCAAGCTCGCGCGCCCGGGCTTTATCGCCAAACAAGGCCAGATGGGCGGCACTGGGGCCAATTAAGGTAATGCCGGCTTCATCGCAGGCGTGCGCCAATGCCGCCTGTTCGCTGACAAACCCCCAGCCGGGGTGCAGCGCATCGCATCCATTGGCGGTGGCGATAGTGATGAGCGCCGAAATGTCCAAATAGGCCGCCGCCCCTTGCCCTGGCAGCGCTGCCTGCGTGGTGGCAGTGGCCAAGTATGGCGCCCCGGCATCATCGGCGGCCCACACCGCCACGGTCGCAATGCCCAGATCGGCGGCGGCACGGGCAACGCGCACGGCAACCTCGCCGCGGTTGGCAATCAAAATGCGTTGCATGGTTTTGGGCCCCGGTGGTGTGCAAGGCCAGACATGCCCGCTTGCGCCGGGGTTGGGCAAGGTGACCAGGGCAATCGGGTGAATGCAAAAAAGAAAGAAAAAAGACTTTTTTGACGCTGGTTCGGAGAACGCGGTGGCAGGGCTGCCTCAGGCCCCGCGTTACAAAAGTCTTTTTGCTTCTTTTTCTTCGGAAAAAGAAGAGTCTTACTTTTCACCCGATTGCCCCCCCCCATCGTTCAGCGCATCACACCACCATGAGCATCCTTCGCATCGGCGTCATCGGCGCCGGCCATTTCGGCCGCTTCCATGCGCAAAAAATCGCCGCCAGCCCGCGCGCGGCCCTGGTTGGCATCGCCGACCCCAACGCCGATCGTGCCGGCATGGTGGCGCGTGAACTCGGCGGCGTGCCGGTGTTGGCACTGGCCGATCTGCTGGCCGCGGCCGATGCCGTGGTGATCGCAACGCCAGCCGACACCCATTTTGACCTCGCCCAGCATGCCCTAAATGCCGGGCGCCACGTGCTGATCGAAAAGCCGATCGCGGCAAATTTGGCCCAGGCCGATGCCCTGGCAGCCCTGGCCCACAGCGCCAACCGCGTGCTGCAGGTTGGCCATTTGCTGCGCTATTCGGCCGAGCACGATGCCATTGCCGCGCGCATCACCCGGCCATTGTTTATTGAAGCCACCCGCATCGCCCCGTTCAAACCACGCGGCACCGATGTCTCGGTTATTCTCGATCTGATGATCCACGATCTCGATCTGGTGCTGGCACTGGTCAACAGCGATATCGAAAGCGTCGATGCCATGGGGGCCGCCGTTTCCTCCGCCCATGAAGATATCGCCAATGCCCGGGTGCGGTTTGTGAATGGCTGCGTCGCCACCATCACCGCCAGCCGTATTTCGCTGAAAACCGAGCGTAAAATGCGGCTGTTTTCTGAAGAAGGGTATCTGTCGGCCGATTTCGTCGCACGCACGCTCACCATGATCGGGCGCGATCAGGGCCTGCCGATCCCCGGCACCGATGGGTTTTTGCTCGAAGAGGTCACCTGGCAAGACCACGATGTGCTGGCCGCCGAACATGCCGCTTTTGCCGCATCTTGCCTGGATGGTGCCCCGGTGCTGGTCGATGCGGCCGCCGGCAGGCGTGCCCTGGCGGCGGCCATTGCGGTGACCGCCAGCATGGAAAAATCGCGCAACACCGCCATTGCCTCAGGGTTGATCAAGGCAATCGAGGATAGCACGCGCAGCCGCATCTGAAGGCTCGCCACCCGCCACCCGCAAACTGTTCATCACCGCGGCAAATCCCGCACGCTGGGTGGCGGCCGCCAGGGGGTCGGTGAGCAGTTTCACCAAGGCCGCGGCCAGCGGTTTGGGGGCGCAGTCGGCCTGCAGCAATTCTGGCACCAGGGCGCCGCCGGCCAGCAAATTTACCATTGCTACATACGGTACTTTGATCAGGCGCCTGGCTAGCGCCGCGGTGATCGGGTTTACCCGGTAGGTTACCGCCATTGGCACCCCGGCCAAGGCGAGTTCCAGCGTGGATGTGCCCGATTTGGTCAATGCCGCACCGGCGGCGGCATAAGCATCGTGCTTGTCGCCGATATCCACCACCAGCACCGGCGGCGTGGGAAACAATTTGGCGGCGGCCAGCACCACCGGGGCCACCACGGCGGATACCGGGATAACCGCCACCACCCCCGGTATGGTTTTGGCAAGCGCCGCCATGGTTTGCGCAAACACGGGCAGCAAGCGCGGCGCTTCGGTGGCCCGGCTGCCCGGCATCAGCACCACAATTTTTGCGTCCGCCCCAATATGGTGGCGGGCGCGAAACCGCGCGGCATCGCCCTGATCGGCGCCCGATTGCAGCACCGGGTGGCCGACAAAGCGGGCGCGCAAGCCGTGACCGGCAAAAAACGCCGGTTCAAACGGCAGCAGGCACAGCAGCTCGTCCCACAGCCCGGGAAATTTGCGCACCCGGTGTTCGCGCCACGCCCATACTTGCGGGGCGACATACTGCACCCGTTTTATCCCCAAAGGGGCGATGGCGCGCAGCAGGCGGTGGGTAAAACCGGGGCTGTCGATGGTCACCACAAGATCGGGTTTTTGCGCCACAATATCGGCGCGCGCCTCGGCAAGCCGGCGGCGCAGCAGCGGGATGCGCGGCAAAATTTCCGCCAAGCCCATCACCGCCAGATCGTTCATGGGAAACAGCGAGCAAAACCCGGTTTGCGCCATACGCACCCCACCGACGCCGGCAAAGCGCAGATCGGGCCGCTGCTTGCGTAAAGCGCCGATCAACCGCGCCCCCAGCACATCGCCGCTGGCTTCCCCCGCCAGTATCCAGATCAGTTTGGCAGGCGTGGGCGTGCTCAGCCGTACAAATCCGACGGGTTCACCAGCGGCTTGAACAGCTCCACCGATTCGCCGTCTTTTACCGAGCGATAGAAACAATTGCGCCGCCCGGTATGGCAGGCAACCCCCACTTGGCGCACCAGCAGCAGAATGGAATCATTATCGCAATCAACGCGGAAATCGACCAGTTTCTGCACCTGCCCCGACCGTTCCCCCTTGCGCCACAAGCCTTTGCGGCTGCGCGAAAAATAGGTCACTTCCCCGGTGCGCAGGGTTTCTTCCACGGCTTCGCGGCTCATCCATGCCATCATCAACACTTCCAGCGTGTCGTGGGCCTGAGTGATCACCGGTATAAGCCCGGCATCATTGTAGCGCAGCGGGAGATCTTCGGGCAAAGAGTTCATTGTGTTTTCTGTAATGCGCAGCGCCGCCTACCGCTAGGGGGTGAGCGCGCGGCAGATCTGCCCAAAACCAGGATTTGGCCCAATGTGCATAGCGGCAAAAACCAGAACGCGGCAAATTTTGCTTTTGATGGCCGCAATTTTCGTACCCCCCCTGATTTTCGCAAACCCCGTGGCGGCGCAGGCACTTAAAATAACCACCTGGAATTTGAACTGGCTGACCGGCCGGCCCACCGGCGACCCCGCCTTGCCAGATGATGTACAGGGCCGCACGCCCGATGATTTTACCCGGTTACGCACATACGCAGACAAGCTGGATGCCGACATCATTGCGTTTCAGGAGGTCGATGGTGCCAGTGTTGCAGCAAGGGTGTTTAATCCTGCGCGCTATCGCATTGAACTGATTGATCAGGATGTGGTGCAACGGGTGGGTATCGCTGTACGGCGCGATATTGTGGTTGCTCGCAACCCCGATGTGGTTGCACTGGAAGTGCCGACCGGGTCGCGCCACAGCCTGCGCGCCGGGCTAGACCTCACCCTCACCGTGCCCACCATCAGCGGCGCAGGTACCACCAGCTTGCGCGTGCTGGCGGTGCACTTGAAATCGGGCTGCGCGCGCGCCCCACTTGACCGGCCGCAGCCGGCGTCCAAACTTGGTCAGGCCTGCACCCAACTATGGCAGCAAACCCCGGTTTTGGCCGATTGGGCCCGTGCCCGGGCGGCCAGTGGCACCGCTTTTATCATGCTCGGTGATTTCAACCGCCAATTCGATCGCCCCGAACCCCTGGGGGCGGCGCTGACCGCCGCCGCACCACTCACCCGTGCCACAGCGGGGTTTGCCAACCCGTGCTGGGGCGGCGAGGGGTTTATCGACCATATTTTTGCCGGCGGCCCGGCCCGCAGCTGGCTGGTGCCGGGGTCGCTGAGTGTGCTGGTGTACCGCGAACAGGCGGCGCGCGACCGCGCCCATTTATCCGATCACTGCCCGGTATCGGTGCGCTTTACCCCTCATTGACCCAGGGCAATCGGGTGAACGCAAGACTCTTCTTTTGACTTCCGAAAAAGACGTTAAAAGACCTTTGTAATCCTGGGCTTGGGGCAACCCTGCCACCGCGTTCTCCGAACCAGCGTCAAAAAAGTCTTTTTTGTTTCTTTTTTCTCCAGAAAAAAGAAACTTCTTATTTTTTTGGGCGCTCACCCGATTGCCGGGCGCATTGACCAGCGCCCATTGAACAGGGTTCAACAAACGCCCTTTTATGTTCCCCCAACCGGAGTTTTTGAGACCATGGCTTATACCGCAATTGCCACCGCCACCGCCGGCCGGTCTGGCCGGGTGCTGAGCAGCGACGGCGCCCTCGATCTGCCAACCGCCCTGCCCGGATCGGGCAAAACCGGCGCAACCAACCCCGAACAGCTGTTTGCCGCAGGCTACGCTGCCTGTTTTGGCTCGGCCATCATGGCAGTCGCCGGCCCCGGCAAGCTCAAGCCCGATGCGGTGAGTGTCACCGGGGAAGTGACGCTGAACATCAACGGCCATGATTACAGCCTGTCCGCCGTGCTAAAAGTGAAAATCGACGGCGTGGATCACGCCGAAGCCGAGCGCCTTGCCAACACCGCGCACCAAGTGTGCCCCTACTCCAAAGCCACCCGCGGCAATATCCCAGTGGAAATCATTGTCCTGTGAAAGGCACCGCGTTAGTCACTGGCGCCACCGCCGGGTTTGGTGAAGCCATCAGCCGCCGGCTGGTGGCTGATGGCTGGCAAGTTGTGCTCACCGGGCGCCGCCATGATCGGCTTGCCGCCTTGGCCGCAGAATTGGGCGCCGCGGCCTGCGCGCACACGCTGGATGTCTCCGATGCCGCGGCTGTTGCCGCCCTGCCGGGATCGTTGCCGGCAGGGTTTGGCGAGATCGACGTGCTGGTGAATAACGCAGGCTTGGCGTTGGGTTTGGGCCCGGCGGCAGACGCCGATCTGGCCGATTGGGATCGTATGATTGCGACCAACATCACCGGCCTTACCCACATCACCCGCGCGCTGTTGCCCGGCATGCGCGCACGCAATCGCGGCCACGTGGTTAATCTCGGCAGCACGGCGGGGGTTTACCCCTATCCCGGCGGCCATATTTATGGCGCCACCAAAGCGTTTGTCGCGCAATTCACGCTGAACCTAAAAGCCGATCTGATCGGCACCAATGTGCGGGTCAGCGTCATTGAGCCGGGTTTATGCGGCGGCACCGAATTTTCCACTGTGCGTTTTCATGGTGATACCGATCGAGCGGCGGCCATGTACCAAGGCACCACGCCGCTAACCGCCACCGACATTGCCGAAGCCGTGGCCTGGATCATTTCCCTGCCCGCGCACGTCAATATCAACCGCATAGAAATGATGCCAACCTGCCAAGCGCCGGCAACCCCTGCCATCAAACGGGCCGAGTGATGTCCAAAAAATCGGGCAAAATCCACGATCTTTCCAAAATTCTCGGGCGCTACCGGGTCACCGATGGCACGCATTTTCATATTAAAGACTACGCCCCCGATGATCTAGGCGGCGGCCATGTCGATCACAGCCGCGCCGATGCGCTGCTGGCGGCGGGTGTCGCCCGCCTGGCCCAGTTGCAGGAACGTTTGTTTGCGCAAGATCGCTGGGCCTTGCTGGCGGTGTTTCAGGCGATGGACGCCGCCGGCAAAGATGGCACCATTGGCCATGTGATGACCGGGGTTAACCCGCAGGGTGTGCAGGCCACCAGTTTTAAGCAGCCAGGCCCAGAAGATTTGGCGCACGGTTTTTTGTGGCGCATCAGCCGCGCGGTGCCGCCACGCGGCCATATCGGCATTTTTAACCGCAGCCATTACGAAGAAGTGCTGGTAGCGCGCGTGCACAGCGAAGTGATCGACCAGCAAAAACTGCCCGATGCCGTTCGCGGCAAAAAATTCTGGAAACATCGCTTAGAAGATATCGCCAATTTTGAAACCTACCTTGCCCGGCAAGGTATCGTTGTTCTGAAATTTTACCTGAATATATCAAAAGATGAACAAAAGCGGAGGTTTTTAGCGCGGATCGATGAACCTGACAAAAACTGGAAATTCTCAATATCTGATCTTTGCGAACGCCAGCATTGGGCCGCCTATCAGGATGCTTACCAAGCGGCGATCCGCGCCACCGCCACAGAAGACGCCCCCTGGTTTATCGTGCCCGCCGACAATAAATGGTACACCCGGCTTGTGGTGGTAGAAGCCATGATCCACGCGCTGGAAAAATTAAACCTGCAGGAACCAACGCCAAGTGACGCGTTGCGGGCTGAATTGGCACGGGCCAAAACTGCGCTGCTGGCCGAATAATTTTTCCTGCCTAACGCCCAAACCGGCGCTTTACCAAGCCGGCAATGCGCGCCTGGCGCACCCGGTCGATCGGGTAATTCCACAGCAAAGCAACGGCCGCCAGCCAAAACCCAATCGGCACCAGGCAATACATTGCCACCAGCGCGAAATGCGCATGCGGCCCGCCATGGCCATCGGCGCGCCATCCCAAAAACCCCAGCACCGGATAGGCAATGCCGATACCAATGGCGCCGGTAAACTTGGCCGCCATGCTCCACAACGAAAAGAATAACGCGGAACGATCCCGCCGGGCACGTAACGCATCGAGATCAATCACATCGGCCGCCATCGACGCCCCCAGTGCCGGTGCCGCGCCAATCGCCAACCCAGTCATGAGGTTAATTATCGCCAGCAAAGCAAAATGCCCGGGTGGCACAAACGGCACCATGGCAAACCACAGGCAGCCCCATAAACTGCCAGCCACCAGCGCGCGATGCTTGCCAATGCGCCGCGCCAGCCACACCCACAGCGGCACCCCGACGATCGCTGAAAACAAATAAATGCTCACCAGGGCGTTGGTATGCCCGCCCAAATCCATTTCGCGGTAAAACATCACCAGCAGCGACGCATTGATGGCGGAGCCTATGCCGCCCAGCAAGCTGGCACTCATCAATCGGCGAAAGGGCAGATTGCGCCATAATAGTTTCAACGCCTCGGCAAACCCATGGCCGCGATGGGCCGCAACACGCGGCTCTGGCACCGCCAAAAACAACACCAGCATAGCCAGCGGCAATAACCACAGGATTAAATGCGCAAGGGTTGCCACCGCCGCCGCGCTGCCCGGCGCGTGCGGCAAAATCGCCGGCGCCGCGCCCGCCATCATTACGCCAACAAACGTAAACAATTCGCGGGTGCCGGCAATCACCGATCGTTCGTGATAATCACTGGATAAATTGGACCCCCACGCCAAATACGGGATGGTTGCCAGCGACCAGCCTAGATACAGCACGCTGATCCAGCCCAGCAAATACAGCGCCCCCACACCGGCCGGCGGCACAAACACTTTTATCACCCCCAGCATGGTCAGCAGGGCGCCTACAAAAATCCACGGCCGGCGGCGGCCTAACGGGGTGGGAAACCGATCGCAGGCAACCCCGATCAGCGGGTCGATCACCACATCGGCAATACGCGCCAGCATCATCACCTGGCCGACCGCGGCCAGCGACACGCCCAGATCAACCGCATACAAAGGCGGAATAAAAATAACCAGCGGCAACCCCACCACCGCCAGCGGCAAATTAAACAGCCCGTACGCCCCAATCACCCGCCGCTTAACCATTCCCGCCCGCACCCGAAATTTTATAGCCACCGATGCAGCCACAGTTTCGGCACTGCGGCTAGGGCCAGAAAGCGGGGCGGCAGGGCAATCGGGTGAAGGTAAGACTCTTCTTTTGACTTCCGAAAAAGAAGCAAAAAGACTTCTGTCATGCGGGGACAGGGGCACCTCTGCCACCGCGTTTGCCGAACCAGCGTCAAA
>JBBARC010000041.1:17248-34307 GCA_040400005.1 Acetobacteraceae bacterium | reverse complement strand
CACACCGTAACCGGTCAATTACTATCCGAGTCGCCTACCTGGGCAGTTACGAAAAAAGAAACAAAAAAGACTTTTTTAACGCTGGCTCGGTGAGCGCGGTGGCAGCGTTGCCCCAGGCCCAGCATGATAAAAGTCTTTTTGCTTCTTTTTCTTCAGAAAAAGAAGAGTCTTCCCTTAACCCGTGCATTTCACCTGTGTAACTCCCGCGCTGCGGTTGCGCGTTGATCATACGCATCAACGATGCGGCCGACCAGCGGGTGGCGCACCACATCGCGGGTGGAGAAGCGGGTGAAGCCGATGCCTTGCACGCCTTCCAGGGTTTCCACCGCATCGCGCAGGCCTGATCGGGTGCCGGTGGGTAGATCGATTTGGGTGAGGTCGCCGGTGACCACCATGCGGGTGCCATCGCCCATGCGGGTGAGGAACATCTTCATTTGGGCTTCGGTGGTGTTTTGCGCTTCATCGAGAATGACAAAGGCGTGGGCCAGGGTGCGGCCGCGCATAAAGGCCAGCGGTGCCACTTCAATTTCGCCGGTGCCCATGCGGCGCAGCACCTGATCGCCCGGCATCATGTCGTGCAGGGCATCGTAGAGCGGGCGCAAATAGGGGTCGATTTTTTCTTTCAGGTCGCCGGGCAGAAAACCCAGGCGTTCGCCGGCTTCAACGGCTGGGCGGCACAGCACGATGCGTTCCACCCGGCCGGCCAGCAGCATGGCCACCGCTTGGGCGACGGCCAAATAGGTTTTGCCGGTGCCGGCCGGGCCTAAGGCAAATACCATGTCGTGGCGGCTAAGTGTTTCCATATAGGCAAACTGGCCGGGGGAGCGCGGGCCAACGGCACCACGGCGGGTGCGGATGGCGGGCAGATCGGATAGTGGCAGGCGCGGATCATCTTCGCTGGCGGTTAACATGCGGATGGCCGCATCGACATCGCAGCTGGCCACACCCTGGCCGCGTTCTAGCCGCTGCCACAGGCTTTTCAGCGCCGCTTCGGTGGCGGCCACCGCCCCTGGTTCGCCGCTGATGGCTAAGCGGTTGCCGCGGCAGGCTAGCCGCACGCCAAAGCCCTGTTCCAGCCGCACCAGATTGCGGTCGTGTTCGCCGAGCAACTGGCCGAGCAGGGCGTTGTCGCCGAAGCTGAGGGTGGTGGCGCGGCCTTGCGCGCCTGCGGATACGGGTGAGTGGTTTTGCGAGATGTGTGTCAAGCGCAGACCTTTTCCGTTGAGGGGGCTCCAGAGAGTGAATTGCGGTGGGCATCGAGGATACGCACGGTGGTTTCCTGACCGATCAAGCTTTGCGGGCCGATCAGGTGAACGGGTTGCAGCCAGGGCGAGCGGCCCATGATTTGGCCGGGGTGGCGGGCCGGGCCGGTGATCAGCACTGGCACATCGAGGCCGACGCAGGATTGTAAAAATGCGGCTTGCTGAACCGCCAAGAGGTCCTGCAGCAGCTGTAGGCGGCGGTCTTTTTCCGGTTCTGGCACCTGATTTGGCGCGCCTGAGGCCGGGGTGCCAGGGCGGGGTGAGTATTTAAAGCTGAACGCCTGGGCGAAGCCGACGCGATCGATCAGTTTTAGGGTTTCATCGAAATCGGCGGGGGTTTCGCCGGGGTGGCCGACGATAAAATCGGAGCTGAGTGCGATATCGGGGCGGGCATCGCGTAGGCGGTCGATGATGGAGAGGAAATGTGCGGTGGTGTGCTGGCGGTTCATCGCGGCCAGGATGCGATCTGACCCCGATTGCACGGGGAGGTGCATGAACGGCATCACTTTGGGCAGGTTTTTGTGGGTGGCGATGAGGGCATCATCCATGTCGCGCGGGTGCGAGGTGGTGTAGCGCAGGCGCAATAGTGCTGGGATGTCGGAAAGTTCGGTGAGTAAATCGGCTAGGGTGGATGGCTGCCCGCGGTGGTTTTCGCCGTGCCAGGCATTGACGTTTTGGCCTAACAAAGTGATTTCGCGCGCACCGTTGGCGACCAGATGGCGGGCTTCGGCCATAATGGAGGCGGTCGAGCGGCTCATTTCGGCGCCGCGGGTGTAGGGCACCACGCAGAACGAGCAGAATTTGTCGCAGCCTTCCTGAATGGAGAGAAACGCGGCCACCGCGTGGGCGTGATCGGGGGCACGGGTTTCGGGTAGAAAATCGAATTTCGATTCGGCGGGGAAGTCGGTATCAATCACGGCACCGCCGGCGCGCGCGGCGCGGGCGACCATTTCGGGCAGGCGGTGATAGGTTTGCGGGCCGAGCACGATATCCACGTAAGGGGCGCGAGATAAAATTTCGGCCCCCTCGGCTTGGGCTACACAGCCCGCCACGGCCAGCACAGTTGGTTTGCCTTGATCGGCACGGGCATTTTTGATCAGGCGCAGGCGGCCGAGTTCGGAAAATACTTTTTCGGTGGCGCGATCGCGGATGTGGCAGGTGTTTAGGATGATCATGTCGGCATCATCGGGCGTTGCCGTGGGGCCGTAGCCTAGCGGGGCCAGGACATCTTCCATGCGGGCGCTATCGTACACGTTCATCTGGCAGCCCCAGGTGATGACGTGCAGGCGCTTGGTGTTTTTTAGGATTGGCGTAGGTGTGGGGGTAGGGGGGCTCGTCATCGACGGCAACTTTCCGCATCCGCCTGCCCGATCATTCGGGAAGGTTTGCGGCAGGAGAAAGCGGGGCGGGGCGCCGCCGTCAACCGCTGAGCGGAAAGAAAGTAGGGGATGGGCGCAGGACGCTGACCTCCGGGGCTGATTTTACGGGCCCGGGCAGTATGTGCGTGGCACCCCGATTTGGGTCAAGCAAAAGCCGCATCCTGGGCGGTGTCGGCCACAGGTTTTAACCCAGATACTGCCCCTGGACTTGCCAGCGGCCGGGCCGGGCGGTTTTGCCGCAAGGTGGCGGCGCCATCCGCGACAATGGCGTAGACGGCGGCCGATAAGGCTTTGCGATCGGGGTAGTGTGCGGGATCTACGGGGGTGTGGAACAGCAGGGTGACCCGTTTGCCGCTGACTTGGGCGACCGAAAACGCGTGGGGTACTAGCGACATATCACCATACCAGGCGAACACGGCGCGGCTGACGTGGCCGACCGGCAGGCCTTCGAGCCGGTCGTAGACCACTGATACTGGCTGGATGAGCGGTTTGGCCTCGCCGTAGGCGGCGGCGAAGAATGCCGAGCGGAAGGGCAATACCCGCGCACCATCGGAGCTGGTGCCTTCGGGGAACAGGATAAGATCATCGCCCAAGGCCATGCGGTCTTGCATGGTATCGCGTTCGTGGCCGGTTTTGTGGCGGGTGCGGCTGACATAGACGGTGCGGCCGAGGCGGGCGATGGTGCCGATGCCGGGCCAGCCGGCGACTTCGTCCTTTGCCACAAAACAGGCTTTGAGCTTGGCGCCGAGGGCGGGCACGTCGAGCCAGCTGGAGTGGTTGCACACGTAAATCACCCGGCGCCCAGAGTTATCGGGGCCGTGGCGGCTGGCTGGCTGGCCGATGACGCGCACCGATAGGCCGAGCGCATTGTTTACCGCGGCCCAATAGAATTTACCGAAGCCTTCGTGGCTTTTGCCTGGCAGCATGAGCAGCAGGGTTTGGACTAGGCAGCATATTGGCGTGAACAGCACCAGCCACATCATGCGGCGCAGCGCGCGCAGATGCCGTAGGACGTGGCGCTGGTAGGGCAGTTCGGGGCTGGCGGCGCGTTGATTGTCGCGCCGGCCGAATACTGGCAGGCGCGCGGGCGCCAATGCTGTGGCAGTGGCGGCGGTTGCGAGTCGTGCGGGATGATCTTCCATGCCAAGTGCATTGCCAAAAAATTGCGTCCGCATGATGACATAGCGGTGACGATTGCGCGACAGGCACCGCAATTTTGTGTGGCTGTTGCGCCTGGTTGGGCGGCCGGCCTAGTCGCTGGCAGCAAGGTTGATCGCCGCTGCGCGGCCATTTTGCTGATCTTCGATCTCAAACCCCAGTTTTTGGCCTTCGTTGAGATTGCGTAAGCCGGCCTTTTGCACGGCGCTGATGTGCACAAACACATCCTTGCCGCCGGTTTCGGGCGCGATGAAGCCATAGCCTTTGGTTGGGTTAAACCACTTGACAGTGCCTGCGGTCATGTTGCGTCTCTCTCCCCTTAGTGTGCTGCCTGATCTGATGTGCCCGGTTGGGGGCCTAGTCTGGCTTGCCACAAAACTGTAATACTAACCGCAGGGCCTGAGCAATGTTTACGATGCCGGACAGAGATGGCTATGCTGGCGTGGGCCGGTTGGGGGGCTGCCGATGACGACCGTGCTGATATGGTTGAGCTATTATCGCGGCCACATCGTGTTTCTGTTTGGCGTCGGGCTGTGGTTTGCCGCTTACTATTTGTATTTCGGTAAAATCGTGCGCAATTATTTTGCCAAGCAGCGCCCGCATAGCTGGTCGATTGATATGGAGCGGAAAAAGGCCAGCGATAAAATGCTGTGGAAGCCAGAAAAACCGCCAGCCCCGCCCAAGGCGGCTGGTAACAACAAGCCGAAACCTGTTGCCCCTGGTGCCAAAACGATCATCGGCCGCCTTGCGAGCGAACAGAAAAAAACCGACTGAAATCTCGTTAGCGGGGTTTGGGCACCGGCGGGGTCTGTTCATAGGCCAAAATTGCCTCGGTCAGCATGGCTGGCAAAGGCTGCGGCTTGCGGGTTAGGCGATCGGCGACAACGTAAGTGGTTTGGCCCTCGGTCAATGTAGCGCTGCCGCGGCACACGCAAAACGCGACGACCAAGCTGGTGCGGCCCAATTGTGTGGCGCGCACGCCAATCGCCAGCACGTCATCATAGGCCGCCGCATCGCGAAAACTGAGCTGGCTGCTGGCGGCAAAAATATCCGCGCCGATGGCGGTAAGCCCTTCGGGGTAAGCAAGGCCGATGGCGCGCATGTATTCGGTAAAAGCGACATCAAAATACATCAGGTAATGCGGGTTGAACACAATGCCTTGGGCATCAACCTCGGCCCAGCGCACCCGCAAGGGATGGAAAAAGGTGAACGGGCCGGGGTTCATTGTGCGGCTCCCGGCCCGTTCGTTTGCGCGTTAGTGCCCGATCAGGCTTTGGAACAGCGTGTTCCATTCTTTGTCGTCGGCATTGCTCAGTTTCACGAATTCGTGGGTGCGCGCCAGGGTGTCCGCGGTTGGGTAGATCAGCGTGCTTTTGGCGAGGCCGGCATCGAGTTTTTCGAGGAACGGTTTGGTGCCGGCCACGGGTGGCACATAGTTGATGCTGGCGGTGATGGCGGCATACACTTCGGGATCATAGACATAGTTCATCCAGGCAAGCGCCGCATCCTTATGGGCGGCCTTGATCGGGATCATCATGTTATCGACGCTGCGGTAGATACCTTCTTTGGGCACCAGGAAGCGCAGATCGGGGTTATCTTTTTGCAACTGCACAACATCGCCCGACCAGGCGACGGCGACCCAAATATCGCCACGCGACAATGCCGCACCGTAGTCGTTGCCAAAGAACTGGCGGATTTGCCCGCTGGCAACTTCGGCTTTGACTTTGGCAACGGCGGCTTCAAAGTCTTTTTTGGTGGCGCGGCTGGGATCAACCCCCATGCCCATCATCACCAGCGCCATGGTATCGCGCATCTGGCTGAGCAGTGACACGTGGCCCTTGAAAGCGGGGTCGAACAGATCATTCACCGAGGTGAGTTCGCGCTTGGTGAGTTTGATATTGTAGGCAATGCCGGTGAACACGGTGGCCCAGGGCAGGCTGTATTCGCGGTTGGGATCCCAATCGGGATGGGCCAGCGAGGGCTCCAGGTTTTTTGCGTTGGGGACCTCGGCCTTGGTAAATTTTTGCACCCATTTTTGCCGCACAAACCGTGCGGCCATGTAATCGGTGGGCACAATGATATCACGATCGGGGTTGTGGCCGGCGCGCAGCATGGGGGCGACTTTGCCAAACAGGCTTTCGTTGTCGTTGATATCTTCAACATAGTTCACTTCGATGCCGAATTTTTTGGCGAAATTGGGCACAGTGTCTTTGGCGATGTACAACGGCCAGTTGCTGATTTTCAGCGGGCCAGCCAGTTTGCCTTCGGCGTGCGCCTGGCGCATGGCACCGGCCAAATCAAAACCGGTGGCGCCGGCAAAGGCCGCACCACTGGCGATGGCTGATTTTAGCGCGTCGCGGCGGGTTAACCCGCGCTTGTTGAACAAACTCATGGGGAAATCTCCTCGGTTGTTGTGGTCTCGGGCAGGGTTGCGTTGATCACCCAGGCTTCGGCAGGGGCAAAACTTGCCAGCACCGCATCGCCGGTGGCAGCCCCTTTAGGCCGTTCGTGCGCCTGCATGGCGGCAATCACGCGGCTGCCATCGGGGCGGATCAGTTCGTAGCGAAACGACGCACCCTGAAAATCGATACTGCCAAGGCGTGCGGCGAAACCATGGGCGCCGGAATCTTCGCTTTTGCGAATGTCGATTTGTTCGGGCCGCACCATCAGCAGGGCCTGGCCGCCAACCGGTTGATCGGCCGCGCACATCGCGCGAATAGTGCCGCCACCGCGTAGATCGAGGCTTGCCACCCCATCGGAGACGGCGGTGACGCGGGCGGGGATAAGATTGGCATGGCCAATGAAGCTGGCGACAAACGGTGTGGCCGGGCGGTTATAGATCACCTCCGGCACATCCAATTGTTCGATGCGGCCCTTGTTCATCACCGCGATGCGGCTTGACATGGTCAGGGCTTCTTCCTGGTCGTGGGTGACGAAAATAAATGTGGTGTGGATCTGGCTTTGGATCCGTTTGAGCTCGATTTGCAGCGAGCGCCGCAGTTTTACATCGAGCGCCGATAGGGGTTCGTCAAGCAACAGGGCGGCCGGCTGGTTGACCAACGCGCGGGCCAGGGCGACGCGCTGTTGCTGGCCGCCCGATAGCATGCTGGGGCGTTTATGGGCATGTTCGCTCATGTTGATCATGGCCAGCGCCGCATCCACCCGTTTGGTAATTTCGGATGCGGCGACATGGGCGGTTTTGGGGCCAAAAGCGACATTTTCGCGCACGGTCATGTGTGGAAACAACGCGTAGTTTTGGAACACCGTGTTGAGCGGGCGTTTGTAGGGCGGCAGATCGGAGACATCCTCGCCATTGAGCAGAATGCGGCCGCGATCGGGGGTTTCAAAGCCGGCGATCATGCGCAAGGTGGTGGTTTTGCCGCAGCCTGACGGGCCGAGCAGGGTTAAGAATTCGCCCTTTTTAATATCGAGCGAGAGATCGTCGATCACGGTGACCGGGCCATAGGATTTCGCGACATGCTCGACGCGGATAACGGGTGGTGCGGTCATGTCAGCCCCATGCGGCGGGCGCGCCGCTGATCAACGAAGAAGGTGGTAAACAAGGCGGCGGTCAGGGTTAAGAAGATCGCCGTGCCGATGACGTAAATTTGCGCCGGCATGGCGATGCGCGCGGTGCCCCACACAAACAAGGGGAAGGTGACCACTTGGCCGGAGACGAACATTGAGATGATGAAATCATCCAGCGACAACACCAGCGCCAGCAAGCCGGCGGCGACAATGGATGGCATAATCAGCGGTAGGGTAATGCGGCGAAACACCAGCGCCGGTGTGGCGCCGAGGTCCATCGCCGCGTGTTCCAGCGTGATATCAAAATCGCGCAACCGTGATTTCACCATGATGGTGACAAAGGCGATATCAAACATCACGTGGGAGATAAACATGGTGATAACACCAGTTTCGACCTGGAAGCCGACGAACAAATCCAGCAAAGCCGAGCCGATGATCACTTCAGGCGTTGCAACGGTAAGCAACAGGATCAGATCAAGCGCGCCGGAGCCGATAAATTTGTAGCGCACCTGGGCATAGGCCAGGGCGGTGCCGATGGAGGTTGCGATGGTGGCAACGATCACTGCCAGCACAATGCTGATTTCCAGCGCCGGCAAAAGCCCGTCTACCGCGAAAGGGTGTAGCCAGGCGGCGGCGGAAAACCCGTGCCAGACAAAATCAAACCGTCCAATCACCTGATTAAACGACAGCGCGATCATCATGCCGATCGGGGCGAGCAGAAAAAGTACACTTAAACCGGCGGCCGCGGTGAGCAGATGGTACGAAAAAAACCGCCCGAGCTTTGCGGTTTTCATCCGGTGAGCCCCTCGGTGCCGAACAGCCGGGCGTAAAGCGTGACCGCGACGATCATCAGAAACATCAGGGCCAGGCTCGCGGCGGCGGCCAGCGGGTAATCCAATGTGACCAGATAGCGGCTTTGAATAACATTGCCGATCATTTGGCGCTGCGGGCTGCCCAGCATCATAGCGTTCACAAAATCGCCGGCGGCGGGGATGAAGGTGAGGATCGATCCGGCAAACACCCCAGGCAGCGACAAGGGCAGCACGATGCGGCGGAAGGTGGTGAGGGGGTTTGCGTATAAATCGGCCGCCGCCCGCAGCAAGGCGGGATCGATACGATCAAGGCTGACATAGATCGGCAGCACGGCGAAGGGGAGAAAATTATAGGCCAGGGCGAACACCACGGCCGTTGTGGTGCCCAAAACATAAGCACCATCAGGCAACATGCCCAAATGCTTCATGGTCCCCAAAATAATGCCATCATCGGCAAGCAGTGCCTGCCAGGATACCGTGCGCACCAGGTAGGTTATGAGAAACGGCACGATCACCGGAAACAGCAGGATAGTGCGGTATTTGCCGCCGCGGAAGACGATGAAATAGGCTAGCGGGTAGCCGATGAGAATGGCAAGCCCGGTGCCGATGGCGGCATATTCAAAGCTGCGGATAAACCACGGGGCGAATTGCTGGGCGGCATCGAGGTAGTTTTGCCAATGCCAGGTAAAATTCATCCCGCCATCGTCGATCGACCCTTCCGATAGCGAGGTTACCACTTGGCGGCTGATCGGCAGCAGAAAAAACACCGCAAGCCAGGCGGCCCCTGGCAGGGCGAGCAAATAGGGCGAAAGATTGATGCGGCGGATCGTCACGATACTAAATCATGGGCGATGATCGCCATGTATGCAAATGTTTCCTGCAATCCTGCCCCCACTAGGTAAATTTATCGCGGTTTGCGCCGCTACACCCACCCTTTTGCGTGTAATACCGGCACCAGTTGATCCAGCGCCGCTTGCGTGCGTGCCACCAGCGTATCGGCCTCGGCCTCGGTTAACACAAACGGTGGCGCCACCAGCATGCAATCCCCTGTTGCGCGTAAAATCAAGCCTTCGCGGTAGGCAAAATCACGGCACAGCGTGCCGGCATCGCCTGGTTTGGGGAAACGCGCTCTAGTTTCCTTGTTAGGGGTGAGTTCCAGTGCCCCAATTAGCCCTACCATGCGCGCTTCGCCTACCAATGGATGCGCTGCCAGCGCTTTCCATTTGGAAGCAAGATAGGGGCCGATCGATGTTTTGACCCGCTCGACCAGTTTTTCCTCGCGCAAAATACGAATATTGGCCAAGGCGGCGGCCGCACAGGCCGGGTGGCCGCTGGTGGTGTAGCCGTGATTAAAATCGCCGCCGGCTTCCAGCACATCGGCAAAATGATCGGCCACCATCACCCCGCCCATTGGCAGGTAGCCCGAGGTGATGCCTTTAGCGATGGTCATCAGATCGGGGGTAAAGCCGTAATAGGTGCTGCCGAACCATTCGCCGGTGCGGCCAAAGCCGCAGATCACTTCATCGGCGACGATCAGCACATCGCGGTCGCGGCAGATTTTCACCACCGCCGGCCAATAGGTATCGGGCGGCATGATCACGCCGCCGGCACCTTGGATCGGTTCACCGATGAAGGCTGCGACATTTTCGGCGCCCATATCATCGATCGCGCGGGCCACCTCGTTGGCCGCCCACAGGCCAAAGGCATCGGGGGTCATGTCGCCGCCTTCGCCCCACCACCAGGGTTGGGCCACGTGCACCACGCCGGGGATCGGCAAATTGCCCTGCGCGTGCATCCACGCCATGCCGCCCAGCGATGCGCCGCCAATGGTGGACCCGTGATAGCCGTTGCGGCGCGAGACAAACACCTGCTTGTCGGGTTTGCCGCGCAGCTTCCAGTAATGGCGCACCATGCGGATAACGGTGTCGTTACCTTCTGATCCCGAATTGGTGAAAAATGTGCGGCGATAGCCAGGCGCTAATTCAGCCAGGGTTTCGGCCAGCTCGATTGCCGGCACGGTCGTCGATTTGAAGAAATTATTGTAGTATGGCAATTCCAGCATTTGCTTGTGCACGGCATCGGCGATTTCGTGGCGGCCGTAGCCGACGGCGACATTCCACAAGCCGGAAAACCCATCGAGAAATTTTTGCCCCTCGGCATCGGTGAGCCACACCCCATCGGCGCCGACAATCACCCGCGTGCCTTCGCGGTTGAGTGCGCCTTGATCGGTGAAGGGATGGATATGGTGGCGCGCATCGCGGGCGCGCAGATCGGCCATGTTGTAGCTATTATGGCCGGTGGTGGCCGGCGGCTTGGTGTGGGTCATGAAAGGGCAATCCAGGTGGTTTTCAGTTCGGTATATTTATCGAAGGCGTGCAGGGATTTGTCGCGGCCATTGCCCGATTGGCCAAAGCCGCCAAACGGCACCGTGGTATCATCGGCATCGTAGCAATTGACATACACCAACCCTGCCCGCAGGGCGCGGCTGGCACGCAGTGCGGTATCGATATCGCGGGTAAAAATCGCCGATCCCAGGCCGTAGATGGTGCCGTTGGCAATGCTGATGGCCTGGTCGATGCCGTCAAACTCTAACGCTGCCAGAACGGGGCCAAAAATTTCTTCCTGGGCGATACGCATGGTGGGGGTGACCTGATCGAACACTGTGGGTTCAACATAAAACCCGCCGGTTTCGGCGCGCACCTGCGCACCACCCACGCGCAACCGGGCACCCTCGGCTGCCCCCACTGCCACGTACTCAAGCACGCGCTGCATGTGGCGTTGTTCCACCATGGCGCCAACATCGGTTGCTATATCAAGCGGGTTGCCAATGTTGCGGGCCCTGGCATGGCCTAAAACCAGGTCCAAAAACTCATCGCGGATCGGCGCATCGAGCAGCAGGCGCGATCCCGCGGTGCACATTTCGCCCTGGTTATAGAAAATCGCGCTCGCGGCAATTTCGGCGGCGCGCGCCAGATCGCGGCAATCGCGCATAATGATCAACGGGCTTTTGCCGCCGCATTCCAGCCACACGCGTTTCATGTTAGATTGACCGGAATATTGCAAAAACAGCTTGCCGATTTCGGTTGATCCGGTGAAGCCGACCGCATCGATATCGCCGTGCAGCCCAATCGCGCGCCCGGTTACCGGGCCATCGCCGGGCACCACATTTAACACGCCATCGGGCAGGCCGGCTTCGGCAAATAAGGCGGCCAGGCGCAAAGCGGTGAGCGGGCTTTGTTCGGCCGGTTTCAGCACCACCGAATTGCCGGCGGCCAAAGCGGGAGCCAGTTTCCACATCGCCATGATCATGGGAAAATTCCACGGCACCACGGCGCCGACCACGCCGACCGGCTCGCGCGTGATCAAGGCCAGCGCGTGCGGGCCGGTGGGGGCGATTTCGTCGTAAATTTTGTCCACTGCCTCGGCGAACCAGCGCAGGCAGCGCGTGGTGCCGGGCACGTCCACCGCCAGGCTGTCGGCGATCGGCTTACCCATATCCAAGGTTTCGGTCAGCGCCAGCTCATCCGCATGGGCATCGATCAGGTCGGCGGCGCGTTGCAGAATCTTTTTGCGCGCGGCGGGGGCGAGCTTGGACCAGCGACCATCGGCGAAGGCGGCGCGCCCCGATGCCACGGCGCGGTCGACATCGGCCACGCCGCAAAAGGCGACATCGGCCAGGTGGCGGCCGTCGATCGGGCTGATCCGGGCAAAGCGTTTGCCATCGGCGGCAGGGGTGTAACGCCCGTCGATCCAGGCATCGGTTGCGAAGGCCGCGGTTTTGGCGCGGACATGCCAATCTATCGGCGTGGACATGGCGTACTACCCCTAACTGCGTGAACCGGTAAAATGTGATCACAAAACCAAGGTGGCGCGCAAGGGCTAAGCGGCGGGTTTGCAGGGTAATCGGGTGAAAGTAAGACCCTTCTTTTGACTTCCGAAAAAAAAGGGTCTGACTGCCACCCGATTGGCTGGGGAAGATTTTTAACGGCAAAAAAATTCCGCATTTTCATTTTCGGCTAATATAGCCAAACAAATGGGCTGCAACCTTGCGCATCTGAATTTCTTCGGCCCCTTCGGTAATGCGGTAGCGCCGGTGATGGCGGTAAATATGTTCAAACGGTTTGTGCCGCGAATAGCCAAGGCCGCCATGAATTTGCATGGCACGGTCGGCGGCTTCGCACACCAGGCGGTTTGCCCAGTAATTGCACATCGACACCTTATCGGAAATTTGGCGTTCAACCTCGCGGTGGGGCAGGCGGTCCATCTCCCATGCGGTTTTGCGAATAAGCAAGCGCAGCATTTCTACCTGGGTTGCCAGTTCCACCAGCGGCCATTGAATAGCTTGGTTTTTGGCCAATTCCTCGCCAAACGGTTTGCGCGCGCGGGCATAGGTGACACTTTCTTTGATGCAAAAATCGGCCGCCCCCAGCGATGACGCGGCCTGGCGAATGCGGTTTTGGTGCACGAAAGATTGCGCCACCGCCAAGCCGAATTCCGGTGACCCCAGCAAGGCGGTTGCCGGCACCCACACATTGGTAAAGCTTAGGCGGGGATGATCGGTGGGCATGTTAAATGTCCACATATATTCTTCAATTTGTAAGCCCGGTGCAGGGTTGGGCACCAGCAGGCAGGCAATACCCCGGGCATCACCGGCTTTGCCGGAAATGCGGGCAAAGGTTGCGCAATGTGTTGCTACATGCATGCCGGTGATCCACATTTTTTCACCGTTGATGAGATACCCATCTATGCCATCGCGTTGTTCGGCCACCGCCGTGGTTTCCATGTGGGTGGCATCCGATCCGTGTTCGGGTTCGGTTAGGCCAAAGGCCAGAATGCGAGTGCCGGCAAAGCCACCGGGGATAAATTCGGCTTGCTGGTCTGGGGTGCCGAAATTTTCGAACATTTGCACAAATGGCTGGTTGCCGACAATGGAGTGTTCGTTTTGCAAATCGTTGTGCAGGCCCAAACCTTTGGCGGCCAAGTGTTCGCGGATCACTGCCATGGCGAGGTTGGAGCCATCTTTGCCGCCCCAGCGCACGGGGGATGAAAAACGCCAATGGCCGGCGGCATCGGCACATTTTACCGCACGGCGCAGCAAATGTTCCCATTCCGGCCGGGGCAGGCCGTTATTTTCGAAATCGGTGCGCGCATATTCGCGGCGGTGGTCGAAAAAACGGATGTTGTCGTCGATCGCTTCCAGCGGTTTGATTTCGGTATCAATAAACCGGTCTAGTTCGGCCAGGTATGCGGTTAGCTCTGCGGGCAGGTCGAAATCCATGGCGATCCTCGGTGTTTTTATGGCGTCTTTGGTGTCATTACTGTCCATTAGGGCAGCACAGGCGAGGCCTTGCAAGCCGGTGCCGCACACGACAGGCTAGGCGCTAGTCATGCGAGGTGGATTTTAGGTGGACCAGCATACCAATATGGCGGCGTTGTTGGCGGCGTGCTTAGGCGGCGGGCCGGTTGCCGGGCTGCGGCGCTTAACCGGTGGCGCCAGCCTGGAAACCTGGATTTTTCAGCACGCCGGTGAAACCCGTATTCTGCGCCGCAGGGCCGGCAATGCGGCATCGGTTTTGGTTGATTCGCTGCCGCTGGCAACCGAGGCTGCCTTGCTGCTGGCTGCCGCCAGTGCCGGGGTTGTGGTGCCTAACCTGATCCATCTGTGCACGCCAGAGGAGGGCTTGGGGGAGGCTTACATCATGGCCTATGTGGCGGGCGAAACGCTGGGCCGTAAAATTGTGATGGGCGCCGATTTTGCTGAAGGACGCAACACTTTGGCGTATCAGTGTGGCAGCGCGCTGGCCCGTATTCATGCTATTGCGCCCGACAGCGTGCCGTCGCTGGCGACGCTTGATGCGGCTGAAACCCTATCGCATTACCAGCAGATTCACCGCAGCATAGGTGGGGCAAGGCCAGTGTTGGAGGCGGCTTTTCAATACCTTTCTGCCCGCGTGCCAGCCCAGGTAACGCCGCAGTTGCTGCATGGCGATTTTCGCACCGGCAATTTGATGATTGCGCCAGATTGCGCGCCCACACCCGGGCTGGTGGCCGTGCTGGATTGGGAATTATCGCATTTAGGGGACCCCGCCGAGGATATTGGCTGGCTATGTGTGAACTCCTGGCGTTTTGGCGCAGCCGATTTTGTGGTTGGCGGCTTTGGCCATTTACACGATTTGCTGCCCGGCTATCAGCACGCCGGCGGCACACCACCGCCGCTTGCCCGCATTCGCTTTTGGCACATGCTGGGATCGTTAAAATGGGCGGTGATGTGCGAAATGATGTTCTCGGCGTTTGCCACGGGTGCGGATAGGTCGATGGAACGCGCGGCGATTGGCCGGCGGGTGAGCGAATGTGAGGCGGATTTGTTGGTGTTGATGGAGCAAGGGTTATGACCGACGCAACCAGCAGCATCATGACCCACCCAACCGCTGCGGAATTGTTGGAGGCGGTGATGGAATGGCTGGCCGAAAGCCAACCTACCCGCCAGGGCCGCGATGCTTATCTTGCGCTGGTGGCCCGCAATGCGTTGGCAACGGTGCTGCGTGAGCTGCAGCAAGGCCCGGCGATGGTCAGCGGATCGGCCAATCGCTTAAGTGATTTACTCAACATGCAGGCAGAGCCCGCAGAGTTGCGCGATATGTTGATTGAGCAGATTCGCACGGGCAAGATCGCTGCCAATAACCCTGCGTTGCTGGTGCATTTAGCCGCTGAAACGAAGGCAAGGCTTGCGATCGATCAGCCCAAATACAAACCCGCGCCATAGCTGGTGCATGCGTATAAATAGTTGGCCTAAATTCACCCCTGCCAAAACGCAAAAAACCCAACGGCATAAAAGTCTTTTTGCTTCTTTTTCTTCAGAAAAAGAAGGTTCTTGCCTAAACCTTTGGCACCCCTTTATCCGCCAAAATACGGCAAGCCGCGGCAAAAGCGGCATCAGCATCAAGATCAGTTGTATCCAGCAACACCGCATCATCGGCCGGTTTTAATGGTGCTGCGGCACGCGCCAGATCGGCGGCGTCGCGGGCTTGCAGGTCGCGTGTTACCACGGCCAAATCAGCGGCCATACCGCGCCCGATCATTTCGCGGTGGCGCCGGCCGGCGCGGGCGGCGACACTTGCGGTGACGAAAAGCTTGGCGGTGGCATCGGGGAAGATGACTGTGCCGATATCGCGGCCATCCAATACCGCGCCATGGGCGTTGCCAAAGCGGCGCTGGAAATCGAGCAAGGCTGCGCGTACGGCGGGGATACTGGCAACGGCTGCTGCGGCAAGATCGACCTCGGGCGTGCGCAGATTGGTGGCGTTAAGGTCGGTGGGCAGTAAAGCCTGGGCTTGGGTGCCGGCATCGGCGGCATTGGCGGGATCGAGATTGCGATCTAGCACGCGGCGCGCAACCGCGCGGTAGAGCAACCCGGTATCGAGATAGGGCAGGCCATAACGTTGGGCGATGCGGCGGGCCAGGGTGCCTTTGCCGGCGGCGGCGGGGCCGTCGATGGCGATAATCAGGGTCATAAGAAATCTGCCCCCAGGCCACGCATCAGGCCGGTGAAACCGGGAAAGCTGGTTTCGATAAACCGCACGTCGTCCACGGTTACCGCCGCTGCCGCTGCCATGCCCAACACCAGGCCGCTCATCGCCAGGCGGTGATCCATGTGGGTTGCAACAAGGCCGCCGCCGGGGGGCGGGGCGCCGGTGCCGTGCACGATAAGGTCATCACCTTCAATTTCCACCCGCACGCCATTGGCCTGCAATAGGGCGGCGGTAGCGGCTACGCGGTCGCTTTCTTTCACGCGCAATTCGTGCAGCCCGCGCAGGCGGGTGGTGCCGCGGGCGCAGGCGGCGGCGACGGCCAAAATGGGGTATTCGTCGATCATGCTGGCGGCGCGCTCGGGCGGCACGTCGACTGCGGTAAGTTGCGCGGATTGGGCCAAAATATCGCCGACCGGTTCGCCGCCTTCGTTACGTTCATTGGTGATGGCCAGTTCGGCGCCCATCTCTCGTAACGTGGTGAACAGGCCGGTGCGCAACGGGTTGAGGCCGACATTGCGAATGGTGACGGCAGAGCCTGCCACCAGCAGTGCCGCGACCACCACGAAAGCGGCCGATGACGGATCGCCGGGCACGGCGACGTTGGCGGCACGTAATATCGGCTGGCCGGTTAAATGAATGCTGCGGGTGCCATCGGGGGCGGCGTACACCTGCACGGTTGCGCCAAAATGGCGCAGCATGTTTTCGCTATGGTCGCGGGTGGGCACGGGTTCTTCCACCAGCGTTTCGCCGCGGGCGTTTAAGCCTGCCAGCAAAATGGCGGATTTCACCTGGGCGGAGGCCACCGGCAGGCGGTAGCGAATGGGCAGGGCTTCGCCGGTGCCGTCAATGGCGATGGGCAGGCGGCCGCCGGCGCGGCCGCTGAAGCGCGCACCAGTGGCGGCTAATGGTGTGGTGACACGCGCCATCGGGCGGCGGCGCAGGCTGGCGTCGCCGGTGAGCACTGAAAAAATCGGGTGGGTTGCCAAAATGCCGGCAAGCAGGCGTGCAGCCGTGCCGGAATTGCCCATATCGAGCACATCTTCGGGTTCGCGCAGCGCGCCCAAACCGGCGCCGCCGACCTGCCATTGGCCGGCGCCCATATCCCGCACATCGGCGCCCAAGGCACGCATAGCCGCCGCCGTGCGTAGCACATCTTCGCCAGTCAGTAGGCCGGTGATCGTGGTTTGCCCAATCGCCAAGGCTGCAAACATCAGGGCGCGGTGCGAAATGGATTTGTCGCCGGGCACGGTGATATCGCCGGTCAGTGGGCGGCTGCTGGGGTGGGCGGTGGCGGTGATCGCGTGTTGCATTGCGCGCGGTTAGCATGCGCGGTGGCACTTGTCAGGCGGGGGTGGTGTTGCGCCTGGCTGGGGGGCGGTGCGCTGGCGCGG
>JBBARC010000041.1:15652-17148 GCA_040400005.1 Acetobacteraceae bacterium | reverse complement strand
GGCGCGGGCGGCAAGGTCTTCCTCGCGATCGAGGCGGTCGTTTAAGCGGGCTGTGAGGGCATTGTCAGGGTCGATGCGTCGTAAAGCGGCACCATAAACCCGGGCCACGGCAAATTTGCCGCGCGCCAAATAGAACCGCGCCATTTCCAAATTGGCGTCAAAGAAATCGGGCTGTTCGGCCAGTATGCGCTGCAGGCAGGTGCGCATTCCGCGCGTGTCGTTGAGTTTGTTATAGGCGCGGTATTGGGCCATCGCGTGGGCAGCGTCTAGCCGCACCGACCCGCTACATGCGCTAACCAGTGCCGCCACCGCCAAGGCGCTAATCGCATCCGCCGTTGGTGGGGTTAGGTGCTGCGGCAGGTCATCGAAGTTATCAGAAAACAGATGCGCCCGCGCGGGAAACCATTGGGCGCGAACGGCCTCGTTATTATCGGCCAATTTCAACATATAGGCGCGCGCATCGGCTTGCGTTGGCCGCCAGCCACGGCCGGGGGCGAGATCGTCGATAATCTCAACCGTATGTCGCCAGCTTTTGACGGCGGGCGATGGGCGGGCGCCGGTTTGGTTTGAAAATTGATGGGCGGCGGCACAGAGTACGGCTTGCGCGGTTTCGGTTATTGAAACGTTACGTTCAGCTTCAACGCCGGCCAGCATGGCGGGGTCAATCCCGCATAGGGTTGCAAAATCGGTGACCACGTCACCGCCAACCAGCTCGGCGCGGTCGTAAATACGTGGGGTAATGGCGCTTTGCCCAAACACCGACGCCCAGCGCGTCAGCATCGGCAGGTAATAATCGGCCGCTGGGCGGTCGATCGGCAACTCAGGGTGAACCGCCAGGCCTTCGCGCAAAAGTTGGCTGTAAAGGCTTGCGCGGAATTGATCCTGGCGGCGGATATAAACAATCACCCGCACGCGTGTGCACCATGGTGCCAACCGGGCAGCGACCGCTGCCACCTGGTCCGGGGTTTGCAGAAGGGTTGAAAAGGTTTCCGAAGATATAATAATCTGATGAACTGTATCGGGCAGGGCTGCCATTTCGGCACCAAACGCCGCCCAAAAATTATCCATACACAGCAGCGGATCCATGCCAAGCCAAAGCGGTGTCAGGCCCGGATGGTTGGCGAAGGTGGGGGCGAGAGAGGCGGGAAACAGGTAATGCGCCTGTGCGCCAGGGCTGCGCGGATAGCATACGCCGTGCGCCAGCAGGGTGTCGCGGCGCACGTTAAACGCGTGCTGTATCGACGTGGTGCCGGTTTTCATCACCCCGAGATGCAGGATACAGTCACGATCAACACGGGCAGTCATGGCCGGGCGGTCATGGCGACGGACCGTATCTGCCCGCGCGGGAGATAAACAGATTGGTGGCGGTGGGTCGATCAATCATCGGCTAATCGGTCATTGGTCCGAAACGGGCGCGGCATGGGGGCCAGAGTCGCTTGAGGAGTCGCTTGAGGAGTCGCTTGAGGAGTCGCTTGAGGAGTCGCTTGAGGAGTCGC
>JBBARC010000041.1:0-15552 GCA_040400005.1 Acetobacteraceae bacterium | reverse complement strand
TTGAGCAGTCGCTTGAGGAGTCGCTTGAGGTGTCGCTTGGCACGTCGGCTGACGTGGCATCTGCGGTGTCGTTGGCGGTGGGGTGGCGTAGCCGATCGATGCGGCCAAATAGGCGCCGCACGATGTCACTGGCATTATCAAGCGCATAGGCGAGATCAGCATGATTGCGCGCCTCATCGAGTTTGCCTTCGTCGATGGTCAAGCGGCACAGTTCGATGCGCGGGCCAATCATATCAGGGGCCTGGCGCACCGCGCGCAGCAGGCAGGTGCGCGCCTGCGCGACATCACCGAGCCGAACAAACAAACGCGCCTGTGCCATCGCGGCCTCGGCATCGCGCCGCGGCACCTGTTGGGTTTCGCACAAAAGGGCGGCGATCGCCGCATCGCTGACGGCCTGGGCGGGGGCCGTGCCTGCGGCCCGCGGCAGATCGCTGAAATCGTCTGAAAACAAGGTTTTGCGGGTCGGGAAATAGGCCGCCCGCACCGCCTCGTTGCTGGCGGCAAACCGCTCAACATAGGCGCGCGCCTTATCGGCGGTTGGGCGCCAGCCGCGGCCGGCCGCGGTTTGGTTCACGTTATCCACCAGGCGCTTCCACACCGGGCCGACCCGCCAGTCGTCGGTGGCGGTCTCGGCTGCAAGCTTGGCGCCTGCCGCGCGCAACAGGGCCTGGCCGGCTTCAGAGAGTGAGGCGTTACTTTCGCGCCGCGCATCGTGGCTGATGGGCTGCAAATTTATACCGGCAGTGGCGGCAAAATCGGCCACCACATCGCCACCCACCAACGCCGCGCGGTCATAAATGCGCGGGGTTATGGCATTTTGCCCAAACACGCCGGCCCAGGCAGAGATCATGCGATCATAATCAATACTGCCGGCCATTCGCCCGGTTGGTAATTCCGGCGGGTTGAGCACGCCGCGCCGCAGATCCTGGCTATAGGCGCTGGCCCAGTGCGAATCCTGGCGGCGGATATAGATGATGATTTTCATCGCGGCGAAGTGCGGCGCCATCATGGCGGCCAAGCGTTCGATCGTTTCGGTTTTACGCAAGTGGATAGACAGGGTTTCGGCGGAAATCACCACGCGCGTGACATGGGCCGGCAGGGCCTGCATTTCGCGGGTAAACTCATGGCGAAAGCGTGCCAGGCGCTGCGGCGGTGTGAGGCCATCGAGCACCACTGGGTTGCTGGCGAATAGCCAACTGGTATCCTCGCTTAACGATGCCGCCAGCAAGGCGTGGCCTGGGCGCACCGGGCTTTCTGGGTAGCACACACCCTGGGCAAGCAACCAATCGGCCTGGCTTGCCAGCACGCGCTGCACCGAGCTGGTGCCGGTTTTCATCACGCCGATATGCAAAATCAAATCAGGTTTCATGCTAGACCCGTCTATGCCGAAATCACGACCGTGAGGCAAACTGTCACAATCATGCAATCCTCGCCGCAGCCCAGCCGTGCCGAACCGACCCCGCATGGGGCGCTGCCGCGCTTTGGGGATCGCCGGCATATGCGTATTGGCGTGCTGGGCGGCAGTTTTAACCCAGGCCACGGCGGGCACCGGCATATCGCCAAACTGGCGCTGCAGCGGTTGCGCCTCGATCAGGTGTGGCTGTTGGTATCGCCCGGCAACCCGCTAAAGCCGCCAACCGGCATGGCATCGCTGGCCCATCGCTTGGCATCAGCGCATAAAATTGCCGATCGCAGGCGGGTGGTGGCAACCGCCATCGAGGCGGTGTGGGGCACGCGCTACACCATTGATACGCTAAGCCTGTTGCGGCGGCGGTTTCCCAACGTGCGGTTTGTCTGGCTGATGGGCGCCGATAACCTGCGCCAACTGCCGCGCTGGCGCGATTGGCTGCGCATAGTGCACACCATGCCCGTGGCGGTTCTGCCGCGGCCGGGCTATAATCTGACCGCTTTGGCGGGAAAAGCGGCGCGGCGATTGCGCCAGGCCCGCCTTCCGGCGCATTGTGCGTGTATTATTGCGGATAGCGCGCCGCCGGCTTGGGTATTTCTCAACACCCGGCAGGATGCGCGATCGGCAACTGCCCTGCGCGCGCGGCGCTTGGGTGGGGCACTTCAGGAGAACCACCATCGCCCGTAAACCAGCGCCGCCCGGCGGCCCGACCAGCGGCCCAACCCGAGCCGGCAAAACCACCACCGCATCCGGCGGCGGCAAAACACTTATCGCCGCCGCCCCCGAGGCACCCGCTACCACCAAGCGCCGCGCAGCACCGGCCCCGGCAACCCTGGTGGGGGCGGCCAATTCGCCCGGCACACCGCGCAAAAAAGCGGCCGCCGCTGGCCCGCGTGGCACGCGTGCAGCACCGGCACCGGCGGAAACGCTGGATATGCTGCAGGGCTTGATTGTGACCAGCCTGGATGAAGACAAGGCCGAGGATATCGTCACTGTTGATCTCGCCGGCCGCGCCGCCTTCTGCGATCGCATGGTGATCGCCACCGGCCTGGCCGATCGGCAGATTTCGGCGATGGCGCAGCATTTAGAAAAGAAGCTGCACGAGGCCGGCATTAAGCGCATTCAAATTGAAGGTGCCGGTGGTTCCGATTGGGTGCTGATCGATGCCGGCGACATTGTGGTGCATCTGTTCAAGCCTGACTCGCGCGCCCTGTATGCGCTGGAAAAAATGTGGGGCGCCGATCTCGACGACGCGGCCACGCCGTAATCGCGTCACGCGTGGTTTGGCCCCCGAGGGCAATCGGGCGAATGCAAACAAGGAAGAATTTTCTTTTTGACCTCCGGGAAAAGAAACAAAAAAGACTTTTTTGATGTTTGGTTTTGGAGTGGGCGCCGCCAAAAGTCCCGGGCTCCAGTTTCAAAAGACGTGTCTTACTTTCACCCGATTGCCCTGGTTTGGCCCCCCAATGAGCTTGGCCAGTGAGCTTGTTCATTGTGGCGGTCGGCCGGCTGCGAGCGGGGCCTGAAGCCGATCTGTTTGGCCGGTATGCCGAGCGGATTAGGCCCAAACTCACGGTTACCGAATTGGCCGAGGGCCGTGGCAGCGCCGATGAGATAAAACGCCGTGAGGGTGAGGCCATGCTGGCGTCTCTGCCAGCGTCTGCATATGTGGTCGCGCTTACCCCGGGCGGTGCGTTGGCCAGCAGCGAGGCGCTGGCCCGCGATATCCAAGCCTGGCTTGACGCTGGGCGGAAGATTTTTTTTCTGATCGGCGGTGCTGAAGGTTTGGCGCCGGGCGTGCTGGCACGCGCCGATGCAGCCATTTCATTTGGCCCGATGATTTGGCCGCACATGCTGGCGCGGGTGATGCTGGCCGAACAAATTTTTCGTGCGCGTTGTATTTCGGCAGGCCACCCGTATCACCGGGGTTGAAATTTTAGCCCAGTATCCCGGCGACCGCCCCGCTTAAACAGGTGGCGATGGTGCCAGACATAATCGAGCGTAACCCGAGCGCCACTACCTCGCCACGCCGCTGCGGGACCATCGCCCCCAAACCGCCAATCATAATGCCCAAACTGCCAAAATTGGCAAAGCCACACATGGCAAAAGTCATGATCATTTTGGTATGCGGGCTAAGTGTGCCTATCGGTAGGTGCGCCATATCCACGTAAGCGACCAGCTCGTTCAAAACCGTTTTTGTGCCCATCAGCAACGATGCGGCCGGGGTTTCGCCCCACGGCACGCCGATCGCCCAGACCACCGGGCGCAACACATACGCAAACATGCCTTGCAGGCTAAGCGCGCCGCCATTGGGCAGCGGGATGTGGGCCAAGCCAAGATTAACCAGGGTGACCAACGCCACCGTTACCAGCAGCGATGTGGTGATACCCACCAGCGGCCCCACGCCATCTGCAGTGCCGCGGGCAATCGCATCCATGGTGCTAACTGGGCGGTCTTCCAGCACCAACGCCGCACTCTCGTCTGGTGCGGGACCGAACGGCACCATTAAGGCAGCCACAGCCAAAGCGGCCGGCGTGCTGACCACGGAGGCGACCAAAATCGCCCCCAGCGCATCGGGCAGCACCGGGGCCAAGATGGTTGCGTAAATCACCATCACCGTGCCGGCAACGCCGGCCATGCCGCAGGTCATCAGCGCAAATAATTCACCGCGCGACATGCGGGCCAAATACGGCCGTATCAGCAACGGCGCTTCGATCATGCCCAAGAAAATATGCGTTGCAGCCCCCAGTGCCAGGGCGCCGCTAATACCCAAAATTCGGCGCAGCACCCAGGCAAACGCGCCGGTGATACGTTGCAAGATGCCCCAGTAGAGCAGCAGCGAACTTAACGCGCTGATCACCAGCACCAGCGGTAGTATTTTGAATGCCAGCACAAAGCTGGCGCCAGGGTGGGTTTCAACAAACGGCAAATCACCGCCACCCAAAAAGCCAAACACAAAATGGGTGCCGGCGTCGGTTGCCGTTTGTAGCGCTTCCATCATGTGGTTCAGCGCCAAAATGCCACCGCGCGCGGGCGGCGAATGCAGCAGGATCAGCGCCAGCCCCCATTGCAACGCCAGACCGCCCGCCACCGTGCGCCACGGGATGGCACGGCGATCCTCGCTGCCCAGATACGCCAGCAGCAAAAGCCCGGCGATGCCGATAAACCCCTGCATCGGGCGCCCCCCGCTGGGCTACCCGTTACTCGGGTGTTGCCACCGGCACTTCGGTCTCGCGAAAATAGGGTTTTACCTCGCCCGTAACCTTCATGGTCAGCGGGTTGCCTTTGCGGTCGCGGGTTTTGGGCAGCGCCAGGCGCACCCAGTTTTCGCTCACGCAGTATTCCTCGACATTGGTGCGATCAATGCCGCGAAACAGCACGCCAATGCCACGAGCTAGCACGTCCGCGTTGAAAAAAGGACTTTTGGGATCAACCGAAAGCCGGTCCGGCAGGGTGTCGCTCATGGTGTGTTGGTTCCCGTTATCCACGAAAGGAAAGGAAGGCTGGGGAGGCGAAGCCGCCCCCCCAGACCCCCGGCGTAATGTTGACGGCGTTTGGGCGGCGAGCGGTGTTCTAAACGTTAAACCTAAACAGCAACACGTCGCCATCGCGCACTACATACTCACGGCCTTCAACGCGCATTTTGCCGGCCTCCTTCGCCCCCGCTTCCCCGCGGCAGGCAATAAAATCATCGTACGCCGTGGTTTCGCAGGCAATAAAGCCGCGCTCGAAATCGTTGTGAATAACCGCTGCCGCCTGCGGTGCCTTGGTGCCTTTGGTGATGGTCCAGGCGCGGGTTTCTTTCGGCCCGACGGTAAAATAGGTGATCAGGCCGAGCAGCCCGTAACCAGCGCGAATAACCCGGTCCAGCCCGCTATCGTGCAGGCCCAACCCAGCTAAAAACTCGCCGCGGTCATCCTCGCCCAACTGGCTGACCTCGGCTTCAATCGCCGCCGACACAATCACGTAAGCCGCACCCTCGGCCGCCGCCCGTTGGGCTACCCGGGCCGAATGCGCGTTGCCGGTGGCGGCGGCCGCTTCTTCAACGTTGCACACATACAGTACTGGCTTGCTGGTCATTAGCTGCAAGCGGCGCACGGTCTCGTCCTCGCCCGGCGGAATGGCGAAGCGCGCCGGTTTGCCTGCGCGTAACGCTTCCACCAGCGGTTCCATCACCGCCACCAGTGCGGCACTTTCACGATCACCACCACGAGCTTTTTTCTGCGCCGGAATCAGCCGTTTTTCCAAACTATCGAGATCCGCCAGCATCAGCTCGGTTTCAACCGTTTCGGCATCGCGGATGGGATCCACCGAGCCTTCCACATGCGTAATGTCGCCATCTTCAAAACAGCGCAGCACGTGAATAATCGCATCGACCTCGCGGATATTGGCCAAAAACTGGTTGCCCAGGCCTTCCCCTTTGCTGGCACCGCGCACCAAGCCGGCGATATCGACAAATTCCAGGCTGGTCGGCATGATTTTTTGCGATTTGCCGATCTCGCTTAGCAAACCTAGCCGCGGATCGGGCACCGCCACGCGGCCAACATTGGGCTCGATCGTGCAAAACGGATAATTCGCCGCTTGTGCGGCAACTGTTGCTGTCAGCGCATTGAACAATGTTGATTTACCAACATTGGGCAGACCAACAATACCGCAATTAAAACCCATGGTTCACAAACTTTCTCTCAGGCGTAAGGGCCAATGCCAGGCCCCCTGGCAGGGCCAATGCAAACGATCAGGCTTTCGGGCGAAGGGCAATTTTGGTCATGAACCCGCCGGTGTCGCGCGCGGCCAATAGTGGCGCCGCATCGGCCACATCATCCAGCAAGGCGGGCAGCCAGTTCGCGTCATCTTTACAAAAATCACCCAGCACCCAGGATAGCACCCGGTCTTTCTCGCCGGGATGGCCGATGCCCATGCGCACCCGCCAGTAATCTGGCGTGCCGAGCATGCGGTCCATGCTGCGCAGGCCGTTATGGCCGGCCGCACCACCACCCAGCTTCACCCGCACTTTGCCTGGTGTCAGATCAAGCTCATCGTGAAACGCGGTGATATCGGCAGGCGGTATTTTAAAAAACGCCGCTGCCGCCTGCACGCTTTCACCCGACAGGTTCATGTAGGTGTGCGGTTTTAGCGCCAGCACTTTCTGCGTTCCCACCATACCTTCAGCAACCAACCCCTTAAAACGCTGCCGCCACGGGCTGAACCCGTGGCGGTGCGCAATACGATCGATCGCCATAAACCCAATATTGTGGCGATGGCGGGCCATGGCTGGCTCGGGGTTGCCAAGCCCCACCCACACCAACATCGGATTGCCGCAGCCTTTTAGGCGTTACTTCTTCTTGGGTGCAGCTGGCTTGGCGGCCGGCTTGGCACCCTTGGCAGGTGCGGCGGCCGTAGCGGCTGCGTCAGCCGGGGCTTCAGGGGCTTTCACCGGTGGCGCGATGGTGGCGACGACAAAATCCTTCTCGGCCGTGGCGGGTTTAAACCCTTCCGTGCCGGTTAGATCGTGCCAGCGCACGTTATGGGCGATCTCCAGCGTGCTGAGATCCACTTCAAAAGCGGCCGGCACGTGGTCCGGGTCGGCAAACACATCCACCGAGTGGCGCACAATGTTCAGAATGCCGCCCTTTTTCAGGCCAGGGCACACGGCTTCGTTGAGGAAGTGCACCGGCACCGCGACGCGGATTTTCTCACCCAGGGCTAAGCGCTGAAAATCGACATGCTCCGGCACGTCAGTCACCGGGTGGAATTGAATCTCGCGCATCAACGCCCGTGTGGTGTGACCACCAACGGTGACCTGATACAGGCGCGACCGCCAGCCGCCACGATGCAGCTCGCGCAGCACCGCACGCGGTTCGAGCGAAATAAGAGTAGGAGCCTCTTTGGCCCCATAAATGACTGCAGGCACTCTGCCTGCACGCCGGGTTGCACGCGCCGCCCCCTTACCGGCTTGCGCACGCGCCTCGGCCTCGATGGTGACGAGATCGGTCATAGCACTGCTCCAAACACAAAATGCCGGCCTCCAGGGGTGCCAGCGAAGGCGCGGACCTAGCGCACGTGGCGCGGGAGTGCAAGCCAAGCAAGAAAGGACCTACTTTTCTGAAGAAAAGTAGCAAAAGACTTTTATGACGCTGGGCCTGTGGCAACGCCGCCACCGAGGTCTCCGAACCAGCGTATTAAAAGTCTTTTTGCTTCTTTTTCTTCAGAAAAAGAAGTTTCTTCCTTAACTTAACCTACCTGCCGCTGGCCTTAACCCCCGCCTGGGGGGATAAACCGCTTGTGCAACGCGGTGCGGTCGCGCTTGTGTGCGGGCTGTAACACCCGATATGCCGAATGGTTCCCAGTTGCCGGTTAAGGATCGCATTTTTTCCATGTCCACCATCCACACCACCCGCCTACTGGTGATCGGCGCCGGGCCTGCTGGTTACACCGCGGCGATTTATGCGGCCCGCGCCAGCATGGCGCCGTTTCTGGTCGCCGGCCTGCAGCCTGGCGGGCAATTGACCATCACCACCGATGTGGAAAATTACCCAGGCTTTGCCCACACCATTCAGGGGCCATGGTTGATGGACCAGATGTCGGCGCAGGCCGAACACGTTGGTACCACGATCGTGCAGGATATTATTGTTAGCATTGATTTTTCGCGGCGCCCGTTTCGCGCGATCGGTGATTCGGGCGATGTGTATGTGGCCGATAGTGTGGTGATTGCCACGGGTGCGCAGGCGCGCTGGCTGGGGTTGCCGTCGGAGAAAACCTTTCAGGCTGGCGGCGTATCGGCGTGCGCCACCTGCGATGGGTTTTTCTATCGGGGCAAGCGGGTGGCGGTGGTTGGCGGCGGCAATACCGCGGTGGAGGAGGCGTTATACCTTACTCATCATGCGGACCACGTGACCCTGATCCACCGGCGGGATTTTTTGCGGGCCGAAAAAATTCTGCAGGCGCGGCTGTTTGCGCATCCGAAAATTTCGGTGATCTGGGACCACCAGGTTGAGGAGATTTTGGGCACCGCGCAGCCGGCGTTTGTGACCGCCCTGCGGCTGGCCCACGCGCAGACCGGGGTGACCCAGGAATTGGCTGTGGATGGGGTATTTATTGCCATTGGCCACACCCCGACCACGGCGGTGTTTGCAGGGCAGATCGATTTGGATAGTGATGGCTATATCCGGACCCAACCCGGCACCACGCGCACATCTGTGCCAGGGGTGTTTGCCGCCGGCGACGTGCAGGACAAAATTTACCGCCAGGCGGTGACCGCCGCTGGCACGGGCTGCATGGCAGCTTTGGACGCAGAGAAATTTTTGGCGGAACATGGCGCAGACACCCTGCCCACCGCCCAGACAGTGGCGGCGTAACGCCGATGCCAAGGACCGGATCAATGATGGATTGGGATAAGCTGCGGGTTTTCCATGCAGTGGCGGATGCCGGCAGTTTCACCCATGCGGGCGATACGCTCAACCTTAGCCAATCGGCGGTAAGCCGCCAGATTTCGGCACTGGAGGAGGCATTGTCGGTGCCGTTATTCCACCGCCATGCGCGCGGGCTGATCCTGACCGAGCAGGGCGAGGCGCTGAACCGCACCGTGCGCGAAGTGTTTGCCAAGCTTGCGATGACCGAAGCGCTGCTGGCGGAATCGCGCGATAACCCGGCCGGGCGCTTGAAAGTAACCACAACGGTGGGGTTTGGCGGATCGTGGCTGGCACCAAAGCTGCTGGGGTTTCTGGATGCTTATCCGGAAGTGACCGTGAGTTTATTGCTGGATGACGCCGATCTTGATCTGGCGATGCGCGAGGCCGATGTGGCTATTCGTATGCACCCGCCCAAGCAGCCTGATCTGGTGCAGCGCCATTTATTTGGCATTGAATGGTTGGTGTGTGCATCGCCCGAGTATTTGGCCAAGCACGGCACGCCCAAAACTGCGGTCGAGCTTGATGCCCACCGGCTGATCTTGTTTGGTGATTACCACACCCCGGTGCCCGATATTAACTGGCTGGCCAAGGCCGGGCGGGCCGAGAATAACCCGCGCCGCGCGGTGCTGGAGGTGAATAATTTGTCCGCCATGGCGCAAACCATTCGCGCCGGCGTTGGCATCGGCGCGCTGCCCGATTGGATGGCGCCGGAAACCGATGGGCTGGTGCGGCTGCTGCCCGATACCGAGCGGCCAAAGGTGGATTGCTATTTTGTCTACCCGGAAGAATTGCGCCATTCCAAGCGGGTAGCGGTGTTTCGCGATTTTCTGCTGGCGCGGTTGCCGCGCTAACCACGCGCCCCCTTGGATGAGGACGATGAGGCGGCCGACATTGGGCCGCCGCCGGCGGGGGTGTATCTGACACCTGCCGGGTATGGGCAGTTGGCGGAAGAGCTGCGCCAGTTGTTAAAAGTTGAGCGGCCCAAAGTGGTGGACATCGTATCGTGGGCGGCCGGCAACGGTGACCGGTCGGAAAACGGCGATTATTTGTATGGCAAGAAGCGCTTACGCGAAATTGATAAGCGGGCGCGGTTTTTAAGCCACCGGCTGAAGGCGGCCAAAGTGATCGACGCGGCCCAGGTGCCGGACCGCACAAAAGTGTTTTTCGGCGCGACGGTTACCTATGTTGGCGGCGATGATGTGGAACGCACCGTTACCATTGTTGGCGCCGAGGAAGCCGATTTCGCCCGTGGCCAGATCAGTTTGCAATCGCCCATTGCGCGCGCCCTGATGCGCGGGCAGGTGGGCGATGCGGTGGTGATGCACGGGCCCAAAGGGGCGGTGGCGTTAGAAATTTTGGCGATTAGCTACCCCGCTGTTGGTCAGTCCTGATCCACCCTGCCGCGGGTTTGTTTGGTTTTGGCGCGTTGGGATTTGCTCTCTAGCCGGCGCTGGCGTTCGCCAAACGAAGGTTTGGTTTTAACCCGAAACACCGGTTTTATCCGAGCGGCCAGAATCATTTCGGCGAGCCTTGCGTAGGCATCGGCGCGGTTTTGCTCCTGGCTGCGGAAGCGCCGTGCGGTGATAACAATCACCCCGTCTTTGGATAATTTACTGCCGGCGATGGCGGCCAGGCGGGTTTTGGCGGCGCCGGATAAGGCGGTGCTGGCAGCCATATCGAAGCGCAATTGCGCGGCGGTTGCCACTTTATTGACGTTTTGGCCGCCGGGGCCGGAGGACGCGATAAAGCTGACGGCTAAATCGCTGTCATCGACGGTAACCCCAGGGGCGAGTTCCACAAGCATGGCGCGTTATAGGCGCAAAGCTGGTGGGCACGGCAACACGGGCAAAAACCACGTTTAGGGTTTGATCCGATAGGCGCTGCCGCCACCCTGCGTGCCTAAAAAGACTAATACCGATCCGCGGTCCGCCATTCTTCACGAGGCAAGGCTTAAGCGAATAGTATTAGGCAAAATTTGGCCAAAAAAAACGGCGGCCAGGGGGGATTGGCCGCCGAGTTTAGGGAGGAAATCTAGTCCAGTCGCTCGGGCCAGATGACCATTGCGACTTACCAGACCGTATTAGGGTGACCACCCGGTTACCAGCGCGGATATTGCAGCGCACAAATGCGCCGCGTGCATGTGTATTTGTCGGGGGGCGCTCAGGACAATGATCGTGGTGAGCTATTAAGGCATTGACCGATATAGATAAAAAAACCACCATCGTGGCGATCAAACAATGGATAATGGCCGTATGAGTGTGGCATGGGTGGTACGCTGCGCGGCAGTGGCCGCGGTTATCGTGGCGGCGGCGGGCCCGGCGCGGGCCGGGTGTAGCCTTGTGCTTGCGGCAAGTTTGCCGGTGCAATTCACCCGATCATGGCGGGTGGCGGTGCCGGTGACCATTAATGGCATACAAATCAGTATGACTTTCGATACCGGTGGGGCGACGAACGCCTTGTCGTCGGCGACGGCGGCTAAACTCAACCTCTCAGAACCTGACCGCCACGGATCAGGCGATGACGACGAGGATGGCTACGGTGTTGGCGGGTGGCGCGGTGCGCACCAGATGGTGGCGCGCAAGGTTCAGATCGGCGACATGCAGGGCCACGCTATGGCCATCGAGGTGATGCGCCCTGGGCGGCCGGGTCAGGTTGATGAAGATTTGCTCGGCGTTGATTTTCTCGGCAACGTTGATATCGACATTGATGTTCTGGCAGCAAGGATCACGCTTTATGGGGCGAACGGTGATTGCAGCCAACCGAGCACGCCGCTGAAAGGTGAGTTATATACCACGCAATTGCTGCAAACCGACGACGACGAAGATATCAGGCCGCATATCGCGGTCACCCTTGGCGGGCGGCGTTTGCGTGCGATTATCGATACCGGCACTGACGGTCTTGCCATGACCCGCAGGGCGGCCAGGGATATTGGGGTGACCGATGCCATGCTGGCTGCCGACGCCCAGACAACCGCAACCGGGATTGGCGGCACTGTTCCGATTTGGCACCATCTTTTTGCCAAAATGGACATCGGCGACGTCTCGTTGGGTCCATTGAGGATGGCCGTGGTCAACCAACCCCAGGGTGATGATTGGGATGTGTTGTTGGGCATGAAATTTCTGCGCCTGGTGCATGTGTGGATCTCGCGATCCTCCGGCACGGTGATTATGCAGGTGCCGCCCTTGCCGCCTGTGCATTTACCAGGAAAATCTTGACCCCGGGCGGCCAGCAGTCGCAGTGTCGGAGCAGGGTTTAGAAGGGCGCTGGCAATGACAGGCTACCCAATCGGCAAGGCGGCGGCGATGGGGTGCCTGGCTGCGATGTGTTGGCAATCGCAGGCGGTGGCCGGATCTTGCGGCTTAGGCTACGTCACCGAACTACCCATCACCTACAGCCAAAACCGCATCACCGTGCCGGTTGAAATCAACGGCAAAACGGTCATGCTGCTGCTGGATACTGGCGCGCAAAACAGTTTTGTCTCGCGCGCAACGGCCCATGCAGTGGGGTTGCGCATCGATGACCGCACCGGCACGCGGCTGCCAGAAAACCTGGCGTTTGGCGTGGGCGGCAGGCGTGTGGAGTTTCCCGGCGTTGCGCACCAAATCGCCCTGGGCGGGTTTCCTGGGCACGAGCTAAAAATAGAAGTGCAGAGCACGGAAGCCAACGTAACCCACGGCACCAATTTCGATGTGCTGGGGATGAATTTACTGGGGCCGTTTGATTTGGATATCGATCTGCCGGGCAAGCGCCTGGTGCTGTACTATGCCAGCACACCCTGCGCCCAGCCGGTGGTGCCGTTGGGCGGTAATTTGTATCAGGCCGATCTGATCGCCGGCGATTTAACCGATGGGCGGGCCTACACCACTATCGTGATGAATGGGGTTGCCCTGCGCGCGCTGGTGGATACCGGGGCACAAGGATCGGTGATTTCGCAAGCAGCCGCCGAACGGGCCGGGGTGACCGCAACCGATCTGGCGCGTGCCCCGGTGATTAGCGCCGAAGGGATTGGCGGGCGAATTTCCGGGCGGCGCTATGTGTTTGCCAGTGGTGCGCTGGGGGATATTACCGTAGCCCACATGGCGGCGACGATCATCCCTGATGGCGGGCATGATTGGGATGTGATTGTCGGTATGGATGTGATCAGCAAGATGCATCTGTGGATTTCTAAATCATCGCGCACGCTGGTGATGCAGGTGCCACCTGAGGCGTCTGCCCCGGTGGCAATGGCGCGGGCACCTGGGGTGCGCGCGTTGGGGCAGGTGGATGGGGATGGCCGGCGGGAGATCAAGACGGCCTCGCATGTGAGTGCTAATGCGATGATGGAAGATTGACGGGGCGCTGTTGATTAGGCGTCGCCTTGGCCGCGCGCGCTGATGTGTCGGGCGACGCATGAGTTTGCCGCGACCATGACCACTAACGACGAGACCGGAGCCACCGACGATGCCGCCCACACCCACCCACCCTGGCGAGATTATCCGGAAGGATTGCGTCAATGCCCTGGGGCTGACGGTGACCGCCACCGCCAAAGGTTTGCACATATCGCGCCAGTCACTTTCCGAACTGCTGAACGGGCGGGCTGGCGTATCAGCGGAAATGGCGATCCGGTTGGAAAAAGCCGGCTGGAGCACGGCGGATACCTGGTTGCGGCTGCAGGCGCAGTATGATTTGTGGCAGGCACGGCAAAACGAATCGCGGATAGTGGTCGAGCCTTTTGCGGGGTTGGCGCCGGTGGGCTGAACAATCGCGCGCTATCGCACGCGGACCGCAACATCTTATTTTTTACGCAACAAAAACAGCGCCTGTTCGCCAAACATGTTGGCCAAATGCAGCGAACTCCGCCACGGCGATTTGCGCCCCGCCTCATCCACCGCCAGCCATTTTTCCACCACATACCCCTCCGCCGCACATAACTCACGAAAATCCAGTATCGTGCACGGATGAATGTTGGGCGTTTCATACCAGGCCCGCGCCCAGGTGGCGGTCATCGGCATGCGGCCGCTGCTAAGCAATTTTACCCGCAATTGCCAATGGCCAAAATTGGGAAAACTCACCAGCGCCCGTGTGCCAATGCGCAGCATCTGGCGCAGCACCTCGCGCGGCCGCTCCACCGCCTGCAACGTGCGCGATAGCACCACGTAATCAAACCCGCCATCAGGATACTGGGCCAAATCATTATCGGCATCGCCGTGCATCACCGGCAGGCCGTGCGCCACCGCCCGGGTCACCTCGGCCATGTCGATTTCAATGCCGCGGGCATCGCACGATTTGGTGCGAAACAAATGTTCAATCAGCGTGCCATCGCCGCTGCCGATATCCAGCACCCGCGTGCGCGGCTCAATCATCTCGGCAATCAGGCGAAGGTCGACGCGCATTTTAAACTAAAACCCCGCATGTTCGGCGCAACCCGATAAAAATCCGGCGAGCGTTAAATGAAAATCGGGTTCATCGAGCAAAAACGCATCGTGCCCTTTATCACTATCGATCTCAACAAAACTGACGTTAGCGCCTGCCTTGTTTAACGCACGCGCAATCGCGCGCGAACGTTCGGTGGGAAACAACCAATCGCTGGTAAAACTCACCAGGCAAAACCGCGTGGCCGTGCCGGCAAAAGCGCGCGCCAAATTGCCATCGTGGTCGGCGGCGACATCAAACCAATCCATCGCGCGGGTAATGGTAAGATAGGCATTGGCATCAAACCGCCGCACAAAGGAATTACCCTGGTGGCGCAAATAACTTTCCACCTCGAACACATCACCGAATAGCCCAACCGGGCTTGCCACTTCATCACCATCGCGGCGCACCCGGCGGCCAAATTTGCGGGTGAGTGCCTCTTCTGACAAATACGTGATGTGCGCCATCATGCGGGCCACCGCCAAACCGCGCGCCGGCACATCGTTATGCGCGTAATAGCGCCCGGCATGGTAAGCGGGATCAGCAAAAATCGCCTGGCGGCTAACCTCGTTAAACGCAATGTTTTGCGCTGAATGAAAAGCCGCCGTCGCCACCGGCACCGCGGCAAACACCCGGGCAGGGTAGGCCGAGGCCCATTGCAGCACCTGCATGCCACCCATCGATCCGCCGATTACCGCAAACAGTTTTTCAATGCGCAAATCATCAATCAGCCAAGCCTGGGCACGCACCATGTCGGCGATAGTGATCGGCGGAAAATCTGGCCCCCAAATATCCCCATCCACACCATCACGCGGCGATAGCGGCCCGGTGGAGCCCATGCAACCGCCCAGCACATTACTGCAAATGACAAAAAACCGGTTGGTATCGATCGGGCAGCCCGGCCCCACCATCTGCGCCCACCAGCCCGGCCGCGCGGTAATCGGATTTTCATCAGCCACATACTGATCACCGGTCAACGCGTGGCAGATCAATATGGCGTTGCTGGCCGTGGGGTTCAGCGTGCCATAGGTGCGGTAGGCAATGGTCAAGTGTTCCAGCGCCTGGCCGCAGTCGAGCGGGAAGGCACCGCTAAAGCGGGTGTGGTGATGCACAAACTCAGCCGGCGATTGGTCCATCAGCCGCACGTAATCCCCCAGGGCGATCGGGTGAGAGGAAGTCTCTTCTTTTTCTGAAGAAAAAGAAGCAAAAAGACTTTTATAATGCTGGGCCTGGGGCAACCCTGCCACCGCATCCTCCGAGCCAGCATTACAAAAGTCTTTTTTGTTTCTTTTTTCGTAACTGCCCAGGTAGGGTCGAAGCTACACAACCCATTGAAAACATTTA
>JBBARC010000040.1:0-34414 GCA_040400005.1 Acetobacteraceae bacterium | reverse complement strand
CCGGTCTAAAGTGTTACCAACGTGCCCGGTTGTAGAAGGGCTTGCCCTTAGCGGGATCGAAGGGCAGCGCCCTCGCCTTGCTTTTCTTGCCACCCCCAAACCCCAAAGCCTCAAAGGAGCACCGGACTGATGACAGCGCCTGGGCCTATGCAGTTGCCGGCTTTGCAGGCCATTCCGTTTTGGTTTTTGCGGCATGGCGAGACCGATTGGAACAGCAAGAATCTTAGTCAGGGCAACGTGGAAGTGCCACTAAACGATCGCGGGCGTGATCAGGCCCGGGCGGCGGCGATCACCTTGCAGCGCCGCGGCATTCGCACGGTGATTTCCTCGCCGTTGGGCCGTGCCGAGGAAACCGCGCGCATTATTGCCGATAGTTTGGGGCTGGTTGTGGCGATTGATGCGGGTTTGCGGGAGGCCAGTTACGGCGAGCATGAGGGCGAGCCGATGGCCGGCTGGTATGATGAATGGGTTGCCGGCACCCACATTCCGCGCGGCGGGGAGAGTTTTGCGGCCCTAAAATTGCGCGCGGTGGAGGCGATGAACCGCGCGCTCGCCCGGCCCTCGCCGGTGCTGGCGGTGGCGCATGGCGGTTTATTTCGCGCCGTGCGCGGCGCCATGGGGTTGCCGGTGACCGTGCGCACGCCGAATGCGCTGCCGTTTTTCTGCCGCCCCGGCGACCCGGCGTGGACCCTGACGCCGCTCACCTAGTTACTCGCGCTTGCGTTTACGCACCGTGGTAAACGCACCGAGCAGGCAAATCTGCCCGTTACCGATCATGCGGATAGATTGCATATTGCCGCAAATATCGCCGCCGCCGGGGGTGGAATTATACAAAAACCCGTTATTGCCAAAGGTTAGGCCCAGGCAGGGCGCCACCAGGGTGTTTTTGTAAACGGTGCGGTCGCTCATCACGAACAGAATGGTGTGGTCATCCACCACCTCGGTGTGGTCGATCCGCGGGCTGGAAATGCACGCCGGGCCTGGTTCGGCCACAGTAGCATCAGCCACCGGCGGTGGGCCAACGGTTGCGGCACACCCGGCCAGGGCTAGGCTTACGAAAACACTGATCGGCAGGCAGGTGAACAGGCGCTTCATGGCTGGTCTCCCTTTTATGTCGGCTTGTTTTAGATAGACGTCGCTTGAGCCCAAATTATGTCATGCGGCCGGCGAAATTTCTGGGTTTGCAGCGGCGCCATGCTCCTCATGGCCCAAATCCTCGGCCTCATCACGCAGCCTACGAAAACTACGCAGACTAAACGGCAGCATGCCAAGATACACCAAGCCCGCCAGCGCCAACGCCAGCCACGGCTCGGCCATCAGCAAGGCGATCACCAGCAGGCTGATCAGCAACAGCGGGGCGACGTTTTCCGCCGGCACCTTAAAATTCTTAAAGCTCCACACCGGCAGGGTAGAAATGCTCAACACCGATCCGCCGATCAGCACGGTCGCCACCAGCGCCGGGTGGCGGGCGAAATGGGCAAGCCCGCCCCAGCCCAGATCAGTGGCTTCCAGCCACAAAAACAGCGGAAACAGCGCAAGTGCAGCGCCCGCGGGTGCCGGCACGCCGGTAAAGAAACTTTGCGAATAGGCCGGCCTAGGTGCGGTTTCTAACGCCGCATTAAACCGCGCCAAGCGCAGCGCCATGCACACCGCAAACATCAGGCACGGCACGTAGCCTAACCTGCCGGCATCCCGCAGCGACCAAATATACAAAATCAAGCCCGGCGCGATGCCAAAGCAGCAAAAATCCGCCAGGCTATCGAATTCCGCACCAAAGCGCGATTCGGCTTTTAACAGCCGCGCAATGCGGCCATCCAACCCATCGATCACGCCGGCGATCATAATAGCCACCACCGCGCGGGCAAAATGCCCTTCCATGGCAAAGCGAATAGCGGTCAGGCCCGAACACAGCCCCAGCATGGTCAGCAAATTAGGCACGATGCGATTAAACGACGGCCCCTGGTAGCGCGGCCGCCGCCGCACCCGGCGCCGCCGGCGCTTGCCGGTATGGGGCGGTGCCGGTGTCAGGTTAGGCGCGTCAGCCATTTAAATCGGCAATCACGGTTTCGCCGCCAATCATGGTTTGCCCAACGCTCACCAGCGGCGTCACCCCGTCGGGCAAATACACATCGGTGCGGCTGCCAAAGCGGATAATGCCAAACCGGTCGCCAGCGGCGAAACGGTCGCCTTCGCGCGCGCCACACAAAATACGCCGCGCCACCAGGCCTGCGATCTGCACCACCGCCATGGTCCGGCCATCGGGCAGGTCGATCGCCAGCGCGTTGCGTTCGTTCTCGTCGCTCGCCTTATCCAGGCTGGCATTCAAAAACTTGCCCGGCCGGTAGGCAATGCGCGTCACGGTACCCGCCACCGGCATGCGGTTCACGTGCACATCCAGCACCGAGAGAAAAATCGCGATCCGCGGGCGGGCAGCGTTGCCAAGACCAAGTTCAGCCGGCGGCACGGCGGCGCCCACCATCACCACATGGCCATCGGCCGGTGCCACCGCCAGGTTCTGGCGGTTAGGCGGCACGCGCTCGGGGTCGCGAAAAAAATACAGGCAGAAAGCGGTGGCCAGCAGCCCGCTCTGCCACACGCCATGGCCGATAAACAATCCGCCAAAGGCGATCGCCGCCGCGCCGGCAATAAACGGCGTGCCGGCCGGGTGGGGTTTGGCCAAAACCAGTTTGAGGGACGCCAGAAACGCCATGCGGCAAGCCTACCAGGGTTGGGTGGTGATGGGGCTGAAAAAATAGCCCGGTTTTTTGTATAAAGTTTCATGGATGCTTCACCCCGGCCGGTCAAGTTTACGGCTTTTCCCCCCACGATACGGAGCAACCTAATGCTGCCAGCCGCCTTCCCCCTCGGCCCGTTTTTGGTAGAAGCCGGCGGCAAACTGAATTACCGCGCACCCGTAACCCGGGCAGCGTTTTCGTTTGTCTGGCGCGATCGGCGGGTCACCGCCCGGCTGGATGGTGATCAGATCAGTTTACTGGCCAATCTGGGCCGCGTGCCCAGCAGTGCGGTCGCCGGCGGCACTGTGCGCACCAGGGTGCTGGCGCTAGTGCGCGCCTTGCCGCGGCTGCTGCCGGCAGGGTTTGCTTTGCGCCTGCGGGCCGATCACCGGGTGGAGATTTTTTCAGACTCGCGTCTCGATTGGCCGGCAACAGCGGGGGAGCTGGTCACCCCGCTGGTGGCGTTTGCGCTGGCCTTGGCGCCGTATCTGGATGTGTTTGACGAGGCGCTGGCCGGGTAAGGGGGACCACAGGCGATGCGTCGTTCGGGGCGCGGGGCACCTCGCCTCCGTAGCCCGGGTGAAAACCCGGGGCCCGGCTTGTCCACAACTCCCGCTGCCGGATAAGCGAGGCGTCATGCGCCTTCGCAAACTGCCGACAAAACGTCCGGGTTGGCGGCAGCACCATGTTGGGCGCCTGGCGGCAACCGCCTGCCCCGTCGCGTGCGTTCGCAAAAACCGGACAGGCAAACTGACTAACCACCGTCGTTCGGTTAAAATTGCTTTGCGCATTTGGCTATGTTATCATGATAGGATATGGCAAACCCTGCCTCTGGCGCCCACGCATTAGAGTTCCTCTTGGCCTTCGACGGTCGCGTTCATTATTTTGAACGGGGTTATTGGGTGAAATTCGAGATCAAACGCGTGCCCGCAACCACCCAACGGCCGCATGGTTTGCGCTATGCGTTCACCCGGCACGGCCCAACCGGGGCCAGGCTCATGGGCTTTGACAACGCTCATGCCGCGCCACCGTCAGGATCACGCTTTGGCGCAGCCGCTGCGGCGCACGATCATTGGCATCGCACCAGCGCCGATGCCGGGCGGCCCTATATATTTACCACGGCCGATCAGTTGCTAACCGATTTTCACCACGAAGTGGCCCGCGTTTTGGGCGAGATTGGCATCAGTACAGCGGCGGTGGGCGAAGGTGACGCCGCAACAAGGAAACCACAATGAAGATACAACCCTTCACAACCTTAATGACCGAGATGCGCGCCGTCGCCCGCGGCGATAGTCCGGCGCCCAGCGATGCCGCCGCGCCAAGCATCGAATCGGCGGAAGCACTGATCAGGATTTTAACCCCGGAAAACCGCGATTTGCTGCGCATTATCCGCGATACCAAACCGCAATCGGTGGCACAGCTGGCGCGCCTAACCCAACGTGCCGAACCAAATTTGCTACGCACCCTCAACAAGCTCGCAGCCTTTGGCTTTCTAGAAATGCGCCTGGTTGAACGCCGCCGCGTACCAACCGCCATCGCCGGCGTTTTGCATGTGCGGATTGATCCCTATGCAATGACCGATAGGATAGAGACCGTGCCGATCACCGCATAACGGCGCCTCCCTCTAGCGCCCCAATTCCAACCGCGCGATGATCCGCCGCATGCCAAACCTCACCCCCTCACCCAGCGACCGCGCCCGCGCCGAACAGCGGCGCGCGTCAAACCCCGCCACCTCCGCCTTTGTTTCCGCCCACGCCGGCAGCGGCAAAACCACGCTGCTGGTCGATCGCCTGCTCCGCCTGATGCTGGCCGGCGCCGATCCCGCGCGCATTTTATGCCTCACCTACACCCGCGCCGCCGCCGCCGAAATGGCCATCCGCCTGCAAAAAAAACTCGGCACCTGGGTATCCCTCTCCGATGAAAACCTCGCCGCCGATCTGCGCGCGTTGGATGTGCCGGCCAACGACGCCACCTTAAATGTTGCCCGCACCCTACTGGCCCACGTGCTAGATCTGCCCGGCGGCATGCGCATCGCAACCATCCACGCATTCTGCCAATCTTTGCTCAAACGCTTCCCGCTGGAAGCGGGCATTTCGCCGCATTTTCAGTTGCTCGACGATGCCGATGCCCGCGATGGCCTAAATGCCGCGCGCGAAGCCGTGCTGCCGGAAGCCGCAGCCGCAGTGCTCGATATCCTTGCCGCCCGCATCAACCTCGAAAATTTTACCAACTTACTCGGCCAGCTCGAAAAAGATCGCGAAAAACTGGCCGGCGTCATGGCGCTGTCACCCGCTGATCGCGCCGCCGCTTTCGCCCGCAGCCTAAATCTACGCTACACCAGCCACGCCGCCATGATGGCCGATGCGGTAAAAATCCCCGATGAAGCAGGTTTGCGCGATGTGCTCCAACGCACCCAAGCCCATGGCAGCACGGCCCTGCGTGGCAAAGCCGCCCAGCAATTAGGCTGGCTCAACCGCCCAGCCAAATTGCGTGAAGATGCCTGGGCAGAATGGCAATCCTGGTTTCTCACCGGCACACTCGAACCCCGTGCACAAAGTGTCTTTGCCGCCGCCGTGCTGGCCCGCGCCCACACCGACATTATCCCAACCATGGTTGCCGAACAAAACCGCGTGCTAGATTTTCTCGAACAAGCCAGCGCGTTTGATGTGATCGAGGCCAGCTCCGCCCTGCTCGATCTGGCAACCCCCATGCTGGCCAATTACGCCAAACGCAAACAACATGCCGCCCATCTGGATTACGACGATCTCATCCGCCGGACCGACCAACTGCTTAAAGATGTTGGCTCCGCCTGGGTGCTATACAAACTCGATGCCGGGCTCGATCATTTGCTGCTCGATGAAGTACAAGATACCGCCCCCATCCAATGGACCATTGCTGCAAGCTTAACCGCCGATTTTTTTGCAGGCGAAAGCGTGCCGCGCGATGATGCCATGCCACGCACGGTGTTCGCCGTGGGCGACCGCAAACAATCGATCTATTCATTTCAAGGCGCGCGGCCTGCCGAATTTGCCCGCTGGCAGACGAAATTCGGCGATCGCGCCCGCGCCGCCGAAAAACCGTTTTTGGATAGCACGCTGGATGTCTCGTTCAGATCGGCAACCCCGGTGTTGGGCTTGGTTGATGCCGTATTTGCCGATCCCATCGCCGCCAGCGGCGTCACCGACGGTGACCATTTTTTCCACATAGCCAACCGGGCCTTGGCCGGTGGCCTGGTTGAGCTGTGGCCGTTAGCACCCGTGCCAGAAATACAAGATCCCAGCCCCTGGCAGCCACCATTGCAAAACGCCCGGGCCCGGTCATCGGCCGATACCTTGGTGCAGGAACTGGCCAGATACTTGGCCGCCCAATTATCCGGCGGCGTGCAACTACAAAGTGCCGGCCGCCCCCTGCGCCCAGGCGATGTGCTGGTGCTGGTGCGCCACCGCAGCCAATTCGATCGGGCGCTGACCCGCGCGCTAAAAACCCTCGGCGTGCCGGTGGCCGGCCTTGACCGCATGAAGCTGACCGAACAGCCCGCAGTTGCCGATTTACTCTCGCTGGCGCGTGCCTTGCTGTTGCCACAAGATGATTTGTCGTTTGCCGAATGGCTAAAAAGCCCGCTCGGCGGCATCGATGAAGATGGCCTCATGGCGCTAGCAATTGGCCGCACCGGCAGCTTATATGATGCCTTACGCAACCGCGCCGATGAACGCGCCGAGTGGCAAACGGCCCAAACTTTCTTTGCAACCCTGCTGGCGCGGGCCGATTTCACCACGCCGCACGCGCTGTTTGCCGAAGCGCTCGGCCCATTGGGCGGGCGCGCCCGCCTGTTTGCGCGGCTCGGCCCAGAAGCCGCCGACCCAGTCGATGAATTACTGTCCCAAGCCCTGGCCTACGCCGAAACCCACACACCATCCCTGCAAGGCTTTGTACACTGGCTCGAAAATGCCGGCACCGATATAAAACGCGAGGCCGATGCCGCCGGCAACGCCGTGCGCATCATGACCGTGCACGGCGCCAAAGGGCTGGAAGCGCCGTTTGTTATTTTGCCCGATACCACCAGCCTATCGCCCATGCGTGATAGTTTGGTGTGGGATGATACCGTGATAGCCCCTGCAGCCTTGCCGTTGCTGGTGGCATCGGGCAAATTTTCCACCCGGGTTGCCGCCCTCACAGCCGAGCGACGCCGCGAAACCGATGAAGAATACAACCGCTTACTTTACGTGGCCCTCACCCGCGCGCGCGACCGGCTGCTGATTTGCGGCTGGCAAGGCAAAACAGCCAAAGATTTGCCAGAAAAGTGCTGGTACGAAACGGTAAAGCGTGGCATGGGTTTGCTCGGCGCCACCGCCAACCCCTTATATGGCTGGGGCGATGCGTTAAGCTTTTCGGCACCCCAACGCGAAACGCCAAAACCCGACGAGACCAAATCCGCACCCGCCACCACCGCCCTGCCAGATTTCGCAGGCAGCGCCCCGCACTGGCGCGCAACCCCACCGGCGGCCGAACCCGCCCGCCCCACACCACTTGCGCCCAGCCGGCCGGAAGGTGTCGAGCTCGGCACCCTGCCAGCCGCGCGATCCCCACTGCTCGGCGGCCCGCCAGAAACCAAATTTCGCCGCGGCACGCTGATCCACGCGCTGCTGCAGCATCTGCCCAGCCTGCCGCCCGAAGCCCGCCACGATGCCGCCCACCGCTATGCGGCCAGCGCCGCCGCCGGCATCAGCAACCCCGGCCATGCCGCCGACCAAGCCCTCGCCGTGCTAGCCGACCCCGCCCTTGCCCCCTTATTTGGCCCCAGCAGCCGCGCCGAACAGCCCGTGCAGGCAGTGATCGGCAACCAGGTGGTGGCCGGCTTGATCGACCGGCTGGCCATCCTGCCGGATATGATTGTCATCGCCGACTACAAAACCGGCCGTGGCGCACCGGCCAGCGCCGCCCTAACCCCGCGGCGCTACGCCCGCCAAATGGCCGCCTACCGCGCGGTTTTGCAGGCGCTCTACCCCGGCCGCCCGGTGCGCTGCCTGTTGATCTGGACCGAAGATGCCATTGTGCACGAGTTGCCCGAAACCCTGCTTGATGCGCATGATCCTAATCGTCTTGCCGCCTGATCAGCGGCGGTTACCCGTGTTTGCACCGTACCAGCCATGTGCGGCGGGTGGTCAAACCGGCTTGATTGCCAGGCGGCATCGCGCCACCTGGGAGGATCACAGGTTTTAGGACGCGCCGCAGGCGCGCGACAGGAGAGAGTATCATGAGCGAAAACACCGTGGCGGTTACCGACGACAGCTTTGAAACCGACGTGCTGAAAGCGACCGGTCCGGTGCTGGTGGATTTCTGGGCCGAATGGTGCGGCCCCTGCAAAATGATCGCCCCGGCCCTGGAAGAAATCGGCGCCGAATACAAAGGCCGGGTCACCGTCGTCAAAGTGAACATCGACGAAAACCCAACCACGCCCAACACCTACGGCGTGCGCGGTATCCCCACCATGATCATGTTCAAAGATGGCAAGCCGGTCGCCACCAAAGTCGGCGCCGCCCCCAAAAGCCAGCTTAAAGAATGGGTCGCCAGCAGCCTTTAGACGCGGATGGTGACGACCACGCAGATAAAAAACCAGGGGATGCCAGCCGCGTCCCCAGGGCAATCGGGTGCAAGTAAGACTCTTCTTTTTCTGAAGAAAAAGAAGCAAAAAGACTTTTGTAATGTTGGGACAGGGGCAACGCTGCCACCGCGTTCTCCGAACCAGCGTCAAAAAAGTCTTTTTTGTTTCTTTTTTCGTAACTGCCCAGGTAGGGGTGAGAACGCTAACTGCCTCAAAAGACTCAACTCTCGGCGCGCAGGCCATTACGTTACCGACGCAAACTGTCCCTTTTTCGGCAGTTTGCGTATCGAAACCAGACCTAAACCCGAAGTCGCCATAAATGTTTTCAATGGGTTGTGTAGCTTCGACCCTACCTGGGCAGTTACCTTTTTTCGGAAGTCAAAAAGAAAATTCTTACTTTTTGCATTCGCCCGATTGCCCAGCGGCGGCTAACCACGCATCTCGACGCCGCGCGCGCGGCCCGATAGACAGGCGGCACTGATCCGGGAGATTGCCATGACCCACCCACACATAGAAACCGCCGCCGCGCGCGAGGCGCGCTTTGCACCCATTCATACCGGCGATGAGTATGTGCAAAGCCTGCGCAACCGCGGCGTTGTGGTGTACATGTTTGGCCAATTGATCGAAGAGCCGGTCGATCACCCGATCATTCGCCCGTCGATCAATGCGCTGAAAATGACCTACGATCTGGCGGTCGCCAACCCCGATCTCGCCACCGCCTATTCGCCGCTGATCAACGCAACGGTTAATCGGTTTTTGCATATTGTCGAAAGCCCAGGTGATTTGGTTGCCAAAAACCGCATGCAGCGCCGCATGGGTCAACTCACCGGCACCTGTTTTCAACGCTGCGCCGGTCTTGATACCATTAGCGTGCTGCATTCTATTACTTACGATATCGACCAAAAACACGGCACACCGTACCACCAGCGCTTTCTCGCATTCCTCAAACATGCCCAGCGCAACAACGTCATTATTGGCGCCGGCATGACCGACCCCAAAGGCGATCGCAGCCGCCGGCCGAGCGAACAGGCCGACCCCGATTTGTTTTTGCATGTCACACGGCGCAACGACGCCGGTATTTTTGTCACCGGCGCCAAAGCCCACATGACCGGCGGGCTCAACAGCCACTGGATCATGGTGATGCCCACCATGAACATGACCGCCAGCGATCATGATTACGCCGTGGTCGGCGTGGTGCCAGGGGATGCTGCCGGCATCACCTATATTTACGGCCGGCAATCCTGCGATACCCGCGCGATGGAGGCCGGCGATATCGATAAAGGCAACGCAAAATTTGGCGGCCAGGAAGTGCTGGTGGTGTTCGATGATGTGTTCATCCCGCACGACCACGTGTTTATGGATGGCGAGTACGAATTCGCCCAAGATATGGTCGCTCGCTTCACCTCGTACCACCGCGCCAGCTACGTCTGCAAAACCGGGCTTGGCGATGTCATGGTGGGGGCGGCGGCGGCTATTGCGGAAATGAATGGCGCTGATCAGGCCAGCCACGTTCGTGACAAATTGGTGGAAATGACCCACCTTAACGAAACTATTTATTCCTCCGCCATCGCCTCATCGCACGAAGCAAAACCGCTAGCATCGGGCATTTATATGAACGATTCCATGCTGGCTAATGTGTGCAAGCACAATGTCACCCGCTTCCCTTACGAAATTTCGCGCCTGGCGCAGGATCTTGCTGGTGGCCTAATGGTCACCTTGCCCAGCCAGGCCGATTTCGAACACGATGTCGCCGGGCCAATTTTGCGCAAATATTTTAAGGGCCGCGATAATGTGCCGGTTGAACATCGCGCGCGCATGTTGCGGCTGATCGAAAACATGACCCTGGGGCGCAACGCGGTGGGCTATCTCACCGAATCCATGCACGGCGCCGGATCGCCCCAGGCGCAGCGCATTCAGATTTTTCGCGGCATGGAGGTTGAACACAAAAAGGGTCTGGCGAAAAACTTGGCCGGTATTGTCGATGATATGCCCGAAGATCGCGCCCCCTTACCGGCTGCGGTTAAACCCTGATTGGCGGCCGCTGCTCGCCCCGCGTTCGGCGATATAACAGCCGGCATTTCGCTTGCAGGTTTGTTGCTGCCTGAAGCGGTGGCGTATGCGGGGATAGCAGGTCTTGCTCCGCAACACGCGATTTTTGCCGCTGCCAGCGGTCTGGTGGTGTACGCACTGTTCGGCGCCAGCCGCTTTGCAGTGGTCAGCCCAACATCGGCCTCGGCCGCCATCATCGCAGCCTCCGTGGCATCGGCTGGTGCCACCACGCCAGGCGCACGGCTAACCATTACTCTCGCTATCGTGCTGCTCGCGGGCGTTTGGTTCTTGGCTGCCAGCCTCTTAAAACTCGGCTTTTTGGCCGATTTCATCTCGCGCCCAGTGCTGCGCGGTTTTGGCCTGGGCCTAGGCGCCACCATCATCATTAAACAGATACCGCTGCTGGTCGGCATCGCCCCGCCATCAGGTGCAGCCCCCGTCATGTTGCTGCACATGCTGGCCGCCCTGCCAACATGGAATCTCCCCAGCTTGCTCACCGGGCTGGCGGCTCTGGCAGGCTTACTGGTGCTGGCCCGCTGGCCGCTGCTGCCACGGGGCTTTTTGGTCCTGTGCGCCGGCGCCTACGCGGCGGTCGCCATGCACCTGGCCGGCCACGGCGTGCAACTGGTCGGCACCATAGATTTTGCCCGCATAAAACTCGCAGCTCCCAGCCTGGGCTACGACGATTGGCTGCGCCTCGCCTCGTATTCGCTGCCAATGTTTTTAATGATCTACGCCGAATCCTGGGGTTCCATCCGCGGTCTCGCCCTGCGCCACGGCGACACCGTCGATGCCAACCGCGAATTGCGCGCCCTGGGCCTGGCTAATATCGGCGCCGCCCTGGTGCAAGGCATGCCGGTAGGGGCTGGATTTTCGGCATCTACCGCCAACGAACAAGCCGGCGCTCAAACCCGCCTGGCAGGCGTAATGGCGGCACTGTGTATTGCCGCCATGGCCCTATTCGGCGGCGGCTTTATCGCCCGCCTGCCCACCCCGGTGCTCGCCGCCGTGGTCATCGCCGCCTTGCTGCACACCCTAAACCCGCGTCCCTTACTGCAACTCCTAAAAATACGCCGTGATTTCGCCGTCGCCGCGGTCGCCTGCGTCGCAGTTCTGGCCGCCGGCGTGCTCAACGGCATGCTGGCGGCAATCGGCCTGTCTCTGGTGGTCGCACTGGCACGTTTTTCCCAACCGCAGGTCAGCGAACTGGGCGCGCTGCCCGATGGCTATAATTTCGCAAGTTTGCAGCGCCAGCCAAGCGCAAAAAGATTACCCGGCATCGCTATTTACCGGCCAGATCGCGCCTTGTTCTTCGCCAATGCAGCGCGCGCGCTGGGCGATATTTTTGCCGCAACCACCGCGCCAACTGTGCGCATCATCATCGTCAGCCTGGAAGAAAGCGGCGATATCGATAGCACCGCCGCCGAAGAAATCCTCGATTTCGCCACCCGCGTTACTGCACGCGGCCAAAGTGTGGTGCTGGCCCGCATAAAGGACGAATTGCGTGATGTGCTGGCGCGCACCAGCGCCACCGCAACCCTACCGTTCAGCGAAACCCGCAGCGTGAACGACGCCGCCGCATTCGCAAAATCACGGCTCGAAAGCAGCAACAGTGGCAAGAGTTGATTTTTCCCGCTCGCGCAAAATGGGAATAAGCACCCGGCCAACCAGCGCAATGGCAACGCCGGCAAAGGCGGAAATCACCGCGATCATGGTGAAAAATTCGGCCTTAGGCATGGTTCCCCAGAATTTACCCAGGTAACCGGCTAGACTATTCCCGCCAAAATTCGACAGAAAACACACCGCCATCATCAACGATGCCACCTTGGCCGGTGCCGCCTTGTTAAACAGCGCCAATGCCACCGGCGATAAATACAATTCGCCGATCGTCATCAGGCAAATACTGCCTATCAGCCACAGCACACTCACCTTGGCGCCATGATCAATCTGCCCGCCAGGGATAATCAACACAGCAAAGCCCAGTGCATTCAGCAGGCAGCCCAGCGCCATTTTATTAATTGATGCGGGTTCCGATCCCTTGGCCGATTGGCGGCCCCACAACGCCACAATCACCGGCGTCAGCGCGAAAATAAAGAACGGATTAAACGCCTGCACATCGGCCGGGTTAAACCTAAAAAACGGCAGCGACAAATCCGAATTATCAGCAGCCATCAGGGCAATGGTAATGCCCTGCTGTTCGTAGCAGCCCCAAAAAAACATATTGAGGATGGCTACAAACATCAGCGCAAAAATCGCCCGCCAATCACTGCTGGTAAGCTTTGCCGCAGGGGCACCCGATACCACCACCGCCGAACGCCGGCGTTCGCGCACATCAGGCGGCAAATAACGTTGGCCCCACACATAAATCACCAGTGCCAGCAACATACCAACACCGGCGGCGGCAAACCCCCAATGCCAGGTTGGTGGCGCCCCGGCATCGGCAATGCCCAAACGCCCAGTGATCACCGGCGCCAGTAAAGCACCCAAATTGATGCCGACGTAAAACACCGAAAACGCCCGATCAATGCGCGGGTCGCCCGGCCGGTATAACCCGCCAACTTGTGTTGAGATGTTGGGCTTAAAAAATCCATTGCCCACCATCAACACCAGCAGGCCAATAAAAAACAGGCTAGGCACGGTGAGTAAAAATTCCCCCGCCGCCATGGTCAGCCCGCCGATAATCACAGCACTGCGCTGGCCCACAAAATTATCCGCAATTGCGCCGCCAATAATCGGTGTCAAATAGACCAGCCCGGTAAACAGGCCATAAATCAGCGATGCCAATTGCTGCGGGTCGAGCGCACCATTGAGCGCTTCCATCACCGATTTTATCGCGTGATAGCCCATAACCGTATCGGGCGTTGCACCAATAAACAGAAACTTCACCATATACAGCGTCAACAACGCCCGCATACCGTAATAACAAAACCGCTCCCACATCTCCGTGCCAAATAAAATGGCCAACCCCCGCGGATGCCCAAACCACTCGCCGCTTTTCACAGTGCTTGCCATCGGGGTAGGTCTCCGGAGTTATGTGTAAGGAAAAGACAGGTAAGAAACTTCTTTTCTGAAGAAAAGAAGCAAAAGACTTTTATGATGTTGGTTCGGAGGTCTCGGTGGCTTGGTTGCCCCAGGCCCAGCGTCATAAAAGTCTTTTTGCTTCTTTTTCTTCAGAAAAAGAAGAATCCTTACCCTAGTGCCCACCATGCTCCGCGACAAAGCGCTCGAGCCAATGGATGTTATACTCGCCCGATTGGAACGTCGGGTCTTCCATAATGCGCTGGTGCAGGGGCAGGGTGGTTTTAATGCCCAGCACGGCGAATTCATCCAGCGCGCGGCGCATGCGGGCAATCGCTTGGGCGCGGGTTGGCGCGTGCACAATCAGCTTGGCGATCATGCTGTCGTAATAAGGCGGCACCACGTAGCCCGCGTAAAGGGCTGAATCGACCCGCACACCCAAACCGCCGGGGGCATGAAATAGCTGCACCTTGCCGGGGGTTGGCATGAATGTGTCGGGGTCTTCGGCGTTCACCCGGCATTCTATAGCGTGGCCGTTGAATACGATGTCTTCTTGGGTGTAACCCAGCTTTTCACCGGCGGCGATACGAATTTGCTCGCGCACCAAATCCAGCCCGGTGATCATTTCGGTAATCGGGTGTTCCACCTGCAGGCGGGTGTTCATTTCAATAAAGCAAAACTGCCCGTCCTGGTATAAAAACTCCAGCGTGCCGGCATTGCGGTAGCCCAGTTCTTTCAGGGCGGCAGTGGCAGTGGCGCCAATCGCCTCGCGCTCGGCGGGGGTTAACGCGGGTGATCCGGCTTCTTCCAGTAATTTTTGGTGGCGCCGCTGCAGGCTGCAATCGCGTTCGCCCAAATGCACCACATGGCCGTGGTTATCGGCCAGCATTTGCAATTCTATGTGGCGCGGCCGATCGAGGTATTTTTCCAAATACACTTCATCGTTGCCAAAAGCGGTGCGCGCTTCGGTGCGCGCCACCTGCCAGGCTTCTTCCAAATCATCCGCCGTGGGCGCCACTTTCATGCCGCGCCCGCCGCCGCCAGCGGCAGCTTTAATCAGCACCGGGTAGCCAATTTTTGCGGCCACTTCGCGCGCCGTGGCCAAATCGGGCAGCGCCCCATCCGATCCCGGCACCAGCGGCACGCCTAGGCGGCGCATGGCATTTTTGGCGGCGATCTTATCGCCCATTTCGCGAATATGGGCCGAAGTCGGGCCAATAAAGGTCAGCCCGTGGGCTTCCACCATTTCGGCAAAATTGGCATTTTCCGATAAAAACCCATAACCAGGGTGAATGGCATCGGCGCCGGTTACCGCGCAGGCCGACAAAATGGCCGCCACATTCAGGTAACTATCGCGCGCCGCCGGCGGGCCAATGCACACGCTTTCATCGGCCAGGCGCACGTGCATGGCATCCGAATCGGCAGTGGAATGCACGGCAACGGTCGGAATTCCCAGCTCGCGGCAGGCCCGCTGCACGCGCAGGGCAATTTCGCCGCGATTGGCGATCAGAATTTTGCGAAACATCAGCGCGCCACGCCCACGCGCACCATGCTGGCCGCCCTGATCATTCAATCACCATCAGCACTTCGCCGTATTCCACCGGCACGCCCGATCCGATCAGCACGCGCGTCACCGTGCCGGCACGCGGCGCTTTGATCTGGTTAAAGGTTTTCATCGCCTCGATCAGCAGCACGGTTTGGCCGGCCGTTACCACCTGGCCGACGCTCACAAACATCGGCTGGCCGGGTTCGGGCGAAAGATAGGCAACCCCCACCATCGGGCTGGTTACCGCACCGGGGTGGGTGGCCAGATCCTCCACCGCAACAGGGGCGGCCGCCACCGGTGCTGTATGCGCCACTGCCACGGGTGCTGCCGCAACGGCCGCATGCACCACGGCCGGCGCGCGCACCACGCGTATGCGGCTATCTTTTTCCGAAATCTCGATTTCGGTCAGCCCGGTCTCGACCAATATGTCGGCCAGGGCCCGGATCGCGGCTGCGTCAAACGGCAAAGATGTCATTGGTCCTCGTCCAGCAGCATGTCAGCCAGCGCCATCAGTGCCAGCCGGTACCCGCGTATGCCAAGCCCGCAAATCACCCCATTGGCAACGCGGGAAACATAGGAGTGCCGGCGGAATTCCTCGCGGGCATGAATATTGGTTAAATGCACTTCCACCACCGGCAATTCCACCGCCAGCAGCGCATCCATTAAGGCGATCGACGTGTGCGAATAGCCGCCGGGGTTAATCACAATGCCACGGGCACGCGCGCGGCATTCCTGCACCCAGGTGATCAGTTCGCCTTCGTGGTTAGTTTGGCGAAAATCTACTGCAATGCCAAGGGCTTCTGCAGTTTCCTGGCAACCGGCTTCGAGGTCGTCGATCGTCGCGGCACCATACAAACCCGGCTCGCGGGTGCCGAGCAGGTTCAGGTTAGGGCCGTTGAGGATAACAATCAGAGGGATCGCCATGGTCCGTTTCGCTAACACGGTTGCGGGTGCGGGTCCAATGGGGGGCGGCCCTGTTCCCGTTAAGAACCTACCCCGGCACCAAAATACAAACACTGGCTTGCGCCGCAATGCCCTCACCCCGCCCGGTAAACCCCAGCCGCTCGCTGGTGGTGGCTTTAACCGACACCAACTCCACCCCCACCCCCAACACGTCAGCCAGCCGCGCCATCATCGCCCCCGCGTGCGGCCCAATTTTGGGCTGCTCGCAGATTAGCGTCACATCCACATTGGCCAAAACCCCGCCGCGGGCGGCGATGCGCGATGCCGCGTGGCGCAAAAACCGCGCGCTATCGGCATCTTTCCAGGTCGCCTCGCTAGGCGGGAAATGGCGGCCAATATCACCCTCGGCCAGCGCCCCGTAAATCGCGTCGCACAGCGCATGGATACCGACATCGGCATCGGAATGCCCAGCCAAGCCAAATTCGCACGGCACGGTAATGCCACACAACACCATGGCCCGATCGGCGCAAATCGCATGCACATCGTACCCAGTGCCAACACGGGGGATTAACCGCGGCATCAACACAGCCTCCATCCGTAAAATATCCTCGGGCCAGGTGATTTTGATGTTGTTTTCGCTCCCCGCCACCAGCGCCACACGCATGCCGGCAGCCTCGATCAGGGCGGCATCGTCGGTGGCCGCCGCAACGCTTGCCGCTTCATGCAAGGCCAGCAGCGCCGGATACAAAAACGCCTGCGGGGTTTGCGCCCGGTACAAATTCTCGCGCGCAACCGTCGCCGTAATCACCCCATTGGCACCCCGTTTCAGCGTATCCGCCACCGCCACCGCCGGAATAGCCCCGGCATGGGTGTGCAGCGCCGCCACCAGCGCCGCGATCGTGCCCGGCGGAATAAACGGCCGCGCCGCATCATGCACCAGCACAATATCGGGTGCGTGCCGTGCTATGGCCTGCAACCCCAGCCGCACGCTGTCCTGCCGCGTCGCACCGCCGGCCACCACCGGCAGATGCGCAATACCAGCCAACGCCGGCCCAATCAGCGCCGCATCCCCCACCGGCTGCAGCAGCGTGGCCTCGCGCGCCAACGCCGCCGCCGCCCAGGCAATCACCGGCCGCCCGGCAATCTGGCAAAACTGTTTGGCCAGATCACCGCCAAAGCGCTTGCCGCTGCCCCCGGCCACCAAAATGGATGCTATTTTCATCCCCAGCGCATCGCCCGAACCCAAGCCCACGTCAACGTGGCCATTTTAGCGGCAGTAGATTGGCAACACCTGTGACTTGTGCGTTGCAGCATACACGAAACCGGTCTAGTGTGCTTAAATCATGGGCAGTTCTCCCCCCCGCACCGGTTTTGCACCCTAAAATGCTCGCCCCCATCACCCTGGGCCCGGGCGTCACCATCGACGTGCCGGTGGTGCTCGCCCCCATGTCCGGCGTCACCGATCTGCCCTTCCGCCGCCTCGCCAAACGCCTAGGCACCGGCATGGTGGTGTCAGAAATGATCGCCTCCTGGGCCATGGTCCGCGAAAACCGCAACACTATGCGCATGGCCGCCATGGACGCCGGCGCCGGCCCGCGCGCTATCCAACTCGCCGGCTGCGACCCCGCCGCCATGGCCGAAGCCGCCCGCATAGCGGTAGGCCAAGGCGCCAACCTCATCGACATCAACTTCGGCTGCCCAGTGCGCAAAGTCGCCGTCGGCCAACAAGCAGGCTCGGCCTTAATGCGCGACGAACTCGCCGCCGCCCGCATCCTGCAAGCAACCGTCAACGCCGTCCCCGTGCCAGTCACCCTCAAAATGCGCATGGGCTGGGACCACACCACCCTCAACGCCCCCGCCTTAGCCAAAATCGCCGAAAACTGCGGCATTAAACTGGTCACCATCCACGGCCGCACCCGCCAGCAATTCTACACCGGCACCGCCGATTGGGATTTTATCGCAACCGTCAAAGCCGCCACAAACCTACCCGTCATCGCCAACGGCGACATAACCTCCCTCGATGCCGCCGCCGACGCCCTGCGCCGCTCCGGCGCCGACGGCGTCATGGTCGGCCGCGCCTGCTACGGCCGCCCCTGGTTCCCCGCCCAAATTGCCCATTTTTTAAGCACCGGCCTCCGCCTGCCCGACCCCGACCTCGCCGCCCAAAAAGCCATCCTGCTCGAACACTACGCCGACATGCTGTCCCATTTCGGCACCGAACCCGGCCTGCGCCTGGCCCGCAAACACGTCAGTTGGTACTCCCGCGGCCTCACTGGGTCCGCCGAATTCCGCGGCATCGTCACCCGCATCGATAGCGTTGCCGCCGTGCTCGCCCATATCGACCATTTCTACGATCCCCTGATCGCCCAAGGCGCCGTCCGCGCCCACGATATTCTGCCCGAGGATCAGTTAGCCGCATGACCGCCCGCAACCACGCCCATTCCCCCCTCACCCTGGTGCAAACCCCGCCCGATGCGGCGGCCCTGATGGCGTCCCTCCCCATCGCTTGCGTCCTGCTCGATGCAAACAACCGCTTTCGCGCGGCAAACCCCGCCGCCGAAGAATTTTTTGGCCTCTCCCTCCCCCAACTCCGCCAAATCAGCCTGGCCGACCTGGTCTCGCCCGAATGCCCGATCTTCGCCGTTCTCGCCCATATCCGCGACCACGACGTCACCATCTCAGAACGCGGCCTAACGCTGGAAAGCCCCCGCCTATCCCGCCACGGCGTCGCGGTGCACGGCGCCCCCTTACCCGAAGAACCCGGCGCCATTGTGCTCACCTTGGAAGACGGCGCCGCCGCCCGCGCGCTCGATCGCCAGCTCACCTTCAAAAGTGCCGCCCGCTCAGTCGCCGGCATGGCCGCCATGCTGGCCCACGAGGTCAAAAACCCGCTCTCCGGCATCCGCGGCGCCGCCCAATTGCTCGAAAACACCGTCGGCCCCGCCGACCGCGAACTCGCCATCCTCATCCGCGACGAAGCCGACCGTATCCGCGACCTGGTCGACCGTATGGAGATGTTTGGCGAAAAACCGCTGGAACGCACCGCCGTCAACATCCATCGCGTGCTCGAACACGTCCGCCGCCTAGCCCTCAGCGGTTTCGCCGCCCACCTCAAAATCAACGAGCTCTACGATCCCTCCCTCCCCCCCGTCTGGGGCCACCGCGACCAGCTCGTGCAAGTCGTATTAAACCTGGTCAAAAACGCCGCCGAAGCGGTCACCGATGGGGTCGGCGAGGGCGAAATTACCCTGATCACCGCCTACCAGCCGGGCCTACGCGTCGCCGTCCCCGGCCAGGCCCGCCGCGTGCAATTACCCCTGGTGGTCACCGTGCGCGACAACGGCCCCGGCATCGCCGACGAGGTCCGCGAAACCCTCTTTGATCCCTTCGTCACCACCAAGGCCGCCGGCACTGGCCTCGGTCTTGCAATGGCCGCCAAGGTCATCGGTGATCACGGGGGATTAATGGAAGTCGACAGCAGCTACCGCCGAACCGAATTCCGCCTCTACCTGCCTGTCGCCAGCGAGGACGGGCCAACGCTCGGGCCACGCTAATGCCAACACCCCCAACCATTTTAATCGCCGATGATGACCGGTCGATCCGCACGGTCTTGACCCAAGCCCTGGGCCGCGCCGGCTACCAAGTGCGCGCCACCGCCCACGCCAATACCCTGTGGCGCTGGGTCGAAGATGGCGAAGGCGATCTGGTCATCACCGATGTGGTGATGCCCGATGATAACGGGCTGGAACTTTTGCCCCGCATCAAACGCGTGCGCCCGGACCTACGGGTGATCGTCATGAGCGCGCAATCAACGTTAATAACCGCGGTAAAAGCAACGCAACGCGGCGCTTTTGAATATTTGCCAAAGCCGTTTGACCTTAAAGAACTTTTGGCGGTGGTCGAACGCGCCCTTGCGGTGCCGACACTGACTGTGCCGCACGAAGGCGAACCCGGCGAGCCCGATGAAAAACTGCCCCTCATCGGCCGCAGCCAGGCCATGCAAGATATCTACCGCACCATCGCCCGCCTCACCACAACCGATCTTACTGTCATGGTCAACGGTGAAAGCGGCACCGGCAAAGAATTGGTCGCCCGCGCCTTACACGATTACGGCAAACGCCGCACCGGCCCCTTCGTTGCCGTCAACATGGCCGCCATTCCGCGCGAACTGATCGAAAGCGAATTATTCGGCCACGAACGCGGCGCCTTTACCGGCGCCCATTCGCGCAGCCTCGGCCGCTTCGAACAAGCCGCCGGCGGCACGCTGTTCTTGGACGAAATCGGCGATATGCCACCAGAAGCGCAAACCCGCCTGCTGCGCGTATTGCAGGAAGGCGAATTCACCAGCGTCGGCGGCCGCCAGCCCATCCGCGCCAATGTGCGCATCGTCGCCGCCACCCACCGCGATCTGCGCCAAGCCATCCGCGCCGGCCAATTCCGCGAAGATCTCTACTACCGCCTCAACGTGGTGCCCATCCGCCTGCCGCCCTTGCGTGAACGGGTGGAAGATATTGCCGTCCTCGCGAGGCATTTCTTGGAACGCGCCCGCCAATCCGGCCTGCCGTCCAAAAGCCTCGATCAAGGGGCGATCGATTCCATGGCCACCTACCGCTGGCCCGGCAACGTGCGCGAACTCGAAAACCTGATGCGCCGCCTGGCAGCCCTCAGCCCGCACGATGTCATCACCGCCGACATCATGCGCGCCGAACTCACCGAACCCGCCGAACAATTGGACCTACCCCTAAATTTTGCCCCCGGCGAAACCGGCGAACTCGCCTCCGCCGTAGAACGCCACGTCCGCCAAATGCTCGCCGGCCGCTCAGAAAACGACACCGGCGATCTCTACGAACAACTCCTCGCCGAAATCGAACGCCCGCTGATTAGGCTTACGCTAAATGCCACCCGCGGCAACCAAATCAAAGCCGCCGAAATGCTCGGGCTAAATCGCAATACGTTGCGTAAGAAAATAAAAGACCTTGATATTCCGGTGGTGCGCGGCGTCGGCTAAGTAAAAGAAACTTCTTTTCTGAAGAAAAGAAGCAAAAGACTTTTATGTCGTTGGCACCGTGCGGCACTGCCGCCTGGGGGGCGAATTGGCGTAGGGCGGGCTCTGCCCGTCACCTTTTTGCGTTCGAAACAAAAAACCGTAGGGTGGGTTTTAACCCACCATCGCAAGCCGCGGCCCCCGCCAACGCGCCGTAACCCGAACACGTATCACCACCTGCCGCCATCGCCCCCCACATCTCCCCCCCCCGGCCTTGCGCCCCACCCGCCCATGCGCTTTCCTACCCCCCAAACACCGGCACGCCCCGCACCCCGCGGGCCCCCGCGCCGCCAAGGGGCACCATGTTCGAACCCATCTTCAAAGCCATCGACGGTGTCCTGTGGAAAGAAGCCGGCTGCACCACCGAACTCGATTACACCGAACAAACCTCCTGGATGCTCTTCCTCCGCTACCTCGATGCCCTCGAAGAAACCCGCGCAACCGATGCCGCCCTGCGCGGCAAACCCTACGCCCACATCATCGATCCCCCCCATCGCTGGGCCACCTGGGCCGCCCCCAAAAAACCCGACGGAAGTTTCAACCACGATACCGCCCTCACCGGCGATGACCTGATCGATTTCGTCAACCGCGATCTCTTCCCCTACCTTCACGGCTTCAAACAACGCGCCAGCAGCGCCGACACCATCGAATACAAAATCGGCGAAATCTTTGGCGAAATCAAAAGCCGCTTCCAAAGCGGCTACAGCCTGCGCGATGCGCTCGAACTCATCGATGGCCTGCGTTTCGGCACCCAAGCCGAAAAACACGAGCTCTCCCATCTCTACGAAGCCAAAATCCGCAACATGGGCAACGCCGGCCGCAACGGCGGCGAATACTACACCCCCCGCCCCCTGATTCGCGCCATGATAAAAATCACCGCCCCCACCATCGGCGAACGTATTTATGATGGTGCCGCGGGCTCCGCCGGCTTCTTGTGCGAAGCGTTTGACTATTTGCGCCCACTCGCCAAAACCACCGCCGACCTCGCCACCCTGCAAACCAAAACGTTCTTTGGCAAGGAAAAGAAAAGCCTCGCCTACGTCATCGCCATCATGAACATGATCCTGCACGGCATCGATGCCCCCAACATTGTCCACACCAATACCTTGGCGGAAAACCTGGCCGACGTGCAGGAAAAAGACCGTTTTGACGTCATCCTCGCCAACCCGCCCTTTGGCGGCAAGGAACGCAAAGAAGTCCAACAAAATTTCCCCATCCAAACCGGCGAAACCGCGTTTTTGTTTTTGCAACACTTTATCAAACGCTTACGGGCTGGTGGCCGCGCCGCAATCGTCATCAAAAATACGTTCCTGTCTAATTCCGATGGTGCTGCCCGCGCTTTGCGTCAGGAGCTTTTAGAAAATTGCAATCTACATACGGTGCTCGATTGTCCCGGCGGCACCTTTATTGGCGCCGGTGTTAAAACCGTCGTGCTGTTTTTTGAAAAGGGCCAACCTACGCGGCGGGTGTGGTACTATCAGCTCGATCCTGGCCGCAACATGGGCAAAACCAATGCGCTGAACGATGGCGATTTGGCTGAATTCGTCAAACTGCAAAAAACATTTGGCGAGAGTGAAAAATCTTGGTGCGTCGATATCTCGGATATCGATATCTCGGATATCGATCGGGCGGGGTTTGATTTGTCGGTCAAAAATCCTAACCGGGCGGAGGAGGTGGCGGCGCGCGATCCGCTGACCATTTTGGCTGAGATTGCGGCGCTGGATGTCGAGACCGCTGGGATCTTGGAAAATATCCGGGGGATGCTGTGATGGCAGGGTGGGTAACTAAGCCGCTTGGCGAAGTTATTTTCCGAGGTGAGACAGTTGACCCAACAAAATCACCACATAAAGACTTCCTCTATGTCGATGTGTCATGTGTTTCAAAGGAAACACTTACAATTCAGGAACCAACTCGCCTGAAAGGTGCGGAAGCACCCAGCCGAGCCCGAAGGAGCATAAAGAACGGGGATGTCATTTTCGCGACAATTCGCCCGACACTCCAGCGCATCGCAGTCGTGCCGCCATCACTTGATGATCAGGTTTGTAGTACGGGTTACTTTGTGTTTCGCACAAAGCCTTACTTGTCCAACCGGTTCCTCTTTTACTTTCTGCAAACGAGCCACTTTACGGATGCGATGGAAAGATTGCAGGCTGGTGCAAGCTATCCGGCAGTGAACGACAAACAAGTTTCAGACCAAGAAATTTCGTTCCCCCCACTCGCCGAGCAAAATCGCATCGTCGCGACCCTCGACGAAGCCTTCGAGTCCATCGCCACCGCCATCACAAACACCGAACGCGCCCTTGCCGGGGTGAGAGAGGTGTTGGATAGCAGCGTTGAAAATGTGCTGGCGCATTGTGGCAGCGGGGGACGCTGGCTGACCGTTGCCGATATTTGTGATCTAATATCCGGGCAGCATATTGATGCCGCAGATTATACCAATGCAGGCAACGGCATCGGTTATCTCACAGGGCCTTCTGATTTTGGCGATGTACATCCAATAGTTACCAAGTGGACCGAAGTGCCCAAGCGCAACGCACTAAAGGGTGATATCTTAATAACGGTTAAAGGGTCTGGCGTTGGGAAAGTTAATTGGCTGGATATTGATGAAGTCGCAATCAGCCGTCAGTTGATGGCCGTGCGTGCGCGTGGCATTGATGCGGCCTACGTTTATGCGGTCCTACGAACCAAATTTGCATATTTCCAATCACTGGCGACTGGCGCCGCGATACCGGGAATATCGCGTGTCGATGTTCTAAAACTTCCCATGTTAGTTCCGTCACCCGCAGAGCAGCGTCGCGTAATTTTGAAAATTGATAAACTCACGGAGCTGGTGGGCGACGGAGCCTGTCCGTAATTCTGTGTTCGGGGCATAATTTACGTCGAGGAGCGTATTATGCCAAGCAAACCCAGGAAATCTGTGCGTGATCTGCCCACCCTACCTTCCATTCCGAAGGAACTGATCTCGCTGTTAGTAAAGGGGCCGATGACCGGGGAGGCCATCAACGAGTTGGGCCTGGCCTTCAAAAAGGCGCTGGTCGAGGCGGCGATGGGGGCCGAACTTCGCCACCATCTGGGCTACGCAGCCGGTGACGCCAAGCCCGATCAGGTTACCAACCAACGTAATGGCAGCACCGCCAAGACGGTGCTCACCGGCGCCGGCAAGATCAGAATCGAGACCCCGCGTGACCGTGATGGTACCTTCGAGCCGTTGCTGGTGCCCAAACACGCCCGGCGTTTCACCGGCTTTGACGATAGGGTGATTGCGCTCTACGCCCGTGGTCTGACAGTGCGCGAGATCCAGGCCTACTTGGTGGAGGCTTATGATACCGAGGTTAGCCCCGATTTCATCAGCACGGTCACCGATGGCGTTCTGGCCGAGATCACCGCCTGGCAAAGCCGGCCGCTGGAGCCGGTTTATCCGGTGGTGTTCTTCGACGCGCTGCGTGTGAAGATCCGTGAAGATGCTGTTGTGCACAACAAGGCGGTGTATTTGGCGCTGGCCGTGCGGCGCGATGGCTCGCGTGAGATACTGGGCATCTGGATTGAGACCACGGAAGGTGCGAAGTTCTGGATGAAGGTGTTTAACGATCTCAAAACCCGTGGCGTGGCCGATATCCTGATCGCCGTCACCGATGGGCTGAAGGGCATGCCGGAGGCGTTGGCGACGGTCTACCCGCGGACCACGCTGCAAACGTGCATCGTTCATTTGATGCGCAACAGCTTAGACTATGCCAGTTGGAAGGATCGCAAAGCTTTAGCCGCGGCCCTACGTCCGATCTATACAGCGGCGAGCGCTGAGGCGGCCCTTGCGGCACTGGATGCGTTCGAAGAGGGCGCATGGGGCACCAAATTCCCAACAGTTGTTGCGGCGTGGCGCCGCGCCTGGGACCGGGTTATTCCGTTCTTTGCCTTTCCGCCGGAGATCAGGCGGGTGATTTACACCACCAATGCCATTGAAAGCGTGAATGCGCGATTGCGTAAGATCATCAAAACACGTGGCCATTTCCCCAGCGACGAGGCGGCGACAAAACTGATTTGGCTTGCGCTGCGCAATATCACTGCGGATTGGACCAAGCCTTCTCATCACTGGAAAGACGCGATGAACCAATTCGCTATTCTTTATGCGGAGCGATTTACGCACAACGCGTGACCAACCCTCGGCAAACCAGAATTGGGCGCCTCCTCTACCGTGAGGGTGGCGCCGTGCTCGGTGCGGTCAAATTGTGGGTCCTCGCCATGCTCGCCGCCCTGAAGAAGGGCGGCTGCGCGTGGCTCCGGTCCCGTCGCGAAGACGCGGCGAATTTGACCGCACCTGCGCGCGGCTGCCGGGGGTATGGTAGGTCGGGGCGAAGGAACAGGCGCCTTGATCGAACAAAGGAACGGGATGGAGGGTGCAGAGGATGCTTGCATAGCCGAGTGCGACACCGATAGGATTGGATGCCCAGTGCGGGCAACATCAACCAAGCCCCGCACACAGAATTTCTGACAGCTCCGGGCGACGCGGAATCTGCCTATTCGCAGCGGCTTGATTCTCTTAACGAACTCAAGCAAGCCCTTTCGGCCCAAGCCTTTGCCGGCGCCCTCCCCACCCGCGCAGCCCTCGCCGCATGAACGAAGCGGAAACCCGCGCCGAGATTATCGACCCCGCCCTCACCGCCGCCGGCTGGGGCGTTGTCCCCAACAGCCGCATCTTGCGCGAACACAACATCACCTTGGGCCGCCTGCAAGGCGCCGGCAAACGCGCCAATGCCGATATCGCCGATTACGTGCTGGTCTATCGCGGCCACAAGCTCGCCATCATCGAAGCCAAACGCACCTCCCTGCCCGAAACCGAAGGCCTGGCCCAAGCCAAACGCTACAGCACCAAACTGCAACTGCGCATCGCCATCAGCACCAACGGCCTACAAATCTACCAGGCCGACCTATCCACCGGCGCCGAAGGCCATATCGATGCCTACCCCACGCCAGAAGCTTTATGGGCCATAACTTTTGCCGATGCCAACACCTGGCGCGATCGCTTCGCCGATATCCCCTACGAAGATAAAGGCGGCCAATGGCAGCCCCGCTATTATCAAGATATCGCCATCGACCGCGTCCTCGAATCAATCGCCCACACCAAACGCCGCATCCTGCTCACCCTCGCCACCGGCACCGGCAAAACCGCCATCGCCTTTCAAATCGCCTGGAAACTTTTCCACAGCCGCTGGAACCTCTCAGCCGAGCCAACCCGCCGCCCCCGCATTCTGTTTCTCGCCGATCGCAACATCCTGGCAAGCCAAGCCTACAACGCCTTTTCCGCCTTCGCCGAAGATGCCCGCGTGCGCATCGATCCCGAAGAAATTCGCAAAAAAGGCCGCGCCCCCAAAAACGCCAGCATCTTCTTCACCATTTTCCAAACATTCATGACCGGCAAAGATCAGGATGGTCATCCAACCCCCTATTTCGGCGAATACCCGACCGATTTTTTCGATCTCATCATCATCGATGAATGCCACCGCGGCGGTGCCCGCGATGAAAGTTCCTGGCGCGGTATTCTAAATTATTTTAGCCCCGCCGTTCAGTTGGGCCTAACCGCCACCCCAAAACGCGCCATCAATACCGATACCTACGCCTACTTCGGCGATCCGGTCTATATCTACTCGCTGAAGGACGGCATCAACGATGGCTTCCTAACCCCCTTCAAACTCCGCCAAATCGCCACCACAATCGATGAATACACCTACACCTCCGATGATACGGTAGAAGAAGGCGAAGTCGAAGCCGGCCGCCGCTATGTCGAAAAAGACTTTAACCGCACCATCGAAATCCCCGAACGCGAACGCTACCGCGTAAAATTATTACTCGAAAACATTAACCAACGCGAAAAAACCTTGGTGTTTTGCGCAAACCAAGCCCACGCCTTGCTTGTTCGCGATACCATCAACCAAATGAAATCCAACCCCCACCCCGATTACTGCGTGCGCGTCACCGCCAACGATGGCGCCGCCGGCGATCAGTTTTTAAGCACGTTTCAAGATAACGAAAAAACCATCCCAACCATCCTCACCACCTCACAAAAACTCTCAACCGGCGTCGACGCCCTCAACGTGCGCAACATCGTCCTGCTCCGCCCGGTCGCCTCCATGATCGAATTCAAACAAATCATCGGCCGCGGCACCCGCCTGTTCGATGGCAAAGACTATTTCACCGTCTACGATTTCGTCAAAGCCTACGAACATTTCTCCGATCCCGAATGGGATGGCGAACCGCTGGAACCCGAAGCGCTCCCAGCCCCCCGCCCCCCGGTCGATGAAGTGCCCGCGCCGGAACAACCCGATGATGAGCGCCCCGACCAAAACCCCCGCCGGCGCGTAAAAATCACCCTGGCCGATGGCAAAACCCGCACCATTCAACACATGATCGCCACAACGTTCTGGGATCCCTCCGGCCGCCCCATGTCGGCCGCCGAATTCATCACCAAACTGTTCGGCGCACTCCCCGATCTATTCCGCGATGAAGATGAACTCCGCGCCCTCTGGGGTGTCCCCCAAACCCGCGCAACCCTACTCGCCAACCTCGCCGATCGCGGCTTTTCCCTAGAAGCCTTGCACGCCATAGAACGCGCAATCGATGCCGAGAACAGCGATATCTTCGATGTCCTCGCCTACATCGCCTTCGCCCGCGCGCCGCTCACCCGCCAAACCCGCGTCGCCACCACCCGCGCCAGCATCCTCTCCGCCTACCCCGAAAAACTGCAAACCTTCCTAGATTTCGTCCTAGATCAATACATCAAACAAGGCGTCCAAGAACTAGACAACGATAACCTAGTCCCCCTGCTAAACCTAAAATACCAAAACACCACAGACGCCACCAACACCTTGGGCGACCCCACCCAAATCCGCCAAACCTTCATAAATTTCCAACAACACCTCTACCAAACCCCGTAACCAGTATGTGTATCCCCACTCCCCCAACAAACTCGGTACCGTAGGGTGGGTTTCTTTAACCCACCATCGCAAGCCGCGGCCCCCGCCAACGTGCCATAACCCGAACCCCCATCACCAACCCGCGCCTCGCCCCGGCGAAGGGCGTATGTCTTCTACCCGCCCTAAACCTACCGCCGCACCTTCCCCACCTGCGTCACATAAGCCCGCAAAACCGCCTGTATCCGTGTCTGATACCCCGGCCCCGCCGCCTTAAAAAAATCGACAATATCCGCATCAACCCGCAACGAAATCGCCACTTTCGGCAAAAAACGCACCATCCGCGCGCTCTCGTACCAATCCGCCGGCACATCCCGCCAATCCGCATCCCCCGCAATATCGCGCTCTAACGCCGCCTCACTTTTCGCCAGCACCCGCGCCGTATCCGTGGCACTCCCCTCACGCGCCACTAATTTCGCCAGCGCCCGTGCCGAAATTTTGGTGTCACCCTTACCACCCGCCATCACACGATCCCCAAATCCGGCCACCCCACACCCTAGCGATGTATATGTAAACGTATATACAACAATGGACCGATTTTCTACCGCCCCCCAAAAAAATCTTCGCATTCTGAAAAATTTCCTTGCCTCACGCCCCCGTTATGGAATAAATTCCCGTCCATGCAAATCTCCCCCCGCCTCCTCCGCGACCGTGCCGACGATCTCACCCGCGAAAAATTCCCCCAATCCGCGCGAGACCACGCCCGCCACGATCGCATCCTCACCGTTGCCACCCAAATGATCGCCGATTACGGCCGTCATGTTGTAACGTTTGCCGGCCTCGCCATGGCCCTGCGCATGGCGCCCGCCACCCTGCGCCGCCATTTTGTCGATATCGACGCCATCATCGGGCAAATTCTGCAAACCCATCTGCTCACCCTCGCCCGCACGCTAGGTGATATCGATGCCGATCAGCCCAACCGCGCCGCCCGCCGCCGCGCCGCCTACATCACCGCAACGCGCGGGTTTTTTGCCGGTACCAGCAACGCCCATCTCATTTTGCTACGCGATCGCGATACGTTGCCGCCAGACCTGCGCGAACCGATCGAGCTCACCCAAACCACCATCGGCCAATCACTCGCCCCAGCGTTCGCAAACGCCGAGCTCGCCCGCAAAATCCTCGGCCTGCTCGATAACCCCCACCTAAGCGCAGACGACATCGAACGCGCCATCGCCGCCATCACCCCCGCCGCCGAAACCGCCCAAGCCCAGCCTAACCCTACCCCAAAACCGAACCATGCAGCACTCTGCCCCCCCACCATCAATCTGAAAACAAACCAAATCACCCCGTACCAAGGCACCCGGGGCCCAATAAAGCCAGGTCACATCAAAACTGGCCAAACCGCCCCAACCCGAACTGGCCCCTGGCTGCCCGAGCCCGAGCCCGACGGCGAAATTTTAAGCGTCAGCGCCCTGGTCAAAAAAATGGCGCAAGTGGATCGCCAATTCCGCACCCTACGCCCGCCACCCTAAACACACGCTCCGTAGAAATGTAGGATGGGTGAGCGAAGCGTTACCCATCGCTTCCCCACAGCACCAGTCATCAAAATATCAAATAACCACACGCCTAACCCACAAATTTTTCCAACGCCGCCAGCAGTGCTCGCCGTATGCCCGGCTCGCTCCACGCATGTCCCGCATCTGGCACCATCACCAACGCCGACCCCGGCCACGCCTTGTGCAACTCCCACGCACTACGCGCCGGCGTGCACACATCATACCGCCCCTGCACAATCACCCCAGGAATCCCCGCAAGTTTTCCGGCATCACGCAGCAACTGGCCTTCCTCAAAAAAACCGTGATTAACAAAATAATGGTTTTCAATCCGCGCAAACGCCAGCGCGTAATCGGCATCTGCCCCCTGCGCCTGATACGCCGCATGTGGCAGTAAGGTTATGGTTGCGTGTTCCCAATTGCTCCAGGCCAGCGCACAAGCGTTGCGCACCGCCACATCATCGCCAACCAAACGTTTATGGTAAGCCGCCATCAAGTCGCCACGCTCGGCCGGTGGAATGGGCGCCACAAAATCCTCCCATAAATCGGGAAACAGCCAAGATGCCCCTTCCTGATAAAACCACAGCAATTCCGCCCGGCGCAGCATAAAAATGCCGCGCAAAATCAAACCACTTACGCAGGCGGGGTGGGTTTGCGCGTAAGCCAGCGCCAGCGTTGATCCCCAAGATCCGCCAAACACCAGCCAGGATGGCACCCCCATAATGTTGCGCAAAACTTCAATGTCGGCGACCAAATGCCAGGTGGTATTTGCCCGCAAATCCGCATGCGGGGTTGATCGCCCGCAGCCGCGCTGATCAAAAAACAGCACCCGGTATTTTTGCGGGTCAAACATCCGCCGGTGGTCTACCGAACAGCCGCCGCCCGGCCCGCCATGCAAAAACACCACGGGAATACCAGCAGGGTTGCCGCAGATCTCCCAATACACCTGGTGCCCATCGGCCTCATGAAACCCGGTGGCAAAAGGTTCGATTGCGGGAAACAACCCAATCTCAGCGTCGTTCATGATTTCCCCAAATCTGCTCTTGGATGTGATGCCGACCACACTTTTAACAAATGCGCCCGATCGACCGCGGTATAAATTTGCGTGGTGGATAGGCTCGCATGCCCAAGCAAATCCTGGATCGCCCGCAAATCCGCCCCGGCTTCCAGCAAATGCGTCGCAAACGAATGGCGCAACGCATGCGGGGTCGCATGTTCCGGCAAGCCTTTGGCGCGGCGAAAATCGCGCAAGGATTTTTGCGCAACGGCGGCGTTCAGCACCCCGCCGCGCGCGCCGACAAATACGGGTGCGGCCATATCACCACCGCGCGGATGCAGTGCAATCCAACCCGCCAACCGCGCAGCCACAAGAGGCAAAACCGGCGTCAATCGTTGCTTGCCGCCCTTGCCGGTCACGCGCAAAACCCCACCCGGCGCGCGCGCATCACCCACGGTTAAACCTAACGCCTCGCCTATGCGCAACCCCGCCCCATACAGCAAGGTAAACAAAGCCTCATCGCGCGCTGCCCATCGTGCATCGTGTCGTTCATCGCCAATGTCGCCGGCCACACGCAACGCCTGCGCCGGCGGCAACGCCCGCGGCAGGCGCGGTTTCGCCCGCGGCGTGGTGATCAGTTTGGGCGCCGCACAGTCAATCCCATGGCGCCGCGCCAAAAACCGGTAAAACCCGCGGATCGCTGCCAATTTCCGCGCCCGCGTGCGGTTGCCTTGGCCGCGCCCTGCGGCATCGGCCAGATACGCCCGCAAATCGGCTTCGGTGATCGCCGCCAGCGTTGCTAAGGAAGGCGCCGCCCCTTGGTACTGCGCCAAAAACCGGCAAAACTCGGCCAGGTCCCGCCCGTAAGCTTCCAGCGTCAGCGCCGCCGCCCGCCGCTCCCCGCCCAAATAGGCAAAATACAGCACAATGGCATCTGCCGCGGTCATCACCCTAACCGCGCCGCAATCACCCGCCCCAAAAACGCATAAGCCTCACTATCCCCAATCCCGCTAAACGCATCCGCATCGCGGCTCGCCATCGCCAGCAACGCCGGGCGTGCCATCGGCAACCGCACCAGCACATCGCGCACCGCAAGTTCGGCGGCTTCCGCGTGCAGCAGTGCGGCATCTTCGGGTTGGCTGCGGCATTGCACTAGCCGCCCCTGCAATAACCGGCGCACGGTGCCGGCGGGCAGGGTGCGAAACCCCGGGGTTGGCGCGTCCGCGCACAAAACCGCGTTATCCACCGCCATAAGGCCGGGCAGAATATTGGTCACACAATCCACCACATCATCGGCCGCAATCAACGCCAGCACCGCCCCCTGCACCCGGGCCAGCATAGCGGCGGCGGCGCGCTGGGTTGCCAGCAACCCGGCGGCCTCGGCCTTCTCGCGCGCCAAGGCGGCCCGGCCGGCGGCGATCTGGGCTGCCATGTGGTCGGCAACCTTATTGCCATGCACCCGCACCGGCGGCAGCAAAACGCCGTATAAGCCTGGGCGCCCGGCCAAAAAACCTGGGTTTGCCCGCAAAAACTGCTCAATCTTATCAGGGTCATCGGTCATTGCTGGGCAATATACACCTTGCCCCGCGCCGCGCCGAGCAAAACCGTGCCCCCCGGTGAGCGGCGCAGGGCAGTTGCGTGTGATGGTGCCAAGGTGGGGGTGACGGCGCCAGGGTTGATCTTTACACCTACTGTTCATGTCGTCGTTTGCCGCCGGCGGCACAACGCTGCCGCGCCACAAACCAAAGCCCGCCGCGGCGCCCGCCGATTTGCTGGCGGGGGGCGGCGCGGCCGTTGCGGTGCGGGTGTTGCTGCCGTACCCGTTTGTAGCACCTTTTGATTATCTGGCCTCGGCGGCACTGGGGCTGGTGGCGGGCGATGCGGTGCTGGTGCCGCTGCGCCAGGGCACGGCCACCGGTATTGTGTGGGATGCCGACCCCGCAGCGGGGCCGGTGCCGGCGCGTTTGCGGCTGAAAACGGTGATTGCGCGTATCGATGTGCCGCCCATGCCGGCGGTGTTGCGCCAGTTTGTGGCGTGGGTTGCCGGTTACACTCTGGCCAATTTGGGTGATGTGTTGGCGATGGCGTTACGGGTGCGCAATTTTGGCGTGCCGAGTGCCGTTTTGGGCTATGCGGCGGCCCCGCAGGCCGTGATGCCGGCGCGGTTAACCGCGCAGCGGGCGCGAGTGCTGGCGGTGTTGCGCGATGGCGCGGTGCGCGGTGCGCATGATATTGCGGCGGCAGCGGATGTGTCGCCCGGGGTTATTCGGGCCATGGCGGAGGCGGGTTTGCTGCTGCATCTGCCGATGGCGGCGGATGCGGCGTTTGCGCACCCGGACCCGATGTATGCCATCCCTGATTTATCGGCCGATCAGGCGCTAGCGGCGGCGGTGCTGGAAGATGGCGTTGCGGCGCGCCAGTTCTGCGCAACTTTGCTTGAAGGGGTGACCGGATCTGGCAAAACCGAAGTGTATTTGCAGGCGGTTGCGGCAGCCATTTTAGCTGGGCGGCAGGCGTTGGTGCTGGTGCCGGAAATTGCTTTATCGACACAATTTTTGGCGCGTTTTACCGCAAGGTTTGGCGCGGTGCCGGCGGTGTGGCATTCGGATTTGTCGCCACGCACCCGCCAAATTACCTGGCGGGCGGTGGCGGAAGGGCGTGCGCCGGTGGTGATTGGGGCGCGATCGGCGCTGTTTTTGCCGTTTCCTGATTTGGGTTTGATTGTTGTTGATGAAGAACATGATTCCGGGTTTAAGCAGGAAGATGGGGTTATCTACCACGCCCGTGATATGGCGGTGGTGCGCGCGCGCCTCGGCGGGGCACCGGTTGTTTTGGTTTCTGCCACGCCCAGCCTGGAGAGTTTGGCAAATGCCGAGGCCGGGCGCTATGCCCATGTGCGGTTGACCACGCGGCATGGCGGTGCCGCGCTGCCGGCGATACATATGATTGATATGCGCGATGATACGCCGCAGCGCGGTGATTTTTTGGCGCCTATGCTGGTTGCCAAAATTCGTGAAACGCTGGCGCGTGGTGAGCAGGCCATGTTGTTTTTGAACCGGCGTGGTTATGCGCCGCTAACCCTGTGCCGGGCGTGCGGGCATAAAATGCAATGCCCGAACTGTACGGCGTGGCTGGTGGAACATCGGGCGCGGGGGGAATTGGCGTGCCACCATTGTGGCCATAGCTGCGCGCAGCCGAGCCATTGCCCGCAATGCAAAGCGGCCGGCACGTTGCGGGCGGTGGGGCCGGGGGTGGAGCGGATTACCGAGGAGGCAGCACGGTTATTTCCCGAGGCCAGGCGTTTGGTGATGGCGAGTGATACCATGCCGGGGCCGCATGCCGCGGCCGAAGCGGCGCGTGCCATTGTTGCGCGCGAGATTGATGTGATTATTGGCACCCAGATTGTTGCTAAAGGCTGGCATTTTCCGCATTTGACGCTGGTTGGGGTGGTGGATGCCGATTTGGGTTTGGCCGGGGCGGATTTGCGGGCCGGCGAACGGTGCGTGCAGTTGTTGCACCAGGTGGCGGGGCGGGGGGGGGGGGCCGGGGCGCCGGGCCAGGTGTATTTGCAAAGTTATAGCCCAGAGCACGCGGTTATGCAGGCGTTGATCAGTGGCGATATTGCGGGGTTTCAGGCGGCTGAAATTGCCCAGCGGCGGCCGGGGCATTGGCCGCCGTTTGGGCGGTTGGCGGCGGTTATTGTGAGCGCGGAGGATGAAAATGCGGCCGAACGGGCGGCGCGTGATTTGGGCCGTGGGGCACCGCATGGTGATGGTATTGTGGTGTTGGGGCCGGCAGCCGCCCCGTTGGCGATTTTGCGGGGTAGGTACCGGTTTCGGTTGTTGTTAAAAACGCGGAAAGATATAGCGGTGCAGCCGATTTTGCGGGCGTGGCTTGCGGCGGTAAATGTGGCGGGGAATGTGCGGGTGGATGTGGATGTTGATCCAGTATCGTTTATGTAATGTAGCGCCGAGGCAGTGGGGCCGCACGGTGCCAACATAATAAAAGTCTTTTGGTAACTGCCCAGGTAGGCGACTCGGATAGTAATTGACCGGTTACGGTGTG
>JBBARC010000039.1:0-35107 GCA_040400005.1 Acetobacteraceae bacterium | reverse complement strand
TGGATTTTAAAGGCGAGCCTTTAATGGGGTCCAGGGGCAAAGCCCCTGGCCTTCCTTAGCCGCAATTTCCCGTCCCAGCGTGTGAACTGAGGGTACGATGGCTCGGATTGTTATGAAGTTTGGCGGCACGTCGGTGGCCGACTTGGACCGTATTCGGAATGTGGCCTCGCGTGTGGCGCGTGAGGTTGCGCGGGGTAACGAGGTGGCTGTCGTGGTGTCTGCCATGGCCGGGGTGACCAATCAGCTGGTTGGGTATTGCCAGGCGTTGAGCCCGTTACATGATGCGCGTGAGTATGATGCGGTAGTAGCGACGGGCGAGCAGGTGACGTCGGGTTTGCTGGCGATTGCGTTGCAGGGTTTGGGCATTGACGCGCGCAGCTGGGCGGGGTGGCAGATCCCGCTGGTGACCGACGATGCGCATGGGGCTGCCCGCATACATGCGATTGACGGGGCCGCTTTGATTGCGCGCATGCAGGCGGGGCAGGTGCCGGTTGTGGCGGGGTTTCAGGGTTTGGGCCCGGATCAGCGCATTACCACGTTAGGCCGGGGCGGATCGGATACCTCGGCGGTGGCGATTGCCGCGGCCGTGCACGCCGATCGTTGTGATATCTACACAGACGTTGACGGCGTTTACACGACCGACCCGCGGATGGTGCCGAAGGCGCGTAAGCTGCATCGGATTGCTTACGAGGAAATGCTTGAATTGGCCTCGGTTGGGGCCAAGGTATTGCAGACGCGCAGTGTTGAGTTGGCGATGAAGGAACGCGTGCGGGTTCAGGTGTTATCGAGCTTTTCCGATAGTAATGAGGAAATCCCAGGCTCCCTGTTAGTGGATGAGGACGAGATCGTGGAAAAGGAAATGGTCACCGGTATTGCGTATGCGCGTGACGAGGCGAAGGTGACCGTGCGCCGGGTGCCGGATCGGCCGGGTGTGGCGGCTGCGGTGTTTGGCCCGTTATCGGATGCCAACGTGAACGTTGATATGATTGTGCAGAACGTATCGGCCGATGGCACCACGGATATGACGTTTACCATCACCGGCACCGATTTGCCGCGGGCGATTGCGGCGCTGGAAGCGGCGCGGGCGCAGATTGGTTATGTTGAATTGCTGACCGATAAGAACGTGACCAAAATTTCGGTGGTGGGCGTGGGTATGCGCAGCCACGCCGGCGTTGCCACCACGATGTTTCGCACGCTGGCCGAAAAAGGCATTAACATTCAGGTGATTTCGACCAGCGAAATTAAGGTGAGTGTGTTGATTGCGCAGGATTATACCGAACTCGCGGTGCGCGCCCTGCACACCGCTTATGGATTGGACGCCGCCTGATTATGGAATTATCGCCCGCCCTTAGCGCATTATTTGCTCGTGGTTCCGCGTTTTTGGGCTGCGAGGTGGCGATTTTGGGCGGTGCGATGAGCTGGGTGTCGGAACGGCATTTGGTATCGGCTATTTCCAACGCTGGCGGCTTTGGTGTGATTGCCGGCGGATCGATGATGCCCGCCATGCTGGCGGGCGAAATTGCGGCAACCCAGGCGCTGACCACACGGCCGTTTGGGGTGAATTTAATCACCATGCACCCGCATTTGGATGAGCTTATTCAGGTGTGTTTGGCGGCGGGTATTGGCCATGTTGTGCTGGCCGGTGGCGTGCCGCCGGGGGCGGCGGTGCGGGCGGTTAAGGACAGCGGCGCCAAGCTGATTTGCTTTGCCCCCGCCTTGGTGCTGGCCAAACGGCTGGTGCGATCGGGCGCTGATGCCATTGTCATTGAGGGGTCGGAAGCCGGCGGGCATATTGGGCCGGTGTCATTAACCGTGCTGGCGCAGGAAATTTTGCCGTTTGTCCGCGATGTGCCGGTGTTTGTGGCCGGCGGTTTGGGCCGTGGCGATGCGATTTTGGCGTATTTGGAAATGGGTGCGGCGGGGGCCCAGCTGGGCACGCGGTTTGCGGCGACCACTGAAAGCATTGCGCATGCCAATTTCAAAAAAGCCTTTTTGCGCGGCAATGCCCGTGACGCCATGCCATCGGTGCAGTTGGATGCGCGGTTTCCGGTGATCCCGGTGCGCGGCTTGGTGAACGAGGGCACCAAGCACTTTATGGCCTTTCAGGCGGAAACCGTGCGGCGCTTTCAGGCCGGTGAGGTGACCCGCGAAGCCGGGCAGCTGGAGATTGAGCATTTCTGGGCGGGTGCGCTGCGCCGTGCGGTGATAGATGGTGACGTGGAAAATGGATCTGTCATGGCCGGGCAATCGGTGGGCATGGTGAGCTGCGAGCAAACTGTTGCCGAGGTGATTGGCGAGCTGATTGCCCAGGCGGAAGCGGCACTGGCCGCCCGCCCGCGCCTGGGCGCTTGAGCGCCCGCGCCACTGCCCAGATCTGCCCCGGGGGCAAGCGCCCCCGGATGTGTGTTACCCCATGAGCGTTACCCAAACGCGGCGATTGTTATCGCGCCTGTCTGCCATGATGGCGCAGGGGCAAGTGCCGCTAGACCGCGTGGTGGCGATGGTTGCCGGCGAGATGGTGGCGGAGGTGTGTTCCGCCTATGGCCTGCGGGCGGGCGAAATTCTGGAATTGCGAGCGACCCACGGGCTGCATGCTGAGGCGGTGGGGCGCACGCGTCTGCGCGTGGGCGAGGGGATTGTTGGGCTAACGGCGGCCACTGGCCAGGTGCTTAACCTGCCCGATGCGCAAAACCACCCAGGCTTTGCCTATCGGCCAGAAACCGGGGAGGCGCTGTACGCGTCCATGCTGGCGGTGCCTATTCGCCGCGCCGGGCGCTTGCTGGGTGTGCTGTGCGTGCAAAACCGTATGCCGCGGCGGTATGCCGATGATGAGGTGGAGGTGCTGGAGACGGTGGCTCTGCTGCTGGGTGAAATGTTGGCTGCCGGTGCGATCGACGGCCCCGGCACGCTGCAAGCGGTATCGTATGCGGCAACCCTGTCACAGCATTTTGATGGCGCTATTCTATCGGGTGGTATTGCGATTGGCCCGGTTATTTTGGCCGGTTCGGCCGTCGCCCCGGTACGTGTGCTGGCGGACAACCCGGCGCACGAGCAGGGCCGCTTTGCCCACGCCTTGGCTGCCATGCGGGCGGCGCTGGATGTGCTGATTGCCGGTAATTTACCGGCCGGCGAAAGTGCGCGCGACGTGATGGCGGCGACCCGCCAGGTGGCGGCCGATGATGGCTGGTTGCGGCGCGTATCGCTGGCGATTGGCGATGGGCTGACCGCCGACGCCGCGGTGCACCGCGTGCTGGGCGATATGCGTGATCGCATGCGGCGCGTGAGTGATCCTTATTTGCGCGAACGCCTGGCCGATTTGGAAGATTTGGCGGGCCGGTTGCTTGCCGCCCTCAACCCCGGGTCGCGCGTGCCAATCGCCTGCGCTGGCAGCATTTTGCTGGCGCGCCGCCTGGGTCCGGCGGAAATGCTGGCTTGGCATGCCAACGGCATTGCTGGCGTGGTGATTGAGGAAGGCAGTGCCGGCGGGCATGCGGCGATTTTGGCGCGGGCCTTGTCGTTACCCGTTCTGGGCGCCACCCGCGGAGCGGTAGATGCGGCCCAGCTTGGCGATATTGCGGTGATCGACGGCGATCAGGGCGTGCTGGTGTTGCGCCCAACGCAAGGCTTGCGCGATGCCTATGAGGGGGCGATGGCAGCCCGGGCAGCGCGCGCCGAAGGGTTTGCCGCTTTGCGCGATGCCCCCAGTTGCACCTTGGATGGGGTTGCATTTCAGCTGCACATTAACGCAGGCCTTGCCGCCGAGTTAGGCCAGTTGGGCCAAACCGGGGCGGCCGGCGTTGGCTTGTTTCGTACCGAAATTGCGATGATGGCGCGCGGCGCGATTGCCGATAGCGCCGAGCAAACCGCGTTTTATGCCCGCGTGCTGGATATCGCCGGCGGCCTGCCGGTGGTGTTTCGCACGCTCGATTTGGGATCGGATAAGCTGTTACCCGATTCGGAAAAGGCGGTTGAGGAAAACCCAGCCATGGGCTGGCGCAGTTTGCGGGTGGGGCTTGATCGGCCGGCGGTGCTGCGCAGACAATTACGCGCGTTGCTGCTGGCCGCCGGCGGGCGGCCGTTATCGGTGATGTTTCCGATGGTTGCTAACATTGCGGAATTTCGCCGCGCCCGCGCCCTATTACTGGCCGAAGCGGCCCGCGTGCGGCCGGCCCCGCAAACGCTTGCCATTGGCACCATGCTGGAAATTCCCGCCTTGCTGTTTCAACTGAATTTGCTGATGGCGGAAGCGGATTTTGTATCGGTTGGGTCTAACGATTTGCTGCAATTTATGTTTGCCGCCGACCGTGGCACGCCGGAATTGGCCGACCGCTACGATTTCATCTCGCCGCCGATGTTGGATATGCTTGATACAATTGTTGCGGCCGCCCAGGGCAGCAGTGCAACCTTGTCGTTGTGCGGGGAAGCGGCGGCGCGGCCATTGGATGCGCTGGTGCTGGTGGCTTTGGGGTTTGAGCGTTTGTCGATGTCGGCAAGTGCGCTGCTGGCGGTGAAATCAGCGCTGATGCGCACGGATATGGCGGCGTTTCGCGGGTTTTTTGCGCGGCTGCGGCGCACGGCGGGGGCCGATGAAAGCCTGCGCGAACCGGTTGCGGCTTGGGCGCGGGATCATGGAATTGATTTGGCTGGCCGGTAAGGAAGACAAGGAAAAACTCCTCTTTTGACTTCCGAAAAAGAGGTAAAAAGACTTTTGTCAGTTGGAGTCTGGGGCGCGGGTGGCGACTCCGGTGGCGGGTATAAGGAATTCTATGGCCGAACCAGAGCGCAAATTGACTGAAGGACCTGCCGCCCGTTTGGGTGGGGAATTGCGCTTGGCGCGCGAAAAGTTGGGGTTTGAACTGCCGGCCCTGGCCAGCAGCTTGCGCATTCGGCTATCTTATTTGGAAGCGATTGAAAACGGGCGTTTGGCCGATTTGCCCGGCACCACCTACGCTTTGGGATTTGTGCGCACTTACGCGGCGGCCTTGGGATTGCCCGGTGATGATATCGCCAAACGCTTCCGCGCCGAGGCAGAGGCGGCGCACAAGCGGCCGAAACTGAGCTTTCCCGCACCAGTGCCGCAGGGTGGTGTGCCGGCGGGGGCGGTGATGCTGCTGGGTGCGATTATTTTAGCGGTGGCTTACGGCGGTTGGTATTGGGTGAGCGAACACCACGCGACACCGGTGCAAACGGTGCCGCCAATTCCCGATCGGTTGGCGGAAAGCCAAACAGCCAAGCTGCCGCCATCGCCCCAGGTGGCATCCATTCTGCCGGCAACGGCGCCACCGGCGCCGGTGGCCAGGATTATAGCGCCGCCAGTGGTGGCATCCGTGGTTACACCTACGATTGCACCGCCCGCCGTGCCACCAGTTTTGGCGACGGTCCCCCTGGCCGCCGCATCGCTGCCGCCCGCAGCCGCGGCCGTGCCGGTGCTAGCTCCGGCACCAACGTCAACCCCGGTGCCCACGGCACCATCTGCGGGTGATGCGGTGCCGCTGGGCACGCGCGTGGTGCTGAAATTTAGCGCCGATACCTGGGTGACGATTAAGCTGAAAGGGGCGCCGGCGCTGTTGATAAAATTGATGCACGCTGGTGATAGCTACTCGGTGCCGGGGGGTAAAACCGGGGTGGCGCTGACCACTGGCAATGCCGGCGGGGTGAGTGTTGAGGTAGATGGCAAAGCCTTGCCGCCGATTGGCGGCAGCGGTGCGGTGCGGCGGGATTTGTCGCTCGACCCGGATTATTTGGTGTCGCTGCAATGGCAGCAGCCGGCCAAGCCCAAGGCCAAGCCGGCGCTGCCATTGGTGCCCCCAGTGTTACCAGAGGCAGCCCCCAACTAGGGGTTATTTTGACGGTGCCAACTGACCGCGCAGCTCGCCCTTGGGGTTGGCCGCGGTGTGCACGTTGCAATACCACAGACCATCGGCAATTTGCTTTGCCTGATCGGCGGTGATGGCGGCGGTGCCGGTGACCGGCGAGGTGGCAGCCAAGGCGATGGCGATGGCGACCGGCGCCGATGCGCCTGCCGCGGCTGGGCCGTGCAGATGCACTTTGGTGGCGGGGCCGGTTAGGCCGGACCAACTGAGGGTATAGCCTAGGCTGTGTGTCGCCTGATTGACAGTGACCGCACAATCGCCAGTAGCTGTTGAAACGGATGGCACAACTTCGTTGGCGGGGGTCATTGTTGCGTGATAGGCAAGGGCTTGCGCGTGGGCCGTAGTGGCGGTTGCGAGCAGGCAGGTGGCGGCCAGTGCCGCGCGGAGTGTGACGAACGACATGGTGCGATTTTCTCCCAAAAGTGATGACGTCCGCCCGGTTTTGGGCAGCCGGTCATGAGGCCGGTTGGCCCCGCGGTGGACGCCGATCCGCGGCCGCGCCCCGTTCAAGTGGTGCTGCGCGGGCATTATGTCACCCTCGAACCCGGCGCAATTACCCACCGGCCGGAATTGTGGCGCACGCAGCAGGACGCTGATCCGGCGACCATGGCCGATAGTTTTGCCTATTTGGGCTATGGCCCGTTTGCCGCCGAGGCGGCGTTTAACCACTGGTTTGGCGGGTTTTCGGCGCGCGAGGATCATGCGGTGTGGGTGGTGCGGCCGAGTTTGCAGAAAGCTGCGGGCTGGCTAACGCTGATGGATATTCAAACCGCTAACGCCAGTATCGAGATGGGCAGCATTTGGCTGGCGCCTCCCTTACAACGCACGCGGGCGGCAACCGAGACGTTTTTTCTGGCGATGACCTACGCGCTGGAAACCCTGGGCAACCGGCGCCTGACCTGGAAATGCAACGCGCTGAACGCACCTTCGCGGCGGGCGGCTTTGCGCCTGGGCTTTAGTTTTGAGGGTATTTTGCGCAATCACATGATTGTAAAAGGCCATTCGCGCGATACCGCATATTTTAGCATTATCGCCGAGGAATGGGGGGATGTTGCACGCGCTTTGCGCATCTGGCTGGAGCCCGACAATTTTGATGCCGCCGGGCGCCAGATCGTCAGTGTGGAGGCGATCCGCGCTAAGCTGGCACCGGTAACGTAGGGCTTACGCACAATGGAAAGATTGCTTCAGGGGTATCGGCGGTTTCGCGCGCATACCTGGCCGGAGCGGCGTGCTTTGCATGAGCGTTTGGCCGAAACTGGGCAGAACCCAATTGCCGCGGTGGTGGCATGCGTTGATAGCAGGCTGGACCCGGCGGCGATTTTTGATGTCGCACCTGGGCAGATTTTGGTGTTGCGTAATGTGGCCAATTTGGTGCCGCCCTATGCGCCGGATAGCGCGTATCATGGCACCTCGGCAGCCTTAGAATTTGCCGTGCGCGGCTTGGGCGTTGCCAATATTATTGTGATGGGCCACGCGCAATGCGGCGGCGTGCGGGCCTTGTTGCAGGGGCAAACGGATACCTTGACCGATTTCGTGCTGCCGTGGATGGGCATTGCCGCGCGTGCGCGCGCCCGCACGCTGGCGTGCGAGGCGGTGGGATCGGAGGCAGCCCAAACCCGCTGCGAACATGAAACTGTGCGGGTATCACTGGATAATTTGCAAGGGTTCCCATGGATCGCCGAACGCGTTGCGGCCGGCACGTTGCGGATATCTGGCACGTATTACGGCATTGCTTCGGGTAAGCTTGAGGTAATGGGCGATGATGGTGTTTTTGTTGAGGTGATCTGAGTATGATTGACAGCATAACGCCGGCACAAAGTTTTGCGGCTTTGGCGGCCGACCCGCAGGCGCAGTTGATTGACGTGCGCACCGATGCGGAATGGCAATATGTTGGCCTGCCGGATTTACGCGGTATTGGTAAAAAGCTGTTTTTGATTTCGTGGCAGTTTTTTCCGGATGGCCGGTTGAATGAGGATTTTGTGGGCGATCTGCGGCGGGCCGGACTGACGGTTGAGCAAAATTTGCATTTTATCTGCCGTAGTGGGGTGCGTAGTTTAGCGGCGGCGCAGGCCGCGCGGGAGGGTGGGTTTGCGCACGTGGTGAATGTGGCTGACGGGTTTGAGGGTAATGTGGATGGGGCTGGGCATCGCGGAACGCGAGAAGGGTGGAAAGCGGCGGGGTTGGCTTGGCGGCAATGACGGATTTTGGGGTGGCCGTCATTATAGTTGCGTGGTAGCAATTATTTACTTTGGCCTGCGATGGCCGGTAAAACTCGCCCTACGTGGCTTAGGTGCCTAGCGCGTGTAGTTTACCTGCAGCACTACCAGCCAATCATAGCGTGTATCTAAAATATCGCCTGAGGCATCGGCCAATTTTCCATCGGCACCAACCGGGATGTGTTTTTGGCTAACCGCGTCATCAACGTTGCCGCCCACCACGCTCAGCAAATTGCCGGTGTGGGCCACCACGATATCACAATGCGCGGGAAACACGTGGGCGGTGGGCAGATCTTCGTAATGCACCCGCGCGCCGCTGCCGCGGCCGGCGCAGATGAGATCACCTAAATTGGGGGCATACTCGCGCGGGCGGTGGGCGGTGAGCAGCTTGGTGGTGTTGCCGGCCGCCGCATCGATGTAAATGGCGTGGCTGGCACCGTAGGGGAAATCTGGCCCGGCCCCGGCAACACGCATGACGTAAGAGATAAAGGCGGCCGACCAGGCGTAATACCCGTCGCGCTCGGCATCGAAAACGTTGCCCTGAGCATCGTGCGTGCCGGTCCAGGCGACCTCGTCGGCGGAGGGATCTTGGCCAACCCACCAATACTCGCCGATTCGCTGCCATAGGCCGGGCCAGCGTTCCGGTTTTTGGTCTGGGGTTGGGTGCGGGCGGGTATCGGGCGGGTCGTCATCAACCAACTGGCCAAATAAGCGCCATTCGCCCAGGGCCACACCCACCGCATCGGCGCGGCCGAACGGTTCCCAGCCGGCGGTGGCGAATTTGGGCACATGCGGGTTATCGCGGGTGATAAAACCAGGCGTCGCCCGCGGCAACGCGCCACTCACCACCGCAGGCTTAGGTGGGGCGCACCCCGCAAGCCCAACCGCCAGCCCCAAAAATAGATACCGAGACACCATAAATACCCCCAGCCCCGCGTATCGTGATTCGCCTGGTCGCGCCAAGGGGCAGGCGTGGCACGTGGGTGGGGCTGAGTTTGGGGCGGGAAAGGCGAGGGGCTTTGCCCCTTCGATCCCCATCAAAGGCAAGCCTTTGAAATCCTACACTTTGGGTTCGGGGGTTAGGGGGCCCGCACGGTGTTTGCAGCGCCCTAGTCGGCCCCCTACCCCCCGAACCCAACATAAAGGGTTCTAAGGGCGAGCCCTTAGTGGGGGTCCAGGGGGCAAAGCCCCCGGCCTTTCTTGCCCCAAATTCCAGTCCCACCGGCTTGCCACGGGCGCCCCAGGGCGCTACCAGCCCGAGCTTGGGCCGCAAGGCGGGCGTGGTGAAATGGTAGACACGCCAGATTTAGGTTCTGGTGGCGAAAGTCGTGGGGGTTCAAGTCCCTCCGCCCGCATGCCGCCCGGATTATTGGTGGGTGTCCCTTATTTGGGTGAAGGTTGAGATTAAGATGCAGGTAACCGAGACTCTCTCTGACGGCTTGAAGCGCGGTTTTTCCGTGGTGGTTCCGGCCTCCGAGATTGAGCGCAAGACCACCAAGAAGCTGGCCGAGATTGGCCGTACGATGAAATTGCCCGGGTTTCGCCCAGGGAAAGTGCCGCAATCGTTGATCCGCCAGCGTTTTGGCCGCGATGTGGTGGCCGAGGTGATGCAGACCGAGCTGAATGAGGCGACCGATCGGGTGATAACCGAGCGCAATTTGCGCCCGGCTGGCCGGCCGAAGGTGGATTTGGTTGGCGAGCTGACGATTGATGTGGCCAAGCCGGTTGATTTGGCGTTCACCGTTGAGATGGAGTTGCTGCCCGAGATCGCGTTGCCGGATTTGGCCGCGCTGAGCCTTACCCGTTTGCGGGCCGAAGTGGCGGCCGATGCGGTTGATGGGGCGTTGGCGAATGTTGCTAAGTCGCGCGCGGCCAAGGTCACTGTTACCGAGGAGCGTGGCGCTGAGACCGGCGATGTGCTGACCGTTGACTTTGTTGGCCGTGAGAATGGCGAAGAATTTGACGGCGGCAAGGGCAACGACGCCGACATCGAGATTGGCGGTCCTGGATTTATTCCGGGCTTTGCTGAGGGCATGATTGGCATGCGGGTGGGCGATGCCCGCGAGGTGGCGGTGACTTTCCCGGCGGAGTATCATGCGGCTGGTTTGGCCGGCAAAGATGCGGTGTTTTCGGTGACCGCCAAGGCGCTGAGCACGCGCGAGCCTGCGTTGATTGATGATGCGTTGGCGGATGCGTTAGGTTTGGGCACGCTGGATGAGTTGCGCGAGTTTGTCACCCGCACCATGCAGCGCGAGTTGGACCAGACTGCGCGGTTGCGGATTAAGCGGGAATTGCTGGATAAATTGGCCGAGGGGGCGGATTTTCCGGCGCCGAGCAATTTGCTGGATGCCGAATTTGGCGGCATTTGGCAGCGCATTGAGGCCGATATGGCGGCCGGTAATTTGGATGAGGAAGACCGCGGCAAGGACACCGAGGTGTTGCGCGCTGAATACCGGGCGATTGCCGAGCGGCGGGTGCGGCTGGGCTTGTTGCTGGCCGAGATTGGCCGCGCCAATGCGGTGACGGTGACCGAAGCCGAGCTGAACCGGGCGTTACAGGCAGAAATGCAGCGCTACCCGGGCCAGGAACAGATGGTGTTAAACTATTTCCGCCAGAATCAGGGCGCGGTTGAGCAACTGCGTGGCCCGATTTTTGAAGACAAGGTGGTGGATTACATCTTGGGCGTTGCCAGTGTTGACGAAAAGCTGGTGAGCGTTGACGAGCTGAACGCGGCGATTGACCCGCCGGCTGGGTTGCTGGCGGCCCCGGTTGAGGCGGTTGCTGTTGAGGCGTCACTGGTTGACGCCGCGCCGGTTGAGGCGACACAGGAGGCCTGACCCCGGCATTGTGGGGGTAGTAGTGGCCGCGCGGCGCCCCATGTTAGGGCGTCGCGAAGAAGGGGATGCAGCTTATGTGGGATCGTACTCCGGCCGAGATTTATGACCAGGCGTTAGTGCCGATGGTGGTGGAGCAGACAGCGCGCGGCGAGCGGGCGTTTGATATTTATTCGCGGCTATTGAAAGAACGCATTATTTTTCTGACCGGGCCGGTTTACGACCATGTCAGTGCGTTGATTTGTGCGCAGTTGCTGTTTTTGGAAAGCGAGAACCCGACCAAGGAAATCGCGTTTTATATTAACAGCCCAGGCGGCGTGGTTTCGGCCGGCTTGGCGATTTACGACACCATGCAATATATTCGCTGCCCGATGAGCACCGTATGCATTGGCCAGGCTGCGAGCATGGGCAGTTTGTTGCTGGCGGCCGGCGCCCATGGCAAGCGGTTTGCGCTGCCTAACAGTCGGATCATGGTGCACCAGCCCAGTGGCGGGGCGCAGGGGCAGGCGGCGGACGTGGCCATCCAGGCGCGCGAGATTTTGACCATCCGTAAGCGGTTAAACGAGATATATCAAAAGCATACTGGCCAAACTCTGGCGGCGATCGAGGCTAAGCTGGAGCGCGACAGTTATATGTCGGCGGCCGAGGCGCGTGATTTTGGCCTGGTGGATGAAGTGGTCGAGGTGCGCTCAGGCGGGCCGGCGGATGAAAAGCCGGCGGCCTGAGCGGTCTTGGTTTTTAGGCGGGCAGGGGGACCACAACCGGGGGTCCCTTGTCGATTGAGAAAGCCCAGGCGTAGTATCTTGGGATGAGGTGACGCGGGAGTCGCGCCACTTGTGGAGTAAGCATGAGCAAGTCCGGCGATCAGAAGAACACGCTTTACTGCTCGTTCTGCGGCAAGTCGCAGCACGAGGTGCGCAAGCTTATTGCTGGCCCGACGGTATTTATCTGTGATGAATGCGTCGAGCTGTGCATGGATATTATCCGTGAAGAGCACAAAACCCATTTGGTAAAGGCGCGTGATGGCGTGCCGACGCCAAAGGAGATTTGCCGCGTTCTGGATGATTATGTGATTGGCCAGGGCCATGCCAAGAAGGTTTTGGCGGTGGCGGTGCACAACCACTATAAACGCCTGGCGCACGCGCTGAAGAACACCGATATCGAGATTGCCAAATCCAACATTCTGCTGGTTGGGCCAACGGGTTCGGGCAAGACTTTGCTGGCGCAGACGCTGGCGCGGATTTTGGATGTGCCGTTTACCATGGCCGATGCGACCACGTTAACCGAGGCCGGTTACGTGGGCGAGGACGTTGAGAACATCATTTTAAAGCTGCTGCAGGCAGCCGATTACAATGTGGAACGCGCGCAGCGCGGCATTGTGTATATTGACGAAGTGGACAAGATCAGCCGCAAATCTGACAACCCAAGCATTACGCGTGATGTCAGCGGCGAGGGTGTGCAGCAGGCGCTATTGAAGATTATGGAAGGTACTGTGGCCTCTGTGCCGCCGCAGGGCGGGCGCAAGCATCCGCAGCAGGAATTTTTGCAGGTTGATACCACCAATATTTTGTTCATTTGCGGTGGTGCGTTTTCTGGCCTGGAGAAAATTATTGGTGCGCGCGGCAAGGGATCGGGCGTGGGCTTTGGCGCCGATGTGCGCGACCCGGAAGAACGCCGCACCGGGGCGGTGTTGCGCGAGGTGGAGCCCGAAGATTTGCTGCGCTTTGGCTTGATCCCAGAATTTATCGGGCGTTTGCCGGTGGTGGCGACGCTGGAAGATTTGGACGAGCCGGCGTTGATTGAAATTCTGACCAAGCCGAAAAACGCGCTGATTAAGCAGTATGGCCGTTTGTTCGAGATGGAAGGGGTGAAGCTGACCTTTACCGACGATGCGCTGAAATCTGTAGCGACCAGGGCGATTGCACGGCGCACCGGCGCACGTGGGTTGCGATCGATCATGGAGCAGATTTTGTTGACCACCATGTTTGATCTGCCCGGTTTGAGCGAGGTTGATGAGGTGGTGATTAACCGCGAAGTGGCAGAAGGCCGGGCCAACCCGCTGTACACCTACTCAAAAGAGAAGAACAAAGAACGCGCCGAAGGCAGCGCCTGATGCCGCGGTGGGCAGGCTTGCCGGGTTGTTCTGGCTGCGCCCCATATGTTTGCCGCCGCGCCCCTTGTGTTTGTCGCTTTGACTGACGATGTTTTTGATATGCCGCGCATTTTGCGCTTTGCAACCCGGTTAGGCGTGCCACACTCGGGCGCCGCACTGGTCTGACTGTCCCCTGAAGGAGGTCACTATTATGTCCGCCGACCGTACGACGAAATCTGCCGCCAAAGCCGCGGCTAATGCCACCCAAACCACAAGCCCGCCGGAATTGATGGCGGTTTTGCCGCTGCGCGATATTGTGGTGTTTCCGCATATGATTGTGCCGCTGTTTGTCGGGCGCGAAAAATCTGTGCGCGCGCTGGAAAGCGTGATGAAAGACGACAAGCAAATTTTACTGGTGGCGCAAAAGAACGCGTCGCAAGATGACCCTTCGGTTGATGATATTTATCGCGTCGGCACGGTATCGACGATCTTGCAGTTGCTGAAGCTGCCCGATGGCACTGTGAAAGTTCTGGTGGAAGGGGTGCGCCGGGCGCATATCACCGGGTTTCGCGAGACCGAGCAGTTTTTTGAGGCTGAAGTTAAAACTTTGCCCGAAACTTTGCCCGAAACCTTGAGCGAAAAGCGCGAAATGGAGGCGCTGGGGCGCACCGTGGTCGGGCAGTTTGAGCAATATATCAAGCTGAATAAGAAAATTGCCCCCGAGGTGCTGGTGTCGCTGAACCAGATTGAAGACCCGGCCAAGCTTGCCGACACCATTTCCAGCCATCTGAACTTAAAGATCGCCGAAAAGCAGGAATTGCTCGAGCTACCGACCACCGTTGAGCGGTTGGAACGGGCGTTTGCGCATATGGAATCTGAAATCGGTGTGCTGCAGGTTGAAAAGCGCATCCGTAACCGTGTGAAGCGGCAGATGGAAAAAACCCAGCGCGAGTATTATCTGAACGAGCAGTTGAAGGCGATTCAGAAGGAATTGGGCGAGGGCGAGGATGGCCGCGATGAGATCGCCGAGCTTGAGGACAAGATAAAGAAGACCAAGCTGACCAAGGAAGCCCGCGAAAAGGCGTTGAGCGAGCTAAAGAAACTGCGCACCATGAGCCCGATGAGTGCGGAAGCAACCGTTGTGCGCAATTATCTCGATTGGATTTTGGGCATACCGTGGAAGAAGCCCAGCCGGGTGCGCAATGATGTGGCGGAAGCCGAGCGCGTGCTGGATGCTGATCATTATGCGCTGGAAAAAGTTAAAGAGCGTATTTTGGAATATTTGGCGGTGCAGTCGCGCAGCAAAAAGCTCAAAGGGCCTATTCTGTGCCTGGTCGGGCCGCCTGGGGTTGGGAAAACCTCGCTGGGCAAATCGATTGCGCGGGCGACGGGGCGTAATTTTCAACGCATTTCGCTAGGTGGGGTGCGCGATGAGGCCGAAATCCGCGGCCATCGGCGCACCTATATCGGGTCTATGCCGGGCAAAATTATTCAGGGCATGAAAAAGGCCAAGGTTTCTAACCCGCTGATATTGATGGACGAAATCGACAAGCTCGGGGCTGATTGGCGCGGCGATCCGACATCGGCGCTGCTGGAGGTGCTCGACCCTGAGCAGAACGGCACGTTTGGCGATCACTATCTGGAAGTAGATTACGATCTATCGGATGTGATGTTTGTGACCACGGCGAATAGCCTGCGTATGCCGCAGCCGCTGCTGGATCGCATGGAGATTATTCGCATCCCTGGCTACACCGAGGATGAAAAAGTGCAGATCGCGCGGCGCCATTTGGTGGCTAAGCAAGGTGAGGCGCATAGCCTGAAACCGGAAGAATGGTCGATTAGCGATGAGGCGCTGCACGAGTTGGTGCGCACCTACACGCGGGAAGCCGGCGTGCGTAATTTAGAGCGCGAGCTTGCCAATATTGCCCGCAAGGCGGTGCGTGAGATTGTCAGCAAGAAGGCCAAAAAAGTTACCGTTACCATTAAAAACCTGGAAAAATATGCCGGCGTAAAACGCTATCGCTATGGCGAAGCGGAAAGCGAAGACATGGTGGGTGTGGTGACTGGCCTAGCCTGGACCGAGGTTGGTGGCGAGATTCTCACTATTGAAAGCGTGCTGCTGCCAGGGAAGGGCCAGATCAAGCACACCGGCAAGCTGGGCGATGTGATGCAGGAAAGTGTGTCTGCCGCTCTTTCCTATGTGCGCAGCCGGTCGGTTAATTTTGGTATAAAACCGACGCTGTTTGAAAAGCGCGACATTCACGTGCACGTGCCCGAAGGGGCGACGCCGAAAGATGGCCCTTCGGCCGGCATTGCCATGGCGACCAGTATTGTATCGGTGCTGACCGGCATTCCGATTAGGCGTGATATCGCCATGACTGGTGAAATTACCTTGCGCGGCCGAGTGCTACCGATTGGCGGGTTGAAGGAAAAACTGCTGGCGGCGTTGCGGGCGGGGATTACAACGGTGTTTTTCCCCAAGGACAACGAGAAAGACCTGGCCGAGATTCCCGATAACGTGAAAAAGGGCCTGACCCTGATTGGCGTTGCGCACGTGGATGACGTGATACGCCAGGCTTTGGCCCGCGTGCCGGAGCCAATAGTGTGGGAAGAACCACCCGAAGCGCCGGTAAAACCACTGGGTGAGGCGGGCGGAACAGCGCTACCGCACTAGCTGTGCTGCCTATTTGACCCGGTTTCACGGTTAATTCACCATAAACCCCTAAAAATGGCGGAAATCCGCCAGTTTTTAGGGGTTTTCCTTTGACGAATACGGGGTAGCGCACTTAGTGTCTGCTGCAGCTTATGGGGCGCGCTGGCGCGGCTGATGAGCATCGAACATGGTAAGGACAGTGAAATGAGCGAGACTTCAAAAAAAGTGGCCAAGGAAGTGAAGCCAGGCCAGGAAAACATGTACAAGCGGTCTGATCTGCTGGCCGCGGTGACAGAAAAAACCGGTTTGCCGCGCCCCCGTGCGCTGGCTGTAATTGAGGCCGTGTTTGAGGAACTGGCGGCGGCGTTCGTTGCCGGCAAGGAAGTGCGTTTGGCGAATTTTGGCGTATTTGCGGTGGCCGAGCGTAAGGCCGGCAAGGGTCGGGATCCGCGCACTGGTGCCGAAATCGATGTGCCGGCGAGCAAATCGGTGCGCTTTCGCCAGGCGAAAAATGTGAAAGACAGCCTGAACGCCTGATTGGCGCGTTGGGTAAAAAACGGCATACTGGTGAGGCGAGCGGGGAGCCCCCGCTCGTTTTATTTTGCCAGCTTGTTGGGGGCGGTTAGCTCAGCGGTAGAGCGTCTCGTTTACACCGAGATGGCCGGCGGTTCGAAACCGTCACCGCCCACCAAGTTGCAAGGTAATGTCAGCACCGTTGACGAAGATCAGGGCGTGGTGCCGGCCTTGGTTGGCTGGTTTGGCCCAACCTATGACGCGTGGGGTTGACGGGCATCGGGGGGCCGCATAGATACGGCGCCCGGCCACTTGCTTGTGGTGGCCAATATTGCGGGTGTAGCTCAGTTGGTTAGAGCGCCGGCCTGTCACGCCGGAGGTCGCGGGTTCGAGCCCCGTCACTCGCGCCATTGGCGCGACCTTTAGTGACAATTATTGATGTATTTGTGTGCTCTAAGGCCCCTTGGCGTGGCGGTCGCGCGGGGTTATGGTCCGGTCGATTTTGCGGTGCGGCAATTCGCGTATAGGGGCCATCATGCAGCCTGATTTGGGGCAGTATTTTCCGATTTTGGTGTTTTTGGTGATTGGCGGGGTGATAGCGCTGGCCATGGCCGGCGGATCGATTTTGCTGGCCAAGCAAAAACCGTATGCGGAAAAAGTCTCGGCTTACGAATGTGGCTTTGAGGCGTTTGATGATGCGCGCGGCCGGTTCGATGTGCGATTTTATCTGGTGGCCATTTTGTTCATCATTTTTGATCTCGAAGTGGCGTTTCTGTTTCCGTGGGCGATCAGCCTATCGAAAATCGGTCTTTTTGGGTTTTTCTCGATGATCGTGTTCCTTGGCGTACTGACGATTGGGTTTATCTATGAGTGGTGCAAGGGCGCATTAGAGTGGGAGTGACCCCAGGTATGACTGAAACACCCATGACCGATACGCTGGCCTGGAATAGGGAACACTTGCCGCCGGGCGAGGAACAGGACGCCGTGGTGCGCGCCATTACCGGCGAAATTGCCGGCAAGGGCTTTGTTGTGGCGAAGTTGGACCAGTTGGTGAACTGGGGCCGCACCGGTAGTTTATGGCCGATGACGTTTGGGCTGGCGTGCTGTGCGGTGGAAATGATCCACGCCTATATGCCGCGCTATGATCTCGACCGGTTTGGCATTTTTCCGCGCGCATCGCCGCGCCAGAGTGACGTGATGATCGTTGCCGGCACACTGACCAATAAAATGGCCCCGGCTTTGCGCAAGGTTTACGACCAGATGCCAGAACCGCGCTGGGTGATCAGCATGGGTAGCTGTGCCAATGGTGGCGGCTACTACCACTATTCGTATTCGGTGGTGCGCGGCTGCGACCGCATTGTGCCGGTGGATGTGTATGTGCCGGGTTGCCCGCCGACGGCGGAGGCACTGCTGTACGGTATTTTGCAATTGCAGAAAAAAATTCGCCGCACGGGGACCATTCTGCGTGGCTGAGGCTGATATGCACGCCCTGGTGGGCGAACTGGCCGGTGTGCTGGCACCGGGCGAGACCGTGGCGCTGGAGGGCGGCGAAATTGTGGTGCGGGCGCATGCGGCAGGGTTGGTGGCTTTGGCTACGCTGCTGCGCGATGATCCGCGTTTCGCCTGCGAGCAGTTGATGGATTTGTGCGGGGTGGATTGGCCGGCACGCGAGCAGCGCTTTGATGTTGTGCTGAATTTGCTGAGTGTGTCGCTAAACCATCGTATTCGGGTGATTGTGCAAACCGACGAAGCAACCGCGGTGCCGTCAGTTTCTGGTGTGTGGCCGTGCGCGCCGTGGTGGGAACGCGAGGCTTGGGATTTGTTTGGCGTGACCTTTACCGGGCTTGCTGACCATCGGCGGATCTTGACCGATTATGGGTTTGAGGGGCATCCGCTGCGTAAGGATTTTCCGCTGACCGGCTATGTTGAAGTGCGCTACGACGAGGACCGCAAGCAGGTGGTTTACGACAAGGTATCGCTGACCCAGGATTTTAGAAATTTCCAGTTTCTATCGCCATGGGAAGCCATGACCACGCTGCCGGGTGACGAAAAGGCGCATGCGATTAGGGTGCCGGCAAACCTGCCGGGGGGCACGCCATGAGCGATATTTTGGCGCCCGATGGCGCGGCACCTGGGACCGTGGTGGCGGAACCGGCGGTGATCGGTAGCCACACGATTAATTTTGGGCCGCAGCATCCGGCAGCGCACGGTGTGTTGCGCCTGGTGCTGGAAATGGATGGCGAGGTGGTATCGCGCGCCGATCCGCATATTGGCTTGCTGCATCGTGGCACCGAGAAGCTTATTGAGTACCGCACTTATACGCAAAACACGCCATATTTCGACCGGCTGGATTATGTGTCGCCCATGTGTATGGAGCACGCGTTTGTGCTGGCGACCGAGAAATTGCTGGGTATTGCGGCGCCGGAGCGGGCCCAGTGGATACGCACGATGTTCGATGAGATCACGCGCATTCTCAATCATCTGCTGAACATCACATCGTTTGCCATGGACGTGGGGGCGTTGACCCCACCGCTATGGGGATACGAAGAACGCGAAAAACTGATGGAATTTTATGAAGCCGCATCGGGGGCGCGGCTGCATGCGAATTACTATCGGCATGGCGGGGTTAGCCGCGATTTACCGGCCGGGCTTACCGATAAAATTTGGGCGTGGTCGGAAAAATATCCTTCGTTTATCGACGATATCTGGAATCTTCTCACCGGCAACCGGATCTGGAAGCAGCGCACGGTTGATATTGGGCCAATGAGCGCGGAACAAGCGTTGGCCTGGGGTTTTACTGGGCCCAATTTACGCGCCAGTGGGGTGCCGTGGGATTTGCGCCGGGCACAGCCTTACGCGATGTATGATCAGGTAGAATTTGATGTGCCAGTGGCGCGCAATGGCGATTGTTATGATCGGTATTTGGTGCGGATGATTGAGATGCGTGAGAGTGTTAAAATCATTCGCCAATGTCTGGAAAAAATGAAACCAGGGCCGGTGAAAATTGAAGATCGCAAATTCACGCCCCCCAAGCGGCAGGAAATGAAGCAGTCGATGGAAGCGCTGATCCATCATTTTAAGCTGTACACGGAAGGGTTTCATGTGCCGGCGGGGGCGACCTACACCGCGGTGGAAAGCCCGAAAGGCGAATTTGGCGTGTATTTGGTCGCCGATGGCAGCAACCGGCCATACCGGTGCAAAATCAGGCCGACCGGGTTTTCGCATTTGCAGGCGCTGGAAGTGATGAGCCGCGGCCACATGCTGGCCGATGCGGTGGCGGTGGTGGGGTCGATCGATCTGGTGTTTGGTGAGGTGGATCGGTGATGCAGGTGATTAACGAGGCGGCCCCCTTTGCGTTTGATGCCGAAAGCGAGGCGCTTATTCCGCCGATTTTGGCGAAATACCCGGCAGATCGCGCGGCAAGTGCGGTGATACCGTTGCTGTATGTGGCGCAAAAACAGGCCGGCCGCACCACCAGCAGCGCTTGGTTGTCGCGCGCCACCATGGACTGCGTAGCGCATCGTTTGGGCATGGCGCCTATCCGCGTATACGAAGTCGCCACTTTCTATTTTATGTTCAACACCAAACCGATTGGCCGTTTTCATTTGCAGGTGTGCACGACAACGCCGTGCTGGTTGCGCGGATCGGATGAGGTGGTTGCTGCCTGCAAACGGGTGACTGGCATTACGCAGTTTGGCAGCACCAGCGCCGATGGACTATTTACCATGACCGAGGTTGAATGTTTGGGTGCCTGCGTAAATGCACCGATTTTGCAGATCGATGATGATTTCTATGAAGATGTCGATGGCGAGATTACTGAACGGCTGCTGGGTATGATCAAGCGCGGCGAAGCATTGCCGCAGCCGGGTTCGATGATCGGCCGCCACACATCGGCGCCAGTGGGTGGGCCGACGACGCTTTTGGCGGGTGTGGAGTAAGGCGCATGCTGGCAGATAGCGATCGGATTTTCACCAATCTTTACGGGCTGCACGATCCGTATTTGGCCGGGGCGCGCGCGCGCGGCGATTGGGATGGCACGGGTGGTTTACTGGCACGCGGGCGTGATGCGCTGATTGATGAGGTGAAAGCCTCCGGCTTGCGTGGCCGTGGCGGTGCGGGCTTCCCCACCGGTATGAAATGGTCGTTCATGCCGAAAACATCGAATGGGTTGCCGCATTATCTGGTGGTGAATGCCGATGAAAGTGAGCCTGGCACCTGCAAGGATCGCGATATTATTCGCCATGATCCGCACAAGCTGATCGAAGGTTGCCTGATTGCGGGTTTCGCCATGGGGGCGAACGCTGGGTATATTTATATTCGCGGCGAATTTTATCACGAACATGTGGTGCTGGATCGCGCCATCGATGAGGCCTATGCCGCCGGGTTGCTTGGCAAAAATGCTTGTGGCAGCGGGTTTGCGTTTGATCTGTATGTGCATCGCGGGGCGGGCGCGTATATTTGCGGCGAAGAAACCGCGTTGATTGAAAGCCTTGAAGGCAAAAAGGGTATGCCGCGGCTAAAACCGCCATTTCCTGCCGCCGTTGGTTTGTATGGCTGCCCGACCACGGTGAACAACGTGGAAAGCATTGCTGTGGTGCCAACCATTTTGCGCCGTGGGGCCGGCTGGTTTTCGGCACTCGGGCGGCCGAAAAATGCCGGCACCAAATTGTTCTGCATTTCTGGCCATGTGAACAAACCGTGTAACGTTGAAGAAGAACTGGGTATTCCGCTGCGCGAGTTGATTGATCGCTACGCCGGCGGTGTGCGCGGCGGATGGGATAATTTGCTGGCAGTTATTCCCGGGGGATCTTCGGTGCCGCTGATGCCGAAAGAAACCTGCGATACCATATTGATGGATTTCGATAGTCTGCGCGATGTGAAGTCCGGCCTGGGTACTGCCGCGGTTATTGTGATGGATCGTTCCACCGACGTGATCAAAGCGATTGCCCGACTATCGCAGTTTTACAAACACGAAAGCTGCGGCCAATGCACCCCGTGCCGCGAGGGCACTGGGTGGATGATGCGGGTGATGAACCGCATGGTAGAAGGGCGCGCTGAGATTAGTGAAATAGACATGCTGGAACAGGTAACCCGCCAGGTGGAAGGGCACACCATTTGTGCGCTCGGCGATGCAGCAGCGTGGCCTATTCAGGGGCTGATCCGGCATTTTAGGCCGCTGATGGAACAACGCATCGTGGCCTATAAGGCGCAAATCAACATGTCGGTGGCGGCGCAATGAGGCAGCACAACGGGCGCAAAGGGGCGATGGCCTGATGGCAAAAGTCACTGTTGATGGCACCGAAATTGACGTGCCGAACGGCAGCACGGTGTTGCAGGCGTGCGAAGCTGTGGGCCGCGAAGTACCGCGGTTTTGCTACCATGAACGGCTATCGATTGCCGGCAATTGCCGCATGTGCCTGGTAGAAGTGGAAAAAGCACCAAAGCCGGTGGCCAGCTGCGCCTACCCGGTGGCCGAGGGCATGGTGATAAAAACAGATAGCGCCATGGTACGGGCAGCGCGCCGCGGTGTTATGGAATTTTTGCTGATCAACCACCCGTTGGATTGCCCAATTTGCGACCAGGGTGGTGAGTGCGATTTGCAGGATCAGGCTTACGCGTATGGCATGGATCGCTCGCGCTACAGCGAAAACAAGCGCGCTGTGCGCGATAAAGATTTCGGCCCGCTGGTAAAAACCAGTATGACGCGCTGCATTCAGTGCACACGCTGCGTGCGGTTTGCGACAGAAATTGCCGGCGTGCCCGAATTGGGGGCAACCGCACGTGGCGAGACCATGGAAATTGGCACCTATGTGCAGCGCGCTTTAAGCAGCGAACTTTCTGGCAATTTGATCGATATTTGCCCGGTGGGCGCGCTGACCTCCAAACCCTACGCGTTTGTGGCGCGGCCTTGGGAATTGCAAAAAACCGATAGCGTCGATGTGCTCGATGCGGTGGGGGCGGCCATTCGCATTGATGTGCGTGGGGCTGAGGTGTTGCGCATTTTGCCGCGCGTGAATGATGACGTGAACGAAGAATGGCTGGCTGATAAATCCCGCTTCTCGCTGGATGGGCTAAAACGCCGGCGGTTAGATCGGCCGTGGCTGCGCGAAGGCGGCAAGCTGCGGGCGGCGCGTTTTGATGAAGCGTTTGGTGCGATTGCGGCCCGGCTGGCGAGTGTGGCCCCGGCAAAGATTGGCGCGATTGCCGGTGATCTGGTTGATTGCGAAGGGCTGGTGGCGTTAAAAGATTTGTGGGCGGCCCTGGGGGCGGCCAATATCGATTGCCGCCAGGATGGCGCCAAATTGGATGCAGCACGGCGCGATTTTTATACGTTTAACACCACCATTGCCGGCATCGAGGATGCTGACGCATTGCTGATTATTGGCAGCGATGTGCGCCACGAAGCGCCGGTGTTAAATGCGCGTATTCGCAAACGCTGGAGTGCCGGTGGCTTTCCGATTGGCGTAATTGGCGAGATTGGCGACCTGACTTATCCGGTTGAGCACTTGGGTGCAGCAAGTTCTGTGCTGGCCGAGATTGCTGACGGGCGCCATGCATTTGCCGCCAAGCTTGCGGCGGCCAAGCGGCCGATGGTGATTGTAGGGCAGGGCGCTTTGGCCCGCGCGGATGGCGCGGCCGTGTTTGCGGCGGCCTGGGCGATTGCCGGCGCTGCCGGCGCGCTATCCCCCGATTGGCACGGGTTTAATGTGCTGCACACGGCGGCGGCCCGGGTTGGGGCGTTGGATCTTGGCGTGGTGCCCGGCCCGAACGGTTTGGATGTGGCCGGCATGATGCACGGCGGCGTTGATGTGCTGTGGCTGCTGGGGGCCGACGAATTTGATACGGCAGCGATTGGGCCAGACACGTTTGTTATTTACCAGGGCCACCATGGCGATCGTGGTGCTGCCCGTGCCGATGTGATTTTGCCGGCCGCCGCCTATACCGAAAAACACGGCACCTACGTCAACACCGAAGGCCGCGTGCAAATCAGCCGCCCGGCGTTAGCCCCACCCGGTGAGGCGCGCGAAGATTGGCGTATTTTGCGAGCGTTTTCGGATTTTATTGATAAGCGTTTGCCTTACGATAATCTGGACCAGGTGCGGGCGCGCCTGGTCGCAGTGAACGATGTATTCGCCGGCAGCTTTGTGCGCCGTGGTTGTGCCAATGCGGCCGCACCGGCAACCGTGGCGCCGGCGATTTTGGCCGCACCGCTGTTGCCTGCTGGCGGCGATTACTACCAAACCAATGTGATCAGCCGGGCGAGCGCCACCATGGCCGCGTGTTCGCGCGAGATCGTGCCGATGGCGGCGGAATAGGCGCATGAGCGAGTTTTTCTTTCACACCACGGCAGGCTTTGTACTGCTGACTTTGGTGGAAACGCTGGCGATTCTGGTGCCGGTGCTGCTGATGATGGCGTACGCCACTTACTTTGAACGCAAAGCCCTGGGTGCGTTTCAAATGCGCCGCGGGCCCAATGTGGTGGGGCCGTTTGGGCTGTTTCAGCCTTTTGCCGACGCGATTAAAGTGTTGATGAAGGAAACCATTATCCCAGCCGGCGCCAACCGCATTTTGTTTTTACTGGCGCCGATGCTGACATTTGTGCTGGCGTGCCTGGCCTGGGCGGTTATTCCTGTGGCTGATGGCTGGGCGATTGCTAATATCAATGTTGGCATTTTGTATTTGTTCGCGATTAGCTCGCTAGGCGTTTACGGCATTGTGATTGCCGGCTGGGCGAGTAATTCCAAATACGCATTTTTGGGTGCTATGCGATCAGCCGCCCAAATGGTAAGTTATGAGGTCTCCATTGGCCTAGTGATTGTTACCGTGCTGTTGTGCGTGGGTAGTTTGAACCTGAACGACATTGTGCGCGCGCAAAGCCATGTGTGGTTTTGCTTTCCGCTATTTCCGATGTTCGTAATTTTTCTGATCTCCATGCTGGCGGAAACCAACCGCGCGCCGTTTGATTTGGCCGAAGCGGAAAGCGAAATTGTCGCGGGGTTCTTTGTAGAATACAGCGCCATGAGCTTTGCTCTGTTTTACTTGGGCGAATACACCAACATGATCATGATGTCGGCCCTGGCCAGTGTTCTGTTTTTGGGTGGCTGGCAGGCACCGTTTGGGCTGACATTCATTCCCGGCGTGCTGTGGCTGATTTTAAAAATCTGCTTCGTGATGTTCTTCTTCTTTTGGGTGCGGGCAACTTTTCCGCGCTATCGCTACGATCAGCTGATGCGGTTAGGGTGGAAAGTGTTTCTGCCGGTATCGCTGCTGTGGGTTGTATTAACCGCCGGGTTTTTGGTGGCGACGGGCATGTTGCCAAATGTTGGGGTTTGATATGCGCGCGCTTGGGTTGGAGGCATAGACATGGCTTTTATCGGCACGGCCGTGCGCAAGATGCTGTTGTGGGAGCTGGTCGCCGGCATGGGCATCACCATGCGCTACTTCTTTGCACCCAAGGTCACCATCAACTACCCGTATGAAAAGGGCCCGATTGGGCCACGGTTTAAGGGCGAACACGCGCTGCGGCGCTACCCCAATGGCGAAGAACGCTGCATTGCCTGCAAATTGTGTGAAGCGATTTGCCCGGCTTACGCCATCACCATCGAAGCCGAGCCGCGCGACGATGGATCACGCCGCACCACGCGCTATGACATCGACATGACCAAGTGCATCTATTGCGGCCTGTGCGAAGAAGCCTGCCCGGTGGATGCGATTGTGGAGGGGCCGAATTTTGAATTCGCCACCGAAACCCGCGAAGAATTGATGTACAACAAGGATAAGCTGCTGGACAACGGCGATCGGTGGGAAAGCGAGATCGCCAAGCGGCTTGAGCTGGACGCGCCCTACAGATGATTATTCAGGCTTTCTTCTATCTGTTCGCAACGATCCTGATCGGGTCGGCCAGCGCCGTTGTGGTCAGCCGCAACCCGGTGCATTCGGTGCTGTTTCTCATCCTGGCGTTTTTCAACGCAGCCGCCCTGTTTGTGCTGGTGGGTGCCGAATTTTTGGCGATGATTTTGGTCATTGTTTATGTCGGCGCTGTTGCCGTTCTGTTCCTGTTTGTGGTGATGATGCTGGATGTCAACTTTGCCGAATTGCGCGGCGGGTTTCAGCGTTACGCGCCGGTCGGTGCGGTGGTTGGTGCGGTGTTGCTGGCGGAACTGGCAAGCGTGCTTACCGGATTTCGCATCGGCACCGCCGATGTGGGTATCTCCAGCATTGTGAATGGCGAAGAAAACACCCGCGCCATTGGCCGGCTGCTTTACACCACTTACGTGTATCTTTTCCAAATGTCGGGTTTGGTGCTGCTGGTGGCGATGATCGGCGCGATCGTGCTCACCCATCGGCCGGGCCGCAACACGCGGCGACAGGATATCGGCCGCCAGCAGGCGCGATTGGTGGAAGATACGCTGGAAATTGTTACCGTTACCCGCGGTGCTGGCACCAAAAACATAGGCTTCTTCCGGCCCAAAGTGGAACCACCGGCCGAGACTGCGCACGGGCATGAACTTGAAGATCAGCACACGCACCACGATGGGGGGCACTAGATCATGGCACCGGGAATCGCCGCCATTGGGCTTGCGCCGTACCTTGGCGTTAGCGCCATTTTGCTGGTGCTGGGCGTGTTTGGTATTTTTCTCAACCGCAAGAACGTCATCGTTATTCTGATGTCTGTGGAGCTTATTCTGCTGGCGGTGAATTTGAATTTCGTCGCGTTTTCGGCGGCGTTAGGTGACCTCACCGGGCAGATTTTTGCCATGTTCGTGCTCACCGTGGCGGCCGCCGAAGCGGCCATTGGGCTTGCGATTGTTGTTGTGTATTTCCGTAACCGTGGCTCGATTCAGGTCGAGGACGTGAATATGATGAAGGGCTGAGATGATCTACGCAGTCGCCGTCTTCGCCCCATTGCTAGGGGCGCTGATCGCCGGGTTGGGTGGGCGCCTGATCGGCGATCGCGCGGCCCAAGCCGTGACCATTTCGTTAATGGTGCTCGCCAGCGTCTGCGGTGTCAGCGCCTGGTGGGCGCATATCTATGGCGGCGCCGGCAATAGCGTTGTGCAGATCGCCACCTGGTTCGACATCGGTGGGTTTCGCCTCAATTGGGCGCTGCATTACGATAGTTTGAGCGTCAGCATGGTGGCGATGGTCACCTGTGTGGCCACCCTCATTCATATTTATAGCGTTGGCTACATGAGCCACGACAAAACCATCTGGCGGTTTTTCTCCTATCTGTCGCTGTTCACCTTTGCAATGTTGATGCTGGTGACCGCCGATAATTTAGTCCAGCTGTTTTTTGGCTGGGAAGGCGTGGGTCTCGCGAGCTATTTGCTGATTGGCTATTGGTACGATCGTCCCGCCGCATGTGCGGCGGCGATTAAAGCCATGATCGTTAACCGCGTTGGCGATCTCGCTTTCGCCCTGGGTATCGCGCTGATTTTCGTAACCTTCGGCGCGGTCGATTTTCCGACTATTTTTGCCGCTATTCCCATCCACACCGATGATACTTACCATCTGCTCAGCAGCGATATGCGCAGTTTTGAAGTGATCGGTGTGCTGTTGTTTATTGGCGCCATGGGCAAATCGGCGCAGATTTTTCTGCACACCTGGCTGCCCGATGCGATGGAAGGGCCAACGCCGGTATCCGCCCTTATTCATGCGGCAACCATGGTCACCGCCGGGGTGTTTCTCATGGCGCGGATGTCGCCGTTGATGGAATTTGCCCCCAATGCGCTCACCATGGTCACGTTTATCGGCGCCACCACGTGTTTGTTTGCAGCAACCATCGGCTGCGTGCAGACCGACATTAAGCGGGTGATTGCTTACTCCACCTGTTCGCAGCTGGGCTATATGTTTATGGCGGCAGGCGTTGGGGCGTATCAGGCCTCGGTGTTTCATCTCATCACCCACGCGTTTTTCAAGGCTTTGCTGTTTTTAAGCGCCGGCTCCGTGATCCACGCGATGTCGGATGAACAGGATATGCGCCGCATGGGCGGGCTCGCTCGCCGCATTCCGTGGACCTACGCCATGATGTGGATCGGCAGTTTGGCGTTGGCCGGCATGCCGTTTTTTGCCGGTTATTATTCCAAAGATGCGATTTTGGAAGCAGCGTTTAGCGCCGGCGGCATGGGTATTTACGGGTTTATCTGCGGCACGCTGGCGGCGTTCCTCACCGCGTTTTATTCATGGCGCCTGCTGTTCCTCACCTTTCACGGCAAAACCCGCGCCGATGCCCACACCTGGGATCACGTGCATGAAAGCCCCGCCATTATGCTGGCACCACTCGTGCTGCTGGCAGTGGGTGCGGTGCTCAGCGGCGTGTTGCTGCACACTCAATTCATTGGCGCCGGGCGCGATGCGTATTGGCAGGGGGCGATTTTTAATGGCCCCAACAACCATATTTTCGAGGCGATGGAACGCACCCCGTTTCTTATCAGCCTGCTACCCACCGCCGTGGGCTTGGCCGGTATCGCACTTGCCGTGTGGTTTTACCTGATCAACCCACGTCTGCCGGTGATGCTGGCCGAACGCTTTGGGCCGGTGTACCGCTTCGTGCTCAACAAATGGTATTTTGATGAGCTGTATGACGCGATCTTCGTGCGCCCGCTGCGCGCGATTGGTCGCGAATTGTGGCTGGTGGGGGATGCAACTTTAATCGATGGCGTGCCCAACGGGCTGGCATCCCTGGTTGCCGATGGTTCGGCCGAGGCGATAAAACTGCAAACCGGGTCGATTGCGATCTACGCCTTTACCATGCTGATCGGCGTTGTTGGCCTGATCAGCCTGTTTCTGTACATGCGGTGATTGGGGATATGACCATGAACACCGCGGGTTTTCCGGTTCTTTCGATGATCACCTTCCTGCCCTTGGTTGGGGTGGGCATGATCGCGCTGATGCAGGAACACGACGATATCCAGCGCCGCCATGTGCGCTGGACAGCGCTATGGACCAGCCTGATCACCTTCTTCCTATCGCTCGTGCTGTGGGTGAAATTCGACCGCACCGATGGCGGTTTTCAGTTTGCCGAAGTGGCCAATTGGCTGCCGCAATATGGCATTTCCTACCGCATGGGGGTTGATGGCATTTCCGTGCTGTTCGTGCTGCTGTCCACTGCTCTGGTGCCGCTGTGCATTATGGCAAGCTGGGACAGCATCCAAACTCGCGTGCGCGAATACATGGCAGCGTTTCTGATATTGGAAACCATGATGGTGGGCATGTTCTGCGCCACCGATTTTCTGCTGTTCTATATGTTTTTTGAAGCGGTCCTGATCCCGATGTATCTGATCATCGGCATCTGGGGCGGGCCGCGCCGGGTTTATGCCAGTTTTAAATTCTTTTTGTACACACTGGCGGGATCGGTGTTGATGCTGCTGGCCTTGCTGGCAATGTGGAACACCACCGGCACCACCGATATTGCCGTGCTGATGCACACAAGCTTCCCCTACCACATGCAAATATGGCTGTTTCTAGCGTTCCTTGCGTCCTTCGCGGTGAAAGTGCCGATGTGGCCAGTGCACACCTGGCTGCCCGACGCGCACGTGGAAGCGCCCACCGCGGGCTCGGTTATTCTGGCCGGCGTGCTGCTGAAAATGGGCGCTTATGGTTTTTTGCGCTTCTCCATTCCTATGCTGCCAGAAGCATCGGCGCATTTCGCACCGATGATGTTTGTGCTGGGCATTGTAGCCGTCATCTACACATCGCTGGTGGCGCTGGCCCAGGAAGATATGAAAAAACTGATCGCCTATTCATCGGTCGCCCACATGGGCGTGGTGGTAATCGGCATCTTTACGCTTAATGCCATCGGTATTGAGGGTGCGCTGTTCCAGATGATTAGCCACGGTGTGGTCTCAGCCGCCCTCTTTCTCTGCGTCGGCGTTGTTTATGACCGCATGCACACGCGCGAAATTGCCCGTTATGGCGGCTTGGCTGATCGCATGCCGCGTTATGCGCTGGTGTTTATGCTGTTCACCATGGCCTCCATCGGCCTGCCTGGCACTGCCGGATTTATTGGCGAATTTATGGTGCTGGTTGGGGCGCTGAAAGTGAATATGTGGGTGGCCCTGTTCGGCAGCGCCGGCATGATTTTGGGCGCCGCCTACATGCTGTATCTGTATCGCCGGGTGGTGTTTGGCAGATTGGTGCGGCCTGAATTGATGAGCATTTCGGACTTGTCCGGCCGCGAAATTGCCGTGTTCGCACCCTTGGTGGTGCTGACCTTGTGGCTGGGCATTTACCCCTCCAGCTTTACCGGGTTTTTTGAGGCGACCGTCGCCGGTATGGTGCAGAACCACGAAACCGCGATGCATTTAGCGCCACTTCCTAAACTCGCGGGGCTGTTGCCATGAACATGATGCTTGCCCTGCCGGAAATTGTGCTGGCCGCTTGCGGCCTGGCGATTTTGATTATCGGCGTGCTGACCAAAAAAGAAAGTTTTTCCCTGTGCACCATGCTGGTGCTGGGCGCATTTGGCCTTACCGCCGCCCTAGTGATTGGGGGCGATGACGGCACCGCCTATGCCGGCATCTTTGTGAGCGATGCCTTTTCGCGCTTTGCCAAGGTGTTGATTTTGGCCGGCGCTGCGCTGACCGCTATTTTATCGCTAGATTTCAACCCGCGGGCTGGCATCGGCAAATTCGAATACCCGGTGCTGATGTTGTTTTGCACCGTCGGTATGATGACCATGGCCTCCTCGGCCGATATGATGACGTTGTATGTTGGGGTCGAGCTGCAATCGCTGGCGCTTTACGTGCTGGCGGCTTTCGCCCGAGACGATCTGCGATCATCGGAAGCCGGATTAAAATACTTTGTGCTCAGCGCGCTGGCATCTGGCCTGCTGCTGTATGGCATGTCGCTGGCTTATGGGTTTTCCGGCAGCACGCGGTTTGCCAGCATCGCTGCCGCCATTGCCACCCCTGCCGCCACATCGCCTGGGTTGATGGTTGGCATTGCCTTTATTATTGCAGGGTTGGCTTTTAAACTATCGGCCGTACCGTTTCACATGTGGACCCCTGACGTATACGAAGGCGCACCCACACCAGTCACCGCGTTTATGAGCACAGCACCGAAAGTGGCACCCTTTGTTGTGCTGTTACGGGTTATGCTGGAACCATTCGGCCAGGTCAGCATGGCTTGGCAGAGCATCATTATCATTGTCTCGATCGGCTCCATGCTGCTCGGCAGTTTTGCCGCCATCGGCCAAACCAACATCAAGCGCCTGATGGCGTATTCTTCCATCGGCCACATGGGCTATGCGCTCATTGGTTTGGCTGCGGCCACACCAGAAGGTGTGCGCGGCGTGTTGATTTATCTACTCACCTACATTGCGATGTCTGCCGGCGCCTTTGCCTGCATCATCGCCATGCGCCGGCGTGGGGTTTCGGTGGAAGCCATCGCCGATCTCACTGGGCTTGCCCGGGTGGATTTACCGCTGGCGATTTTGTTTGCCATTTTCATGTTCAGCATGGCCGGCATTCCGCCGTTCGCCGGTTTCTTCGGCAAACTGTTCGTGTTTCAGGCGGCGATCGCCGCACATCTTTATACGCTTGCGGTGGTTGGCGTGCTCACCAGCGTGGTTGGCTGCTACTACTATCTGCGCGTGATCAAACTGATGTTCTTCGATGCCCTCAGTGAAGAAAATAGTGCCGGCTTCGATGCGCGCACGCCTTCGCTTAATTTCGTCGCCTACGCCGGGGGTGGCTTTACGCTGATCTTCTTCATGTTCCCCGCACCCTTTGTGGGCGCCGCGGAAACCGCCGCGAAAGCCCTGTTCGGGTGATCACCAACGCGCCGCCGGGGTGGCGGTGCATAACTTTGAACGAAGCCCTGTCCACCCAGGATGTCGCCTTGCAGGCAGCAGCCGACGGCGATGCCGGCCATTTTGCCGTGCGCGCGAAGCTGCAAACCGCCGGGCGCGGCCGCGGCGGCCGGGTGTGGGATGCGCCGGTTGGTAACCTAAACCTGTCGATTTTACTGCGGCCGCACGCGGCGCCGCCGGAGCCTGGGCGGTTTGCCTTGCTGGCGGGCGTTGCCCTGCACGATGCCATCGCACAATTGGCCCCTGGCATCATCAACCTCAGTCTAAAATGGCCAAATGATGTGCTGCGCGACGGCGCCAAACTGGGCGGCATATTGATTGATAGCGCGCTTAACCCGGCAGGTAGCCTTGCTTACGTGGTGATCGGCATTGGCGTAAACGTGGCAACCAGCCCCACCATTACCGGCCGGCAAACCGCGTGCCTGGCCGATTTCGCGGCCGATGCCGGCCAACTCGCCAGCGAAATTCTACGCGCCATCGATCGCTTGCTCGCCACCGATTTTGCCACCATTCGCGCCGATTGGCTCGCCCGCGCCCACCCCATCGGCACTAAGCTTACCGTGCGCACCGGCGATACCACCACCACCGGCCGGTTTGGCGGCTTAGCGCCCGATGGCGCATTACTGCTGCTGGGCGATGATCCCGCCACCACCCCCCGCCCGATTAATTCTGGCGAGATTTTTCTCAACGGAGATGCCTGATGCTGCTGGTGATCGATGCGGGCAACACCAACATCGTGTTCGCGGTGCACGATGGCCGCGGCTGGCGCGGCATCTGGCGCATCGCCACCGACCCCCAGCGCACCTCCGATGAATACGCGGTGTGGCTGCTGGCCCTGCTCACCCACGCCAAACTCACCCCCGATCTAGTGAATACCGCCGTTATCGGCACTGTTGTGCCGGCCGCCCTATATCATCTGCGCAGGCTGTGCCGCGATTGGTTCGTGGTCGAACCGCTGGTGGCGCGCGCATCGCTCAACTGGGGTTTCGATATTCGCGTCGATACCCCCGATGACGTCGGCGCCGATCGGCTGCTCAATGCCCTGGCCGCCTACGCCCTATACCCGCAAACCCTGATTGTGATCGATTTTGGCACCGCCACTACTTTTGATGTGGTCGGCGATGATGGCGCCTATATGGGCGGCGCCATCGCCCCCGGCATTAATCTTTCGATCGAGGCGCTGCACCAGGCCGCCGCCCGCCTGCCGCGCATTGGCATCGGCCGGCCTCAGGCGGTGATCGGCACCGCAACCGTTCCCGCCATGCAATCGGGCATTTACTGGGGTTATATTGGGCTGATCGAAGGGCTGGTGACGCGCATTGGGCGGGAACTGACAAAACCTGCTAAGGTGATTGCAACGGGTGGTCTGGCGCCGCTTTTTTCCGAAGGCACTGATGTTTTTGACCGCATAGACCCCGATCTTACCCTCGAAGGGCTACGCCTGCTGGCGGCCCGCAACCCCACACCCCGATTATCACGCGATAAAACGCGCAACCTTGAAGGCGAATAATGACCAATTCTTCCGGCGATCTGGCCTTCCTGCCCCTGGGCGGGACGGGCGAGATCGGCATGAACCTCAATCTCTACCGCCTGGGCGGCGCCTACCTTGCCGTTGATTGCGGCATAGGCTTTGGCGGCACAGCGATCCCCGAAGCCGATGTGATTATGCCCGATCCCAGTTTTATCGCCGATCGCCGCGATAAGCTGGCGGGGCTGGTGATCACCCACGCGCATGAAGACCACGTCGGCGCCGTTGCCCATTTGTGGCGCCGCCTGCGCTGCCCGGTGTACACCACCCCGTTCACCGCGGCCGTGCTGCGCCGTAAGCTGGGCGAAGCGCAGCTGGTGAATGAAGTGAAAATTCACATCATTCAGCCCGGCGGCAGTTTTGACGTTGGCCCTTTCAAACTGCGCTTTTTAGAAGTGGCGCATTCCACGCCGCAAAGCCAGGCGCTGGCTATCACCACCCCGCACGGGGTGATTGTGCACACCGGCGATTGGAAACTCGATCCCGAACCCCTGGTCGGCCCGCCCACTGATGAAGCCGCCTTCAAAGCCCTGGGTGATGCCGGCGTGCTCGCCCTGGTGTGCGACAGCACCAATGCCATGGTGGAAGGCCATTCGGGATCGGAAGGCGAAGTGCGCCGATCGCTCAGCGAAATCGTGCACAGCATTAAAAAAGGCCGCATCGCCATTACCTGTTTTGCCAGTAACGTGGCACGCGTCGAATCGGTGGCCCTTGCCGCGCGCGATTCTGGCCGCTCGGTGGCACTGGTTGGCCGTAGCCTGCGCAATTTGGTGACCGCCGCTCGTGAAAGCGGGTTTTTAACCAAGGTGCCGCCCTTCCTCAGCGAAGACGATTGCGAAGACGTCTCCGATGATAATTTGCTTATTCTTATCACCGGCAGCCAGGGCGAAGCGCGCAGCGCGCTGGCCCGCGTCGCCTCCGACCAGCACCCCCGCATCGCGTTGGGCGAAGGCGATACGGTGATTTTCTCCAGCCGCGCCATCCCCGGCAACGAACGCCCGATCGGCCTGGTGCAAGACCATCTGGTGCGCCGCGGCGTGCGGGTGATCACCGATGAAACCCACCACGTGCACGTTTCCGGCCACCCGGCACGGGAAGAATTGCGCCGGCTTTACGCCCTGGTGCGGCCGAAATACGCGGTGCCCGTGCACGGCGAATGGCGCCACCTTTCCGCCCACGCGGCCCTGGCCGCGGAATGCGGCGCCGAGCCGATTTTGCTGGAAGATGGCGATATCCTCAACCTGGCGCCGGGCAGGCTAGAGGTGATCGATTCCGCCCCCGTCGGCCGCATGGTGCTGGATGGCACCCGTGTGGTGCCGCTCACCGGTGGGGTGATGGCCGCCCGCCGCCGCATGCTGTTCAACGGTGTCGCCGTGGGTAGCCTGGTGGTGGATGATGCCGGCCGCGTGCTGGGCACACCCAAAGTCAGCGCGCCCGGCCTGTTTGAAGCCGACGACCCAGAAACCGCCACCATCGCCCGCGCCTTCGCCGATGCGGTGGAAGATTTGCCGGCACCACTGCGCCGCGATGATGCAGCTTTGGCGGAAGCCGCCAAATCAGCCCTGCGCCGCGCGTTGGGTAAGTTTTTAACCAAGCGGCCGTTGGTGGATGTGCATGTGCTTCGGGTTTAGCGTGACGGGAAGTAAGGTCTTCTTTTCTGAAGAAAAGAAGCAAAAGACTTTTATTGTGCTGGGCCGGGATTCGCGGTGGCATGGCCGCCCCAGGCCCGAATTTATAAAAGTCTTTTTGCTTCTTTTTCTTCAGAAAAAGAAGAGTCTTCCCTTGGCTAATCCCGCCTAATGTTCAACTTCACCGCGTTTGTGCTCTACGTGATGATCTGGATGGTGGCTTTGTTTGCCATTTTGCCACTGGGGGTAGCGCCGGATCAGGCGCCCGACTCGGCAACGGGCTGGCGCGGGGCTCCGGTTGCGGCCCGTATGTGGCGCAAGCTGGCGATCACCACCGTGGTTTCCGCGGTGATTTGGCTGGGGGTGGAGGCGATCATTGTGAATGATTGGCTGAGTTTTCGCCACGGCATACTCGCTGGGCCCAAGGATTAGGGGGCCCAAGGATTAGGGGGCCCAAGGATTAGGGGGCCCAAGGAATAGGCAGAAAAACCCTGGTTCTGCGTGGTAGATAATCAAATGGCGCTTGAACAGGCGAAAAACCTGATCCAGCGCCACTGATTTCGATAGACTGGCTTTGCCAGATGCTCAATCATCATAGCAGAAAAGGGGATCCCCCTTTCTGCCGTGTGACTGGCGTTTCCTCCCTAAACTCGGGCCCCGCCACTGCCAGTGCGCGGGACCCTTTCTTGTTATCAAAGCATGAACGGGAAGTCATCATATATTTGCCATAAATATAGGCTTAACAGTGTTTTATTACTTGTGATCATATTGCGGCGCAGCATAGTTGCGCTGCGGCGGGTGTGGAGAAAGGAAGGAAGGTCCTCTTTTCTGACGAAAAAGAGTGGCTCCCAAGCCCCTAGGCGTTGAGGGTCTCAGCGAGCCTATCGGCTGGTAGGATGAGGGCATCGAGGATATGCCTCGCCTGCTTTCTGATGGTGGATAAGACGGCGCGCAGGAT
>JBBARC010000038.1:0-36148 GCA_040400005.1 Acetobacteraceae bacterium | reverse complement strand
GCACCAAAATTTGGCCGACCATCGGCGATCGGGATAATCATCAAAATCGCGCCTGCGTTCATCGTGATACAGTCCTCATCGGGCGCCAGGGGAGGGGGCTCTGGGGGGGCAGCGGCGCGTGGTTTCTACCCAGTTAAAATGTCTGGTCTGGGTATAAGTTCCGTCAGGAATTTTTACGCATGGCGCTGCAGCGTCGCCTTAAATCTTAAGCGCCGCCTACCGTTTCGTTTACGCCAACCACCCGCCAGCCTTCCGGGTGGCGCTCCAGTTGCGTCAGCGACAAATTGCCGATCGCTAAATGCAGTGCCGCGTGCGCGTGCACCCCCAGCGCATGCGCAACCGCCCCGCGAATGGCGCCGCCGTGGCTTACCGCCACCACATCCTGGCCTGGCCGTTCGGCCGCAATTCGTTCCAGCGTGGCACCCACGCGCGCCACCACTTGGTTCATGCTTTCGCCACCGGGAGGCAATTCGGTTGCCCCCAGCGGCCAGAACGCATGCGCCGGCTGTGCCAGTAGGGCCGGCAGTTCGGCGTGGGCGAGGCCTTGCCAGGCACCCAAATCCTGTTCGATCAAACCGTCTTCCACGGCAGGGGCGGTCATGTCAGGGCCCCTGATTGCCGCCAGCGTCGCGCGCGTGCGGCTTAACGGTGTCACCACATAATGCGCGCCCGCCGGCAGCCGCCGTGCAAGTGCCGCACAAATGCCAGCATCGGCGGCAAGTGTTTCCGCGCACACCGGCACATCCATGCGGCCATACAAAAACTGCCTTGCGCCGGCTTCCACCAACGCATGGCGCACCAGAAAAAACCGCGTGATTCCCGTGTTCATTTTCTCTACTCACCGATATTCATCAGCGCGCCATTGCTGCGCGCGGCATGAAACTGGTGCGAAAACAGCAGGGATGCGGCAATCAGCCAGATCAGGTTCAGGCCGCTTGCCCAGGCCAAATGGTCCCACGCAATCACCCCATGGGCGATGGCGGCGCGCATGCCTTCAAACACGTGGGCGGCGGGCAAAATAAGCGCAATCGGCTGCAGCCAATGCGGCATAATCGCCACCGGGTAATACACCGCCGCAAACGGCGATAACCCGACCAGCAACGACCACACCAGGCTTTCCGCACCGCCGCCCTGGCTTAAAATCAGGGCAATGCAGCCCAGCGCAATCCACCAGCCCATGATCATCAGATTGGCGGCAAACAGCACCAGCACTGGGCCGATGCTGAGCACATTGAAATGGTACATCACAGATGCCAAAATCGCTGCCGGAATAACCCCCAGTAACATGCGCAAAATCGAAATCAGAATAAGGGCCGCCAGCAGTTCAATCGGGCGCAACGGGCTGATAAACAAATGGCCCAAATTGCGCGACCAGATTTCCTCCATAAAGCTCACCGCAAAGCCCAAATGGCTGCGCACCGCAGTTTCCCATAGCAACACACCGCCGACCAAAAACCCGATGGTAACAGCACCGTTAGACCCCAGGCGGCTGGCAAAAAAGCTGCTGGTAAACCCCCATATGGTCATTTGCAGAATCGGCCAGTAGGCCAAATCCACCAGCCGCGGCCACGATCGCCGGTACAGGCACAAATGCCGGTAAATCAGCCCCCAAATACGCCGCAGCGAAATCATACTTCCTCCGCCTGGCGGTTACGCGCGATATCCAAAAACACGTCTTCCAAATCATCGCGCCGGTAGCGGTTTAACAACTCGGCAGGGCTACCCCGATCCACAATCTGGCCTTGCTTCATCATCAGCACCTGGCCGCACAGACGTTCCACTTCGGCCATGTTGTGGGATGCCAGCAAAATCGAACAGCCGCTGTCGGCGCGGTAGCGTTCCAGCCAACTGCGCACCATATCGCCGGTATCGGGGTCTAGGCTTGCGGTGGGTTCGTCCAGCAACAGCAATTCCGGCCGGTTCACCAAGGCCTTGGCCAGGGCTACGCGGGTTTTTTGCCCGGCCGATAATTGGCCGGCCTGGCGGTTTAACAACGCCCCCAGATCCAGCTCCTCGGCCAAATCGCGGATGCGTTGTTCGATATCGCGCACATTATACAGGTGCCCATACACCCGCAGGTTTTCGGCCACGGTCAGGCGGGCGGGCAGGGCGATGTAAGGCGATGAAAAATTCAACCGCGCCAAGGCGGCAAATCGATCGCGCGCCATATCGTGGCCCAGCACGGTAATTTTACCCGCGGTGGGCACCAGCAACCCCAGCAACATGGCAATGGTGGTGGTTTTGCCGGCGCCATTGCCGCCGAGCAGCCCGACGGTCTGCCCGCGGGCCACCGTAAAACTAATATCGTCTACCGCCAGGGCTGCGCGGTAACGCTTGGTAAGTGAAACGACTTCGATCGCCTGCATGGCGATGGGCCTAAAGCAAAACCACCGCGGGCGCCACCGCTCAGCCGAACACGTAGCGTCGCGAAAGATAAAAATTAACGAACATGCCGGACGCGGTGCCGGCTGCCAGCGGGATGAACAGATAGATTTGGGTGATTGGCACAGTCCACAGAATCAAAAACGCAACCCCGCGGTTGAGCACAAACCCGACTAAATTGGCCACCAAAAACCGCGGTAATTGCTGTTTTATCGGCGCATGGGCTTGTGCGCGGTAGGTCCATATCCGGTTTAACGCCCAGTTGATTACGCCGACAAAAATGTACGATAGCACCGCCGCCCAGTACGGCCCCAGGTAAGGCGCCGCCGAGTACACTACCAAATTATCCCAGGCAAAGCCCTGCGCGCCAATCAGCGCGAATTGCGCAAATTGCCGCGCCAGCACCGCCCGTTCGGCGCCCAGACGGCGGCCGATAAAATCGTCAATCCGCCGCCACATAAAACCCCAGCCGATGAACACCAAAAAAAGTAATAATTTTCTTTTTGACTTCCGAAAAAAGAAACCAAAAAGACTTTTTTGACGCTGGTTCGGAGATCGCGGTGGCATGGTTGCCCCAGGCCCCGCATAACAAAAGTCTTTTTGCTTCTTTTTTCTTCAGAAAAAGAAGAATCTTACTTTCACCCGATTGCACTGAAGAAAAAGGGCCGGGGGGTTGCCCCCCCGGCCCGATCACTTAACCCAGAAGAAAGCCAAAGCTTACTTCAGGATAATTTCCACGCGACGGTTCTGCGGTTCGCGCACACCCTTGGCGGTTGGCACGAGCGGGTTGCTCTCGCCATAACCATGGATGTCGATCGCGGCCTGCGCCACGCCGTCTTTAACCAGCTCGGCTTCAACCGCTTTCGCGCGACGAACCGATAGTTTCTGGTTGTAAGCGGCCGTGCCGGAAAGATCGGTGTAGCCGTTAACTTCGATTTTGGTGGTTTGCACGTGGGTCGAAGCAGCAGCTGCCTGGCCGACGATTTCGCGGGCGCGCGGCGAAAGATCAGCGCGATCCCAATCGAAGAACACCAGATAGGTGCGGGCTGCGGTCACCGGCGGCGTTGCAATCGGCGCTACAGCTTCCGGAACCGGAGCAACCTCTGGCGCCCACAACGCGTAGCGGATGCCAACAATGCCCTGGTGGTTGTAGCTGCCATCCACTTTCGTGGTGATGCGGCTAGAGCAGCAAGCGGTCAGATACTGGCCGTCATGCGTCAGGTCCGACGGCATCGCGGTGAAGCGATATTCGGCGGTCAGTGCCAAGCCGGGCACTTCGGGGATGTTGTAAGCAAAACCAGCAATCGCCTGAACGGCGAAATCGCCCTTGCTACCGGTGGTGCGGAACAGGACCGGATTGCCAGCCCCATCAATACCATCGAGATGCACATTGCGTAAATGGTTCACTTCGTAGCCAACGCCGGCGCCCAGGAAGGGAACCACGTTCGGCGTGCCGCTGCCGGACAGATCGAAATCATACAGGCCGTTCACAAAACCGCCGAACTGCTCAGTGAAGCCGCTCGAAGAGGCGCCATTGATGCTGTACAGCTTGGTTTCGCGATAATCGCCCTGCAATTCAGCGCGGAAGCCATTGCCGAAGCCCCAGCCAACCGATGCCGTGCCGACGCCGCCGAGGTCACTGCGGGTCTGCCCGCCGGTGATCACCTGGCCGATGCCTGCGATGTTGGACGAACGAATGTTCTGGTCCTGCAGGTAGTCAACACCGGCGCCGAGGCTCACATAGGGGCCAGCAATCGGTTGTGCCAAAACGGCACTTGGGGCTGCGATCACGCTGAGCGCGAGCAGCGTGGAACGGAAGTTCATAGCGTATCTCCTGATATTGCCGTCAAAAATCATGCGACGGATTGGTAAATAAGATGGCCAGCCATCTAATAGCAGGGTTCGCAGCAAGATATGCACCCCATAAATTGGCTTTTCAAAGGATGTTGCATCGATGCCACAAGCCCAACAACCAGGTAATGAATCAGCAACCTCCGCCAGCGCCGCGCAAACCATCCTGGTGCTGCAAGGCGGTGGTGCCTTAGGCGCCTACCAAGGTGGGGTTTTTCAATCCCTTAGCGAGGGTGGCATAGAGCCCGATTGGGTTGCGGGGGTGTCGATTGGCGCCATTAATGCGGCCCTTATTGCCGGTAACCCGCCAAAGCTGCGCGCGCAGCGTATGGCCGCTTTCTGGGACCGTATCACGAGCATGTCCGCACTTTGGCCCCGGTTGGTGCCGCACGCCTTCGAATCGTGGGCGCAAGCCGCCGGCGCCAGCTCGGCCGCACTTTTTGGCCAGCCCGGCTTTTTCCGCCCGCGCCCACCGCTCGCCTGGCTCGGCACCCCCGCCCCGATTAGTTTTTATGAAACCGCCCCGCTGCGCGCGACATTGGAGGAGCTGGTTGATTTCGACCGCATCAATCACCGCGCCGGCGATCCCGGCTTCGCGCCGCGCCTGTCGCTAGGCGCAGTCGAGGTTGAAACCGGCAATATGGTGTATTTCGATAGCAAGCTTGCCACCCCCGATGCCCCGATCACCGCCCTGCACGTGATGGCCAGCGGCGCCCTGCCGCCGGGCTTTCCCGGCATCACCATCGGCGCGCACACCTATTGGGATGGCGGGCTGGTGTCCAACACCCCGCTGCAATACGTGCTGGCCGAACGCCCGCGTAAATCCAGCCTGATTTTTCAGGTCGATCTGTTCCCCTCGCGCGGGCCGGCACCCACCACACTGGATGAGGTCGCCGAACGCGAAAAAGATATCCGCTTTTCCAGCCGCACCCGCACCGGCACCAACGATGCCGGCCACCGCCAGGAGATGCGCGGCAAGGTGCGCGCCTTCCTGGATCAACTGCCCGAAAACCTGCGCGCCGATCCCATCGCCGCCGAGCTTGAAGCCTTCGCCTGTGCTGCCCTTATAGATGTGGTGCAGCTGATCTATCGCCCCGATACCCCGCAAGGGGCGCAAAAAGACGTGCAATTCGATCGCATCACCCGCGATGCCCGCTGGCAGGCCGGCTTTGCCGATGCCAGTGCTGCACTTAACGCCTCACCCTGGCGCCAGCCGCCCGCCCCCGGCGTTGTTTTTCGCAGTTTCGACCACGCCAGCCCGCCCCCAGGCCCCACCACCCACCATGTAGGCCATATTCGATGAGCAGTTTTTTCTATTACCTGTTTACCTTCTTCGAGGCCGGCCTGTCGGTGTTCGGCCTGCGCTTTACCTACGAACAACCACACTACACGGTGGTGGCAACCCTAGATAAGCAAACCGAAATCCGCGCCTACCCGGCGCGGGTCGCCGTGCAAACCGCCGTCACCCCAGGAGCAGGCACCCCAGGGGCAGGTGAAAATCAGGCGTTTGGCGCGCTATTCGGCTACATTACCGGCGCCAACGCGGGGGCCGCCAAAATCGCCATGACCACACCCGTGGCCATGGCGCCCACTGCGCCGCAGGGCGCGCAAAGCAACCAAACCGTTGGCGCCAAAATAAGCATGACCAGCCCGGTAGCTACCGTCCCTGGTGCTGATGGTGCCCTGGTCATGCGGTTTTTCCTGCCGGCAGACCTGGTTCGCACAGGCGCCCCAGCCCCCACCGATCCGCGCGTACACATCGTTACCGTGCCCGCCGAAACCCAGGCCGTGCGGCGCTTTTCCGGCACCGTTACCGATGCCGCCAAACAGCGCGAAACCGCCTTGTTGCTGGCAACCCTGGCCCAATCCGGGCGCACCCCGATCGGCGTGCCGGTGACCTACCAATACGACCCGCCGTTCACCATCCCCTTCTTGCGCCGTAACGAAGTGGCGGTGGCGGTTACCCCTTAACCAACCCCGCCCCCTTGCCCGGCGCATTTTTACCCGGGCCACCCTTGCCACCCGCCGGCCGCGGTATCACCAGCGGCGGCGGGTTGGTTTCGGTTATCTCCACCAGCCGCGCATACCCCTCGCGCAACACCACCCCCAAAACCGGGTCACCAAACAACACCGGGTCTGGGCTGTCCTGGCGCGATGCCCCGTCAATCATCAACCGCGCATCGCCACCGCGCGGCACCAGCGCACGCGCCGCAAACGCCGCCATCCGCCCGCGTGCACTATCAAACATCGGTGCGGCATCCACCAACGGGGTCACCGCACCACCAGGTGCGCCCAAGGCCGCAAACCGCGTGTCCCCCGCCAACCCCATTTCGCGCAACAACCGCAGACGCGCACGCTCCGGTATCAACTGCTTTTGCGAAACCGCCATGGCGTTCATCATGCGTAAAAACTCAAGATCGGCCGCCGATAAACGCTGATTAACCGCACGCCCCGCCCGCGGGCTGATCTCGCCGCGCCAGCCAACAAATTGATCAAGAAAATCAACCGCAATATCCGCCCGCTGGTCCATCATCACGTCATACGAAACCAACCGCAACGCATCGGCGCCAAACCAATCTGACCAAATCGCCCAGTTAATTGATTCGTCAATAATCGGCGATACCTCGGTCGTGGTCAGCAAATGCGCGAGCCACTCAGCAAAACTGCGCGATTGCCCGTGCTTGACCAGCTCCGCCCATAACGATGGCAGCCGCGCACTCCACCGCCGACAATAACTCACAACCACCACCGGGTCGCCATCGGCAAGGTCTGCCACCATCGCCTGCAATGGCGCCACCTGCGCCGCACTCAAATGCGATAATGTCTCATCCGATATAATCGCCGTGTGCATGCCACGCGCGCGCGCCGCCAAAAAATCCTCGGCCAGATCAACCACCCTGTTGGCAACCAAAACCTCGCCAATCATCGATCGCTGAATCTTGGTCTCACCCAACGATGCAATCCCAGTATGATAGTAAATCCCGGCCGCCGCCAAAGCCGGCTGGCTATGAAAACACGCCGCCTGCAAATACGTCGTCCCCGTCTTGCGCGGCCCGATGTGAATAATGAAACGCATGGCCACCTGTGGTGATGTGGAGTTGGGGCGAGGAGAAGAAAGGCGAGGGGCTTTGCCCCCCCGACCCCCATTAAAGGCTTGCCTTTAAAATCCATTTGGTTGGGTTTGGGGGGAAGGGGGCCGACACCATCCGGGCAACGCATCGTGCTGGCCCCCTTCCCCCCAAACCCAAGTAGTGGGTTCTAAGGGCGGGCCCTTAGCGGGGTCGAGGGGCGTCACGCAAATGCGTGCTTCGCACGACGCCCCTCGCCTTCCTTTTCTTGCCCGAGTTCCACCCCGCCGCAAGTGGGGTCAGGGCGTTCAGTATGCGCGTGGCGGCGGCGGGCCAGGTAAAGGGGGCGGCTTGGGCCAGGCAGGCGTCGCGTATGGCGGCGGCGCCCATCACCTGGCGGCGGCGCAGAATTTCACCAATGGCGCGTTGCAGGTCGGTGGTTGAAAGCGGGTCGAACAGGCAGGCGGGGCCGCCGGAAACTTCGGGGATACTGGAGCTGAAGGACGCCACACACGGTGTGCCGGCAGCCAAGCTTTCCAGCACGGGCAGGCCGAAGCCTTCGAACAGGGAGGGGTACAGGCTGGCGGCGGCGTGGTGCAGCAGGGTGTATTTTTGGGATTCTGTCACAAACCCGGTAAACACAATGCGCCCGGCGGCTTGGTGGGGCTGCAACGCTTTGGGCAGCATGTGGTGTTCTTCTAGCCAGCCCAAACGGCCAACGAACACATAGCGGTGGGTGCGCAGCATATCGGGAAAGCGTGCCAGCATATCAAACACCAGGGACACGTTTTTGCGTGGCTCGCGGGTGCCCAAAATCACGATATAGGGTTCTACTTTGCCATCTGGCGCCAGGCTATCGGCGGCGATCTTGATGTGTGCGGGCGTGCTGACGCCATTGGGCACCACGATCACCCGGGCAGGGTCGATGCCAAAATACGCAATCAGATCGGCCCGGGTTGCCGCCGACACCGCACAGACCAGGTCGCTGCTGGCGATATCGCCGATGATGGCATCCATGTGGTGCGCCACATTGCCATGAATATGAAACTGCGGGGTGACCAGGGTGGAGACATCGTGCACCACCAGCGCTTCGATATCGAACCCATGGCGCAGCGTTTTTACTGAGGGAAACAGCGCAACCCTAGCCCGCCCAGGGGTTGGCGGCGGGATTGGCTCCAGGCGGGCATCGCCGGTGGCGATATCGCGGTTGAGGAACACCCCGCTTTTGCGTGCCCGCGCATCGCGCAGCGCGCGCGGCGAGATCAGATCGGTGCCGCAAAAATAGGCAAGTTTGTCGCCAAACACACTATCCAGGGCATCGGCGAGGCCGGCGGCCACCATGGGGATGCCGGTCCAGTGATCTTCCAGCAGGGTGGAGATATCGATAAATAGTTGTGCGCCGGTGTCATCAAACCGTGCCGCCGCCAGCGCGAGATCGGCGTTTGCCGTGTCGTTCATACGGCCTCGCGTGCCTGGCGTTGCGCGCGGGCGAGCTGCACAGATTGGTCAATGCCTGCACTGATCGCGTTGGCTGACAGCATCGGCGTATCCACCGCCAGCGTGCCAAACAGGCTGGGGGTTTCCACCCAGATGCGCGCGTCGCAGGCAAGCGTGGCAGGGGCGGGGCGCTTGCGCGTGCTTGCGGCCTCGGCGGCGTCCGGGCCGATCAGCAATACCGGAATATTGGCAGCAGTCAGCCGGCGCGCGGTATAATTTGCCTCGGGGTCGTGCCCATCGACCCAGGCCACTGGGTTGAGGCGCTGCAGGGCGGCAAGCCCGCGCTTACCGCGCAGCCTGGCGATCAGCGCATCTTCCAGCACGTGGGCGGCATTGGGCGCATCGTTTTTCACCCGCCGCAAAATGGCGCGTATCAGCCCCAGCGGGCCGGGGTAATTAAACGGCAGCAGAATGGCGCGAAACCGTGGCACGCTGGCATTGCGCAGCGCATAAAGCCGCAACAGCAAATCTGGCACGCAGCTGACCGGGTCGGCCAGGTTCCACGGCAATAGCAGCGTGCGCATGCCGGCATCTTTGGCTAGCCGCGATATCCCCGCAGGCGGTCCGGCGGTCCATGGCCCGGGCTGATACGCCCCCAGTGCCACCGCTTCAAACGCATCATCAGCGGTGGCGGGCAGTGCGAGATCGGCGGTTAGGGCTGCGTCGGGTAGCATCGTGACCGGTGCTGGCAGGCCGCCAAAGCGGATGATCTCTCCGCGGCCCTTGTCTCGCTCATACACAAACACGCGGTTAACCGCCGCCGGCAGGGTGCGGCCATCGGCAAACGGGTGGCGAGTTTTGCCAAAAATCGCACGCCGTTCGTCATCGGCCATCACCACGCCGTTACGGGCATTTTTCAGCACTCGTGCTGCCCGTGCCCCGCCAAAACGCAAATGCACAATTTGGCCGGCCCGGTGCGCCGGCTGCCCCACCGCCCGCCAGGCGCCAAACAGGCTTTCCGGGCTATCGAACATCTCCGGCATGGGTGCAAAAAACATGCGCGCGCGGAGGCCAGGGTCGCTCGCCGCAATAAACCCCAGCATCTGCGCATCCCACCCCAGCAGCGATTGTGTCAGCGCGAGTTGAGCCAGTGGAACGATTGCCGCATGGTAGCGGCTAACCGGGCCGGGGCAGCTCAGGATAAAAGCAGGGGCATCCGACCATGCGCGTAGTTCTTCCAACGAAACCGGCATCCCCAAACAGTGCGGTGGGGCAGCCCCACCTGCGGCACTATGCAGAAGCTTGCGCGGTGCCGGAAGTGTCATGACCGCGCCGACCCCGCTTACGCCCACGCAGACTTGGCAGGGTGCCATTGAAACCGCCAGCGCCGATGGCACAGTGCGCGGCTGGGCATGTGTGCCCGGTGCCACAACCCCGCCCATCGTTACCCTCAGCTTGAACGGCCAGCCCCTGGCCCGCGCCATCGCCGATCGTTTTCGCCCCGATCTGTTGAGTGTGGGCGAACGCCACGGTCACCACGCCTTTTTGGCAATTGCCGCAAGCTCGCCCCCGCCAGGGCGCCACCTGATCACTTTGAGCGTTGCAGGCGTTGCCGGCAGCATCAGTGCCGACATCGATTTCCCCAACCCCGGCCCACGCCCAACGGTCACCGTTGAAAACCTGCTGGCACTACCGCCACGCTGGACCGCCGCCGATCTGCGCGCCAACCCGGGCGTGCTCAAACTTACCGAGATGCGCGGCAAACTCGGCGATGCCCGGCTGATCGATGCGCTGTACCGCTTTGTGCTGGAACGCTTCCCCTCGGCCGGCGAACACCAAGCCCGCATGGCCGAACTGCACCACGGCTGGCTCAACCCGATCTCGCTGTTGCGCGAATTGCTCACCCGCGAGCCTGAATTCGCAGCCCGGCTAACCCCGCTGGCCTGCCCGTTCGATCTCGACTACCCCTTCGCAACCGATTGATTTTAGGGCACACCTAACCGTGAAGCCGCCGGAGCACCGCATGACCGACCTTGCCGCCATCGCCAAGAAATTAACAACCGAGCTGATGCCGCTAGGTGTGCTTACCGCCGGTGAAGCGGCAGGCCCCCTGGCAGATGCTTTTAAAGCGCTTGGCGCCAATGCCGACGTGTTTTCCGCCAACGCCAGCCCCGGCGCCGATCTTGCCATTTTGCGCGCTGACCCCGAAGTGCTGGACATTCCCGCCGCCCGCGCCAGCCTCAATCGCCTCGCCACCATCAGCCAGCGCCTGCTGTTCTGGCCTAGCGGCGATAACCAGGATGGCTCGGCGCTGATGACCTGGTTTGAAGTGCTTGCCGATCTCGGCTTTCAGCCGGTGGTCGATTTCGATGCGTCGTTTGTGGCGCACGGCGCGTTTTTGGTTGACCGCGATGCAACCGCGGCCGAAGCCGAACTCGATGCGTTTATGCAGCGCCTCACCATGGGCGGGGCGTTGGCCGCGACCACCACACGGGTGGCCGCCTTAGAAGCGGAACTGGGTGATGTTGGCGATCGCGCAAAACTAAAAGCCTCGTTAAACGCGCGCGAAACAGCGCTGTCGGCGCGCACTGAAGAACTCACCGATCTGCGTGCGAAATTGGCGGCGTTAGAAGCCCAGATTGCCAGCGAACGCGCCGTGCGCGCCGAAGAACAGGCGGTGATGGGCCGGTTGGCGGAATGGATCCGCTCGGTGTGTATGCACCCGGCGCGCTTTGCCGGCCCCCATTTGGGGTTGTTTGCCAGCTCGGCGGCCAAAGACCTCGCCCGCGGGGCGGCAGCGGTCCGTGCCCGGCCGGGCTACGATCCGGTGTCGATCATTCTGGCGCACCCAAGCCTGCCGCAAGCCGGCGAAGACCCCGCCCGCTTCGTGGCGCACCCCAAGAGAAAGTAGTTTGCGGAGCTAAAACGCCAACGCCGCCCCCGCTTTGCGCTGGGCGCCAAGTGGGCGCCAAGTGGGCGCCAAGTGGGCGCTAGGTCGGGCGCTAGGTCGGGCGCCAGATGGAGAGCCAGATGTAGCGCCAGGGGACTACCGTAGGTGTCGTCGCTTAGTGCTGGCTCACCGGCATGTGAATAATCAGCCCGTCCAGCGCGTCGGTCACTTTAATCTGGCACGATAGGCGCGAATTGGGCTTCGGCACGTTCACAAATTCCAGCATGCTGTTTTCAATCGCATCGGCGGGGGTTACCCGGCCTACCCACGCATCATCGACATACACATGGCAGGTGGCGCAGGCGCATTCGCCGCCGCAATCGGCATCAATACCGTAAACATTATTGGCCACCGCCCCGCGCATAACCGACGTGCCGGCATCGACATCCAGCGTGGTTTCGGTGCCGTTGCTGGCGACGTAGGTAATTTTTGGCATGTTTCCGCTTCCCGTATTAACAAGGTTTACTCAACTGTGGCCCTGCCTAGCCCACACGCGGGCGCGCGTCAAAAGCACACGCGGGCGCGCGTCAAAAACGTCTGACCCCACGCGTCTAATCCAGCGGGCAACGCAACGGCAGCCGTCATCCTCAGAAAATCTCAAACAGCCCAGCCGCCCCCATGCCGCCGCCCACGCACATGGTCACCACGCCATATTTGGCACCACGCCGCTTGCCTTCGAGCAAAATATGCCCGGCCGTGCGCGCTCCGGTCATGCCAAACGGATGCCCAACCGCTATCGCCCCGCCATCCACGTTTAGTTTGTCGGGATCAATCCCCAGCCGGTCGCGGCAATACAAAGCCTGGCAGGCAAACGCCTCGTTCAACTCCCACAAATCTATGTCGGCAACGCTGAGGCCGTGCCGCGCAAGCAGTTTCGGCACCGCAAACACCGGGCCAATGCCCATTTCTTCTGGCGCACACCCAGCAACCGCAATGCCGCGGCACACCCCCAGCGGGGTTAGCCCCAAGGCCGCAGCACGCTTGGCCTCCATCAACACCAGCGCCGCCGCCCCATCGGAAAGCTGCGATGCGTTACCGGCAGTCACATGCGCCCCCGCCTTAATCACCTCACCATCCTTAAACACCGGCGCCAGGGATGCCAGCCCGGCAAGTGTGGTATCGCCGCGCGGCCCTTCATCGGCGGTTAGGCGCACGGCCTCCCCGCGGGTTTCCCCGGTTGCTTTATCGGTCACCAGTTTTATCGTATCCAACGGCGCCAGCTCAGCCGCAAACCGCCCCGCCGCCTGGGATGCCACGCTGCGCTGCTGGCTCAACAGCGCAAACGCATCCTGCGCCTCACGCGCAATGCCGTACCGTGCCGCCACAATTTCGGCTGTTTCAAGCATCGACATATACATATGTGGCATATGCGCCAGCACCGCTTCCGACCTCGCCCGGTAACGGCTTTTGTGCTTGGTCTGCGTCAGACTAATCGATTCAACCCCGCCGCCAACCACCACATCCATGCCGTCAAACAGTATCTGCCGTGCCGCAATCGCCACCGCCATCAACCCCGATGAACACTGCCGATCAACCGACATGCCCGAAACACTATCAGGCAACCCTGCTGCCGCCGCCACCAGCCTGCCAATATTATAGCCTTGCGCACCTTGCTGCGACGCACAGCCCATAATCACATCTTCAACCTCTGCAGGGTCAATTCCTGCCCTTAGCACCGCCTGCGCCACCGCATGCCCAGCCAGTATTTGCGGCTCGGTATCGTTGAATGCCCCGCGAAAGGCGCGGCCGATTGGCGTGCGGGCGACGGAGACAATGACGGCTTCACGCATGGCGGGTCCTTTGGGTTAAGGGTCTTCTTTTTCTGAAGAAAAAGAAGCAAAAAGACTTTTATTCGTGGTTACGTCGCGTGATTCAGCATCGTGCGCTCACCCAGCCGGTGTGGTTTGGCGCATGTTTTGCGGGCCCCAATAGGCTTTCATCGATGTTACTTTGCCGGCCTCGTTAAACGTGAACAAATCGATCACATCAATATGCATAATCATGCCAGGGCCTTCCACCAGCACGTGAAACGCAAACGCTGCGGTATCGGCAACAGCCCTGATGGGTTCATCCAAAAACAGTTTGGCGCCCATCGACATCGACCGTATATAAAATGCCCGAATAGCCTCGTGCCCGTGTAGCACATCAGTGCCTACCGGGTCTTCTACCGTGGCATCCGGCGCAAACAGCGCCACCACCTGCTCGGCATCGCCCGCCGAAAACGCCGCCACGTAACCGTGCACGGCAGCATGCATTTGTTCAATCGTGGCCATAGCTCTTACTCCGGATAATAACGGCTGATAGTATCAACGATGCAAGCAGGCTTGCCCTCGCCCTCGATCTCAATGGTCACCCGCACAACAGATTGTATGGAATCGTTTTTCGCGGGCTCCGCACGTAGTAAAATCCCAGTGCCCCTAATTCTGGCACCCGATTTCACCGGCGATAAAAACCGGATTTGCTCGCATCCCACATTCACCCCCATCTTAAAGCCGCGCACATCAATAATCTGCGGCAAAAAATGGTTCACCAGCGAAAGTGTCAAATACCCATGCGCAATGGTGCCGCCAAATGGCCCCGCCGCCGCCCGAACCGGGTCGGTATGGATCCATTGGTGGTCCAGCGTCGCATCAGCAAATAGATCAATCCTGGCCTGATCAACCACAATCCAGTCGCTCGTGCCCAAGCCGGCGCCATCATGCCCCAGCAAATCGCCCGGTGTTGCAAACACAACAGCCATATCAGGCGCGCTGGCTAGAAACAGATAGCGTCTCGCCAGTCATATAACTGGAAAGGTCGCTGGCCAGAAAGATCATCACATTGGCAATTTCCCAAACTTCCGCAGGGCGTCCAAAAGCCTCCCGCTTGGTAAGCTCCGCCAATGTGTCCTCGGTTGTCACCTTCGCCAAAAACGGATGCATGGCAAGCGAAGGTGCCACCGCATTCACCCGCACATTATGGGCCGCGGCTTCAATCGCCGCACATCGGGTAAATGCCATAACGCCGGCCTTGGCCGCCGCATAATGCGCCTGCTCGGCCTGCGCCCGCCAGCCCAGCACCGATGCGTTATTCACAATGCAACCGCTGCCCCGCGCATACATGCCCGGCAAAAATGCCCGGCTCATGCGAAACACACTCGTTAGCGTCACATCAAGCACTTTAGACCATTGCGCATCAGTCATGTTGATAACACTGGCCGATCCGCCAAGCCCCGCATTGTTAATCAACACGTCCACCACGCCGAGTGTGGCGTTTGCCGCCGCCAGCAAAGCCTGCACCTGGTCTTCCTGCGTCACATCACAAACCTGCGTAGCCGGCCTAGTGCCGGTATCCGCCGCTAACCGATCCGCCGCCTCGTTCAAGCGCCGTTCATGAATATCGCTAATCAGCAGGGTGGCGCCTTCCTCGGTCGCGCGCCTTGCGGCCGCATAGCCAATGCCGGTGCCGGCCGCCGCCGTAATCAGTACAGTTTTGCCGCGCAGCAAACCGCTTGGTGCAGGGTAGGGCGGCGGTGCGGTCATGTTGCGTTCTTTCCATCAAGGCCCAAACCACAGGCTATACGTTCGCGATGCCACTCAGGCGTGCCCAGCAAGGTGGCCGATACCCGCGCCCGCTTAAAATACAAATGCGCCGGGTAATCCCAGGTAAAGCCAATGCCGCCATGCAGTTGAATCGCCTCGCCCGTGCAAAACAGCGCGGCATCCGAACAGGTAGAAAGGGCCACCGATGCTGCCTCGGCAGCGTCTGGCGCCCCCGCCGCAATCGCAGTGGCAGCAAGCAAGCTCGCCGATCGCGCCGCTTCCACCGCCAGCATCATATCTGCCAGCGTATGTTTCACCGCCTGAAATGATCCCACCGCCCGGCCGAATTGCTGCCGCGTCTTCACATAGGCCGTGGTCATCTCCAACGCACCCGCCGCTAACCCGCTTTGCTCGGCCGCCAGATACGCCCACAAACCTGGCCGCACCAACGCCAGCACATCATCGCCGCCAGCCAACACAGTAGCATCGCTAACGATACAATCAAAATGCACCACCGATAACGCCCGCGTCGGGTCAAACGCTGCCGGCGTTTCAACCCGCACCCCCGGCGCATCACACCGCACCACAACAAGTTTTACTGTCCTGTTATCCTGCCTGCCATCTACGCTTGCCGCCAGCACCAGCACATCGGCACACCCGCCTTGCGGCACGTGCCTTGCAACACCCTGCAATTGCCAATCCCCACCGGGCCGTTGCCGCAATACCGCCGCAGGTGCATCCTGATCATCGGCGCTGGCACTCAACGCAAAACTACCGCGTAACGCACCACTCATCAGCCCTGGCAAAAATGCCGCCCGCTGTGCCGCAGTGCCGGCAAGCCGTATCAGGTCAATTGCCGCCAAAGTTTCAAACAGCGGCGCATGCACCAAAACTTGTCCGGCTTGTTCCAGCACAATGGCAATTTCAACCGCCCCTAATCCAAGCCCATCATCATCTTCGCTTACCGCAAGCGAAAGCCAGCCCAGATCGCCGCTAATCACCTGCCACAGGGCGCCATCATAATCAGCCCCCCTAGCCAGGCTCGCCATACGGGCTGCGTCGCCGGCATGTTCGCGCAGCGCCCGAACGGCGCTGTCGCGGATCTGGCCCTGCACCTCGCCGCTCAAAACCTATACCGTGCCATAGACAGGTTTTGGCGGTGTGCGCTTGGCAATAAGTTGCTTTACCGCATCGCCAATTTTATCCGCCGGCCACGCTGCAGCGCAATCCTGTGCCGGCCCATCGCGCCACCCTTCGCACAAAGATACCCGCCCGCCGAGCAGCTCAAACACCTGCCCGGTCACCCCAGCGGCTTGCTCACTGCACAAAAATGCCACCAGCGGCGCGGTATTGGCGGGATCATACGGATCAAACGCGCCATCTTGCGCCTGCATATTTGCCGAAAACACCGGCTCGGTCATGCGGGTGCGCGCATTGGGTGCCAGCGCATTGACCATAATACCATAGCGCCCAAGCTCGGCCGCCTGTACCAGGGTTAGCGCCGCAATCCCCGCCTTCGCCGCCGAATAGGCAGATTGCCCAACACTACCCTGCAACCCAGCGCCCGAGCTGGTATTGATAATGTGCGCCGCCACTGGCCGCCCGGCTTTCTGTTCTGCTCGCCAATAATCCACCGCATGCCGGCTGGTGCAAAAATGCCCACGCAGATGCACGCGCATCACCGCATCCCATTCGTCAACCGTTGCCGATACAAACATCCGGTCGCGCACAAAGCCTGCGTTATTCACCACCGCATGCAGCGTGCCAAAAGCATCCAGGGCGGCGCGCACAATCCGCCCCCCGGCATCCCAGTCGGCCACGTCATCGGTATTGGCGACCGCCGTGCCGCCAAGCGCCACAATCTCGTCCACCACACGCTGGGCAGCACCTACGCCGCCCGCTTCCTCACCCTGGCGGCCAACACCCAGATCATTCACCACAACCTGTGCGCCCTGGCCCGCCAGCCCATGCGCATAAGCGCGGCCTAAGCCGTGCCCAGCGCCGGTCACCACCACCACCCGGCCTTCGCAAATACCCGCCATGGCGCTACAACCGCTCGATAATGGTCACGTTCGCCTGGCCGCCACCTTCGCACATGGTCTGCAACCCATAACGCAACCCACGGCGTTCTAACTCGTTCAACATGGTGATCATCAACCGCGCGCCGGTCGCCCCCAACGGGTGCCCCAACGCAATCGCACCGCCATTTACGTTTACCTTTGCCGGATCAATGCCAATTTCCTTCATCCACGCCATTGGAATCGATGCAAACGCCTCATTGCACTCAAATAAATCGATATCCTCAACCCGCATGCCGGCCTTTTTCAGCGCATGCTGGGTTGCCGGAATGGGCGCGGTTAGCATCCATACCGGGTCATCGGCGCGCACCGTCATGTGGTGAATACGCGCCCGCGGCTTCAAATTATGGGTTTTTACCGCCGCTTCTGACGCGATCAACATGGCGGCAGCGGCATCGGCATTCTGGCTAGAAACCCCGGCATGCACCCGCCCGCCTTCGCGCAGGGTTTTCAGTGTTGCCATCTTTTCGAGGCTGGTGTCGCGGCGCGGGCATTCATCCACCCGCAAATCACCCACCGGGGTAATCTCATTGGCAAAATGCCCATTATCGATCGCATGCGCTGCGCGCTGATGGCTGCGATAGGCAAAATGCTCCATCTCCTCGCGGGTAATCTCCCAGCGCTCAGCAATCATGTCGGCCGAGCGAAACTGGTTCACCTCTTGGGTGCCATAGCGCGCGACCCAGCCGGGCGAAGACAAAAATGGATCGTCAAAGCCAAACGCTTTGCCCGCCTGCATCGATGCCATGATCGGGATCATGTTCATGTTTTGCACGCCGCCGGCGATCACCAAATCCTGTGTGCCGCTCATTACCCCTTGTGCGGCAAAATGCACCGCCTGCTGCGATGATCCGCATTGCCGGTCAATCGTTACGCCCGGCACGTGTTCGGGCAAACCCGCAACAACCCAGCAGGTGCGCGCAATATCGCCAGCCTGCGGCCCAATGGTCTCCAACCCGCCAAAAACCACGTCGTCAATCGCATTGGGGTCAACCCCGGTGCGCGCTAGCAACGCCAGCAACGGCACCGCCCCCAGATCGGCCGAGTGCACACCGGCTAACGCACCTTTTTTCTTGCCCACCGGGGTGCGAACCGCATCAATAATATAAGCTTCAGCCATGGTCGGTCTCCAGCGCAAAAAGTGTATCGGGGGCAAATTTATATGTGGTTAGCCGGCGTTGCACGCGCGCACGATGATAAGGCCGCTCGCCCCATTCTTCGCTCAACGCCAACGCGCGTTTCAGAAAAATATGCACATCGGCTTCCCAGGAATAGCCGATAGCACCATGCACTTGCAGGGCGGCCCTGGTGGCCGCCAACGCCGCATCGGCCGCCGCCAGTTTCGCGTGTGATACCCGCGCGCGGCTGGCAACACTGCCAATATCAGCCTCAAACGCTGCCGCGTACACCACCGGCCGGGCGAATTCAATTTTCACCTGGGCGCTGGCCAGCATATGTTTTACCGCTTGGTTGGCCCCAATCGGCTTGCCAAATTGCTGGCGTTCTTTGGCATAAGCCGCCGCGATATCCACCGCGCGCTGCGCAATCCCAACCAGTTCGGCCGCCGCAAACACCGCACCCCGCTCGCGCGCTCGCGCAATCGCCGCTGGTGCTGCCTGCAACGCTGCAGGCAGGGTTAATCGTGCCAACCGCCGGAACGGATCAATACTGGCAACATTCACCGATGCCAGCGCGTCCGCTGCCACCACCGCAACCCGATCGCCATCCACCACTACGCCATAGGACGCTGCCGCCGCATCACGCGCCACCACAAATCCATGGTCCTGGTGGGCCACATAACTGCCGCCTGCAAGTATCGCCTGCAGGACAATATCGCAGCCCAATTCTGCCAACAGTGGCACGGTCACGCCAATATAACCGGCCAGCCCCTCGGGCAATGCCGCATACCCGCAGGCCTGCGCCAGCAGCACCACATCAACGGCGCCTAAACCCAACCCGCCCTGGCGTTCGCTGACCATAATGCCGGCAAGCTCAAGCCGCGCCAGGGTGGCCCAGCGGCCATCATCAAACTTGGCGCCAGCCTTCAGTGATGTCCGCAAATGGCTCAGCGAACATATATCGCCCAACACCCCAGCCAACATGTCTGCCGATTGGCGCTGCTCAGCTGAAAAGGTAAAATCCATAATTGTACCCGCCTAACCGCGTGGCAGGCCGAGCACCCGCTCGGCGATAATGTTGCGCTGTATCTCATTGGCCCCAGCATAAATCGGCCCGGCCAGCGCAAACAAAAATCCGTCTAGCCAGTCACCATCGTGCGCCGCATCATCGGGGTGCACCAGCATCTCCCCAGCTGCCCCTAAAATCGCTAGGGCCACACTATGCAAAGCCAAATCCAGCTCCGACCAGAATATTTTATTGGTACTGGCCTCCGGTCCAATCGTGCCACCGGCCGCAAGCCTGCTTGCGGTTGCAAAAATGGAAAGTGCGTAAGCCTCCGCATCCATTACCACCTGCAACAACGCGGCCTCAATGGTCGCGTCCACCCGTTCGGGCCGCGCTTTTGCCAATGCCAGCAATTTGCCTGCCGCCACCTGGTATCGTGCCGGGCTGCGCAGCATCAAGCCACGTTCAAAACCCGCGGTTGCCATACACACGCCCCAGCCTTCACCTTCCGGCCCCAACCTATCGGCCACCGGCACCCGCGCATCATCCAAAAAAATCTCGGCAAAGCCAAGCTCACCATCAATCTGCGCGATCGGCTGCACCCGCACGCCCGGTGCCGTTAGCGAAAACAAAATCAGCGAAAGCCCACGATGTTTGGTGCTCTCAGCATCGGTGCGAAACAATCCAAACGCCCAATCGGCAAACACCGCACGCGACGACCATATTTTGTGCCCGCGCAACACATAGTGTTCGCCATCCCGCGTGGCACTTGCCCGCACTGCCGCCAAATCGCTACCCGCTTGCGGCTCCGACCAAGCCTGCGCCCAGATCACATCACCGGCCGCCATTGGCGTCAAAAATCGCGATTTCTGCTCGGCTGTGCCATACTCCATAATGGTCGGCCCGAGCAGAAAAATGCCGTTCTGGTTTACCCGTCCTGGGGCGCCAGCGCGGTAATATTCTTCTTCAAAAATCAGCCACTCAATCAAACTCAGCGCACGCCCGCCAAATTCTGCAGGCCACGTCACCATGCCGTAACCGCCACGGTTTAGAACACGTTCCCAGTCACGGTGTGCTTCAAACCCGGCGTGGCTGGCGTTAAACGAGGTTAACCGCTGGGTTGGCACATTGGCCGCCATCCATGCCCGCACCTCTGCACGAAAGATAAGTTCGCTATCGGAAAATTGTAAATTCATCGCGCTTAAAACTTCGCTGCATCTTTGCCGTGCACAAAGGCATCGCGCGATTTTTGCGAATCCTCATGCATATACATCTCTAGCGTAAAGCCCTGCTCAAACCGGTAGCCATGATCAACATCGCGCGCTTCAATACCGTTTAGGGCTTGCTTTGCCAGCACCAGCGCCATCCGGCTTTTGCTGCCAATAATACCAGCGAATTCGCGCGCTTCCCGCAGCAATTCGTCGCGCGGCACAATCTTTTCCACCGCACCCAGCCGGTAAGCATGCGCCACCGGTATCTTGCCACCGGTGAAAAATGCCGCCCTTACCTTATGCAAAGGAAACATCCGCGATAAATGCGATGCTCCGCCCATCGCCCCGCGATCGATCTCGGGCAGCGAAAAATATGCATCGTCGGCCGCAAGAATAGTGTCAGATGCGCCGCAAATACCAATGCCGCCACCGATCACAAAACTATGCACAGCGGTTACCACAGGCACCGGGCAATCACGCACCGCCTTAAATGTCAGGTAATTGCCGCGGTTCAAATCCACAATGCGTTCCGGGTGCGCTTGCATTTCTTTAATATCGACACCACCGCAAAACCCGCGCCCCTCGGCCCGGATCAACACACAGCGTACATCTTCGTTAGCGCCCGCAGCCTGCAAAATGCCTGGAATGCTCGCCCACAAAACGCTGTCGAACGCGTTTACCGGTGGGTGATCAAACACAATTTCGGCAACACGGCCGACAATATCAAGGCGTATGGGCATGGGCGGCGCCTCAGGCTGTAACCGGTGCAAGCGCACCGCATGAAAGGGCGGCCAGGCGCGCTTGCGCATCAGCCATAATAGTCTCAATCAGATCGCGGCAGGTCGGCAAATCGCTAATTCGCCCGCCAACAATGCCGGTGGCTAGCATGCCCTCATCAGGCTTGCCCTCCACAATTGCCTTCATAATCATACTAGGTGCAGCTGCCGCCAGCATCGCCTGCACCAATGGCATTTCGCCATGCGCTGTCATACCGCGCGCCATCAGCAGCAAATCACCCCAGCTCGCCCCGGTCGCGTGTTTCATGGTCAGGGCTGCTTCAAACGCGCGCCGCCACACCGCAACCGGCCCAGATTTTTCCAGTCGATCAAAAAACGGCGTGCGTATCATCCGCTGCGGCAGCCCATCCAGCTTGGTGGTCACCGCAATATCATCGGTTGTGGCTGCAATGTAGCGCTGCTTGCTCACCATCGGCACCGGGCTTTCCACGGTCAGCAAAAACCGTGTGCCCATGGCAATACCCACTGCACCAAATGCCAACGCTGCCACCAGGCCGCGGCCATCGGCAAAACCACCAGCCGCAATCACTGGCACCTGCACCGCATCCAATACTTGCGGCAGCAAAATGGTGGTCGGCACCGATCCGGTATGTCCACCGCCCTCGCCACCCTGTACGGTCACCATATCCACGCCCAACTCAACCATTTTGCGCGCATGCTTTACCGCACCCACGGTGGGGATGCACAAAATCCCGGCATCCTTAAACCGCTTGATCATACTTTTGTCAGGCCCGCGGCCAAAACTCACCGCCCGGATCTGATCGCGGTTTTCAACAATCGCATCCACAATATCGGCCGCACCGGCCTGAAACATATGAAAATTTATCCCAAACGGGGCAGTGGTCCGGCGGCGGACATCGGCAATTTTCGCCCGCGCCTCGGCGGGTTTCATCACCGCCGCGCCCAAAAAACCAAACGCCCCGGCATCGCACGTGGCGGCAACCAAGGGCGGTTCGGCCACCCACCCCATGGCGGTTTGTACAATCGGGTAACGGCACCCTAAACGCTCAACCATCACCGTGTGTAAAGCATTATTGGCCATGGGTCAGCTTTCGCCAGCACCTTTTTTATTTGCCGCAGCCATGGCGCGCGCGTCCAATCCACCCAGGCTATTGCTAGATGTTAGGTCATTCTGCGCATGGGCAAAATGATGCATATGAAAAACGCTATCCATCGCCGTGCGTTTGCCACGTAAATCTTCCACGTGATTAACCGCCTGCTTAATCAACCAATTGCCCAACCGCGGCCGGCTTGCCAACTCTGCTGCCCAGGCCGCCGTCGCCGCCGCCAATTCGGCACGCGGCACAACGCGGTTTACCATGCCATACTGGTAGGCGCGTGCCGCTGACATGCGTTCACCCAGCAATAAAAACTCCTTGGCAATGCGCGGGGGCAACTCAAATGCGTGGGCGAAATACTCTACTCCCGGTATGCCCATGCGCCCTACGGGGTCTTGAAAAAACGCATCGTCGGAGGCCACAATCAAGTCGCACACCCAGGCGAGCATCAAACCACCGGCAATGCACGCCCCCTGCACCATGGCGATGGTGGGCTTGGGTGCATCGCGCCAGCGCCTACACATGCTTAAGTACACTTCGTGTTCGCGCGTATACAGCATTTCAGCGGCCGGCTTATTCGTATGATCCGCTTGCAACAAACGCCGATCGAATGTTTTGTGCACGTCGCGTCCCGGCGTGCCGATATCGTGCCCGGCCGAAAAATGCTTACCCTCGCCCGCCAGCACAATCACCCGCACGGTATCGTCATTCACAGCCCGCACAAACGCATCATCCAGCGCATAGGTCATTTGGCTATTTTGCGCGTTGTTGAACCCTGGGCGGTTCATTTTAATCCAAGCAACCGCACCATCTTGTGTATAGGTAACCGGCTGGTCGGTTTCATACACAATATCGGCAGTGCGTGCGGGTACTAAATCTACCGGCAAGGGTGTGCTCATTTCGCCGGCTCCCGTTTAATCACGCTATCACGCACCCCATTGGGATCGATCACCTCACGTATTAACCGCAACTGGTCAATACTCGGTGCTGGTGTCGTCGCGATCACCGCGTCGCGTTCTAGCGCAAAACCGGTGTTATCCTGCACCTGCTCAAAACTCACTCCAGGGTGCAGTGATCGCACCCTAATGGCGTGCGCCGCTCCGCCAAAATCCAGTACCGCCAGATTGGTCACAATCAATCGCAGGTCGAGCCCTTTGGGAAAAACCCCGCCGGCAAACCGCGCCGGATTATAACCAGCGCTGCACACAAAATCCACTTCCCCTGCGACCAGAGCACGCGCAGAATGACTTGGGAAAAAATAGCTATTGGGGTGATACACAGAATTACCGGGAAAACCGCGCGCCCCAAGCATGGCAGATTTCGGCCGTGCATGGTCGCCAATCACACTAATATTGGTCTGGCCAAACCGGTCAATTTGCACCGGCGCCACCATCGCATGGCGTTTACCGCCCCACAGCAACGAAAACGTCCGGTCATACGGCGCCCAGCCTTCAACCAATGGCACGGCATGGCGCTTGCCCGGCGGCACCGGCGCCTCGGTAAAATAAACCTCTGCGTCAGTCATCAACAAATCGGTATTAAAGCTTGCCTTGGCCAAACTGGCCGCTAATCGCGGTATCGGCGTAATACCAGTCGCCAGCAATTCGCCATCGTCGCGCCATGCTTCTGCTGCTGCGACAATCAGCAATTCCGCGAGTGTATAGTCAGTATCGCTCATCGCCGCCTCAATAAATTGCTGCTGGTAATTGGTCGATGCGCGCACGCCCGCCAATTGCCGCCGCATAATCGCTGTGTGCCACATCGATATACCGTGCCCGATACGCCGCCCATGCCTCGGGCGATGCCGCACTTTCGGTATATTCCTTCAAATGCGGCAAATCGATCTGGTAATCCGGTGCAGCACTGGTCGGGTGCGCCCCCAGCGGTGCGTCCACAACGGCGCTCACCAATGACCGCTCAAATATATTAAACCGCGCGTTTTCGCGCATGTTCAACTCTGCAGTGCTGACCAGGGCCTCTGTCGATACAATGACCCGGTCAGCCGCGCGCGCAAATAATTCATCAAAAAACGGGTCCGCGCTCAGCGTCAGCACATTGCCGCGCGCATCCGCCCTGTGCACATGAATAAGTGCCACATCCAACTTTAACGCGGGCACCGCCACCAATTCCTCGCCGTCATCATAAGGGCTTTTTACCATGCGCAAATCTGGCTGGCGCACAATATCTGTACCAATCCCCACCCGCGTCGGCAAAAATGGTAATCGCATGGCCGCCGCCCGCAACCCCCAATGAAACATTCCTTCATCGAGCTCCAGCACCGGAAGGCCAGCCTGGCGCGCCGCCCGAAAATGCGGCTCTAATGGATAATGATCCAGCGATACAAAAGCAAAAATAAGTTTTTTTATTTTTCCTGATGCGGCCAGTATGCCCACATCTGGTCCGCCATAGGCAAGTACGGTCAAATCCTTAACCGATGACCGCGCCAGCGCCCGCACCAGCGCCATTGGCTTGCGACGCGTCGCCCAGCCGCCAATGCCAATGGTCATGCCATCGCGCAAACTGCCGATGGCATCGTCTAAACTTTTGCGTTTATCAAGCATACTATCCACCCACCGGGGCATCCACCGGGGTCGGTGGCTGCCACGCATGGCCCCAAGCGCTTACCGGCAAACTAGTGGTGGCAACCCAAGTTGCAGGATCAATCTCCATGCCATGGCAGCCATATTCGATATCAAACCCGCTTGGGCTACGAACGTAAAAAGACAACATCTTGTCGTTCACATGCCGCCCCAACGTGGATGATAACGGTGCAGCCCCGGCCAAAACCTTGTCGTAAGCGCGGCCCACATCATCAACTAAGCCGGTTTCCAGCATTAAATGCACCGCCCCGTTCGGGCTTTCCGGCATTTCCCCTAGGGCCAAACTATGGTGGCGCCGATTGGCATGCAAGAAAGCAAACCCGCAGCCAGGGTCATCAGCCCCGCCGCCCATCAGAAAAAATCGCCCCAGGTCAGTATCGCCAAAACCCAGCACATCTTTGTAAAAAGTGTGGGTTTCGGCAAAATTTGGTGCGGTCAGCACCACATGCCCCAAGCCCCAATCGCCGTTCGGTCCGGTTACAAACCGGCTAACCCCAGCAGGCGATACAAACGGCACGTAATCGCAAAACCGCCCGTAAAACAACTCCATCGCGTTGCCAGCAGGATCAGATGATCGTGCCAACGCATACACTGATCGCGCGCGCGCCTCTTCGACACTAGCCATATCAACCTCACGCCCAGCGGCGCGCAGCCTATCCAACACGGCCAAAAATTCCGCCTCGTTACGAAACTCCCAGCCCGGGGCCACAAACCCGTTGCGCTCGCCCTGCTGTATCCAAAATCGAAACGGCCGATCGTCAATGCGAAATAAACACACGTCATCATACGGCGACGCCGCCGGCATCATGCCCAGCACATCACACGCAAAAACCGACCACGCACCCAAATCGCGTGTTTCTGCAACAATATAGCCAAGCGCAATAACGGCCACCCGCGTTTCTCCCCAATTCGTGACCGTCTATCGGTTCTGCTGCGAAGTTACTGGTTACAGCTCGCCCCGGCAACCGTAATTCGTCGCAAATAGGGGCAAAAACTACGCAAAGGCACATTTTTGGTGGGGTAGGGTGGAGCGAAGAAGCTTATTTTTCTGGCGAAAAAAAAGCAAAAAGACTGTTATAACGCTCGGCCTGGGGGTGCCATGCCACCGCGCACCCCGCGCCCACGTGATAAAGGTTTTTTGCTTCTTATAGTCAGAAAAGAAGGCCTTATCTACCTCTCCGTCAACGTACAATTGCGGGATGCGCCACCCGAGGCTCGCCCAAATGCGCCCGCCACGATGGCGGCTTGCGCCCGCCGGCCTCGGTTATGCCATATCGCTCAGCCAACTCCGCGCCAATCACCGTGGTGCCGGAAAGGCTTGCTATATCAGGGTCATCATATAGCGCCGCAATCAACCGCCCGGTATATTCCGGCGTTTCAGCCTGCGCCATAAACCCTTCATACTGGTCTGGCCGCTGCGACAGCGACCGCTTGCTGCGCTCGGTCAGCAGCGGTCCCATCCAGATGGAAACCGCGGCCAAGCCGGTGCCGTCAAAATCCACCGCCATGTCGGCGGCAAACTTATCAACGCCGGCTTTTTGCGCGCCATAAGCTGGCCCGTGCATGTAGCAAACTGAGCCAAACGAAGATGTGTACGCAATCAGCCCGCGTTTTTGCGGCAGCATCAGTTTTACCGCATGCCAGCTTGCCACGTAATGGCTGCGCAAACCCACATCCAAAATATCGCCCAAGCCTAACGGCTTTTCCCAAAACGGCCCGGGCGTTATGAGCTCATCATGAATAATAGCCACATTATTCACTAAAATATCCATATGGCCTTGCTCAGCGCCCACCCGTGCAAACAACGCGGCAATCTCGTCGTCGTTGCCGTGGTCCACCCGCACCGCAATGCCCAAACCGCCGGCGGCAGTTACGGCCGCCGCGGTTTCGCCAATTGATCCCGGCAGCGGCGCGCTATCAGGTATTTCAGTGCGGCCGGTGACATACACAATCGCCCCGCGCGCCCCCAGCGCCACCGCAATGCCGCGCCCGGCGCCGCGGCTGGCCCCGGTTACCACTGCCACTAATCTACTACCGGTGTTCGGTTCAGTCATCGCCCATCCCCCACATTAGTATTATGTCAGCCGCCGCCGTTGTGGCGAGCAATCAGATCCAAAAACAGCGGTGTTTCGCCACCGCCATGCACCGCCAATTCGGCGCCCGATACATAGGCCGCCTGGTCGGATGCCAAAAACACCACGGCATTGGCCACATCGGCGCCGGTGCCCATGCGCCGCAACGGCAACGCCTGCGCAATCGCCGCCCGTGCCGCTTCACTGCCGTAAGTTGCCGCCGCATCCGCAGTTTCGGTCAATCCCACCACCACGGCGTTCACCCGAATTTTAGGGCCCCATTCCTGCGCCAACGTGCGGGTCAGGCTCAGCAACCCGGCCTTGGCCGCCCCGTAGGCTGCCGTGCCGGGCGATGCCCGCACACCAGAAACACTGGCGATATTAATCACCACGCCGCCGCCAACCTGCGTCGCCATGTGCCCGTGGGCGGCCTGCGCAAGGTACAAAGGGGCAAGCAAATTCAACGCAATGATCCGCTCCGAAAACCGTGGCGATACGCTCGCCGCCGCAGCTTGCGGTGATCCGCCGGCATTGTTTACCAAAATATCCAACCGCCCGTGGCGCGCCACCACCTGGTCCACCATGGCGCGGGCCTGCACCGGGTCGCGCACGTCGCCGGCAATATGGTCAAAATCGGCAGCCTCCGGCGCTGTGCGGCTGCTGATCACCACAAGCGCCCCGGCATCATGCAACCGCTGCGCAATCGCAGCCCCTATGCCGCGGGTGCCGCCGGTCACCAGCGCCACTTTCCCGCCCAAATCTGCGCCCGTAAGCTCGGTTTTGCGCTCCGTCACCTAACCCGCCTCTCTCGCAGCCAAATCCCAAAAAACCGAAAAAATCCCCGTAAAAAACCTTGGGGCGGGCGCGCGCCAGGCGGTTCCCCCCGGACCCAACCCGCGAATGCGACCCGCCCCCCCGGCCTCTCGGCCGGAACTTTAACCAAGGCTTGGCCTTTCGGCCGGAACTTTAACCAAGGCCCGGCCTCTCGGCCGGAACTTAAACGCTATTTACGCCGATCAACACCGCTTCCGCCGATTGCGTCCTTGACAATTTTAACCAGCCCCACTTGTGCGTCTCTGTCAATGGATCACGTTTCTATTGACGGAATGCGTAGCAGGACGTAGTTTATTCTACGCAATGGCCGGGTCAGCCCACAACCACCCAGGCACTTAAGGAGGATGGCGACGTGACACATTCCGCGGTTATCAAATTGCCCGTAATCGACCATGGCATACCCACGCCGGCTGAGCTTGTCGCCCGCGCCCGGGCCATGCTGCCGCGCCTGCGCGAACGTGCAATTAGCGCCGAAGCGGCTCGCAATATCCCGGCTGAAACCATCGCCGAAATGAAGGAAGCCGGCTTTTTCCGCATCCTGCAGCCCAAGCGCTGGGGCGGTTTCGAGATGGACCCGCAGGCCTTCTACGATGTGCAAACCACCCTGGCGGAAGGCTGCATGTCGACCGGCTGGATGTACGGCGTCGTCGGCGGCCACCCTTACGAACTGGCCCTGTTCCATGATCGCGCCCAGCACGAGGTATGGGGCGAGGATGATACCGTGCTCGCTTCCTCCTCATACCAGCCGGTCGGCGTCGTTGAACGCACCGAAGGCGGGTTTTTCCTCTCCGGCCGCTGGGGCTTTTCCACCGGCAGCAAGCATTGCAAATGGGTGCTGTTAGGCGCCGTGGTGCCGCCCGAAAAAGCCGGCGACCCGCCAGATATGCGCACTTTCCTGCTGCCGCGCGCCGATTATGAAATTCTTGAAAACTGGCATGTGTTCGGCCTTAAAGCCACCGGCAGCGAAGATATCGTGGTCAATCGCGCCTTCGTGCCAGATTATCGCACCCACCGCGCGGTCGATGGCTTCCTCTGCCAAAACCCCGGCCAAGTCGAAAACGATAGCCCGCTGTTTACCCTGCCCTGGGCGCAAATCTTCCTGCGGCTAGTGTCCACCGCCGCCCTAGGTGGCACCCGCGGCGCCATTAACGCTGCCGTGGACATCACCAAATCACGCATCTCCACCAACACCGGCAAGGTCTCCAAACAAGACCCCATCCTGCTCAACGCGATCGCCGAAGCCTATGCCCAAGTCGATGAAATGACCGTGGTTCTGCATCGCAACTTTGCCGATATGATGGCCGGCGCCCGCGAGGGCGTGCCCCTTTCGATGGAAAAACGCACCCTCTACCGCTTCCAATCGGCAACCGTGGTGCGCCGCTGTGCAGCCTTGGTCGATCGCCTCATGCCCCTACTTGGCGGCCGCGCCATTTACACCACCAGCCCCATCGTGCGCTTCTGGCTAGACCTCAACGCCGCCCGCGCCCACGTCGCCAACGACCCCAACAACTTTGGCGCTGACGTTGCCAACGGCCTCATGGGCGAACCGCCGGCTTTTATGTTCTTGTGACTTAGTAAGGCAAGGCTGGTGGAGCGAAGCCGCTCCCCCACACCCCCTGCATTATGATGACGGAGATCGTTCAAGCGCCATCAACATTACGCCGGGGGTCTGGGGGGGGGGCTGCTTCGCCCCACCAGCCTTCCTTTTTTATAACCATAATAAACCACATGGGAGACCGCCGCGTGACGACCTTGGCTGATATTGAAGCGCGCGGAACGATGCGGAAAATACCTGTGGCGGGCGGCTACGAGATTAATGTGTTTGATGCTGGCACTGGGCCGGCGCTGCTGTTTATTCATGGCTCGGGCCCGGGTGCCAGCGGCGTTTCCAATTTCCGCCAGAACATTGGTGTGTTTCTTGATGCTGGGTATCGGGTGATTGCGCCTGATCTGATTGGTTACGGCGACAGCTCTAAACCCAGCGGCATAGATTATACGCTGCAATTATTCACCGACACGCTCTACCAGGCGGTGCAGGCGGTTGGCGTCACCCGCGCCACCTTGGTGGGTAATTCGTTGGGCGGCGGGATTGCCATTCAGCTCACGCTGGATCACCCCGAATTTACCGATCGCCTGGTGTTGATGTCGCCGGGTTGTGTGGAGGAGCGCGAAATTTACTTCGCCATGCCCGGTATTTCGCGCATGATGGGCGATTTCACCAGCCCTGATTTCACCCTGGCCGACCAAAAACGCCTGATTACCAATTTGGTTTTCGATCCTGCCATGATTAGCGATCAGTTGGTTGCCGAACGCTACAAGGTTGCCCGTACCCAATCGAAAGACGTGCTCGCCCGCATGCGCACCCCCAATCTGGCCCCGCATTTGGGCAAACTGACGATGCCAATCCTGGGGTTTTGGGGCGAGGAAGATCAGTTTTTGCCAGTCAGCGGCGTGCAGCGGTTCACCAAGGCGTGCCCCGATTGCCGCTTTACCGTGTATTCCCATGTCGGCCATTGGGTGATGGTGGAACGCGCCGCCGAATTCAACCGCGCAACGCTCGATTTCCTTGTCCACTAAGACGGAGCCCACTAAGGCGGAAATCTGGGGGGCGGCGCTACACCAAGCGCTGCGCGCGTGTGTGGCCATAGAGCCCCTGATCGCCCAGGATCCCAGTCTTACGCTGGAGGATGCCTACGCCATCTCGCAAAATTTCCTTGGCCGGCGTTTGGCCGATGGCGAGCGCGTGGTTGGCAAAAAAATCGGCGTCACCTCCAAGGTGGTGCAAGATATGCTGGGCGTGCACCAGCCAGATTTCGGTTTTCTCACCGATCGCATGCAATGCGCCGATGGCGATACCGTCAATATCGCCAGCGCCGGGCTTATAGCGCCACGGGCGGAAGCCGAAATTGCCTTCATCCTGCGCCACGATCTGGTAGGGCCAGGGGTTGATGAAGCAGCCGTGCTCGCCGCCACAGATTTTATTGCCCCATGTTTTGAAATCGTCGATTCGCGAATCAAAGATTGGCAGATCGGCATTGTCGATACAGTCGCTGATAACGCTTCCTGCGGGGTGTTCGTGCTCGGCGCCGCCAGGGTATCGCCAGCGGGTCTCGATCTGCCAGGTTTGCGGGTCACCGTCACCCGCAATGGCGCACCGTTAAGCGAAGGTTTGGGTGCCGCCGTGCAGGGATCACCGCTCACCGCGGTTGCCTGGCTCGCAAATACCTTAGGCCGCTACGGCGTCCCCTTGCGCGCGGGCGAAATCATTCTTTCGGGGTCACTGGTGCCGCTCACACCCGCCTTGCCCGGCGACGAATTTCAGATGATGCTACACGGCATTGGCGGTGCCAAAATAAGTTTCGCGTAAGGGTGGGGAATGGCAAAAATTAAGTGCGCGATCATTGGATCGGGCAATATCGGCACGGATTTGATGATGAAGATCGTCCGCCGGTCAGACATTTTAGAACTCGCCGCTATGGTCGGCATCGATGCCGGTTCAGAAGGCCTGGCGATGGCGCGTGATCTCGGTGTCGCCACCACGCACGGTGGCATCGAAGGCCTGCAAGCGATGGCTTGCTACCCCGAAATTCGCATTGTCTTCGATGCAACGTCTGCTTATGCGCACGCCAAACACAACGATGTGCTGCAGGCCGCGGGTATTCGCGTGATCGATCTTACCCCGGCAGCGCTCGGCCCGTTCACCGTACCCGCAGTGAATGGTTTGGCCCACGCCCTGGCCCCTAACGTTAACATGGTCACCTGTGGTGGTCAGGCAACGATTCCCATCGTTGCCGCCATCAGCCGCGTCGGCCGCACTCCGTATGCCGAAATTGTCGCTTCCGTTTCCTCGCGTTCCGCCGGCCCCGGCACCCGCGCCAACATCGACGAATTCACCCGCACCACCGCCCGCGGCATCGAAGTTGTCGGCGGCGCCGAACGCGGCAAAGCCATCATCATCATGAACCCGGCCGAACCGCCGATGATCATGCGCGATACTGTTTTCGCGCTGTGCATGGGCGCCACCGAACAGCAAATCGCCTGCTCAATCGATGCCATGGTGCGTGATGTGCAAGCCTACGTGCCCGGCTACCGCTTAAAACAGCAAGTGCAGTTCACCAGTTTCGGCCATAACGATCCCCTCCACATCCCCGGCCAGGGCAGTTTCGCCGGCATCAAAACCTCGGTGTTTCTGGAAGTGGAAGGGGCCGGCGATTACCTGCCGCCTTATGCGGGCAATTTGGATATCATGACCGCCGCCGCCCGCGCCACCGCCGAAGGCATCGCCCTGCAACTCGGTGCCGCCGTATGACCCGCGATGCCTCAAGCCTGCGCCTGTATATTCAGGATGTCACCCTGCGCGATGGCATGCACGCCATCAAACATCGCTACTCCATCGATAGCATAACCAAAATCGCCCGCGCGCTCGATGATGCCGGCGTCGATGCGATTGAAGTCTCCCACGGCGATGGGCTGAACGGTGCCTCGTTCAATTACGGTTTTGGCGCCCACACGGATTGGGAGTGGCTCGAAGCCGCCGCCGCCGTGCTCAAACGCGCTGTGCTCACCACGCTTCTTCTGCCAGGTGTCGGCACCGCGGAAGATTTGAAACGCGCCTATGCCTTGGGGGTGCGCTCGGTGCGCGTTGCCACCCACTGCACCGAAGCCGATGTCTCCCGCCAACACATCAAACTCGCCCGCGATCTCGGCATGGATGTCTCCGGCTTCCTGATGATGTCCCACATGATCGACCCAGAAACCCTGGCCGGGCAGGCCAAACTGATGGAATCCTACGGTGCGCACTGCATCTACGTCGTCGATTCCGGTGGCGCGCTGGATATGGACGGCGTCGCTGCCCGGCTCGATGCCTATGATCGCGTGTTGCACCCCGATACCCAGCGCGGCATACATGCCCATCAAAACCTATCGCTTGGTGTGGCCAACTCCGTGGTTGGCGTGCAACACGGCGCCACCCGCGTCGATGCGTCGCTCGCTGGCATGGGGGCAGGGGCCGGCAACGCCCCACTGGAGGCGCTCATTGCCGTCATCAGCCGCAAAGGCTGGAACCACGCCTGCGATGTTTACAAATTGATGGACGCCGCGGAAGATTTGGTGCGCCCCTTGCAAGATCGCCCGGTGCGCGTCGATCGCGAAACCCTCAGCCTGGGCTTTGCCGGCGTCTATTCCAGTTTTTTGCGCCATGCCGAGGCAGCCTCGGCCACTTACGGCATAGACACCCGTGAAATCCTCGTCGAACTCGGCCGTCGCCGCATGGTCGGCGGCCAGGAAGATATGATTGTTGATGTCGCCCTCGATCTGCTAAAACAAAAGGGCTTACAAAAAACCGTCGGATAAACCGGCATCTAACAGGGGACGCCACACATCCATGGATAGCCAGGATCACCCAGGAGGCGCGCATTGGTTTTCCGCGGTCGAGGCACCCCGTGTTGTCGCATCCCCATCCGACATAAACTGGGATGAAGAAGCCGATCTCGTTGTCGTCGGTTACGGTGGCGCTGGGGTCGCCGCCAGCATAGACGCGGCCGAGGCTGGCGCCAGCGTTATCGCCATCGATCGCTACCACGGCGGCGGCGCCACCGCCATGAACGGTGGCGTATTCTACGCTGGCGGCGGCACCAGCATTCAGGCCCAAGCAGGCGTAACAGACACACCCGAAGAAATGTTCAAATACCTGCACATCGAGGTCGCTGGCGTGGTGTCCGATCGCACCTTGCGCCGCTTCTGCGAAGAAAGCCCAGATACCTTAAATTGGATGATGCGCCACGGCTGCGAATTCAACGCCCGTCTTTATCCTGGCAAAACCTCGTACCCCACAGCCGATTATTACCTCTATCATTCCGATAGCTCGCTCGCCCCCAGCTACGCCGCCCGCGCCAAACCCGCCGCCCGTGGCCATCGCGCCTTTCTGCCAGCCAGCACCTCAGCGGTTGGCTACGGCGTTGGCCTGTATAATCCGTTGAAAGATGCCGCCACAAAATTCGGCGTCCGCCTGTTCACAAAATCCGAGGCCCGCCAACTGATCACCGATAGCACTGGGCGCGTTATCGGCGTTAAAATTCTGCGCATCCCGCCCGGTTCGGTCGATGCTGCCGCACATGATGCGCTAGAAACCAAAGGCACCAAACTTTTATTGGCCTTTCCGCCTGCCTTCCCCGGCGCTTCTTTGTTCATCAAACGCGCGCAAAAATTTTTGAACCAGGCACGCGAAATCGAGAACCGCGCACGCGTGCCCATCTATATCCGCGCCCGCGCCGGTGTCTGCCTCTCCGCCGGTGGCTTCATTTTCAATCGCGAAATGGTCAACCACTACGCACCTAAATACGCCCGCGGCATGCCGCTCGGTTCCCCCGGCGATGATGGCAGCGGAATCCGCCTCGGCCAATCTGCCGGTGGTGCGGTCGAACGCTTGCACCATGTCAGCGCCTGGCGCTTCATCAATCCGCCGCCGGCCTGGGCGCGTGGCATGATCGTCAATGCCCAAGGTGCCCGCTACGTCGATGAAACTTTATATGGCGCCTCTATCGGCCTACCCATGTGCGAAACCGAAAACGGCGTCGGCTGGCTGATATTAGACGCAACGCTATGGAAGCAAGCCTGGCAGCAACTGCGCCATGATCGTATTCTACCATTTCAAAAATACCCAGCCATGCTCGCCATGTTATTCGGCCGTAAACGCGGCGCCACCATCGACGCGCTGGCCAAAAAATGCGGCTTTAACCCTGTAGCCCTGCGCCAAACCATCACCGATTACGCAAGTGTCGCGCGTGGTGAAACAACGGACGCATTCGGCAAAGGCGCCAAAGATGCCGCCGATCTTGCTACCGGTCCGTTTTACGCCATCGACATGTCCATCGATGCCCGCTTATCGCCCCTGCCCACCCTCACCTTAGGTGGTCTGCGTGTCGATGAAGATACCGGCCAAGTACTCTCAGATGCCGGGCCCCCAGTGCCAGGGCTGTACGCGGCCGGCCGCAACGCCATCGGTGTGTGCTCCAACATTTACGTCAGTGGCCTATCGGCCGCCGATTGCACATTCTCCGGCCGCCGTGCCGGTCAGCACGCGGCGGCGTCCCTTGCCGCCTCAAAGGGAGATGCCTAATGCGCGATACCATTCACACCACAGCAGGCCCGCGCCGCATTGCCGATCTCGGCCGCACACTGATTCACGAACATATTCTTATCGGCTACCCCGGTTGGTTTCTCGATAACCGCCTGCCGCGATTCGACCGCGAAGAAGCGCTCACCCGCGTCGTTGATGCCTTCCAGGCCCTGCATGATTTTGGTGTGCGCACTATCGTTGATCCCTGCCCCATGGATCTCGGCCGCGATATAGAATTCTGCGCAGAAGTCGCCAGCCGCGCCCGCCTCAACCTTATCTGCACCACCGGCATGTACACCGAGGGCATGGGCATGCCCTACACCTTCGCCCATATGCCAGTGGAACAAATTACCGAAATCTACATCAAAGAAATCGAAGATGGCATCGGCTACAGCGGCATCCGCGCCGGTATGGTAAAAATTGCCACCGGCGATGGCGTGGTTTCCCCGTACGAACGCAAAATGCTCACTGCCGCCTCCCGCGCCGCCAAAGCAACTGGCGTCGGCCTCATCTCACATACCGAAAATTGCACCTGTGGCCACGATCAAATCGATATCGTAACAGGCGAAGGGGTGCCTGCCCACTGCATGCTGGTCGGCCATAGCGATGGGCGCGATGATCACGAATACCAAAAATCCCTGGCAGAGCGCGGAGCCTATGTCGGCTTCGACCGCTTCGGGATAGAAGTTTTCAACTCCGATCAGGTGCGCATCAAAAACCTCAAACAACTTCTTGATGCCGGACATCAAGATCGCATTCTAATGTCTCACGACACAGTCAATTGCTGGCTCGGCAACGTCCCCGGCGTCGGCAGCCCCGAAGACGTCAAAAAAATCCTACCCAACTGGACCGTCACGCATATTTTTGAGCGTATTTTTCCGCAATTACGTGCACTTGGCGTTACCGAGGCAACCCTCGATCACCTGACAATTGAAAACCCTCGGCGGTTTTTTAGTTGCGAGGCTTAGGAAGAAGAATTTTCTTTTTCTGAAGAAAAAGGTAACTGCCCAGGTAGGCGACTCGGATAGTAATTGACCGGTTACGGTGT
>JBBARC010000037.1:0-36194 GCA_040400005.1 Acetobacteraceae bacterium | reverse complement strand
AGGTCCTGCTGGCCCAGGGGGCTTGGGAGTTACCTTTTTCTTCAGAAAAAGAAGAGACTTATCTTCACCCGATTGCCCTCGGAGTAATGCCCCGTTGGGGGCTTTTTCCGCCGTTTTTAGCCCTTTGGCCCCTGGGGGCGGGGAACCCAGGCGGGGCGTGCGGGAACGCGGCGGTTAAAACATAAGCCAGCTTTGCGACGAAGATGTTACGGGATCAGTTCGTGTGCGAGGCGGGGGAAGTGGTAGATGTTGGTGAGCGCTTGGGTGAGCGCCGTGGTGTCCACGGCGACCGCGCGATTTACTGTGCCATCGTAGCCGAAATCGCCGCCGAGGGACTGGATATTGCCATCGAAAATGAGGCCGATCGCGTCGCCATTGCGGCCGATGACGGGGGAGCCTGAATTGCCGCCGATGATGTCGTTGGTGGTGACGAAATTCAGATTGGTGCTGGGGTTGACCGATTTTTCTGCGCTCAGCCAGGATTTCGGCAGTTTGAATGGATCGCGGCCGGTGGCGTGTGCGTAGGCGCCGGCAAAATTCGTGGTCGGCGCAATGGTTTGGCCGCGTTCGGTGTAGCCGGCGACGGTGCCGTAACTTAGCCGCAAGCTGAACGTGGCATCGGGGTAACTGCCGGTGCCGTCGGCGGCGAACCGCGCACTTGCGATGATGCCGGCGTTTTTGGTGATGACCGCTTTGACGTTATTTTCGTAATCAGCGCGAACCGCGCGGGCGGGGGCATCAAGCGTGCGGGCGAAGACCAGCAGGGGATCTTGGCTGGCGTTGATCGCGGCCGCACCACCGGCCACCAGTTTGGCACGCAGCTTGGGATCAGCCAGTTGCGTTTTGCCAACGATTAGGCTTGCGATGCCGTCGGGGCTTTGTTTGCCTAGGATGGCAATGGTATCGGCATCGGTGGTGCCGAGATACTCACGCAGTTTGGTTAGCCACCACACCAGCACGGTTTTCTCAAGTGCCGGATAAACTGGGGCGGGTGAGGTGAGTTGCATGCGGAGCGCCGGCGCGTTGGCGGTAGAATATTCCTCGAGCCGTTGGCCATCGGGTTTTTGAGATTCAACAGCGAAACGATTTAAGCCGACAGCGTAGCCGAGTAGGGTAGACATCTGCTGGGGTAGTCTCTCCAGCAGGGCCATGCGCTGGTAGATATCGCGTTGGTGGGTTGTGGCCATGGTGATGGCATCGAAGGTGCTGCCACTGGCGGCAAGTTTGGGGTCGGCGGCGATTTTGGCGCGGAAGGCGGTTTCATCGGCTTGTTTTTGCGCCATCAGCGGGCCTTGGGTGAGCGCCATCTGGCGCCCCTTGATGGCTTTGAGTGAGTTTTCGATGCCGAACATAAGTTCGGTGGAGGTGCGGGCGGCTTCGGCATTTTTGGTCGCGTACTCGCTGAGAACACCACGCAATTCGGAGAAGAGATTGAGCACGAAGGGCTGCTGATAATCGCGAATAAACGCAAGTTGCGCGAGTGTATCTTGGCGTTCGGTGCGGCCGGGATTGCCGCTGACAAACGCAAGATCGCCGTCTTTGACGCCAGTGCGGGCGAATTTTAGATAATTGGGGCTGACCAGTGGCTTGCCCTGGTTGTAAATGCGGACAAAGGCGTTATCGAGATCGAAGCGTGGATAAGTAAAATTATCAGGATCGCCGCCGAAGAAAGCGATCGATTCCTCGGGCGCAAAAACCAGCCGCACATCTTAGTAACGATGATATTTATAAAGGTTATAAACGCCGCCCTGATAGAGGGTGACCACCTGGCAGCGGATATCATCGCCGGTGGTACAGGCGCTTTCCAGTTTGGCGATGGCGGCGCGTTCGGCTTCATGAAAGGCGGTGCCGGATTTACCGCTGGTTGCGTCGTTGATGGTCTTGGTGACATCGGTGATATCGGTGAGCTGGTTGGCTTCCATGGCCGGGCATTTTTTCTCGTCCGCGGGTGTGGCGGCGATGAAGCCCTGGGCGATATGATCGTGTTTAGCATCGCTGAGGTCGGTGACACATTCGCGTGCGCAATGGTGATTGGTCATCACCAGGCCTGCGGGGGAGACCAGGGAGGCCGAGCACCCCAGGGTTAAGCGGATAGAGGACAGGCGGGCATGGGCAAGCCAGGCCTGATCGGGTGCCCAACCATATTTCGCGCGCACCGTATCGGCGGGGAAGTGATCGTAGGTCCACATCCCTTCTTCCGCGCATGCGGCGGTGGATATGACCATGCTGCCAAGCAAAAGGGCGGCGCGGGAGAGTGTGCGCATGTGGAGCGTTTTCCTATCACTTTGACTGAAGCCCGGCCTGGGCCCCGGCGCGGTAGGGGCATTTCCCATGTGGATTTTATTGCGGCACGATGTTTGGTTATTTTAGGGACGGTGTCAAACGGTCCTGCCCAGGGTGCCAGGGCAATCGGGCGAATGCCAAAAAAGCAAGAATTTTCTTTTTTCTGAAGAAAAAAGAAACAAAAAAGACTTTTTTGACGCTGGTTCGGCAAACGCGGTGGCAGAGGTGCCCCAGGCCCAGCATGACAGAAGTCTTTTTGCTTCTTTTTCTTCAGAAAAAGAAGAGTCTTACCTTCACCCGATTGCCCTGCCCAGGGTGCTGCGCATCGGATGGCCGGAGGGTGCTGGCGGCCGGGGGTGTGCGTGATCATGTGGCGGGGATGACTGACCGTTTTGCGATTGAGGAGATGCGCAAGATGACGGATATTTCTTGGCCGGATTAGATTTTTGCGACGCTTATACCGACCCGCTTAAGGGTTGACCCATGAAGAATGGATCAACGTGGATCGGCATTAGTCTTTTTTCGCGCGCCGCCGCCGGCCACCCCGGCATGCAGACCAAGCCGTATCGATAATGGACGAGTAATCATCAAGGCGATTTGGTATGATAGTGTCGGATTGCTGGCCTGGCCGCCGATTTGTGATGATCGGTGGGGGCAGCAATCAGGAGGAGGCGGTTGTGAATGCGATAACCTGTTTCAGGTTTGGCGTCGAAAAAGTCGCTGGCATATTGGATTGAAAATCCGCTGCCACGGCGCCTTGCGGCGCTCTGTGAGTTCGGCAAATACCAAGATTGCGCCGATTGTCCCGCTGTACATTATTAACCGCGACGCCCAGGTCTGTGGCGGCCACGGCAGCAGGGTGGTGATGAATTGCGCAATCGTGAGGTGCAGCAGATAAATCGAAAAGGTTGCGCCCGATGCCCAACGGATCAAGGGCGCACAGCGCTCGAGCAGCGGGCTTATTGCGGGTCCGATCGCGGCGACGCCGAATAGGTGGACGGCAAAAAAAAGCCCAATAAGCGTATCATGGATCGGCCTCAAATAGCCCCAGCGTGGGACCTGCCCGGTCGTCGGCGCCCCTGTACGCATGGCGAGAACGTCGTAACTGATCCACGCTAACACGCCACCGATTGCCATCAGCCATCCGATTCTTGGGCAAGCCTTAAATCGGGTGGTCAGCCACCATGTCGCGGCGCCGAGCAACCAGAGCGGGAATGCCAGCAAAATCTTCGGGCCGATCAGTAGGGCCACAATGAGGATGCCGATCATTCGTTCGCGGCCGCGGGCAAACACCGCGATCCCGAAAAGTACATAGTACCAAACTTCGAACCCGAGTGACCAGAATTGAAAGGATGATCCGACAGGAGAACTTGTGAACCAAATCTCGTTGAGGAACAGTAGGCCGGTGACAAACTGCGCTAGTTTCCCGTTGGCCGGATAACCCCAACTCTGGGAGTAGAGATCTGGGTGTATCGCATGACCGGCTCCGTCGAGCAGAAAAGTGACCAGCAAGGCGGGGACCACGACGGAATACATCCGCGTCGCCCTGGCAGCGGCATAGGCAGCGGGGGAGGTTTCCCGGGTGGTCGTGACATAGGCAATCACGTACCCTGATAGAACAAAAAAGACAGTGACAGCCTCAAGGCCAAATCGGGTTGTCTGCCAGAGGAACCCACCTGTAAAGCGCGACCCGGCCAGATGGCCGACCATTACAACAAGCGCCGCTAAAAACCGCACCAAGTCCAAATACAGCGACGTCGAGCGGTTCAACTTGGCTATTTTCCATAGTGGCCAGACCCCGACAATGTATCAACATCTGCTATTTGCCTAGACCATACGGGTGCATCAACAGGGCAACCAGGAGACAGTAAGACTTTTGTTTTGAGTTCCGCGAAAGAAAACGACTTTTGAAACTGGGACTGGGACTGGGACTAGGACTAGGACTAGGACTAGGACTGGGACTGAGACTAGGACTGAGAGTAGAACTGGCCATTTTTTGGCAGTTTGCGTCGCGAAACCAGACCTAAATCCGAAATCACAATAAGTGTTATTACTGGGTTGTGTCGCTCGGGCCCGACCTAGGCAGTTACCTTTTTTCTTCAGAAAAAGAAGATCCTTACTTTTTGCATTCACCCGATTGCCCTAGCGGTGCGCTTTCCCCGTAAATGACACACCGGGAACGGCGCAAGAGGCTGCAATTCCGCTTTCTGGTAGGATCCCGCCGTCCGATCTTGACCACCATGGGCGCACAGCAGACCCTGCCGCGGCGCCCTTGCCACCCTCAGCCGCGGCGGCGGCGAGCGTTTCATCAGCCGCGGCGGCGGCGAGCGTTTCATCAGCCGCGGCCGCGGCGAGCGTTTCATCAGCCGCGGCCGCGGCGAGCGTATAAAGCGAAAATGCCTGCATCCTAGGCAAGCTGCTGATTGAGCGCCAATTCATTGGGGGTTGACGATAACACGCATTCGGTGCCGGCCGGTGCATAAATTTTGGCAACACAGCGGTTGCACGAGGTGCAGCCAGAGGCCTCTATTTCGCCCGATTCTAATTTGCGCACAAAATTGGCATCGTGGAACAACACCCGGGCGAGCGACAGACAATCGAAACCTTCGGCCATGGCGCGGGCAACCGATGCGCGGGATTTTATGCCGCCGACCAGGGATAGCGGCATGGTGACGGCGGCGCGCACTTTGCGGGCTTCTTCTAAAAAATACAGCTCACGGAAAGCGAGATTGCGCGGTTGTTGCAGTTTCAGCGCCAGAAAACCCAGGCGATCAATGACACCGTGCGCAGTTTTCATTAAATCCGCGATCGGCATCGGGCCGGAAAATAATGCCCACGGGCTTTCGATGTTGCGCCCCCCCGATAGGGTGAGCAGGTCGGCGCCGGCATCTTGCAGCATCTTGGCTAATATTGCGGCATCTTCGCCGGTGGCGCCCTTGGCAACCCCATCAGTGCTGTTGATTTTGGCGGTAACCGCCATGGTTTTGCCAACCGCATCTTTGACCCGGGCGAGCACATTTACTGGGTAGCGGGCGCGGTTGGCCGGGGTGCCGCCAAAGTTATCTTTGCGATGATTATCAAGCGGCGAGGTAAATTGGTTGAGCAGGTAGCCGTGGCCCATGTGAATTTCGACTGCATCGAAGCCGGCTTCGCGGGCAAGTGTGGCGGCGGTGGCGAATTCGGTGGCGATGGCATCCATTTCGGCTTGGTCCATCGCATGTTTGCGCAAAATGCCGGAGAGTATGCCGGCGATGTTGAACCCGCCCGATGCACTGGGGGGCGTTGCGCCAGGGGCGCCGCGCAACTGGGTGAAGGCGCCGGCGTGGGTGATTTGCAGGCAGGCGGCGACCCCTTCGGTGTGCACGGCATTGGTAATTTTGCGTAATGCGGGGACGGTGTCGCGGTTGATCACGTATTGGTGGGAGAAGGTGAGGCCGGCCGGCGAGATGGCGCCGTAGGCCAATGTGGTCATGCCGACACCGCCACGGGCCATGCGGCGGTGATGGTCGAGCAGGGCCAGGGTAGGGTGGCCAGTGGGGGACATGCCCTCGTTGGCGCCGGAGCGGATGAAGCGGTTGCGTAAGGTGATCGGGCCAATGGTGATGGGGGTGAAGGCGGTGGCGGCGCTGGACATTGATATTTTCTCCGCCGCGGCTTGGTGTTGCCTTGCTGGCGTGGGTGCCGCGTTTTATGACCGCGCCAGTGTTTCCCTACCTCGGCCCTGCGCGCAAGCGTGGCGTAGCCGGCCCCTTCACCCGAACGGATGTTTATTTTGGCCGCTAACCTATTCAAAACTTTGCGTGACGATGTGCTGGCGGCGTTGCGCCAGGCCTACCCCGATCTGCCCGCCGACGCGCTGGCGCGGGTGGAACTGACCCCGGCGCGCGATGCAGCACACGGCGATATGGCGACCAACGCCGCCCTGGTGTGCGCCAAACCTTTAAGCAAAAAACCGGCCGAGATTGCCGCCCAACTGGTGGCAGGTTTGGCCGGCCATGCTGGCATTACGGATGCCAGCATGGCCGGGCCGGGGTTTGTCAATTTACGCCTGGCGCCCGAACTATTGCGCGCCCAAGTGGTTGAGATTTTGCGGGCCGGCGATGCTTACGGCGACAGCAATGTTGGCGGCGGCGTGGCCGTAAATGTGGAGTATGTTTCGGCCAACCCCACAGGCCCCATGCATGTTGGCCATTGCCGCGGTGCTGTGGTGGGCGATAGTTTGGCAAATTTGCTGGCAAAAGCTGGGTTTTTGGTGACCAAAGAATATTACATTAACGATGCCGGCGGCCAAGTGAATGCCTTGGCCTGGGCCGCCTACTGGCGGTATTTGCAGGCGATTGGCAGCACGGTGAGCGACGCCGATTTTGAAGCCGGCGTGCCCGGCGGCTTGCAGTACCGCGGCGCGTATTTGGTGCCGGTGGGCGAGGCGCTGGCCGCTGAATTTGGCGAAACCCTGGCAGGATCTGGCAAAACCTGCGCGCCGGTGGAGGCGTGGATGGTGGTGGTGCGCGACACCACCATTGCCATGATGCTTGCTGGTATCAAGCAAGACTTAGCACGGCTGGGCGTGCACCACGATGTTTTCGCGAGCGAACGGGCGTTGCTGGACAGTGGTGCGGTGGATCGCGCCATTGCCACCTTGGATGCGCGCGGCCTGATTTATCAGGGCGTGCTGGAGCCGCCCAAAGGTAAAATTGTTGAGGATTGGGAAGCCCGGCCGCAAACCTTGTTCCGCGCCACCCAATTTGGCGATGATGTCGATCGGCCGTTGAAAAAATCAGATGGATCCAACACGTATTTTTCCAACGATATCGCCTACCACGCCGATAAAGCGGCGCGCGGGGCGCAGATGATGATCGATGTGTGGGGGGCGGATCACGGCGGCTATGTATCACGCATGAAGGCCGCTGTTTCGGCGCTGGCGACCCATGGTGAGCATTTGGATATTGTGCTGTGCCAGATTGTGCGGGTGATGCGCGGCGGCGAGCCGGTGAAAATGAGCAAGCGGGCTGGCACGTTTGTGACGCTGGCTGATTTGCTGGATGAAGTGGGCCCTGATGCGGTGCGCTTTACCATGCTGATGCGCAAATCTGACGCGCAAATGGATTTCGATCTCGATCTGGCGGTGGCGCAAACCCGGGAGAACCCGGTGTTTTACGTGCAGTATGCCCATGCGCGGATATGCTCGGTGCTGCGGTTGGCATCCGAAAGTCTGGGGGCGGCGGCGGTTTTGCCGGGGGCGCTGGCGGGTGCCGATTTGGCGAGTTTAACCGATAGCGCCGAGATCGACCTGGTGCGGCGGTTGATCCAGTGGCCGCGGCTGGTGGAAGCGGCCGCCGATGCGCGCGAACCGCACAGAATTGCGTTTTTTCTCTATGACTTGGCGGGCGACTTTCATACACTGTGGAATAAGGGGCGCGAGTCGGCTGATTTGCGGTTTTTGCAGGAGAAGGCGCCCGCGCAAACCCGCGCGCGCCTTGCCCTGATTGTGGCCACCGCCACCGTTTTGCGCGCCGGGCTTGCGGTGCTGGGGGTGCGGGCGGTGGAAGAGATGCGGTGAGGATCAGGTATGGCAAAAACAAGCACCGGCACCTCGGCCGCCCCGCCTAAGCGGGCGACACCGTCGTATCGCGCGGCGGTTAAACCGCCGGCAAAATCGTTTGATCTGCGCGGCACGCTGGTTGCCGGCGGCGGCATTGCGCTGGTGGTGCTGGTGGCGTTTGGCGGCGGCTATGCGTTGCGATCCTCGGCGGGCGGCCTGCCGGTGATTGAAGCCGCAGCTGGGCCGGTGCGGGTAAAGCCTGCCGATTCGGGCGGCAGTGCGCCGATTGGCACCGATGATGTGGGTGGCGGTGCGGCCACCACCGAAGGGCTGGCGCCGGCAGCGGAAACGCCCAATATCAACGGGCTGCGTGAAAAATTCGCGCCCAAAGTGGCGGCTGTGGTGCCGGTGATGGAAACGCTGGTGGCGAGTTTGCCGCCGCTGGTGTCGGATGCGCACGCATCGGTGCCGCCCGTGGCGGTGGCCAGCGTGGCGGCCCCAGCGGTGGCAATTGCGGCACCGGTGCGGGCATCTACCGTGATGGCGGCGGGTGGCATTGCGGTGCAGTTGGGCGCGCTGGATAGCGAAGCGGGGGCGCAAGGGGCGTGGGCGGCGAGCACCCAGCGCATGCCGGATTTGCTGGCCGGGCGCGTGCCGTTACTGGTGCCGGCGAGCCTTGCCGGGCGCCAGGTGTGGCGTTTGCGGGTAGCGGGTTTTGCTGATGTCGCCGCTGCCGCCGGATTTTGCGCCAAATTGCGTGCCCGCGGCGCCGATTGCACGGTGGCGGCATTTTAAGGCGACCCCGATGAAGGCGGCGATTATTGGCATTGCCGGGCACAGCTTAGGCAGTGATGAAGCGGCACTGATCCGTGCGCATGCCCCGTTGGGGGTAATTTTGTTTGGCCGCAATATCGCCAATCCTGGCCAGTTGGCCGATCTAATGGTGGCGTTGCGCGCGGCGCTGCCCACCGATCATGTGGTGATGGTGGACCAGGAAGGCGGCCGCGTCGCGCGCCTGCGCCCACCGCATTGGCGCGCGCACCCGGCAGCAGCGGCGATCGGCGCGCTGGCGGCGCGCGATAGGGAGGCTGGCATACGGGCGGCTTTTTTGCACGGCGCGCTGATTGGCGCCGAATGTGAACAAAACGGCTTTTCCCTGGTGGCAGCACCGGTTTTGGATAGGCATGTGGCCAGCAGCCACGACGTGATCGGCGATCGGGCGTTTTCCGCCGATGCGCGGCTGGCCGGCAGGTTGGCTCGTGCGATGGCGGAAGGGTTGCTGGCCGCAGGGGTTATGCCGATTGGCAAGCATGCGCCGGGCCATGGCAGGGCTGGGGTGGATAGCCATTTTGCGCTGCCGATTTTGGCTGATGTGGATGACGACGACCTGACCCCGTTTATTGCCAATGCTTGGCTGCCCTGGCTGATGACCGCGCATATTCGCTATGTGGCGGTGGATTCGGAAAACCCGGCGACCTTGTCGGGCGGCATGATTGAGCGTGTTATTCGCGGGCGGATTGGCTTTGGTGGGGTTTTGGTGAGCGATGATTTGGCGATGAACGCCCTTTCTGGCGATGCCGGCACCCGTGCCGGCCGGGCGATTGCGGCGGGGTGCGATGTGGCGCTGCACTGTTCTGGCGTGCTGGCGGAAAGCGAAGCAGTGCTGGCGGCAGTGCCACGCATCACCGCCGCCACCTCGGCGCGGCTGGCGCGCGCCCAAGCGATGGCGGAGCGCGCCGCGCGTCCGTTGGATGTAGCCGCCATGGTAGACGCGCGGGCGGCGTTGTTGGGATTGGACGCGTGATGTTTGGCGATATTGCACTCACCATTGGGCTAACGGCGGCGGCGATTATTTTGCATGAGGTTGCGCATGGGGCGGTGGCTTATGCGTTTGGCGACCCCACGGCCAAAATTATGGGGCGGCTGACGTTAAACCCGTTTAAACATGTGGATCGGGTAGGCACCGTGTTGCTGCCTGGGTTTTTGGCGATTTCGCAACTGTTGAGCATTGGCCACATAGCGTTCATGTTTGGCTGGGCCAAGCCGGTGCCGGTGGACCCGCGGCATTTTCGCTATCCGCGGCAGATGATGGCGATGGTGGCGATTGCCGGACCGGCGACAAACATTGTGCTGGCGGTATTGGCGGCATTGGTGTTGCGCCAGGCGGATTTATCAGAAAGTACTGTGGATGCAGCTAATCTGTTTTTGATGCTGAATTTGGTGCTGGCGTTTTTCAATTTGGTGCCCATTCCGCCGCTGGATGGCGGGCGCATCATGGTGGGCATTTTGCCGGCGTTTTTGGCAAGACCCTATGCGCAATTGGAACGGTTTGGCATGGGGCTGGTAATGGCGTTGATTATACTGCCGCCCCTGCTGCGTATGCAGGGCATTCAAGTTGATCCGTTAGGGCACACGTTGCTTCCGGCGGTGGAATGGGCGCGGCGCTGGTTGCTGGCGGCCGTGGGCGCGGATTTTGTCGAAGTCTGAGCCCGGCCCGGTTGCCGCCGGAGGCGATGGCGACAAGCTGTTACTGACGCTGGATGGTTTTTCTGGACCATTGGACTTGCTGCTCGATTTGGCCCGCGCGCAAAAACTTGATTTGGCGCAGATTTCCATCTTGCAGCTGGTGGATCAGTTTTTAGCGGTGATTGACGGGGCGCGGCGTGTGCGCCTGGAAATTGCCGCCGATTGGCTGGTGATGGCGGCCTGGCTGACCTGGCTAAAATCGCGATTGCTGCTGCCCAAAGACGAACCAGCCGCGGTGGAAGGCGAGGCCGCCGCCGATATTTTAGCGGCACGCCTGAAAGAACTCGGCGCCATGCGCGCGGGTGCCGCCTGGCTGGCGGCACGCCCGATGCTGGGGCAGGACGTGTTTGGCCGCGGCGCGCCGGAAAATTTGATCTCCACCGATCGCAGCAAGATTACCGCCGATTTGCCCATGCTGCTGCGCGCCTACGTGGATGGTATTCGGCGGGGCACGGTAAAGCCGCGTTACGAACCACGGCAGTTGAGTTTTTGGACCGTACAGGATGCGCTCAAACGGCTTTCCGCCAGTATGCGCGGCAGTGCCGGGTGGAGCGATTTGGAGCAATTTTTGCCGGCCAATTTAAGCGGCCGCGAACGCAATGCGGCGATTGCCTCAACGCTGATAGCGTCCCTGGAAATGGCCCGTGGTGGCGGGCTGGTGCTGCGCCAGGACAGCGCGTTTTCGCCCATTATGGTGGCGCTGGGCGAGCTGGAAATTGAAGTGGTTGAGGGTGAGACCGCGCCGATAGTGGCGCCTAGTGACTTGCAAGATAACAGCGAGCCCGATGCGGGGGAGTTAGCATGAGCGAAATCACGGGCGGGCAACCGGATTTGCCCGATGTGGTGAGTGGACCAAGCGAGGATCACTTGCGCCTGGCGGAATCATTGATTTTTGCCAGCGTGGAACCCGTGGCGGCGCGCGTGTTGGCGGGGTTACTGCCCGAAGATGTCGATGCAACCGCGGTGCTTGCAGGGCTAAACGCGCGCTACGCCGGGCGCGGCGTGGAGCTGGTGGCGGTGGGCGGCGGCTATCAGTTTCGTACCGCCCCCGATTTGGCGGCACGCCTTACCCGCGTGGTTTCGCGGCCCCGGCGGTTGCCGCGGGTGGCGATGGAAACGTTGGCGATTATCGCCTGGCACCAGCCGGTGACGCGTGCCGAAATTGAAGAAATTCGTGGGGCTACACTTTCGCAACAAACCCTGGAGCAGTTGCTGGAAACAAGCTTGGTGCGCACGGCGGGGCATCGGGACGTGCCAGGGCGGCCGATTTTATGGGTAACGGCGCCGGCGTTTTTGAGCCAGTTTGGGTTGAAAGATTTGAAGGAATTACCTCGGCGGGAAGAGTTGCTGGAGGAGGGTTAGCGAAGATAAGATAAGAAATTTCTTTTTTCAGAAAAAGTAGTTTCTTATCCTTGCCTTACGCCGACAGTGGAAAATGGCAAGCCACTTGCCCGCCGCCTTCAGTAATCCGCAATTCGGGTTTTTCTTCGCGGCAGCGTTTTTCGGCGCGCGGGCAGCGGGGATGGAAGCGGCAGCCAGGTGGCGGGGCGATCGGGCTGGGCACTTCGCCGCGCACCAGGTGGCGGGTTGGCTGGGTGCCGGATGCCGCCGCCAGGCGCGGCACGGCGGCGAGCAAAGCTGCTGTGTACGGATGGCTGGGGTGTTCGAACACCGTATCAGTGCGGCCGATTTCAACAATGCCACCGAGGTACATCACCGCGGTGCGGGTGGCGATCTGGCGCACCACGGCCAGATCGTGAGCAACGAAGATGTAGGTGAGGCCGAGGTTTTCTTGCAAATCCATCATCAGGTTAATGACCTGCGCCTGTACCGATACATCGAGCGCCGATACCGGTTCGTCGGCGATAATCAGATCGGGGTTGAGCGCCAGCGCGCGCGCAATGCCGATGCGTTGGCGTTGGCCGCCAGAAAATTCGTGCGGGTAGCGTTGCAGGTGGTTGCGGCGTAAGCCGACGAGATTGAGAAGATCGTTGACGCGATCGGCGATTTCGGCGGGCGTGCGGGCGGCGCCGGCGGCAGTTTTGTGCACGCGCAAAGGTTCGGCAATCAGGTCCCCCACCGTGCGGCGCGGGTTAAGCGAGCCATAGGGATCTTGAAACACCATCTGCATACGTGGCCGCAGCGCCCGCAACGGTTCACGCGCCAGGCCGCGCACATCGATGCCATCAAACACAATGCGGCCTTCATCAGGTTCGATAAGCCGCAGCAAGCAGCGGCCAAGCGTGGATTTACCGCACCCAGATTCGCCGACCAGCGCCAAAGTTTCGCCGCGCTGCACGGTAAAGCTAACCCGATCAACCGCGCGCAGATACGCCCGCGTGCCCGATAGCAGCGAGCCGACGGTGAAGCGTTTACTGACGGCATCTACGGTTAGCAGGGGGGCGTTGGTCATGGCGTGGCCCAAACAAAGTAAGGAAGAACCTTCTTTTTCTGAAGAAAAAGAAGCAAAAAGACTTTGACTATGCGGGGACAGGGGCAACGCTGCCACCGAGTTCTCCGAGCCAACATTACAAAAGGTCTTTTGCTTCTTTTCTTCAGAAAAGAAGGTTCTTTCTTACCTGTCATCCCTGCACAAACCCCAAACTCTGCGCCCGGTGGCAGGCAACTTCCTGCACGCCGACGCGTACTAACACCTGCGGCTGGGCGCATTTTTCGACGCGGTGGGTGCATCGTGGGGCGAAGGGGCAGCCGGGGGGGATTTCTGCCGGCAGCGGTGGCACACCGGGGATCGCCGGCAAGCGGCGTAGGCGGGGGCCAGACATTGGCGGGATGGCGGCGAGCAGGCCGCGTGTGTAGGGGTGGCCGGGGGATGCAAAAATGGTGGATACGCGGCCGCGTTCGGCCAGGCGGCCGGCGTACATAACCATGACCTTGTCGGCAACTTCGGCAACCACGCCCATATCGTGGGTGATGAGGATGATGGACGAGCCGAATTGGTGGCGCAGGCGTTGGATGAGGGCGAGGATTTGCGCCTGCACGGTAACATCGAGGGCGGTTGTCGGTTCATCGGCGATCAGCAAGGCGGGATCACAGGATAAGGCCATGGCGATCATCGCGCGTTGGCGCATGCCGCCGGATAATTGGTGGGGGTAGCGATCATAGGCGCGGGCGGGATCGGGGATGCCGGTGAGATCGAGCAATTCGATAGCGCGGGTGCGGGCGGCTTTGGCGGAGAACGGCAAATGGGCGCGGATTTGCTCGCTGATTTGCCAGCCCACGGTATAGACGGGGGTCATGGCGCTCATCGGATCTTGAAAGATCATAGCGATTTCGCGGCCGCGCACGCGGCGCAGGTCGGTGGGGGAAAGGCCGATGAGTTCGCGGCCGCGGAATTCGACTGATCCGCTGATGATGGCGTTGGGATCGGTGATAAGGCCGATGGTGGCGAGCATGGAGATGGTTTTGCCGGACCCCGATTCGCCAACCAGGCCGAGAATTTCGCGTTCTTCGACATCGAACGAGAGTTTTTCAACGGCTGTTACCGGGCCATCGGGTGTGCGAAAGCCGATGGAGAGGTTGCGCACGCGCAGCAGGGTTTTGCCATCAGCCATTGCGGTGGCCCACCCGCGGATCGAGGGCGGCATAGGCGATATCCACCACGGCGCTGGCGGCAACCACGAAGAACGATGCGTAGATAACGGTTGCCATAATCACCGGAAGATCGAGATTGAGCAGGGCATCAAAGGTCATTTTACCAACGCCCTGCAGGCCGAACACCACTTCGGTGAGCAATGCGCCGCCACCGACTAGGGCGCCGAAATCTAGCCCGAACAGGGATACGAAGGTAATCAGTGAGGTGCGCAGCGCATGGCGCAGCAGGATGCGGCGTTCGGTGAGGCCCTTGGCGCGTGCGGTGCGGATAAAATCTTCCTGGTAGGCTTCGATCAGGGATGCGCGCAGCACGCGGCCATATAAACCCATGAACAGGATGGAGAGCACAAACCAAGGAATGATCAGGGCTTTGAACCAGCCGAGCGGGTTTTCGGTGAGTGGCACGTAGCCCAACGGGGGCACCCAGGAGAATAGCCAGGTATCGTGAAAGCGGCTTTGGGTAATGAGATTGGCGACTTCGCCGACCCAAAATACCGGCATGGAAATGCCGATTAGCCCGGCGATCATTAAGGCCCGATCGACGAGTTTGCCGCGATTGAGGGCGGCGGTGATGCCGATGGCGATGCCGCCGAGCACCCACAAAATGGCGGCGCCCACCACCAGCGATAACGTCACCGGCGCGGAGGCGACCAGTTCGGGGATAACCAATTCGCCGCGGTTGGCGTAGCTTGCGAGATCTTGGGTGATGAACAGGCGTTTCATCATGATCGCGTATTGCACCGGCAGGGGGCGATCGAAGCCGAATTCGTGGCGCACCTGGGCCAGCGTTTCCGGCGTTGCATTGCGCCCGGCGATGCGGGCGGCCGGATCGGCGCCGGGGGTTGCGAAGAAAATGAGAAACACCAGCGCGCTGATGCCAACCATGACAAACAGCATTTGCGCTAGGCGCGAGATGAGGGTGCCGATCATCAGGCGCCTTCACGCAATTTGGCGCGCGGATCGAGCGCATCGCGCACGCCATCGCCCAGCACATTCAGCGCTAGCACGGTTATAACGATGGCAAGGCCAGGGGCGATGGCAACCATCGGGCGCAGATAGATCATGCTTTGGCCATCGGCGATGATGGTGCCCCAGCTTGCCGCCGGCGATTGCACGCCGATGGAGAGGAACGACAGCGCACTTTCGGTGAGCAGGTTGAGCGCCATGATGAGCGGCGCAAACACCACCAGCGTTGAGATGATATTGGGCACGATATCGCGCAGCAAAATGCGCGCACGCGGCACGCCCAAGGCGGTTGCCGCCAGCACGAATTCGCTTTGCGTGAGGGCCAGCACCTGGCCGCGAATGGGGCGGGCGACGTAAGGCACATAAACCAGGGCGATGATGAAAATCGGCAGCAGTAGATTATCGGATTCTATCGTGAAGGGACCGATTTTGATGCCTTGCGCGATCAGCACAATGGATAGCGAAATGGCCAGCAAATACACCGGAAACGCCCACATGATATCAAGCAGGCGGGACAGCACAATATCGACCCAGCCGCCAAAAAAACCGGCGACAATGCCAATAAGGGCCGCGCCAAACAGGCAGAAAGCGGTAGCAATGCCAGCAATCAGCAGTGAATTGCGCCCGCCGTATAACAGCCGGGCGGCGATATCGCGGCCCTGATTATCGGCGCCTAAAAAATACGCGCCGCGCCAGGTCGGGCCGATGGGGGCAACGCCTAGGTGCAACGGGTTATCGGCCGCTTGCAGCACATCGATGCTTTGGCCGCCGATGGTGATGCTGCCATCTAAATGCGGGCGGAAGGGATCGGTGCCGGAGATGAAATTGGCGTAGAGTGGGGCCAGCACACAGGCGAGCAGAATGGCGCCGAGCACCCATAGCGCGACGATTGCGGCGCGGTCGCGCCGCAGCTTGCGCCAGGCGGTTTGCCATGGCCCGGGGGGCGGTTGGGGCACCTGTTCGCTCAAGCTAGTCGCAGCCCTGTGATGGGGGGAGGTAGGAGCGCAACGTGAGACAAAACCGAAAAATTTACAAGGTGGCGTAGGTAAGTGTTTAAATAATCAGATGTTACCGCAGGGCAAGAGCCTTCTTTTGTCTTCCGAAAAAGAAGCAAAAAGACTTTTGTTATATTGGGTTCGCGGCGCCTCGGCACTTAGGGTTATTGGAGTTGGCATTACTGCACCCAGGTTTGCGACAGAAGCCGGTGGTAGACGGCGGAAAATTGGTAATTGCCTAGGCGGGGTGAAGAAAGATCCAGCAGGCTGATTTGAAACAGGCCGGTGCCGGCTGCGGTGTCGGTTAGGCGGTGATCGATGTCGGCCCATAGTGCGGCAGCGGCGGTGGGATCGGTGAGGGCCAGGCGCTCGGCAGTTTGCATTTGCGCGTCGATCGCGGGATTGCAAAAACCGGCGAAATTGGTGGAGATATCGGCGCCTGGGTGGAACGATGTGCAGGCATACATCAGGCGCAGAAAATTGGATGGGGCGGGGTAATCGGGGAACCAGGAATTGAGCGCCATCTGCACTTGGTTTGCGCTGTTTTGCACATATGGCGCAAAAATCTGGTTGGAAACGGCGCGGGTGTGAGCGGCAAAACCAAGATCAGATAACAGGCTTTGCAAATAGAGGCCGGCCGAGCGTTCCACCGTGCCATCGCGGGTGATGATGGTAACCGCGGTGCCAAGCGCCGACGTGCCACGCAGGGCGGCGCGGGCGGTGGCTAGGTCTGGCGCTTGCCAGGGTGCGCCGGCAGGGTTGGAAAAAGGGCAGAATGGCACGTAACCCGGCACGCCGTTCGGTAGCAACTGGCATAGCGGCGTTGCCAGCGCCGGCCCGCCAAATAAATTGATCAGGGCGCGGCGATTGACCGCCAGGGCCACGGCGCGGCGCAAGGCGATTTGGTTGAACGGTGCCAGATTTACGTTCATCGATAGAAAAAAATAGCCCTGGGTTTGGCTGATGTGCACGAGGTTTGCATAACGGGCGCCTATTTCGGGCAGGCGATCGATTGGGATCGGATCTGGGGTCCAGTCGAGTTGACCAGTCAGAACGCCAGAAATTTCATCCTCGGTTTGCAGGCCAAAGCGATAGTTGATCTTGTCGGGGTAGCCGGCGGGTTGAGCCGCGCGGCTCCATTCATGAAAATACGGATTGCGCGTTAGCACCAGGGCGCGCTGCGGATTGTAGCTTTCAATACGGTAAGGGCCGGTGGTGATGGGGGGTGTGATGCCCAAATCATGCGGCGGTGTATCGGCGGGCAGCACGCTGGCAATGGGTAACGCGAGCTGCTGCAAAAATTCGGCGTTGGGATGGGTTAAGTGCAAAACGATGGTGTTGGTGGCAGCATCGGTCATAACCCCACCAGCCAGCGTGCAAGTGGCCGGCGTTTTTACGCAATCCTTGCCGCCAACAATGATGCTGTACCAGCTATCGGCATTAGGGCCGACCACCTTAAACATGCGGCGCAGGGACGCCGCTACATCTTCTACCCCCACAGTGCGACCATCGGAGAATTTTATCCCCGCGCGTAAGTGAAAGCTGTAGGTGGTGCCACCATCGGTGATAACAGGCAGGCTATCCGCTAAATCGGGCACCACATCAACCGAGGTTGCGCCATCGGATTTTCGAAACGTGACCAAGCCATCGGTCACGGCGGCAAACACTTGGTAGTAGCGTTCGGTATAATTAATGTGCGGATCAATGCTGCCCGACGCGGTGGTGGTGGTAAGCCACAGCGTGCCGCCGGTGTGGGACGCGGCTTGGGCTTTAGCCGGTGCCAGAAGTAAGACTAAGGATAAGAAGACTTCTTTTTCTGAAGAAAAAGAAGCAAAAAGACTTTTATGACGCTGGGCCTGGGGCTTCCATGTCACCGAGTGCTCCGAACTAACATTATAAAAAGTCTTTTGCTTCTTTTCTTCAGAAAAGAAGAGTCTTACTTTTCTAATCGCCCTCATTTCACCCAGACCTGTGAAAACAGCAGATGATATAGCGACGAATAGGTGTAGTTGCCGACGCGGGGGGATACGATGTTGAGTTCGTTGATTTGGAATAGCGTGGTTTCGGGGGCGAGATCGGTTAGGGTGCGGTTGATGTCCTGCCATGATCTGGCCGCACCGCTGGGATCGGTTACCGCTTGGGCAATGGCTTTTTCCATGGCCGCGTCGATTGCGGGGTTACAGAAACCCGACATGTTAACCGATGCATCCGAACCTGGGTGGAACGAGCTGCAGGCGTTCATGATATAGAGGAAATCGGAGGCGGCGGGGTAATCCTGGTACCAGTTGGTCAGGCCGATTTGCATGCGGTTATTAGAATTTTGCATGTAGGTGAACGCGATATTATTGGAAATGGATTGCAGCCGGGCATCGTAACCGATGTCGGCGAGCACGCTTTGCAGGTACAAGCCGGTTGCGTGTTCGACATCGATATCTGAGGTGATTAGCGTTACTTTCATGCCGGCGGTACCGGATTTTTTCACCAATTCACGGGCGGTTTCGATATCGGGGTGTTGCCAGGTTTTGCCAGGGTTTTTGGTGTAGGGGCAGTACTCGACATAGCCGGGGATGCCGTTGGGCAGTAATTGGCACAGGGGCGTGCCCATGGCGGGGCCGCCGAATAAATTCAGCACGGCACGGCGGTTGATCGCCATGGCGACGGCGCGGCGGGCATCGGCGTTGTTAAAGGGGGGCAGGTTGACGTTCATCGGCAGGTAGTAATAGCCGAGCATTTGGTTGATGTGGGCAAGGCTTGGGTGGTTGGTGCCGATATCTATCACCCGATCGAGCGGTTTGAAATCAAACATCCAATCGATCTGGCCGTTGAAAACGGCGGTGACCTCGGCTTCGTTTTCTAGGCCGTAGCGGTAATTGATCTCATCGGGGTAGCCATCGGGTTGGGCATCCACGCTCCATTCATGAAAATATGGATTGCGTTTTAGGATCATCGCATGAATGGGGTTGTAGGCGGTGATGGTGTAGGGGCCGGTGGTGATGGGTGGTTGCACGCCAAGATCGGTTGGTTGTGTATCGGCCGGCAGAATGGCGGCAAAAGGCATGGCGAGCTGATATAAAAACTCGCCGCTGGGGCGCGTTGTATGAATGGTGATGGTGTTGGTGGCGGGATCACCGATGACACCGCCTTCAAGCGTGCAGGTGGCGGGGTGGGCGACACAGGCATCGCCGCCGACAATGATGTTGTACCAACTGGCGGCGTTGGGGCTACTTACTTTGAAGAGGCGGCGAAACGACGCTACCACATCGGCCACACCCACGGTGCGGCCATCGGAAAATTTTATGCCAGGCCGCAGGTGAAACACATAGGTGGTGCCGCCATCGCGCACATCGGGCATGGCATCGGCGAGATCGGGCACGACTTCGAGCGATCTGGGGCCTACGGATTTGCGAAAAGTGACGAGGCCATCGGTGACGATAGCAAACACCTGATTGTATTGGCTGGTGTAGTTTATTTGCGGGTCGATAGTGCCTTGGGCGCGGGTGGCGGCGAGTTTTAATGTGCCACCGCGATGATCGCGCATGAGTGCTGCGCGATCCATGGTTTGCGCGTGGGCGGCGCCTAGGCAAAACAACGGTAGGGCAACGCGGAGAAGTTTCATTGTACCCAGGCCTGCGAAAAGATCATGTGATAGACATTGGAATACATGAAATGACCAACCCTTGACGATAGCAGGGTTAATTCGTTTTGCTGAAACAGCGGGATTAGGGCGGCGGTTTGGGTGAGGTCGTGATCTATGCCGCCCCATAGCGCTGCCGCCGCGGCGGGGTTGGTGGCGCCCAGGGTTTGGGCGGCCTGCATGCGGGCATCGATCGCGCGATCGCAAAAGCCGGGCACGTTGGGCGATGCATCGCTGCCGGGGTTGAAACTTGCGCAAGACAGTAAAATTTGTTCGTAGCCGGCGATGCTGGGGTAATCGGCGATCCACGGCATCACTGAAATTGCGACGTTATTATTAGTGTTTTCGATGTAGGGAAAAAAGATATTGTAGGAAAGCGATCGCAGGTTTGCGGAAAATCCCAAATCTTGCAGTACACTTTGGGTATATAGCCCAACCGCGCGGGCAACTTCAGAACTCGAGGTGATTAGCGTGATCGGCGGCGCGTTTGCGGCCGCTGTGCCGATAAGTGCGCGGGCCCTTTGCATGTCGGGGTCTTGCCAGGTATCGCCTGGGGTTTTGGTGAACGGGCAGAACGGCGTGCGGCCCGGCAGGCCGGCCGGTGCTATTTGGCACAGCGGCGTTGCCATGGCCGGGCCGCCGAACAAATTCGCCGCCGCCCGGCGGTTGATCGTCAATGCCACGGCACGCCGCACGGCCAAATTGTTAAACGGCGGGCGGTTGACGTTAAGGGTGAGATAGTAGCCACCAAGCACTTTGTTGATATGCGCGCGATCGGCCCATTTGGCGCCGATTTCGGGCAGCCTATCCAGCGGTTTTTGGTCTTCCAAAAAATCAAGCTGATTGTTTAGCACTGCCGTTATCGCGTTTTGCGCGGTCAGGCCAAAGCGGTAGTCGATGCGATCAACAAACCCATCGGGCTGGGCATCCGCGCTCCATTGCCGAAAATATGGGTTACGCTCCAGGGTTAGCCCGTGTTGCGGCGAATACTGGGTGATGCGGTAAGCGCCGGTGCCGATCGGCGGGGTGGTGCCTAGGTCGGTTGCCGGTGTATCGGCCGGCATAATGCCGGTAAAGCCCAGGGCGATCTGGCTTAAAAAATCGCCGTTGGCGCGCGTGGTGTGCAGGGTGATGGTGTTTTGCGCGGCATCGGTTTCAACCCCACCGGCCAGCGTGCAGGTAGCCGGGGTTTTTAGGCAGGCGGCGGCGCCGACAATATCGCCAAACCAGGCTTGTGCGTTGGGGCTGCCGACTTTGAATAGGCGGCGGAAAGTTGCGGCCACATCGGCCACGGTGACGTCCGTGCCGTTGGAAAAGCGCACGCCGTGGCGCAGGGTAAACACGTAGGTGGTGCCGGCATCGCGCACGTCAGGCATCGCCTCCGCCAAATCGGGCACCAGATCGTTGCTGGCATCCCCGCCGGTTTTGCGAAAGGCTAGCAGGCCATCCATGGTGATGGCGTACACCTGCAAAGTTGGCAGCAGGTAGCTAATTTGGGGATCGATGGTGCCCAGGCCGTTATAAAACGACACATGCAGCGTGCCGCCGCGATGGGCGCGCATGAGGGCTGCACGGTCTTCGGCTTGGGCGGGGCAGGCTAGGGCAGTGAGGATAAGGGCAAGGACTTCTTTTTCTGAAGAAAAAGAAGCAAAAAGACTTTTATGATTTGGGGCCTGGGGCACCGCGGCACCGTGCGTTACAGGTGCCATCATTATAAAAGTCTTTTGCTTCTTTTCTTCAGAAAAGAAGATTCTTCCTTTCCTCAGCAGCGACCGAAATGCGCCCGGCATGTGGTTAGGTTCCGCCAGTCAAAAACGTGATCACACTGTGGCCGATGTTGGGGCGCGTCGCCAGTGCGTGGCGCACAAAAAGAAAGGGCGGCACCTTGTGGGTGCCACCCTTGGTAGAGAGCCTTAGGCTTAGGTGCCCCGCGGTAAACCGTGGGGCACCGTCGCTTTTGGCGGATCAGAACTTCATGGTCGTCTTCAGGTAGAAGAAGCGGCCGACCACATCGTAGACGTTGGTGTTGGTGTTGGTTACGCCATCGTTGGCAAGCGGCGGGGATTTATCGAACACGTTGTCGATACCGAAGGTGGTATCGATGTTGCGCCATTTGTACGATGCCGAGATGTCGTGGTACAGAATGGCCGGTGCGCGAATGGCAACGCCGGTAGGGTCAACCTGATAGTAGCCCATGCCACCGATGTAACGGGTGCGATAGCCTAAGCCCAGATTGCCGTAGGTCCAATCAATGAACGTGTTGTTCTTGATACGGGCATAGCCGTAGTTCCCCGGCTGCGGCACGATTAAGTAACCCGCGTATTCGTGGAACGGCCCGTTGGTGTAATCCTGGCTTTTGTAGCTGATCAGGTTCTGGAAGTCATCGCGCAGGGCGAGGGTGCCCATGTTGCCGAGCGGGATCGAGTAATCAAAGTTGACGTCGATACCGTCGGTTTTGGTAACGCCCAGGTTTTGGTCGAGGGCAGACACCAGGGTGAGCTGATGCAGACCATCGCGCGGGCTTACCTGCGAGCAAAAGGCGCTGGAGAAGTTGAGGCTGTTGTAGCACTCATCAAGAATCGTCTGCGACTGAACGGCGCTGATGGTTTGCTGGATTTTGTATTTCCAGTAATCCACCGTGATCGCCAAACGTGGTGTCCAGCGCGGTGTGATCACCGTGCCAAAGCCCCAGCTTTGCGACGCCTCTGGCTGCAAATGAGCGTTACCGCCTTGCAGTGTTTGCACCTGGCCGTTGGTGCTGGTTACGTCTGCGGCATTTACCTTAGTGCAGTTAGCAGCAAGGTTGCCACCGGTGGCCGTGGAGTTTGCGCACGGATCGGTGATGCCATTGTAGCTGACATAATTACCCCCATACAGTTCGTAGATCGCGGGCTGGCGGAAGCCAGTGCCCAACGAGCCGCGGAACTTGATATCCTGGGTGGGGGAGTAATCGGCTTCGAACTTCCACACGGCACCAGGGCCGAAAGTGTCGTAATCGAAGTAGCGGCCCGAGGCATTGATGCTGAGGTCTTTAACGAAAGGTAGATTGCTCAGCAGCGGGATCGAGGCTTCGGTGTAAAGCTCGGTGACCGAGAAACCACCTTTGGTGGGCTGGTTGATCGAGTCTGTGGTGTAGCCACCCAGCACCAGCGGATCGGGCACGTATTCGCCTTCTTCGTGGCGGTTTTCGACGCCCATCGACAGGCCGAGCGGCCCGTAGGGCAGATCGAACACGTCGTTGTTGGTTAAGCTGCCACCAAACTGGCGCATGGAAAACGCCGTGCTGACATGGGTATTGACGCGGGCATAATTAACACCGGCTTGGCTGATGCCATGCTGGCCGAACGGATTGATCAGAACGCAACCAGCCGAATTGGTGCAGTAGGTGGGGTCGTAAACCACGGCATCGGCGGGCACTGCAGCGGTAGGATCAAAGGTTTGGCGGGCGCCAAGCTCTTGTTCCAACCGCACGTAGTTGACCACGTTGCTTTCTTCTTCGGTCTTTTCCGAACGGCCATAGTTGAAGAATACATCGTAATCCCAACCATAGCGCAGCGAGCCGCGGAGGCCGCCGGTGCCTTGGAAGGTATTGGTATCCTGGTAGTAATGGCGGTTGCCGAATTCGTTAAGGCGCTTATACAGGGCCACGTCTTCGGTGATGCCAAGTTCGGTCAGGAACGGGTTGCCGTTGGGCACGATCAGATCGGTCGGGCCCTGGCCGCCGGTGGCGGCACCAGTTACCGGCAGAGGCGCCAGTTGCTGTTCGGTGTGGTTGTGGTTGTAGTAACCGTTCGCATAGAACTGCATATCATCGGTGATTTCGTAGTTCACCGAACCATCGAAATTGTATTTTACCTGGGCGCCCGCAAGCCAGGTGCGATCGCCCCAGTTGAAGCGATCAGTTTTATTGCTAAAGCCCTTGGTTTGGCCATTGCCCAGCGCCAATTCGTTCAAGCCAAGTGCGAGGTTCGGATCGACGTTCGGGCCGTCGAAAATGCGGCCGCCCAACGGAATGCCCGAACCGTGGCGCACGTAGGAACGCTGCACGTTGTCGGTGCGAACCGGGTTCGCCCAATCGCGATCTTTCTGGGCAATTTCGCCGCGGCTGTCGTAGCCGCCGCTAAGGGTAAAGTTACCCTTATCGAAATTAGCGCCAGTGGTGACGCTGATTTTGCCGGTTTTGCTATCACCCTGGCCGGCAATGCCGCCATCGATGTTAACCTGGGTGCCGGTAAAGTTCTTTTTGAGGATAACGTTGATCACGCCGGCCACCGCATCGGCGCCGTAAATGGTGGATGCACCATCTTTCAGCACATCGATGTGGTCGACCAAGGCCAACGGAATGTTGTTGAGATCGACACAGGAAGATATCTGCGAGCCGGTCTGCACAAAGCGCTTGCTGTTGACCAGCACCAGGGTGCGGTTAACGCCAAGGTTGCGCAAATCGGTGCAGCTGGCGCCTTCGCCACCGTTATTGGTGGTGGAATACAGGCCGCCGGTGCCGATGGACGGGATGCGCTGCAGCACATCTTCGATCGTCTGCGCGCCGGAGTGTTTAATATCCTCGGCCGAGATGATCGATACCGGCGCATCGGAGGTTGCGTTGCTGCGCTTGATGCGCGAACCGGTGACCACAATGCTTTCGGTGGTGGCAGCAGCAGGTGCGGCGGCTGGCGCAGTTTGTGCGCGGGCGCCGGTGACAGGAGCAATGGCGAACACGAGGCTTGCCGCCGTGAACACCATTAAGCCCTGCCGGAAGGAACGCTTATCTGTGTACATATGTCCCCCAAGACATAAGGTTAGGGCGAATCCATGCCGAATGGCGTGGATGCACCCGGCGCGCCGCCCCTTTGGCCTGCCTGTGCGATTAAGCCGCGCGGCTGATGGCAACCCTTGAGGGGAAGGCCAATAACCGCGCGGCTGACACACGCAGAGAGATTGCGACGACCGTGATACACAACCCTGCCGTTGAGTGACCGAACGGCGCAACCGGTTACATGCCAAACATGCCGCTAAAGCGGGCTTCTGTGATCACAAGGCCACAGTTATGTGTAATGACGATGGCAGGCCTTGCCCAAAATCATGCCAATTAGGCCGCCATATCGAAAATTAGCGCCTGCGTGTCAGATGTGGCGTGCAGGGTGAGGGCCGATTCGCCGGTGATGGCGGCCCCGTCGCCGGCGGAAAGGTCAATGCCGTTTACCGATAGACCGCCCTGCGCCACTTGAAGCCACTGTATTCGGGTGGGGAAGGCTGGGGTGAAGGACGTGGTTTGGCCGGGGGCGAGCGTTGCCGCCCACAGATCGACCGTTTGGTGGATGGTAACGGCGCCGTGGCGGCCATCGTGTGCTGCCAGCAGGGTGAGGCCATTTGGTGTGAGGGGGATGGCTTTTTGTTCGTAGCCGGGAGTGAGATTGGGCACGGCTGGCAGCAGCCAGATTTGCAGCAGGTGCACGGGGTCGGTGGCGGAGGCGTTAAATTCGGAATGGGTGATGCCGGTGCCGGCCGACATGCGTTGAATATCGCCGGGGCGGATCACATCTTGGCCGCCGCTGTTATCTTTATGGGCCAGGGCCCCCGAAAGCACCCAGGTTACAATTTCCATCTCGCGATGGGGGTGGGTGGGGAAGCCGGCGCCGGGTGCGACCATATCTTCGTTAATTACGCGCAACGGGCCGAACTGCCTGTGGTTGGGGTTGTCATACTCACCAAACGAAAAGCTGTGGCGGCTATCGAGCCAGGAAAACCGGCTGATGCCGCGATCGGCGGATTTGCGGATGGTGATCATGGGTTTTGGCTTTCTAGCAAAAGGGGCCTGCCGCCGGCTAGCAAAAGGGGCCTGCCGCCGGTTTCGCGGCGGCAGGGGGATTTGGTATGCGCGCCGGGTTGGCGGGCGGCGGCGCGCCAAAACGGGCGATTGGGGCGCCAAGCAAGCGTTGCTGCGGGCAGGGTTGGGCTGCGGCAACATGCCCGATCACATGGTGGCCGGCGACATCGCCGGCGGCCGGCTGGTGCGGCTAAATGTGCTGGCCGCCCGGCAATTTCGCTACCCGCTGGATGTGAATTTCAGGCGCGATGGGCCCGATTAGTGGCCGATTTTTAGCAGCCAGAGTTGGGCAATATCGGCGGCGCCATCGGTGCCGCTAACGCTGCGCAGCATTTTTACCGCATCAGTTTTTTTGCCCGCGGCAAGATAGGCCAGCGCCAGATGTAGTTTGGCGTCTTCCGGGTGGGTCAGCCCATCACGCGCCATAGCGGTTTTCATCATCTCGATGCCGTCGGCGGTTTTACCATCGGCGACGGTGATTTCGGCCAGGGCAAACAAATGGTTGCCGTCGTGTTCGGTCTGTGCGGCAATTGTGTCGGCGGCCAGGGTTTTGGCGATCTCTTTGGCAGTGGAGGCCACTTTATCGCGCAGGCGCTGCTGGCGCGGGGCTTCCGGGCCGGTGCCAAAAATGCCTTTGGCGTAGGCGTCATCGATCGTTTTTTGCGCTTCACCGGGCAAGGGTACTTGCAGGGCCAGCAGAATAGCCTCGAAATAGTCTTTCGGGTCGGTGGTTAGGCCTTCCGCCAGCTTAAAGCGCAGTACGTCCAGTTGCAGGCGATCAGCGAAGCCGGGTTTGGCCAGAACAGCGTGCAGCAGATGTGCCCAGTAATCGGGTTTGGGATAGTAGGTGACCAGCAATTTCATGCTGCTTAAAAACGCGGCCGCATTGTGCAAATTGTCGTGGCAGCTTGCCAGCAACTGCAGATCTTGTTCGCTGGGGGCGTGGCCGGCGCGCAAAATTGCGTTTATCGCGTTTGCCTGCAGGCGGGCGGCGCTGGCGAAATCGCCTTGCAGGTAATAGGATTGAATAAGCAGCGCGTTCATCTCGGCCGAGGTGCCGCCGGCGCGCTTGTATTTGTCGATCCAGGTGATGGTGGCTGCATAATTTTTTTGCTGGTAGGCCATGCTGGCTTGCGCCATCAGCACTTTTTGCTGTTCGCCGGCGCCAAGGCGGCCCGATGCGAGCAAATCCTGGTAGGCGCGCGAGGCCGCAGCAAAATCATGGCTGCCCATGGCGACGGCGGCGCGCATTTGCAGGATGGTAAAATTTTCGTCGGCGGTGCGGTTGCGCGCGGCTTCGGCGGTGTGAATTTGCGCCATGGCGGCGGTGTAGTTGCCGCGCGCCATGGATGCCCTTGCGGCCTGCAACGGCTTGCCCACTTCCGGGCGCATGGTGTCGGCGTGGGCCGCCAGCGGGGTTGCACAAGCGAAGGCAGCGGCAAGCAGGGCCGCACGAAATGACAAACGCATCATGATTTTACGGCCCAGGAAATTGTTCGTTGCCAACTAGGCCGAGCTTTTTCAGGCCCAGGCGCTGCGCTGTCGCCATGACGTGGGCGACGTATTTGTAGGTTGCAAGCTTATTGGGGTTGAGATGCACTTCGGGTTGATCAGGCATGGCGGCGGCCGAGGTGATGTGGTCGCGCAGATCCTGTTCGCTGGTGATGGCGGTGCCGTTCCAGGAAATGGTGCCATCAAAATCAACGTCGATGGTTACCACCGTGGGCTGTACCAAGGGCGGCGGCGGGTTGCCGGCTGGCATGTCCAGCTTTACCGCGTGGGTTTGGATGGGGATGGTGATGATCAGCATCACCAGCAGCACCAGCATCACGTCGATCAGCGGGGTGGTGTTCATGTCCAGCATCACCTCGGCTTCATCACCGTCGCCAGAAGATCCTACCTGCATGCTCATGTTTCAAAAACCTATCGTGTAGTCGCTAAAAATGGCGGCGGGGCAGGCGGTTATTTGCCTGTGCCGCCGGGTGGTTCGGTAATAAAGGCGATTTTGAGGATGCCGGCGCGTTGCAGCGCCACCACCACTTTGCCGACAAATTCGTAGCGGCCATCTTCATCGGCGCGGATATGCACTTCCGGTTGCGGCACAATCACCGCAACCTTCTTGAGCTTTTCCAGCAAGGCTGGAATGTCGGCAACCGGCGCTTGGTTCCAGTAATAGGTGCCGTCCTTGGTCACCGCGATAACAATGTTCTCAGGCTTGGTCTGGGTTGCCTGATTGCGGTCTTGCGGCAGATGCACCGGAATCGTGTGCGTCATCACTGGGATGGTGATCAGAAAGATGATCAGCAGCACCAGCATGATATCAACCAGCGGTGTGGTGTTGATGGTGGACACCAACTCGTTTTCATCACCGTCTGACGTGCCAACATTCATCGACATGGATTTAGGCCTTGCCCGAGGTCTTGATCAGAACGGCGTGCAAATCGGCGGCGAAGTTGCGCACTTTTTCGATCGCTGCCTTGTTGCGCCGCACCAGCCAGTTATAGCCGAGCACCGCCGGCACGGCGGTTGCTAGACCAAGGGCGGTCATGATCAGCGCTTCGCCCACCGGGCCGGCGACCTTGTCGATGGAAGCTTGGCCGGCAATGCCGATGGCGGTGAGCGCGTGCAGAATACCCCACACGGTGCCAAACAAGCCGATGAACGGTGCGGTGGAACCGACGGTTGCCAGGAAGGCGAGCCCGCCTTGCAGGCGGCTATTAACCACAGATACGGACCGGTCGAGGGACATGCTGACCCAGGTATGCAGGTCGATCGCTTCGACCAGCGTGCCTTCGTGGTGGTCGGTGGCGGTAAGGCCACTATCGGCGATGTAGCGGAAGGGGCTGCTGTCTTTTAGCTTGGCGGCGCCATCGCGCACCGAACTGGTTTGCCAGAAATTGGCGGCGGCTTCTTTGGCGGCGGAAAACAGGCGGGATTGTTCGAACACTTTGGTGACCACAATGTACCAGGTGCCGAGCGACATGATGGCGAGCATGACCAGCACGCCTTTGGTGATGTAGTCGCTGCCTTGCCACAAGGCGCCGAGGCCGTAGGGGTTGGCGACCTCTTCGGTGCCGTTGCCAAGATCAACCCTGGTTGCATCTGGTGCGGCGCCTGGTGCGGCGCCCGGTGCGGCATTGGGGGCCATGGCGGCACCGGCATCGGCGGCGGGCACGGCAGGGGCGGCGCCTGGCGCCAAAGCCGCGGGCTCGGGGGCGCCGGGAACGGTGGGTAGCGCACCGGGCAGGGCAGGGGCGCCGGGTACGGCGGGCGCTGCCGTGGCATCAGCCGGCGCGGCCATTGCCGGCGCGCTAGCCGGCGGTGCGGGCATGGCGGGCGCAGCGGCAGCGGCGGGGGCTTCGGGTGCTGCCGGGGTTTGGGCGAAGGCGATGCTCGGCGCCAGGCTGGCGGCGCTAAAAACCATGGCGGCGGTTAGGGCGGCCAGTGCGGGGGTGCGGGTCGTCCGGGTCATGTCTGCTCCTTAGGTCTCATCCCCAATGTTGCTTGGGGTTTGAAAGGGTGAAAATAAGATGGAAAAGCGAAGCCCGGCTTATTCCTCGCCGAGCCGGAACTTGATGTCCCAGGTTTTGTTGGCAGCGATCGCCTGGCCATTGTGAGTACGCGGCGAATAGCGCCGGGCGCGCACGAAGGCCAGCGCCGAGCCGCCGAATGCGCTGCCGCCGGAAACCGAGATCACGGCGCAGTTGGATGTGCGGCCTTCGGTGTCAACATAACACGACACTTTTGCCGAACCTTCCCGCTCGGCTTCCACCATCGATGGTGGATAAACCGGCGTGCCGCCACTGATTGGGCGCTCGCTGACATCGTGATCGGCAACTGCCGGCGCCGACGGATGATACGCCGTGCTGGGCGGGGCGATGCGGCTAACCGCCGTGATCGCATTTGGCGGCGGCGGTGCCGTGATCGCAATATCCGGCGGTGGAATATAGGGCGGTGGCGGCGCCTTCATTTCTGGCGGCGGCGGCGGCGGCGGCAGATCGGGCGGCGGCGGTTTGACCTCCTGCACGATCTTGGTTTCCAGCGGCGCGTTCAGCTTTTGAATGATGTTGCTGCCCAGCCCGTTCAACAGGGCGTAGATCAAGCCAATATGCACCAGCACCACGATGGTGAGGCCAATAATGTGGCGAAGGGGATTACGCTGCTGCTCGGCGTAATTCATGCCGCGCCTTCCTTTACTGATAAATGAGGCACATCGGCATAGCCGGCGCTTACCCCGCGGCGAAGCATCACTATCTGAAGCGTCACACTCTGTTGAGTGGCGATGCTGATGCAATGTGGCATTGGGTGTGTCAATAGAACCGGCCGTTCTGCGGTGCTGTTAGCCCCAGCGCTGTTGGCCCCAGCGCTGTTGGCCCAAGTGTTGTTAGTCACGGCAAAGCCCGCACCAAACGGCGCGGCGGCGGCGGCACGCAAGGGCAGGGCGGCGGCGTGCCACGAACCCTGCGCAAAAGCTGCGGAAATGTTTTCAAACGGCGTCATTAAGGGGGCGTTAATCCCATAGCTTCACCAGCCGCGCAACCCGTTCGCCCAATGTGATCACGCGGTTGGGATTGAAAAAATCGCCTGATCGCGAAAAAAAAGGGGACCGGGCATTAGGGTGTTTACCCTGTTTTTTCAGCGATGTTTGGAAATCGTATGCTGCACCGCAGCGAAATGTTTCGCGTCCCGGCAGGTGTGCCGGCCGCCGCCAAGCACCGGTTGGCCCCGGCTTGGCCACGGCGTGGCCACGGCGTGGGCAGGGCGTGGCCACGGCGTGGGCAGGGTGCGCGGCACAGCTTTAGGGGGCTGGGCAAAGCGTGTTCAGCAGTTTGGCGGTGGAGCCCAAAATGTCGTGGCCGCGATCGCCGGCAAACCCCGATTGCTTGACCCGGCCATCGCGGATAATGGCAAAAAACCGTTGTTCGCCGCCGTAAAGCCGTGCCGCGGTTTGGCCGTTGGCGGTGCCGCATATCGCGGTGCCAGAGCCAACATAGGGGCGGGCGCTGATGTAATGCCAGCGGGTGGTCTCCGGGTAGATGAAGCGGGCGCCAATATCGTGTTCAACGATATCGCGCAGATCATCCGATACGGTGGTGTCCGGGGTGGCGTCATCGGCGCGGGCCGGGCTTGGGGTGCCTAACCCTGCGGCGGCGAACAGGCCGAGGGCGACGGCGGCAAAAAATTTCGCTTTGGGCAAGGCGCTGGTACTCCTGGCAGATACGCCTATTGGGCGGGGTGGTGCCGCCCTTGGGCATAGGTTGCGTACAGCCTAGCACTTGCAGTGCCGCCAGGGCAGCGCCACTCTTCCCCACATCATGCAACAGCTAACTGATAAAACCATCGACATGACCCTGGCCGGCGATTTCGTCGATGCGCCGCCACCGCCTTTCGCCCGCCAGCCGCCCCGCGATCCGCGCGGGCCGCAGCGGCGTCCGCCCTGGCAGGTGCGCCTGGCCGGCGGTGCCGTGCTGGTGGCCGTGCTGTCTGCTGCTGCCACCATCGTTATTGTATCGCTGTGGCTGGCAGCGGTGCTTATTCCGGTGGTGATCACCGCCGCCCTGCTGGGCTACGGTTTTTTGCGCTTCCAGCTGTGGCGCGCCCGTAGCCGGTAGGGTTCCCACCCCTGCCTGCTCCCCCTGCCTGGCCCACCCTGCCTGCCCACCCTGGGGCGATCAACCAAGCGTGCGCAATTTGGCGAGCAACGCGTGTGCCCCGGGGTTTTTGGTTTCGTGTTTCAGCACAATCGCCTCGGGTGATACGGTGCGGCCATAATAGGCGGCGTTCCCATCGGCGCGCGGCTGAATAAGCGAGCCATCCAGGGTAAGCCCGGCGTAGGCGCCGGTCGACGATGCCCAGGCGATAATATCGGCATCAAGATTGCCGGTGGATGCCGCACTGGCGCTAGACCCCAAAGTAACCACCGAAATTGCCGCATTGGCGCCGATTTTGAACTTGTCGCTCAGCATGGCTTTCAGCGCCTTATCGGTGCGGATGATCAGGATCATTTCCGATTGCTGGGCGCCGATTTGCAGGCCGAACGAGGCCGATCCGATGGCGTAGAACGCCGGGTAGCTCCAGCCCTTTTTGCCGCGCACGCACAGCACGGCCGATCCACCTTCGCCGCCAAAGAAGAAACCGGCTTTAATGATGCGCGGCGCGATCATCACCGCGCGCGCGGTGCGGATCAGCGCTTGCGCATTGCCAAAGGCTTTGTCGCGGGTGAGGTCCTGCAGCGTGCCGGTGGCGTGATCAACCACCGCCTGCTCATCAGATGCGCCGGCCCACGCCGGGGCGGCCCCCAAGGTGACGGCCCCCAAGGTGACGGCTGCAAGGTTTGCCGCCGTGAGGGAAACCGCCAAAAAGGCCGACCGCCGCGTGATGCGCATAGTAAATCTCCGGCAAAACAATTTGCCGCGGTAAACTGGCGCAGAAGCGCCGCGGCGACAACCGCTGGCCGGCCCTATTTGGCCAGGCTGTCCGCTACCAGGGCAGGCTCTTCGCGATAGTTTTGCGCAAACAGGGATTTCAGGGCGGCAACCTTGGGCAGGTCGTTAATCGCGATGTAGGGCTGGCCGGGGTTCAGGGTTAGGTAGTTCTGGTGGTAGGTCTCGGCCGCATAAAATGCCGGCAGGCGGGTAACCTCGGTCGCAATCGGAGCTGCAAACACGTGGGCTGCGTTAAGCTGGGCAACGTAGGCGCGCGCTACCCGCAGCTGGTCATCGGTTGTTGCAAAAATCGCCGATCGGTATTGGGTGCCGCGATCAGGGCCTTGCGCGTTTATTTTGGTCGGGTCGTGGGCGACGCTGAAAAAGATCCGCAGAATCTGCCCGGTGCTGATTTTGTGGGGATCGAAAATAATGTCCACCGATTCGGCATGGCCGGTGCTGCCGGTGCTGACCGTTTCGTAATCGGCGGTTTTGGCGGCGCCACCTGCGTAGCCAGAGACCGCTTGCGTTACCCCGGCAACATGCTGAAACACCCCCTGAACCCCCCAAAAGCAGCCACCCGAGAGCACGATTTCGGCGCGGTTGCTGATGCCTGGCGTGATATCCTGGGCCGGTGCCGGCACCACAAAGCTTTCATCAGCGCGCGCGGTTTGAGTGAACACTGGCGAGGTCAGTAGGAGTGCTGCCCCAAAAGCCAGGGCAGTGGTGGCGGCAAGACCAACGATGCGGGGGGACATGGTGGACAACTCCGGTTTCAACTTGCGTGGAAAGTAAGGGCGACACCGTTCATGCAGTAGCGCAGACCGGTGGGTTTGGGGCCGTCGTTAAACACATGGCCCAAATGGCCGCCGCAGCGGCGGCAGTGCACTTCGGTGCGGTCCATCAACAGGCTATTGTCACTGCTGGTTTGCACCGCCTTGGGCAGGGAGGCGTAAAAACTCGGCCAGCCGGTGCCGCTGTCGAATTTGGTGGTGGAGGCAAACAGCGGCAAGGCGCAACCGGCGCAATCGTAGCGCCCGGCACCGAATTGGTGATCAAGCGGGCTGCTTTCCGGCGCTTCCGTGCCGGCCTGGCGCAGCACGTTAAACGCGGCGGGGTTTAAACGTTTGCGCCATTCCGCCTCGGGCAGGGTGATTTCGAACTGTGCCGGCGTGCTGGCGGCACCCAAGGTGCTGCGGCCGAACAGAAGGGCGAGGGCGCCGGTGGTGGCTAACATTATCGTGCGTCGTGTCATGGTGGGATGCCTTTGTGATCGCATACCGCCACTACGGGCGGCGTTGGCGCAAAGTTACCTGGGCACGGGTGACAATTACGCAACGTGGGAGAAACGCCGGCAAGGTAACCAAGCCCGCGGTTGCGCCGAACACTGCTTGAACGCCCCGGCTTTAAAACTATTGGATATGTATGACCCCGCTTGCACCACCACCGCGCCACCATATCGTTGTGCGCCTGAGCCATTGGGTCGGCGCGGTTGCGATGATTTGTCTTATTCTCAGCGGCTGGCAGATTTATAACGCTTCGCCCTTACTGCCGTTCCGCATTCCCGGTGCCATCACCTTGGGCGGCTGGCTGGGCGGCGCGATTGCCTGGCATCTGACCGCCATGTGGCTGTTGATGGCCAGTGGTGCGATGTATTTGGCCTATGGTTTTGCCAGCGGCCATTTTCGCCGCGATCTGGCGTTGCCATCGGTTGGCGAATTTACCGGGGAAATGGCGGCAGCTTTGCGGCTGAATTTGCCCCATGATGCGGGGCGCTACAACGCGGTGCAGCGGGTGTTTTATGCCGGGGTGGTTGCCATCGCCGTGCTTGCTGTGCTGACCGGCTTGGCGATTTGGAAGCCAGTGCAGTTTGGCCCGCTGACTGCGCTGTTCGGCGACTACGACACCGCCCGCAAACTGCATTTTACCATGATGGTGCTGATTGTTGGGTTTTTGCTGATCCACCTGGTGCTGGTGGCGATCGTGCCGCGCACCTTACTGGGCATGATCACCGGCAAGCGGGGCGGGGTATAAGCATGGCGCGCATTTTATTGCCTGAACACCGCCGGGCACTGGGCAAATTGCAGCCTGGGTTGACCCGTCGCGGCCTGGCCGGCGGGCTGTCGCTGGGCGCACTCACCCTGTTAACCGGCTGCGATCTTTCCGATGATGATAGCGTGATCGACCGCGCGCTGTGGGCGATGCTGCGGTTTAATGATCGCGTACAGGCCGCGATGTTTAGCCCCACACGGTTGGCGCGAACATACACACGCGCCGACATCACCAAACCGTTCCGCTTTAACGCGTTCTACCCGATCGAGCGCGTGCCGCAGATCGATCTGGCCGGCTGGCGGCTGGAATTGGCCGGGCTGATTGACCAGAAAAAGCCCTGGGCCCTGCCTGATATCATGGCGTTGCCGCAGGAAAGCCAGATCACCCGCCATATTTGCGTGGAAGGCTGGAGCCAGATTGGCGAATGGCGCGGTGTGCCGCTGGGTAATTTTTTGCGCCGTGTCGGGGCCGATCTCACCGCGCGCTATGTCGGGTTTACCTGCGGCGATGAGTATTACAGCTCGATCGACATGGCATCGGCGCTGCACCCGCAAACCATTTTGGCGCTGGAGTTTGAACAGACGGCGTTGAGCCCGATCTGGGGGGCGCCGCTGCGGCTGCGCATTCCGACCAAGCTGGGGTTTAAAAACCCGAAATTTATCACCGCCATTACAGTGACCAACGAAAACCCCGGCGGCTACTGGGAAGACCTTGGCTATAATTGGTTCTCGGGGTCGTGAGGGGGGTGACAGGGCCATCGGGTGACTGCAAAGAAGCAAGAATTTTCTTTTTTCTGAAGAAAAAAGAAACAAAAAAGACTTTTATGACGCTGGTTCGGAGGGCGTGGTGGCAGGGTTGCCCTAGGCCAGCATTACAAAAGGCTTTTTGCTTCTTTTTCGGAAGTCAAACGAAGGTTCTTATCTTTTACGCGATTGCCCTGGGGGAGTAATGGCGGGCTTTGCAGCACAGCCATACTACGCGCTAGGTTTGGCGCGACAAGGAAAGGCCAAGCCGCGCGTGACTGCCGCCGATGATGCGACGCTTGCCGCCCAGATGGTGGCAGCCCAAGCGGGGGATCAACGCGCCTATCAGGCGGCGCTGCGTAGCTGTGCGCCGATTGCCGCCCGGGTTGCGCGCCGCCGCGGGGTGGCGCCCGACCGGGTAGATGATGTGGTGCAGGATGTGTTGCTAACCATCCACCGGGCGCTGCCAACTTACGATCCGGCGCGGCCGTTTATGCCGTGGCTGTATGCCATTGCCGACCGCCGGGCGATTGATTGCCTGCGTGTGCGCGGCCGGCAGGGGGCGCGCGAAGTGTTTGACCCGTTGGCGTATGAAATGGAGCCGGCAGTTTTTGTGGATGCCGATGCGGCACTGGATGGCGCGCGGGACGCCGCCCGCTTACGCGAAGCGATTGCCAAATTGCCGGCCGGCCAGCGCCAGGCGGTGGAAACGCTGGGCCTGGCCGAACACTCGCTGGAGGACGCCGCAGGGTTAACGGGCCGCAATAAGGTGGCGCTAAAAGTTAATCTGCATCGGGCACTAAAGGCGTTGCGCCAGCATTTGGCTGGCACGCCCCAGGGCCGCGCGGATGAGTGACGTGCGCGACCGCCCGGTGATCACCCAAGATGCGCTGATTGCGCGCCTGGCGCGCGATTTGCGCCCGGTGCGGCGCGTGCTGGCACCGTGGAAGCGCACCGCCATTTGGCTGGCCGCCGTGCTGTGGCTGGGCGTGCTGTTTGGCTTATTCACCGATTTTGCCACATTGCGCCACCGGCTGTTGGAAACCCCGGATATGGGGCTGGCGGTGGCCGGCGCCCTGGGCACCGCGGTGCTGGCAGCGTTTGCGGCCTTTGCGACAAGCATGCCGGATAGATCGCCGCGCTGGGGTTTGCTGCCGTTGCCGGCGGTGGCTGTGTGGGTATCGTCCAGCACGCTGGGCTGTTTGCGCATGCCCGCCGCCGCCCATACAATTGCCGAACCGGCCGGGCACATGATCAGCTGCATGTATTTTCTGCTGCTGGTGTCGCTGCCCTTGGGCGCGCTGATGCTGGTGCTGCTGTTGCGCGGCTATCCGCTGCGGCCAGGGTTAACCACATTGCTGGGCGGGCTTGCCAGTGCTGGGGCGGCGGCGGCGTTGCTGTCGATGATCCACCCGTTTGATGCGACAGCCAGCGATTTGCTGGCGCATTTGGCTGCGGTGATTGCCATTGTGGTGGCGGTGCGCTTTGCCGGTGTGCGCGCGGGGCCATTGGGTGAATGGAAAAAAAGGTAAGGATTTTCTTTTTTCTGAACGCGGATTCAACCGCGAAACGCATAAAAGCTAAGCCTG
>JBBARC010000036.1:0-38198 GCA_040400005.1 Acetobacteraceae bacterium | reverse complement strand
CAGTTAGCGTTCTCACCCCTACCTGGGCAGTTACCTTTTTTCTTCAGAAAAAAGAAAATCCTTACTTTTTCACGCACCCGATTGCCCTGCGTGCGGTTGCTAGCGGTTTATCGGCTTACTGACACGATAGGCACTCTTCGTAGTTGGTGCTGGCGCCGCTGGCGGCAAGCGGTAGGGGCAGCGCCATATCGTTGTTACCAACCATGTCGTTCGCAATCATTGAAATCAGGTCGGTTTTGGGCATGTCGCTGACCGTATCGGCGCGCTGGATGGAGAGCGAGCGGCAATAGTAGAGCGATTTTAGGCCGCGCTTCCACGCCATCATGTGAATTTGGTGCAGATCGCGCTTGTGCACGTTGGCGGGGAGAAAAATATTCACCGATTGGCTTTGGCAGATATAGGGGGTGCGATCGGCGGCGTGTTCGATGATCCAGCGCTGATCAAGCTCGAAGGCGGTTTTGTACACCGCTTTTTCCTGATCGGTGAGGAAATCGAGTTTTTGCACGCTGCCTTTATCGAGCGTGATCGCCGACCAGACATCTTCGTTATCCATGCCGCGCGCGGCGAGCAGTTTTTGCAAGTGGCGGTTGCGCACGGAGAAACTGCCTGAAAGGGTTTTTTGCAAAAACACGTTGGCAGCGATCGGTTCAATACCGGGGCTGGCATTGCCGGCGATGATGGAAATGGACGCGGTGGGGGCGATCGCCATTTTGTTGGAAAAGCGTTCGTGGATACCATATTCGGCAGCATCGGGGCAGGCGCCGCGTTCATCGGCGAGCAAAATCGAGGCGGCATCGGCCTGGGCGCGGATTTGCTTAAACATCCGCTTGTTCCAGACTTTGGCGATAACGCTTTCGAACGGCACGTTCTGCGATTGCAGGAACGAGTGAAAGCCCATGACGCCAAGACCGACCGAGCGTTCGCGCATGGCGGCGTATTTGGCGCGTTCCATGCCATCGGGTGCGCGATCGATAAAATCCTGCAGCACGTTATCAAGGAAGCGCATGGCATCTTCGATGAACAGCGGGTGATCTTTCCATTCGAACCAGGTTTCCAGGTTCAGCGAGGATAGGCAGCACACCGCGGTGCGTTGTTTGCCGTGGTGATCAAGCCCGGTGGGCAAGGTGATTTCTGAGCACAAATTGGATGTTTTGATCTCTAAGCCGGCGAGTTTCTGGTGTTCTGGCCGGGCGTTATTCACCTGATCGGAAAACACGATGTAGGGTTCGCCGGTTTCCACGCGGGCGGTGAGGATGCGGATCCACAAGGCGCGGGCAGAAATTTGGCGCACAATCGCGTTATCTTTGGGCGAGCGCAGCGCCCAGGGCACATCGGCTTCGACCGCGCGCATAAATTCATCGGAGACCAGAATACCGTGATGCAGGTTTAGGGCTTTACGATTGGGATCGCCGCCGGTGGGCCTGCGGATTTCGACGAATTCTTCAATTTCGGGGTGGGCGATGGGCAGATAGACGGCCGCCGAGCCGCGGCGCAGCGAGCCCTGGCTGATGGCGAGGGTGAGGCTATCCATGACGCGGATAAACGGGATGACGCCGGAGGTTTTGCCGTTCATGCCGACTTTTTCGCCGATCGAGCGCAGATTGCCCCAGTAGCTGCCGATGCCGCCGCCTTTGCTGGCAAGCCAGACATTCTCGTTCCACAAACCAACGATGCCATCGAGGCTATCGGAGGCTTCGTTGAGGAAGCAGGAAATTGGCAGGCCGCGCTTGGTGCCGCCGTTGGAGAGCACAGGCGTTGCCGGCATTAGCCACATGCGGCTGATATAATCGTAAAGGCGCTGGGCGTGGGCGGCATCATCGCCGTAAAAACTGGCAACCCGGGCGAAGAGGTCCTGGTAGCCTTCGCCGGGCATCAAATAGCGGTCGTCTAGCGTTGCGCGGCCGAATTCGGTGAGCAGGGAATCGCGGCTGCGGTCGACGCGGACCAGGTGGCGGCCTTCGAGTTGTACGGCATCGTCGAGCAAGACTAATTCCCCCCCAAGGGTGTGGTGATTTGGTCGGCGTGGTGTGGCGCACGGGCTTGGCTATTCTGCCCGCGAGCGATCCCGCGAGTCTGGCGGTTAGACATCCTGCGCCAGCCAGCGGTGCAGTCAAGTGAATACCACATATGGACGCGGTTATGTGGCATCCCTACCAGATAAAGTGTTTTTTGTGCATCGCGGTGAGCGGGGCAGCTATGTTGGCGGTGGTGTTTTTTGGGGGAAGGCTAGGAAATTGTAGGGGGTTGGGGCCGCGCACGCTTTATGGCTGAGATGTGCCGGCCAGGCCTTTGGCGAGGGCTTTAGCCTATGCGTTGGGGATCGGCCGGTAGGCGGGCATTGCGTGGCCGGCGTGCTGGGGGCGCGCCGGTAATGTCGGCCAGAGCAATGGTCACCGGTTGGCGATCGGGGAATTCGGCCACCAGCCGTAGCTTGCCGCCCATGGCGCTGACATAGCCGCTGAGGGTTGATAGCAGCAGATCGGCGCGACGTTCCAGGCGGGAGACATTTTCTTGCTCGACGCCCAAGAGGGCCGCCATGCGTTCCTGGGTTAGGCGCTGCGCCTTGCGCAGGTCGCGCAGGGTGGTTGCCTCGGCGATCAACTCACTGCTGCGGGCTTCGACCTGTGCGCGCTGCGCGGGGGTGAACTCTTGCATAAATGTCTCGATAGAGACGGTCATTATAGGCCTCCCTGGGTTTGCGTGAGCGTGGTTAGGTGAGCGTTGAAGCGTTCATCGGCGAGCCGAATTAACGAGGTGTAGAATTTTCGTTGGCTGACGCCCGATTTGCTGCCGCCAACCAGCAAAATTGCGCGGCGTTGAGGGTCGAACGCAAAGGCGATTCGCCATTCACCATCGGGCAGGGAAAAGCGGAGTTCTTTCATATTGGCATGCTGTGACCCTTTTAGGGTGTCACAGTGCGGGCGGTTGAGCAGCGGGCCAAATTCACGCAGCAACATCGCCCGCGCGGCAATTTCGGTTTTTACGGCGCCTGGGAAGGCGCGGGCTTCGGCGGCGAACGCTTCGTGAAAGGCGACGTCCCATGACATGCGGATATAGTAGACGGCAGTCGGCTATGCGGTCAAGAGAATATGATGCCCAGCGCATAAAGCCGTGGCAACCGGTGATGATCCCATCGTGCACGGGAAACCGACCATCCCCTTGCCGCGACTGGCACAGCAGGCCAGCCCGCGCAGGTGGGGCAAGGATAGACGCGGGTCAGTCACAGCAGCGCCCAGCGTCCTTGTAGATAAACTCTAGCCGGAGTCGCAAAGAAGATGGGTGGGGGCCGCGCTACCCATGGTGATTGTTGGCCATACGACCGACATGCCAATAGAGAAAGGCGCACACCACTACGTGCTTTGCGCGCCGCATCCCGCACAGGCGTGAGCGTGCGTGTCGGGCGTTCGCGCCGAGGGTCCTACAAATTGACCGTGATGACACACATACCACAGAGAACCTGGTGACGCCGATATGCCGTGATGGATGGATGATGCCGGTTAGAGTCTTGCCGGGACAGGAATGTTTCAACAAGCGATGGATGGCGCTGCGCTTACCCATCCGGCTCGCTGTGGCGTAAAGCCAGCAGGCCACGCAGCGGTTAAAAATTGCTACCCTGGCTGGGGCCAGCGAACGACCTTAGCTTAGATGACGCCGGCGCCGCTATGGCGCCGGCGAAACTCTGCCCCTACTATCGGCGGCAAGCACGCGGGGGCGGGGTTGATCGATGAGCGAGTCCATACTGAACAAGGTTGCGGCCGTGATCGGGCTGGGGATCGTGTCGGTCGTTATTCGCTTTGCGCTGTTCGAGTATTTTTTTGCCAAACCGATCAACCAAATTAACGCCAGCATCAGCAAACAGCTGGAAACCGCCTCACGCAACATGGACGCGGCCGCGCCACCGGGTGACGCGGGCCGGCCAAATTTTTCAAACGACACTTTTCCCACCGACGCCGGTTGGGGCCAACAGGCGTTTAGCCCGTCAGCCTACGGCCTGCGCAAGGCGGACAGATCTGATGATCCCGGCACGGCGGCGCACCCCCCGAAAATTCCGGTGCCGCCGCCGTCCTCCTGGATTGTGTTCTCAAGTGCGGATGCTGCTGGCAATCGCCTGATGCATGCCCGCCTGCCCTTGTCAGCGCCTGACGGCACGCCGGCGCTAACCATCGCGTTAAGCCAGCCGACCCCCGCGCGCGGCGACCAAGGCGGGGCCGTTCAAATCTCCTTCGCAGCGATCACCCAAGCCAGCTGCGGCGAGGCGGACGCGCTGGCGCTGCGATTCGATACCGCCCGCCCGGTGCGGTATGCGACCAAAGGCGTGTGGGTTGATGCGAAATGCCGTTTCGACGTGCCCGACTTCCCGCATTTTCGCGACGCGGTGGTCAACGCGGCGATGCTGTTTGTGCGCGTTGCCAAAGGTAACGCTATGACCCAGGAAATACCCGCACCCGTGGCCGGGTTATACTGGACCCCCTAACGCCCACCTGGCTCGCACAGGAACGCCCCGATGCCCAACCCGCATTTGATTTATTTTGCCGATCCGATGTGTTCGTGGTGCTGGGGATTCGCACCGGTGATCAGCGCCATAAACGCACATTTTGGCGACGATCTGCCGATCCGCCTGGTGCTAGGTGGCCTGCGCCCTGGCACCACGACGCCATTAAGCGATGCCCACAAGCAGGCTTTGCGCGAGCATTGGGGCCATGTGCATGACGCATCTGGCCAGCCTATCGACTATGGTTTTTTCGACCGTGAAAATTTTGTCTATGACACCGAACCGGCCAGCCGGGCCGTGGTGGTGTTGCGGCGCCAGGGCATGGGGTTAGCGTTAAGCGCGCTGCACCGGCTGCAAGAAGCGTTTTATGCCGAAAATCGCGATGTGACCCAAACCGCAACTTTGGTAAAAATTGCGGCCGAGCTGGGGGCGGACCCGGCGCGCTTTGCCGAAGAGTTTGCCGGTGATCTGGCCCGCACCGACACCCAGCGCGATGCGGCGATTTCCCAGCAAACCGGGGTTTCGGGGTTTCCCACGTTGATTGTCGGCACCGGGGATGATGATTATGCGCTGCTGACGCAAGGGTTTGAACGGGCCGAGAAGATTTTGCCGGCCTTAATCCGCTGGCGTGACGCGCACCGCGGCTGACACACCGACGCCGAATTGAGGGGGATTGCACATGGGGTTACTGGCATCGTTTGCCATTTTGTTGCTATCGGCAATTTTAGAAGCCGGCGGTGATGCGCTGGTGCGCAACGGGCTGCACAGCAAAGCCATGGCTGCGCGCGTGGGGTTTTTGGCATTGGGCGGGGTTGTGCTGTTCGCTTACGGCATTGTGGTGAATACCCCGCCGTGGGATTTTGGCAAATTGCTGGGCGTTTATGTCACGTTGTTTTTTGTGGTGGCGCAAACCATCAATTTTTGGTTTTACGGGGCCAAGCCCACACTGCCGATTTTGGCCGGCGGGCTGTTGATTGTGGCCGGCGGCCTGATCATTACGTTTTGGCCGGCTGATGCATAATAAAAAAGGGGCCAGGCAACACCCTGCCCGGCCCCCATTTTATGTCATCCCGGCCCGCGCTTAACCGTTGGCGAAGACCAGACGCCATTTGTCTAGCATGGCGCTGTTATCGTGATCCCATGGGTGAAAGCTGGGTTTGTACCAATCCCAGTAGCCTTTCCAGCCAGTGCGGAAAAACCCAGGTTTGCCGAACAGGAACCACAACACTTTGAACGTCGCTTTGGTGCGGTTCATGCCGTCAGCCGCCAGCAGCATGGAGGAATATTGCGTGATGTTCAACGAAAACTGAATGGTGATGAAGAACATGGCGCGCGCACGAATGCTAAAGCGGTGCCATTTGCCCATGCCGGCGGTGGCGACATTAAACACATCGTAGGCGACCGCTTTGTGTTCGGTTTCTTCCAGTGCGTGCCACTGCCACATGCGGCGCACGTCATCCGGCGCCCCTTCTAGCAGCGATCCATCTTCCAGCATGGCGTTGCCCAACAGGGCGGTGAAATGTTCCAGCGCGATGGTTGCCGCTAGCATGGTCATGGGGCCCATTTTTTCGGCCATTTGCGTGCGGTATTTGATGTTGGCGCGGATCGCGTCCAGCGGGTAATTTTGGCCGTCCATCACCTTGTTCAGCATCACGTGTTCGCGGGTGTGGATGGCTTCCTGAATGATGAACGCATTGGCATCTTCCAGCAGCTTGCCGGTGCATAGATGTTTGTAGTGGCGCACGGCGTCCATGAACATACGTTCGCCATCGGGGAAGGTGAGGGAAAGCGCGTTGAACACCGCGGTTGCCACCACATCACCGCCGGCCCAGGTGGCGGCTTTTGGCAGATCGTGCGCAAAACGGATATTGCGGGGGGTGACGGTAATGTTACCCCGCGGAGTTATTGTGCCGGCGGTTGCTGTGGACATAGCGCGCTCATCCTAGTTAACGGTGTTACTATACAAATGCCTACCGATAAAAAAGTCAATAACAAAAATGCCGCCCCCGAAAAAAGACGCCGCCGGCTGCCGGCTGACGCGCGCGACAATATTTTGGCCGCCGCCGAGGCGATTCTGACGCAGCGCGGGCCGCAGCACCTGAAACTGGCCGATGTGGCGAAAGCCGCCGACATCGCCACCGCCACGGTGCTGCATCATTTTACCTCGATCGACGGGGTGCAGGCGGCGTTGATGGAACGCATGGTGACCAATCTGGTGGCGCGCATTATCGATATTACCGAGGCAACCCCTAACGATGCGTTTCCGGGCCTAGCCGGCATGCACGCGCTGTTTGATGCGTTTGAGCAAAAGGGCGCGGCCCGGCTGGCGGCCTGGCTGGTGTTAACCGGGGAGGCGCCGCGGCTATCTGGGGTGCGCCGGGCGATTGCCGACGTGATCGACCGCACCATTGCGCGCGACACACCGGCGGGCTCGCGGGCGATTGCCGAGGAGATGATTATGGCTAGCATCACCATGGCGCTGGGGGCCGGGCTGTTTGGCCCGAGTCTTAGCGTGCTGCTGGGCCGGGCGGAAAATAGTGCGAGCCTGGCGTTGCAGGCATTGTTAGAAAGCCGGATCGCCGATTTGGGCGTGATTGGCTAAACCTATATGCTGCGGTCTATCATTTTTGTGGCGCGCCCGAGCAGGGCCACGCTCGCCGTGTGCAAAAACTGCCCCACCGCCATGGGGGCGCGGCCGGCATGGGCACGGGCAAAGGTGCCTTCTAAAATCACCGCCAGTTTAAAGCAGGCGAGCACGCCGTACCAGCCGATGGCCGATACGTCCCGCGGGCTGTTTGCCTTATAATAGGCGATCAGCTCGGCAATGGGGGCGAAATTATCCCAGGGGTCCACCCGCAAACCGGCCGCCGTATACCCGTTTTCATCCGGCCAGGTGGCAATTATCCAGCCCAAATCCAGCAACGGGTCGCCAATGGTGCATAATTCCCAATCCACAATGGCGGCGATCTGCGGGCCGGCGGTGGCGAACATCACATTGGCTAGGTGAAAATCGCCGTGCATGATGCCGGGGGTGAAATCGGCCGGGGCGTTGGCGGCGATCCAGGCGGCAATGTCACGAATGCCGGGCAAGCCGCCCTGCCCTGGCCAGCCGGCGAAATCTGCGTAGCCATCCAGCATGGCGAGCCAGCGTGGGGCTTGGCGGGTGAGGAAACCCGCCGGGTTGCCAAAATCGGCCAGGTTTTTGGCGACATAATCCACCCGGCCAAGGGCGAGTAACGCATCGATGAGGCAAAAACCCATTTGGTGGCGGATGGCGGGGTCGGCTGCGTGCAAGGCGGGCAAGCCGGTGGTGGGGTTAAACCCGTCCACCGCTTGCATGAGGGTAAAGGCGGCGCCGATCACGGTGGGGTCGGGGCAAAACCCGAGCAGGCGGGGGTGCGGCACATCGGTATCGCGCAAGGCTGCCAGCACGCGGGCTTCGCGGGCGATGGTTGCGTTGCCGTCGCCGCGCGGGTGCGGCGGCGGGCGGCGCAGCACGTAAGCTTGGCCGGCAAAATCGAACCGCAACAGTAAATTTTGGGTGCCGCCGGTGAGCGCGCGGGGGTTTTGCAGCGTGCCATGGCCCAAACCTTGGGCGGCCATCCAGGCGGCCAGGGCGGTGGGGTTCGCCAAGGCCTGCCAATCGGTATCTGCCATCGTGCGCGCCCCCGGTTTAGGTGTGGCGAATGTGCTATCAGTGCCGCCAGATTTGCGCAAAAAAGCGCCACCCCCCAATACCCCCGGCAGCAGCGCCACCCTATATGTGATCAACGATGGCAAACCATGCGGCGGAGTTGGGATTTTTGGGCGGGGAGCGGGCAGGATTGACGCAAGGTGGGCAGATCACTGGACAGGCAGAAAAGCCTCACCTCGGGCATCGCCCCCCCCCTGGCGCACCTGCGCCGGCGACCCACTGCGGCGGCCTGCCGTTTGTGATCAAACGCTGCGGCACCTGGCTGTATCGCGGCACGCCGATTAACCGCCACGAGCTGGTGTGCCTATTTTCTGGCGTGCTGAAACGCGACGAAACGGGGGAATTCTGGCTGCAAACCCCAGTGGAACGCGGCCGCATTCAGGTGGAAGATACCCCTTGGGTGGCGGTAGAACTGGATTGGACCCGCTGCGGCAGCGGCCGCCAGCAATGCCTGACCTTTCGCACCAATGTCGACCAGGTGGTAACCGCCGATGCGGCCCACCCGTTGCGCGTGGCGCATGATCTGCTGACCTGCGAACCCACCCCCTATATCCAGATCCGCGCCGGCGACGGGCATTTGCCGCTGGAAGCGCGGATTAGCCGGGCGGTTTACTATGAGCTGGTGGCGATTGCGGTGCCGGGGGTGGTGCATGGCATAAAAAAACTCGGGGTGTGGAGCCGCGGGGTGTTTTTTCCGCTGGGGGATTTGCCGGTTGAGAGTTGAGGGAAGACCCTTCTTTTCTGAAGAAAAGAAGCAAAAGACTTTTATATGCGGGTATGCGTGCGGGGGGGCATGCCTTTGAACGAAGATGCTATTTTGGCTCGGCTGGCGGGTGCTTTGCACGCGCATGATCCGGATTTTGGCGATGATGCGCACTTGGCCGGCAGCGCGCCGCTAACCCCGGCGGCGGTGCTGATTGCTATACGGGCAAGCCGCCCAGGGTTCGATGGCGGCGTGCTGCTGACGCGGCGCACCGACACTTTGCGCAACCACGCGGGGCAAGTGAGTTTTCCCGGTGGGCGGATTGACGCGACTGACGCATCCCCCGAGGCCGCCGCGTTGCGCGAAGCGGCGGAAGAAGTGGCGCTGTCCGCCACCAACGTGCGGCTGGTCGGCCGGCTGCCGGGGTATGTGACTGGCACCGGCTTTGGCATTACCCCGGTGCTGGGGCTGCTGGCGCCGGGCTACACCGTGCACCCCAACCCTGGCGAGGTGGCGGCAGTGTTTGAATTGCCGCTGGCGGTGCTGCTGGACCCAGGTGCGCCCGAGCGGCGCCAAGCGCTGTATAAAGGGGTTGAGCGCGGGTTTTGGGTGTGGCCGCATACCGAGCATTTTATCTGGGGGGCGACGGCGGCTATGCTGGTGCGGTTGGCGGGGGTGTTAAGGGAGGGGTGAATATACTTGCCTCTTGCACGCGCAGGACGCACTTTATAGAAATACGCAATATCAAGGATCGACTTGGGACACTGCCTCGCCGAAAACCTCAATAATTTGTCGGGTAAATTGCCTCAATGACTTTAATAAACCACACTCACAAGTTCATCTTTATTCATGCACCGAAAAATGCGGGAACAACACTTACAGAGTTACTTACCCAGTTCACGCTATGGAACGACATTGAGTTAGGCGGAACCGTCTATGGTGAAGCAATCGGCGTTCCTTACGCTAGCCGATTTGGTATCGGCAAGCATGCGCGAGCGATAAATGTGCGCAACCTAGTGGGGAATGCATATTGGGATTCATATTTTACGTTTGCATTCGCGCGAAACCCGTTTTCGCGGGCGTATTCGATTTTCCGGTTCCTAAAAAAATGGAATGCCTGGGACGGCAGCGAGGTCATGGACCAATTTGCAACTTTTAGCGATTTTGTTGAATCGCGTTATTTCCAAGATGACCCCGGACCCGACTACCTGTTTAAGCCGCAGCATTTTTGGATCGCCGATGAGGACGGGCTACCTATTGTTGACTATAGCGGCCGCGTGGAAACTTTTGCTGATTCAATCGCACACATTCAAGGAAAACTATCGATTGAATTCGATTCAGAAAAGATTTCGGTGACAAATGAATCTGGGCCACCCGAAGAATATTCATCAAAATATTCCCCGACAGCCCAAAGGATTGTAGCCGATATTTACAGGCATGATTTCGAGATATTTGGGTATGATCCGATATTAGGTTAGCGCTTAGTCAAATCTAATCGACTGAATCCGATATGATAACTCACGGACGTCAGCACCGGTCCCCAACTTCGCAGGGCTGAAGGCATGGTCACTTTGCAGCTTCAACCTGAAAACCTGTCCAGCTTGGATAGATACCGCCATCTCAAAACTTGTTGGCTTAATTGAGGCTACTGAGAACGTTTGCGATACTTCGCCGGCTGACACAGTAAGGGTTTGATCTCCAATCCGCTCGGTCGCAGGAAAATCGCCTGAAACCGTAATTTTCGACAATGATTCGACCGCAAGCACCTCGACCTCCAGATGCTGCGCCACCCAATTATCGGGGTGAAACATACCCACGATCACGGCCCGCTGCAAAACATACCCCAATAAAGGAACCTTTGCGTTCCGCCTGGCGGCTGCAAGCTCGTTAATAACACTTACACGTTGACGGCCGTCAACTTCTTCTTTGATTTGATAACGCTCAATCCACTTGTCCCTCACGCGTACTGCGGTATGAAGTTCTGCAGCGTCTTCGCTTGTCAGTCTCAGACCTTTCGTGAAGCGCTTGCTAATCGGGCGGCTAACGTAGAACGTCCCGTGGGGACCTGCAATTTCCTCCGCTGGACGTGTTCGCGTGTACAAGTATATGGATATACATTTGCGGGACCGCCCCGCTTCAGCCGGAGGTAACCTAACCTTCGGAAATCCATGCCAGCTAATCTCGTTAGTCTCAAATATTACTGCTCGGTTAAAGTCCACGTTAAACGCTGCTATCTTATTTTTTTGAGGATCGCGAGGATTGGAGTGAAGCTCGATCTGCCCCCCCCATTGCGGCTTCCAGTTTTCATTTAGATAGATCAGCAAATTGGCGCGCCTGTGCGCTGCACCTCCATTGATGTAGTTAAAATCTACATGGGGGTCCAATTCTTGTCCGTTCAAGTTCTCATGCGTTCCTCCGCCATACATGGTTGGGTCACCAATCAGGTCAGGTATTCCCGTGATAGCTGACATTGCGGACAGAAATTCGCTCGAAAAAATGTATTCATAAAGATGCTTATAAAATTCGCTAATTTCTGCGAGGCGGGGAGTTATCGCCTTCCCGCCAACTTGCCCGAATTCATTTTTCGCTTTATTTCTGTCAAATTGGGGGAAATCACGCAGCGCATTTTTCGCGACATCATCCTCAAAAAAGTTATCAATGCACAAGTGCCTGAACGGACTTGCGCCTTGAAAGGAAGATCGAAGCTCGTCCGCCCGCTCCAAAACATACTGAGAAATCATGATTGCCAGCCCAAAAATCCAATCTGGCAGAGGTTAACATACCGACATACCCAAATCGAGTGGCATTTCGAGCAATCTGGATAAAAACATGGAGTTGTTGACTTGGTGCCGCACCGCACCGAGTAAGTTGCCTAAACATTGTCCACTCGCAAATAAAACAGACTAAAATTTGAGCGATGTCCGCCTCATGAAGCCCTAATTCGAATCGCGCCGATTATCTCCTTGCGCTTCACCTGGGTTTAACGATACCCTTTGGGCGCCGCACAATGGACAGGGTAAGGGCATGGACGCGAATACGTTTGTGGTGGATGGAATAGAAACAATCGGGCTGCATAATGGTTTGTACAGGGTAGCTTTTTTTTCTCTGGGCGCAAATGGGAAGCCCCAAAAAAGTGTTGAGCTGGTGCTCGGGCAGGGGCCACTAAAAGAGGTACTGAAGGCGCTCCAGCGGCTAACAATTTAGACTTCTAATCACGTGCTGGGTATCCAGGTGGGGGGCTTTCGCTCGCCAAGGCGTGCTTTAGGCTACGGGCTGCCCCTAAGCCAGCGCACTTGATGGTCCGGGAGTTAGCTGGCGTCCTAATCCCAAAGAAAATCCTTTATGATTGCGCTGTTTTAGCAGTATCCACAGCACGCTAGGCGCAGGTGGAGATTTGATTTTGCCCAACACCCCAAACACCAACATTAATAAAGCCGTGGCAAGGTTAGTCGTTTCCGAAGCACTTGACGAAACTACGAGCCTGCCCGAGCCGGCGCCGTTAAGCGGTGTCGTCACGAGCATTGCTGGCGGCTGCGCCATTCTGTTGTTGCCCGCCAAGTTGGCCCCATCCGACGTGGAATTACGCACAAAAGACTCGGTCTTTCTGGCATCGACCGGCACCGAGCAGTTAACCGACCCGCTGCTGAACATCAACCAGCTGCCCGATGGCGCGCTGGAAGAGGATCTGGATAGCTGGCAGCCGACCATTCGCCCGTCGGGCTGGGTTCTCGGCCGCGACCATGTGGGTTGGCACATTGAAAATGGCCATACCGCTTTTATTCGCCAGGACGCCGCCCAGGTGGCCGAACCAATGGAAATCGCCTACACGGCCGATCATCCCGACGGCCTTATTCCGTTGCGGCCCAATGCACTGTATCAATTTTCTGGCCTATTCGCCGTACATCGCTGCGCCGGCGAGGTCGTGATACGGGTGACCGACGCAGCCGGTGTGCTTTTGCAAGAAGCCATTGGCCGCCCATCCCCGAAAGCCAACGGCGGCGAGTATGCGTCTGACTATTCCGCTGTAGCGGTTAATGTACAGACCCCGCCGCAGCCCTGTTTCGCCCAACTGGTGCTTCGCAAAGGCGCCACCAAAAGCGATGACGATAGTTGGTTTTTCTTCGCCAACCTGCGGTTCGGGCGGGTGAACCAGAAGGAGCAACTGGGCTGGGCGCCGCCCCCCTTCAGCCCCACTGAGCTGACCCTTTTGCAATCTTTGGACGTTGCCGGTATTCGCGAATGGCATGTGCCGCTGCCCGAATTGAGCGCCGATGGTGGCGCGCAGTTTTTACAGGTGATCGACCGCACCACCAGGGCTGACCTAGTCAATTCCCCCATACCGTTGGGCAGCCCACTACAAATAGTGGGCGGCATAACCGGCCTTGAGGGAACAACTGTAGTCGGGTGGGTACGCGATGGAAACCAGCCGCAGCGATCGCTTGAGGTATCGTTGCTAGTCGATGGCCGCCCGCAATTCACCGCGTGGGCGAACCAGCCGCACGGCGATAATATGAATGGCTTCCGCCTAACCCTGCCCCCGATGGTGCTTGATGGACAGCCCCACCGCCTAACCGTTCGGTTAACCGAAAATGATATGTTGGTGGATGAAACCGCCGAAATTTTACCGGCACACCTCACCCCGTGGTCGGCGGTCGCCCGTTACGGCGGCGCCAATTTACCGGCAAAACTCAGCACTGCCGCGTCCTATCGTTACGAATCCTTCCGCGCCCATGCGCTTGCCGCAGCGCGATCGGCCGTGGCACCCAACGAAAGCGTGGAAACCAAGATGTGGCGCGCGACACTACTCGGGCAACTGGGCATCGCCCATGAGCGCGTAGTTGCCGGGCTGGATCGGACGCCAAAGCTGGAGCCGTTTACTTTTCCCGTCATTGAAAAACCCTGCGTATCGGTGGTTATTCCGGTTCACAATAAATTTGCCGTTACCCATAACTGCCTCGCGTCGCTTATCCTTGCCTATAACGACGCCAGTTTCGAGGTGATCGTTGTCGATGATGGCTCATCTGACGATACTCGCCTGATCACCAATCTGATCTCCGGAATCACCTATTGCCGCAACGAGAGTGCCGAGGGTTTTATCTCGGCGTGTAATCTTGGCGCGTCCAAAGCGCGCGGTGATTATATTGTGCTGCTCAACAACGACACCGAGGTTACAGCCCGGTGGCTTGATGAATTGCTTTACACATTTTCGCATTTCGATCGCGTAGGTCTCGCGGGATCAAAACTAATCTATCCTGACGGCCGACTGCAAGAAGCCGGCGGTATTGTTTGGGGTGACGGCGTTGCGTGGAATTATGGCCGCCTGGCCAACCCCGCCGACCCGCGGTACTCGTACACGAGGCAGGCCGACTACCTATCGGGTGCCGCGGTTATGATACCAACGCCATTATGGGCGCAGATCGGCGGTTTGAGCGATGAATTCCGCCCGGCCTATTACGAAGATACCGATCTATCCTTTAAGGTTCGGCAGGCGGGTTTGCGCACCGTGTACGCGGCCAATTCCGTTGTTGTGCACTTCGAAGGGATCAGCAACGGCACTAGCACAGCCTCTGGTATGAAGCGATTCCAGGAGGTCAACCGCCCGAAATTCATGCGCAAATGGCGGGCGAATTACCGTAATCACGGCACCGACACATCCAAAGTTGATCTAGAGAAAGACCGTGGCATTGTTTTGCGGGCCTTGTTCATTGATGCGCAACCGCCGCGGCCTGATAACGATGCTGGCAGCTACGCAGCGATCCAGGAAATGCGCACCATGCAGGCGCTGGGTGCCAAAATAACCTTTTTACCCGAAAATCTGGCTTACCTTGGCAGCTACACGCAGGACCTACAACGCGCTGGTATTGAAACAATATATGCTCCATTCGCGTATTCCGTCAGTGATTTTCTGCAAAGCCGCGGCGGCGAATTCGATATCGTTTACATCACCCGCTATATGGTCGCCGACCGGCACCTTGAAGCTGTGCGCCGATTTGCGCCACGCGCCAAAATTATGTTCTGCAACGCGGATCTACACTTCTTGCGCGAATTACGCGAAGCCATCGCCAGCCACGATTCTGATAAAATGATGACCGCACTGAATACGCGCGATGAAGAACTACGCATCATGCGGGAAGCCGACATAACGCTATCCTACAATGACGTTGAGCATGCGGTTATATTGTCGCATAACTTGGCATCGTCGAAGGTTTTCACCTGCCCATGGGTGGTTGATGCCGTGGAACAGGTGAACCCTTACGAAAATCGCAGCGACATTGCCTTCCTAGGTGGGTTTGGGCACCCGCCCAACAGCGAAGCGGTGATGTATTTTGTTGGCGAAGTCATGCCGCTGCTACGCCGGGCGGGATTAAACGCCCGATTTGTGGTTTATGGCAGCGGGGTAACCCCGGAGATCGAAGCGCTATCGAGTAATGACGTCCTGATAAAAGGCTTTGTAGAAAGCGTTGCCGCGGTGTTCGAAACATGCCGGGTGTTTGTTGCTCCCTTGCTGACCGGCGCCGGTATCAAGGGCAAAGTTCTGGATGCACTCAGTTTCGGCGTGCCGAGTGTGCTTTCAACGGTCGCGGCAGAAGGTATTGGCTTAGGTGACGGCACCGACGCAATCATTGCCCGCACACCGCAAGAGTGGTGCGACGCTATTGTGGACCTTTACGGTGACGCGGGGCGATGGTCTGCGATGTCACACCATGCGGTTTCGTTCGCACGGCGGAGATTTTCGTTTGCGCGCGGCGTAGAACAAATGCGGTTAGCAGTGGAAAGTGCGGACCTCATTACTGACGAAGGCATGGCACTACAGACGACAAGCCCAAAACTCTAGCCTGTTTTGGGGCTTTCTGGGAATAAATGGCTGAATGCTGATTGTTTAGCCGGGGTAACAGATCACGACGGGTCGCTTATGGCATAAGAGTCAAAATGGTTTCGGGAAAGCTTCCGTCGAAGATGACGAGGTTAACGCGCCGCTCCTTAGCGCAAGACCACACTGAGGCTGGCTGATCAACATCCGTCATTATTACGATTGTATTTGAATCATAATGACGTTCCCAAACACACAGATTGGCGATGTCATTAACCTGCAAAATGCTGATTTTACCAAGCCGGCAGTAGATGATCATCCGGCGATCATTCCGCCACGCCGTGAGGTCGATCTGATCATGGTCCGTGATCTCAATCGCCTTAAATCCTAGATCGGAAAGCTTGGCTGCTATATCCTCCCTAAAGTTTAAATAGACGTCAGGTACCACGATGCGGCGAACAAAGCGCCGGAAAAGTTTGAACATAGCCCGATGGCCCAACCATATAAAAAAGCCGACTTTCGGCCACTGTGAGCAAACTGGTGCCGGCGCGCGGAATTGAACCGCGGACCTACTGATTACGAGTCAGTTGCTCTACCCCTGAGCTACGCCGGCAAACCCCAAGCGGGACGCTGCCTATACAAAACCTACCGCCCCCCGGCAACAGCACCAAACGAAATGGGGTCTGGGGCCGCGGCCCCAGCGGGTCCGGGCTGGCCCGGCCTTTCTTCCCTTTTAAGCCGCCGGCTCCATAGCCGCGCGTGTAAACCCATCCCCCGCATCGACCGCCGCCACCTGCCCGCGAGGGGCCGGTTTTTTCAAAGCCCCCAGCAAGGCGCGCACTTCGGCCCGCGCCGCGATGTGGCTCATGCCGATCGACATGTTGAGGCCTGCTTCGCGCACATCCATCAGGGTGAGGCCTTGCAGGTAGAGCTCGCGGAAAATCACCCGCTCGCCAAAACCTTTGACCGTGCGAAAGCCGATGCGCTTGGCCAGGCTTTCCAAGGTGGCGCCGACGTCGCGCTTGTTGCGCATTTCGGTGCTGCCCATGCGGTTGCGCATGACGATCCAGTCTATGCGGCCGCGATCGGCGGAGAAGCGTTTTTTGCGGGCTTCCCAGACCATCTCGCTGTAAATGCTGGGGTTTATCACGGCGTGGTCGTCTGGGTTCACCCGCGCCAGCATGGCGAAATCGACAAAACTGTCGTTGATCGGGGTGATCAGGGTGTCGGCGGTGGCGTGGCCGAGGCGGCTTAGGTGGGTGTCGGCGCCGGGGCAGTCGATGACGATGATCTCGCAAACGGCGGACAAGCGGGCCAAAGCTGCGGTTAGGCGGCCGTTTTCTTCGGTGTCGGCTTCGGCGCGGCTATCGAGGTCGCTGCGATACACCGCTTCGGCCACCGGCATGGGCAGGGTGACGTTATGGCGGGCGGCGAAATCGGTGCGCGATTGCAGGTAGCCGTATAGGGTGCCTTGGCGGGCATCGAGGTCGATGGCGCCGACTTTGTAGCCGTCTCGTAGCAGGCCCACCACCAAATGCATGGCGGTGGTGGATTTGCCCGATCCGCCTTTTTCGTTACCCAAAACAATAACATGGGCACGGGTAGCGGGCGGTGTTACTGGTGCTTGGTGTATGTCGGCGCTGGTCAAAACCCGCCTCCCCTTAGATAGTGTGGTTTTTATGCAGGCGGTTCCCGAGTCTCCTCAAGTGCTGGCGCTGCGTGAGGCTGCGGGGCGGCTGATTGAATGCCATGATTGCGGGTTGATGCAGCACATCCCTGCCCTGGGGCCAGGCCAAGCGGCGCAGTGTTTGCGCTGCCAGGCCGGGTTGGGGCGGGCGGCGGACCCTACCGGTGCCACGCTCACCCGGGCCACGGCCTGCGCCATTGCCGCTTTGGTGCTGTTTATTTTGGCGCTGAACATGCCGTTTCTGGATTTGCGCACCATTGGGCGGGTGTATCGGGCGAGTTTGTTTACCGGGCCGGCTGATTTGCGCACGCTGGGCAGCCAGATGGTGGCCGGGCTGGTGTTGTTGACCCTCATTGTGCTGCCGGCGGCTGAGCTGATTTTGCTGCTGATCGTGCTGCTGGGTGTGCGCCTGCCAAAACCGCCGGGCGGGCTTGCCACTTTATTCGCCTATGCGCTGCGGCTGCGGCCGTTTGCCATGACGGAAGTGTTTTTGCTCGGATCGTTTGTTGCCTACACCCGGCTGCAGGTGATTGCGGTGGTGGAAGTGGGGCCGGCGCTGATTGCGTTGGGCGCCATGATGCTGTGTTTGATTGCGGCTTTGGCGGAACTGGACCCCGAAACCGTGTGGCAGCGGCTGCACCGGCCCAACCGCGCACCGCCCGCGCCTGCCCCCGGCCAGGGTTTGATCGGCTGCGCCGGCCAGGGTTTGATCGGCTGCGATTGCTGCCGGTTAGTGGTAAGCGCACACGAAGGCGATGCCTGCCCGCGCTGCGGGTCGCGCTTACACCACCGCAAAACCAATAGTTTGCGGCGGTGCGCCGCCCTGCTGGCGGCGGGGGCGATTTTTTATATTCCGGCCAATTTGTTTCCGGTGATGACGGTGATCCGCTTTGGCCACGGTGCGCCGAGCACCATTATTGGCGGGGTAAGCGAGCTGATTGCCTATAATATGTGGCCGCTGGCCATTTTGGTGTTTGTCGCCAGTATTGCGGTGCCGCTGTTGAAAATCGGCGGGCTGATCACGTTGCTGCTGGCAACGCGGGCGGGGTCTTCGCGGGCGCTGATCGCGCGCAGCCGAGTTTATCGCATTATTGATGGGGTTGGGCGCTGGTCGATGATCGATATTTTCATGCTCACGGTTCTTGTGGCACTGGTGCGCATGGGCTTTATCGCAACCGTGTTACCTGGGCTTGGCGCCGGCGCATTTGCCGCCGTAGTGATGCTAACGATGTTTTCGGCCGAATGTTTTGACCCTCGCCTGATGTGGGATGCGGCGCGCAGATGACCCCCGAACCACCTGCCCTGCCTACCGCAACAATTACCCGCCGGCGGCCATCGCCGGTGTGGCTTATCCCGATTGGGGCGGGGCTGGTGGCGCTGTATTTGGTCGGCACCACGCTTGCTAATCGCGGGCCGCTGGTAACCATCACGTTTAAAACCGCCGCCGGCATTGTGCCCCAGCAAACCGCCGTGCAGCACAAGGCGGTGACCTTGGGCATGGTGGAGGATGTGACGCTGTCGCCCGATCTTTCGCGCGCCGAAGTGCGGGTGCGCATGAACAAGGAAGGGGCGCGGGTACTCAGCGATAACGCGCGGTTTTGGGTGGTGCGGCCGCGCTTTGCCACCGGCAGTATTTCGGGGCTGGAGACGCTGGTTTCGGGCGCCTACATCGAAGCCGATCCGGGCGCGCAGGGGGCGGTTGCCACCACCACGCAATTTGCCGGTTTGGAAGAACCGCCGAGCACGCGATCGGATGAGCCCGGGCATTCTTATGTGCTGCACGCCTCGCGCCTGGGGTCGCTCAGCCCTGGCGCTCCGGTGTTTTACCGTGATGTGAACGTGGGCGAAATGCTCAGCTACGACCTCGGCAATGGGCTGGGGCCGGTGAGCTTAACCATTTTTGTGCGCGAACCTTACGACCGGTTTGTGCGGCCGCGGAGCCATTTTTGGAATGCCTCGGGCGTTTCCATTAACGTCGGCGCGCAGGGGCTGCATGTGGAACTCGCGTCCATCCAGGCGCTGCTATCGGGTGGTATTACGTTCGAAACCGATCTGGCCGCTGCAGGTGATACGGCGAGTGCGGAAAACGCGGTTTTTCCGCTGTATGAAAGCAAAGATGCGGCCGATGCTGCTGGCTACCAGCGGTTAGTGCCTTGCGTTGCCTATTTTCAAAGCTCGGTGGGCGGGCTGGCGCCGGGGTCGGCGGTGGAGATTTTCGGTATTAAAGTGGGCACGGTCACCGATGTGCGGCTGCTGCTGAACCCAGGCACCGGGCAGAGCCGCGCGCGCGTGGCGTTCACCCTGCAACCGGAACGGGTGTTTGACCGCGCAACTATGGCGCTGCCCAATGATACCGAGGCAACCCTTGCCGCCATGGTGGGGCAAGGCATGCGGGCGGTGCTGGAAAGCAGCAATTTCCTGACCGGGCAAAAAGCGATTTCGCTGCATTACGTGCCCAATGCCGCCGTGGCCGTTGTTGGCCACGAGGCTGGCGCCATGGTGCTGCCAAGCCAAACCGGCGGTTTGGATAACATCACAACGTCGCTCAGCGACGTTGCGACCAAGCTTGCCGCCATACCGTTTGATAGTATTGGCAAAAACATCGATGGTATTTTGCGCACCGCCAACGGGCCAGATACCGCTAATGCGTTGCATTCGCTGGCGAAAACGCTGACCGATGTGTCGGCGCTGGTGCACACCACCAATGAAAACATAACGCCGCTGCTGCAACGCCTGCCTGGCATTGCGGAGAACCTGGAAACTGCGACCAAGCGGGCGAGCCTGGCGTTATCGGAAAGCGGCTACGGCGCGGGATCGGATACCCAGCGCAGTATTGAGCGGCTGCTGGACCAATCCAATGATGCCGCCCGCAGCCTGCGGTTACTGGCCGATTATCTGGAACGCCACCCGGAAGCGTTTTTACGCGGCCGCGCCGGCAAAGGCGGTGAAAAATGATTTTTGTGCGCAAAAATTTTTTGGCGGCGCTGTGCCTGGCAGGTGTTATGGCCTTGGCGGGCTGCGCCTCTTCCGACCCGGTGTATTATACTTTGCAAGCCCAGCCGGGCGCCATCATGGCCGCGCCAGTGCGCGTGATCGAGCTGCGCCGGGTTACTCTGCCGGGCTACCTCGATCGCGCGGATATTGTGCGCGGCACGCAGAATTATCGGCTTGATGTGTCCGATGGCGCACGCTGGGGCGAGCCGCTGGGCGACATGATCGGCCGCGTGCTGGCGGCCAATTTAAGCCAGCGCCTGCCCGCCAGCACGGTGTTTGGCACGGCTGGCGCCATCACCCTGCCGCCCGATGCGCGCATAGAAGTGGATGTGCGGCATTTCGATGCCGGCGCCGATGGCGTGGTGACCTTGGATGCGACCACGGCGATTTGGCACGGCCAGCAAATGCGCGATGCGCGCCACGTGGTGCTGAGCGCTGCCAAAAGCGGCACGGGGCCGGCGGCGGAAGCGGCCGCCATGAGCAATTTGCTGGCGCAACTAGCCGACGGGATCGCCACCCGGCTGACGCTGCCGGCTAACTAAACCCGGGGTTTCACCGGCGGCGGCACGCCAACACCGGGCATTGGGCGAGCATGAGCGCGGTTAGCGGCAAACGGCCCACCCCCCTCTTGGCCTTTCCAACCCCCCATGCTAGACGCCCGGCGCCGGCAGCCTGCCGGCTTTATTCTTCTGTGTGGACCCTACAAACGTGGCCTCTGGCGGCTCTACAATCACTCATGGCGGCGTCGCTGATCGCTACGCGCGCGCGTTGTATTCATCTGCCGAAGATGCGTCTGCGCAAGATCCGGGCACGATTGACTCCGTGGTCGACGAAATGGTCGCTCTTGGCCAACTGATCGACACCACACCAGCGCTGCGCCAAATGCTGGCAAGCCCGTTGATCGATGCCCGCCAGGCACTGGCAGGGCTACGCGCCGCCCTGGAAGCCTCGGGCTTTTCGCCCCTGATTATTCGCTTTGCCGGCGTGGTTGCGGTTAACCGCCGCCTGACCGCGCTGCGCACCATTGTTTCCGCCTTCGGCGCCCTGGTTGCTGAAAAGCGCGGCGTGGTGTCGGCCGAAGTGACAACCGCCTACGCGCTGACCGATGTGCAGCGCGAAGCGTTGCGTGCCCGCCTGATCGAGGCCGGCTACGCGCGTGTGAATATCGCCGAGGAAGTCGATCCGGCTTTGCTTGGTGGCCTGGTTGTGCGCATTGGCGCACGGCTTTTTGATAGCAGCATAAAGTCGCGTCTGCAGCGCTTGCAGTACGCCATGAAGGGAGCCGCCTGATATGGAGATCCGCCCCGCCGAGATCTCGGACATCTTGAAGAAGCAGATCGCTTCTTTTGATACCGAGGCTGACGTATCCGAAACTGGCCAGGTGCTATCGGTAGGCGACGGCATCGCCCGGGTGTTCGGCCTGTCCAATGTCATGGCCGGCGAAATGGTGCTGTTCCCCGGCGCTGGCCTGCGTGGCATGGCGTTGAACCTTGAATCCGATAATGTTGGCATCGTGATTTTTGGCAATGACCGCAGCATCCGCGAAGGCGACACGGTCAGCCGCACCGGCACTATTGTGGAAGTGCCGGTCGGGCGTGGCCTGCTGGGCCGTGTGGTTGATGGTTTAGGCCAGCCGATCGATGGCAAGGGCCCGCTGACCGATGTTAAGCAAACCCGCGTTGAAGTGAAGGCGCCTGGCATTATTCCGCGCCAGTCGGTGCACGAACCGATGCAGACCGGCATCAAGTCGATCGATAGCTTGATCCCGATTGGCCGCGGCCAGCGCGAATTGATCATCGGCGATCGCCAAACCGGCAAAACCGCGGTGATTATCGACACCATCATCAACCAAAAAACCGCCAATGCCGGCACCGACGAAAATAAGAAATTGTATTGCGTCTATGTCGCCATCGGCCAAAAGCGGTCCACGGTTGCGCAGCTTGTGCGCACGCTGGAAGAACAGGGTGCGATGGAATACTCCATCGTGGTGGCGGCGACCGCCTCCGACCCGGCGCCGATGCAGTTTTTGGCGCCGTACACCGGTTGCGCGATGGGCGAATATTTCCGCGATAACAGCATGCACGCGGTTATATTCTACGACGATCTTTCCAAGCAGGCCGTGGCTTACCGCCAGATGTCGCTGCTGCTGCGCCGCCCGCCGGGCCGCGAAGCCTACCCCGGCGACGTGTTCTATCTGCATTCGCGCTTGTTGGAACGCGCCGCCAAGATGTCGGATGCGCACGGTGCAGGATCACTGACCGCGCTGCCGGTGATCGAAACCCAGGCCGGTGACGTTTCTGCCTATATCCCGACCAACGTGATTTCCATCACCGATGGCCAGATATTCCTGGAAACCGAATTGTTCTTCCGCGGCATTCGCCCAGCGGTGAACGTGGGCCTTTCAGTGTCTCGCGTGGGGTCTTCGGCGCAGATCAAAGCGATGAAGCAGGTTGCCGGCAAGATTAAGCTGGAACTGGCGCAGTACCGCGAAATGGCGGCGTTCGCACAGTTTTCGTCCGATCTTGATGCGTCCACCCAGCAATTGCTGGCCCGTGGCGCGCGCCTGACCGAGCTGCTGAAGCAGCCGCAATTTGCCCCCTTCCCAGTGGAAGATCAGGTTGTGGTGATTTTCGCCGGCACCCGTGGCTATCTTGATAAGATCGAGCTTGGCCGCATCGGCGCTTACGAAAAGCAACTGCTGGCCGAACTGCGTGGCGAGGGCGTGATCCTAACCGCGATCCGCAGCGATCGCGAGATCAAGAAGGACGTGGAAACCAATCTGGTTCGCTTCCTTGAAGACTTCACCAAGCGTTTTAGCGCCTAAGGCTTATATTTATGGCCTCGTTGAAAGATCTTCGCGGACGGATCAATAGCGTAAAATCTACGCGTAAGATCACGTCTGCCATGAAGATGGTGGCAGCATCTAAACTGCGCCGGGCACAGGCGGCAGCCGAAGCTGCCCGCCCGTACGCCGAACGCATGGAGCAGATGCTGGCGCGCCTTGCCGCCAACGTCGCCGGATCGCCAGTGGCACCCAAACTGCTGATCGGCACGGGTAAAGCGCAAACGCATTTGATTGTGCCGGTCACCGCCGATCGCGGTTTGGCCGGCGCCTTCAATTCCGGCATCGGCCGCCAGACGCGTATTCTGGTGCGCAAACTGCTGCTGGAAGGCAAAACGGTTAAAATTCTGGCGATTGGGCGCAAAGGGCGTGATTACCTAAAACGCGACTTCCCGACCCTAATGCTGCCGGAAGTGCCCTTTGGCCGCAGCAAAGTTGTGGAATACGCGCAAGCCGCCGAGATCGGCCAGCAGATCGCCACCATGTTCGCCGCCGGTGAATTTGATGTCGCAACCCTGGTGTATAACCGGTTTGTTAACGTGATCAGCCAGATCCCGACCGAAAGCCAGTTGATCCCGCTGCCGGTGCCCACCGTGGACGACACCGATACCACCGCCCGCGCAATGTACGAATTCGAGCCCGACGAAGAAGCGATCCTGGCGCGCTTACTGCCGCAGAATTTGGCAATCCAGGTTTACCGGTCGCTGCTGGAAAGCAATGCCGGCTTCTATGGCGCGCAGATGACATCCATGGATAACGCAACGCGCAATGCGGGCGACATGATCAACCGCCTGACGCTGAATTATAACCGCACGCGCCAGGCCAATATCACCAGAGAACTGATCGAGATTATCTCGGGCGCCGAAGCCCTCTGATCCGATCGAGCGAGAACAGGAATCTTAATATGGCCAAAGCCGCCAAAACAACCGACTCCGCTAAGAACAACACCGGCCGCGTGACCCAGGTGCTCGGCGCCGTGGTCGACGTGCAGTTCGAAGGTGATCTGCCCTACATTCAAAACGCGCTGGAAAGCTTCGTCGGCGACCGCCGCCTGGTGCTGGAAGTGGCCCAGCAGCTTGGTGAACGCACCGTGCGCTGCATCGCCATGGACAGCACCGATGGCATGGTGCGCGGCCAGGAAGTATCCGATACCGGCGCCCCGATTACCGTGCCGGTTGGCCCGGAAACCCTGGGCCGCATTCTCAACGTCATCGGCGAGCCGATCGATGAACGCGGCCCGGTTGGCGCCAAAACCTTTTATGCCATTCACCGCGAAGCGCCGAGCTTTGAAGATCAGGCATCAACCACCGAAATTCTGGTTACCGGGATTAAAGTGGTCGATCTGCTCGCACCCTACCTAAAAGGTGGCAAAATCGGCCTGTTCGGCGGCGCCGGCGTTGGCAAAACCGTGCTTATTCAGGAACTGATCAACAACATCGCCAAAGCCCATGGCGGTGTTTCGGTGTTTGCAGGCGTGGGTGAACGCACGCGCGAAGGTAACGATCTGTATCACGAAATGATCGATGCCGGCGTGATCAAGCTGGGCGAAAACGGCAGCACCGCGGGCAGCAAAGTGGCGCTGGTCTATGGCCAGATGAACGAACCGCCAGGTGCGCGCGCCCGCGTGGCGCTTTCCGGCCTGTCGATCGCCGAATATTTCCGCGATGAAGAAGGCCAGGATGTGCTGTTCTTCGTTGATAACATCTTCCGCTTTACCCAAGCCGGCGCCGAAGTGTCGGCCCTGCTCGGGCGCATCCCATCGGCCGTGGGCTATCAGCCGACGCTATCCACCGACATGGGCGCGCTGCAGGAACGTATCACCAGCACCAAAAAAGGCTCGATCACCTCGGTGCAAGCCATTTACGTGCCGGCCGACGATCTCACCGATCCAGCACCGGCCACGTCGTTTGCGCATTTGGATGCGACCACCGTGCTGAACCGCTCGATTTCGGAAAAAGGTATTTATCCTGCGGTCGATCCGTTGGATTCAACCTCACGCTCGCTCGATCCCCGTATTGTCGGCGACGAACACTACCAGGTGGCGCGCGACGTGCAGCGCATTCTGCAAACCTACAAATCCCTGCAGGACATCATCGCCATTCTCGGCATGGATGAACTCTCGGAAGAAGACAAACTGACCGTGAACCGCGCCCGTAAAATCGAACGCTTCATGAGCCAGCCGTTCCACGTGGCAGAAATCTTCACCGGCCTGCCCGGCAAATTCGTGCCGATCGCCGATACCGTGCGCAGCTTTAAAGAAATTGTCGAAGGCAAGCACGACGATCTGCCCGAAGCCGCCTTCCTGATGGTCGGCACCGTGGAAGAAGCCCGCGAGAAGGGCGAGAAAATGAAAGCGGCCGCCTGATCATGACGCTGACCCTCGAAATCGTCAGCCCCGCCCGCCTGCTGCTATCAAAAGCGGTGGATATGGTGGTGATGCCGGGCTACGAGGGCGACCTCGCGGCCCAACCCGGCCATGCCCCGGTGATCACCATGCTGCGCGGCGGCGTGGTTAGCCTGCATGAAGGCGGCCGCGTCACCGAACGATTCTTTGTCGCCGGTGGCTTTGCCGAAATCACCGCCGAACGCTGCACCGTGTTATCCGATGAAGCGGTGGCAGTAGACGGTATCGATGCGGCGCGGGCCAAAACCAGCCTAACTGAGGCCGAAACCGCCTGGGTGCTGGTTGATAAACTCGATAACGATGCGCGCCAGGCGGCACTGGATAACGTGCAGATCGCGCGCGCCCGGGTGGATGCCAGCGCGACCTAAGCCCCGGCTATTCTGGGCCTCAACTGGGCCTCAACTGGGGCTAAACTTCCCAACTCTGTTGCAGCCCTGCCACAATTGGCCGGGCTGCCCTTCCCGTGGCAACGCCGCACTGGCATTTTAGACTTCACACCCTAAAAACCTTGCGAAACCCGCGCGTGGCGTTCTACGCCAAAGGCTAAACCCCAAAACTGTTATGACCCTGCTTCCATGAAACATTGGCAAATCGACGATGTCGCCTGGGACCGGTTCGACCGCACCCGCGTCAACCCAGACCTCGTGGCGCTGGTTAAAGCCGCCGCCATGGTGGAACGCAACGGCACCGATTACGGCGCCTACCTCAACCGCGTGTTCGCCGATGATCCCGCCCTGCGCCAAGCCGCCGACACCTGGGCGCTGGAAGAAGTGCAGCACGGCGATGCGCTCGGCCGCTGGGCGATGCTGGCCGACCCAAGCTGGAACTATGGCGAATCTTTCGAGCGTTACCGCACTGGCTACGACCTGCCACTGAACGGCCAGGATGCCTCCACCCGCGGGTCACGATCCGGCGAACTGATCGCCCGCTGTATCGTGGAAAGCGGCACATCCAGCTACTATTCCGCCCTTGCCGACGCCACCGACGAACCCGTGCTACGCGATATCTGCAAACTGATCGCCGCCGATGAATTCCGCCACTTCAAACTGTTCTACGATCACCTGCGCCGCTACCTGGGGCGCGAAAATATCGGCATGGTGCGCCGCCTGATCATCGCCGCCGGCCGCATTAGCGAATCGGAAGACGACGAACTCGCCTACGCCTTCCACTGCAGCAACGATGCCCCCGGCACCCCCTACGCCCACGACCGCTGCATCGCCGGATATATGTCGCGCGCCATGCGCACCTACCGCTACCACCACATGGAACGGGGCGTGGGGATGATCCTGAAATCGATCGGTCTAAAACCCCGCGGCCGCGTGTCCGCCCTCATCGTCAAAGCCGCCTGGACCCTCGTCCAACGCCGCCGCCGCAAGTTCGACGAACTCCTCGCCGCTTGATGCGGGACTGGGGAAAGCAAGTAAGGCCAAGGGCTTCGCCCCTGGGTCCGCTTTTACCGAACATACGAACAAGTCGAGAACGGGGTTTTGATCTGCCTGCCCTACCTTCGCTGCGGTGCCGGTGCCGCCGACGCCGGCCACCTTAAGTAAGCTAATCAATTCCCCAATAAGCTCAACACCGGGCGGATCATCATCGGTCTCACCGGGGTGGATAAGCACCCGGTCAATCAGCCCGCGGGCGATTTCCAGGCCCTCGGGGTCATCGCCTTTTTGGAGCGCCGCGCTTAGCTCGGCCATGCGGGTGGCATAGGTAAGGCCCATGCCGGGATCGAGCACCGGGAGAGGCTGGGCCTCATCGAGCCCGGCCTCCCCTAGCCCGGCCCGCACTGCCTCCAACTCCTGTATCTTGGCCATGATCGCGGCGCTCGTCTGACCGTCGCCGATCGCCTCCACCAGATTAGCGATTTTACGATCAAGGGTCGCGCGTTCACGCTGGCGGCTATGGGCCCGGGCGTGGAGTTCGACCACCAAGTGGCCACACTCTTCATTAAAGGCGGCCACGAAGGCCTCAACCAAATCTGGCCGCATGAGCTGGGTATTCAAAATCCCCAGCACCTGGGCTTCGACAACCTGCCTGCGGACCCTGTGGTTGTTGCCACAAACATGGTGCTTGGCCGCCACACACCCCAGGTAGTCTTTGCCCAACGTCGCGAACAACCGGCCACAGACCCCGCAGGCGATCTTGCCGGAGAGCAAATGCTTGGGGTGGCGCCGGTCCCAGAAGGCATGGTCGCCCTTGGCGCCCGGAGCGGTCGGCGCTGCCGCCTCAGCCGCAAGCCTGACCTGTGCCGCCTGCCAAAGGCCCTCATCGATAATCCGCAAATGCGGCACCGGCGCATTTATAAAGGTTTCAGGGGCCGCCTCCCGGCGCACCCTGGCACCGCTAATCGGATTTTTCAGGTTAACCCGGCGGCGCCACACGTTGCGGCCGGCATATAATTCATTGCGCAAAATGCCATCGCCACGCTTAGCCCGCCCGCGGATCGAGGAATCATACCAAATCCCGCCCCCTGGGCCCTTTATACCCTCACCGTTCAAAGCCCTGGCGATACCCAACGGGCTCACCCCTGCCACAAAATCTCTAAAAATACGGCGAACAACAGCCGCCTGATCCGGGTCAATGGCACGCAGGCCACGATCGAGTTCGCCATTATCGGCCAGCTTTTTAACCACGCTGTAGCCAAAGGCCGGGCTGCCCGTGCAGCGCCCAGCATGGATGCGCCCTTCCAGGCCACGGCGGGTTTTATCGGCAAGGTCCTTGAGAAACATCGACCCCATAAGTCCCTTGAAACCGACATGCAATTCCGAGACAATGCCCTCACTTAGCGTATGGATAACGACATTGTTGAACACACACTGCTTATAAAACGACGCAATATGCTCAAGATCGCGAGAAAAGCGATCCAGGCTTTCGGCAAGAACAATGTCGACATTGCCGCTCCGCACCGCGGTTAGCAGCCCTTGATAGCCAGCCCGCAAAGTCGTTGCCCCCGAAAGCGCCTGATCGGTAAAGCTGCCGACAACCTGCCAGCCCTCACGATCGGCACGGGCCTGGCAAATCCTAATCTGGTCTTCGATCGATGCTTCGCGCTGATTCTCGCTAGAATACCGCGCATAAATTATCGTGCGCATAGATCGTCCTCCAGCACATCGTGGTCATCATCGGCCTCAATGGTAAGATTCGCCAACGCCTCGCGTAGGCCATCCAGGTGATCTTGATACAGCCTGGCGGCTTGGCGACCTTTAGCGCGAATATAATATTTTTCGGCCGTAGCCATGGTGCTGTGACCAAGGATCAACCGGATAATGCGGTACTCCTCAGGTTGATTTTCCGCAATCGTGGTTGCGGCGCTATGGCGAAAATTGTGCGTCGTCATAGCTTTGTTAAAACGCGCGAGGATGCGCGCGGTGAGCATGGCGGCAAAACTATCCGATGGGTATTGGCGCCCACTTTTTGCGAGCCAAACGAAGCGCGCTTGATCGGCGTAGCCCGCCTCAACCCCAAATGGACCGGCGCCTAGGATAGGCCGGTAATCGGTCAGGTAGTCACGCATCGGCACGGTAAGCACCTCGGGCAGCGGAAATTCGACCTCACTATGGGTCTTGGTGACTGTGGGCGGGAGGACAACGGCATAGCCCTCCCCCTCTGTGTATAGTTGGCTTTCAAGTTCCAGCTCGGTCATATTATCCAGGCGCAGCGGGCGGGCGGCTAAAAAGCTGATCATCAACCCGTCACGGAAAAGCTCGGCCCGCTTTATATCCGTTAGCGCCCTATCTGCTGATGCGCTTTCCATCACCTCAAAACCAAAGGCAAAAAGCAGATCGGTGGGCACCAGATCAAGGCGCTTTTTGGGGACCTGGCTGGCATGATATGCCAAATTGTCGATCGGCACTTTAAAGAATTCCCAATCGTACTTGGGGGCGATGAACCCAAGCACGCTCCGTAAGCGCGTCGCATAGTTCAACACCCCCAGTGGGGTGATCTCTTTGCGCAGGTCATAAAGATAGGCGATCACACGGGCTTCGGTCGCGCGTGCACCTGGCAATATGTCCAATGCCGCTGGGTCGTGTTGTTTGATCCACAGCAGCCAGCGCGCATAGCACGTGGCAAAGGCATCCTTAGTGCCCAGGCGCATATCAACCCCGACCCCGTGATCGTCAAACGGTGAACCAGGGGTCGTAAAAGCATAGTGCCAGGCAGCTTGATCGGCCTCGGGCCAGGCGGTCATGGGCATGCCCAGGCGCATCCCTGGGTTTGTCGGATGACGGATGCGCATTAGCGGCGCCCCTGCATAGACTTGGCCCCACCACCGATCTGGGCAAGCTCAGCGCGGCGGCCGGTCAAGATGGCATCGTAAGCAACGAAGGCACTGCCAAATTCCAAGCCGCAATAGTACGCCGTGGTGGTTTCAACAGATTTATGGCCCAACAGCATACGAATAAGGCCGTAGGCGCCGGGGTTGGCATCCAGATAAAGCTTAGCCGCAAGATGGCGAAAGAGATGCGAATTCATATCAACGCCACAACGGCGCGCTATAATTTTGGTTATTTGGTTGCTAAGAACGCTAGTGCGCTTGTGGCCACCATCCGCGCTTGGAAAGAGCATTTTGCAGCCGGGAGGGGCGAGCAAATGATGGTAATTTTTCATGTATGTGGCGACCATTGCTGCCACGCGTGGCGGTAGCGGCACCTCAATATCAACATCGTTTTTGACCTCGGCAGCGTCGATCACAATATGGGCGATCCGTTTTCCGCTGATGATCAATGTGCGCCCAACTTCAAGTTCGGCGACATTTTTGATACGTAGTGGTGCCACCAGTAAGATCTCGATCGCCAGGCCGAGTTGTGCCGCACGAGCTTCGGCAACGGTGGGTGGCTTAATCCGGGCAGCTTCGGCAAAGAGCTGCGCCGGCAGATCAAGCAAAGCTTTCAGCGATGCCGGATTTGCGAATTGGCGCAGGCGTTTGCGGTTTTTGCTCGTCAAACCCTTCGTTTTCGGGGCGAGCTTCTTGCATTGCGTTTTAAGCGCGGCGATGGAGGCGACGTCAGCGTGCACCCAATGGCGCGCAATCGACAGCAACATATATGCCATTGCATGGATACGCGTTGTCTTCACACCGCCGGCGCGCTGCCAGAGTAAGGTAAGGCCGGCGTTTACTGCGTGGGTATCGACCAGATCAGCGAGGCCGGTGATGCATTCGGGGGAATAGCCGGATTCGACCAGGGCGCTGGCGAACTGACGGATTTGCGCGCGTTTGCCGGTGATCGTGGCCGGGCGCATTGGGCGGTGTGTGCTCTTCAGATCAAACGGGTTATCCGATGAACGCTCCCAGAGAAAGGATTCGACATCGGCGCTGAATGAGGCCGGGAAAGCATCCCAAGCCAGCGACCGATTATGGCGGAAATTTTGGATCACCAGCGTTGTCTGGGGCCAACCCGGCACCGAATTCACCGCCTTGTTCCATGTGTGCCCGGTCAGCTGATGCGCTTCACGCGGGCTGCGCATCATGCCATGCGCGGCCAGATCATCATAATAGGTGTCATAGACCGCCTGGGTGACCGCATCAGGGCCGGTGCCCTGGGCGCTGCACCGCTTAGAAAAGCGCGCCAGGCCGCGATTGAACTCATGCGCCTCAGGCAACCCGAGTAGCGCTGTCCATGCCGGCAGCAGCGAGCCGTTTTTTCGGGCGGGGATAACGGCAGGATCGGCCAAGCCCAGCGCTTTGATGACCAGGCTTTTGACATTGGCCCAGCGGTCGGCGGACACCCCTTGGGCCATCGGCAGGGCCGCATGCAGCATCGGGCGAAGGGTCATGGCATCGGCCGAAACCAAGTGGGGTGCCTGACCAAAAACCTTGCACGCCGTGTTGATGGCTGAGGCCATTTCTGACCGTTGGGCGGCGGTGAAATCGTCGCGATTTGCGATGACCTGCTTAAGGCTTGCCAGGGTGAACTTAGGGGCCAAGCTGGGCTGCTGTAGATTCAACATTGGTGGAATCCTTTGGATTTGAGAGTAAATGCGTCGATATAGTGAGTAAGTCAACAGTAAATTAAAGTTCAATGCCTATCCTGCACCCTCACTATTAAGTATAAACCGTGGAAAGCAGTGGAATATAGTTGAACTGCGCGCCATTAACTTTTGACCTGGGCCAAATAGACGACTAGGTCGCGCTCGGCGATCAAAATGCGCCCCCCGATACGGTGGTGCGGCAGCGTGCCGGCATCGATCATTTTACGCAGTGTTTTGGTGCAAATACGCAAGGAGGTCGCGGCCTCAGCAACCGAAAAAAGCGTTGGCAAGCGGGTGGTGGGTTTGGTCATTTGATGTGGTCCTTGGTGCCGAGGCTTGGCTGCCGCATCGCCACGCGGAACGCTTCACGGGCGGCTTGGCGACCCAAGTGAGCGGCCAGCGCGGTGAGCGTGGGATTGAGTGCGGGCCGGTTGGGCGGCGGCACTATTGCGCTGATAAGCACCGACCCTGGGGTCACCAGGGCGGTGTCTTTGGGCACCAAGTGCTTCGCTGGAAGGGCTTTGCTCATCGACCCAGAATGCCGTCACGACCGGCCAACCCGGCTGTGGACGGTAACTTCCCAGGGGCGACTAACCGGACTTATCCATTGTTTTTATTGATAAAAAAATCATCAACGGAAAGCCGCTCGTTTGATGTGGTGGTGCAACGCGAGCGATTCGCGGCCCTGTGATCGGAGAAAATCACCTTTGGTCTCGTCGAATCTCGGCTATAACGGGCAAAATTGGAGCATTGCTCCAATTTGTCTGGCCAAGAGGATTTAGTGCGTATGAGCAGTCCAAAAATCTCTGATCAGCGAGCAAGGATCCTCGCCTCCACCCGGGCCCTGTTTGGCCAAAATGGGTATGCCGGCACAACCACGCGGCAGATCTTGGCGGCCGCTAGGGTTGCCAACGGCGCGTTGTATCACGCGTTTCCGGGTGGCAAGCCCGAGATCGCCGGGGCGCTTTATGAACAGGCCGCGCGGGCATTACGGGACGCGCTTTCGGAGAAGAAGACCCCAAAAGTTGCGTCGGAATACCCCAAGCCCGAGGCCCTAATCAAAAGTCTCGTGGGTGTTTTCTTTACTTGGCGGGAAGGTCATCAAGACTTGGCGGGCTTTATCGCCGAGATGGAGGCGTGCCCGCCTGATGATTTGGCTCGGCCTTTTATCGACGGCGCCCGCGTGGCACTCCACGTGACCCTTATGAATATTTGCAAACCGATTATCGAGGGGAAAACCTTACATCGGTTACCGGCGCCATTGCTGGAAGCCACCATCCTCGGGCCGTCAAAAACTGCGATGCAGGCATGGGATCAGATTATGTCGGCGGGCGTTATCCTGCCAAAGAGCTTGATCAGTGCGTTGGCGGCGGCTGCGGCCGCGTCCATGATTGCCGTCGGTAGGCGGTTGTACTGAGCGTTCCCACCCAAGGGTAAAGGCAATCCCTCTAGATAAGCACCAGAAAAATCATGATATCGTACTGGTGGATCATCCGCTTACAAGATGGAAAATCGAATTGTGCCCATAAAAACAGCCATCGCGCGGATCATTAATCGTGATGCGCTGCTCTATGAGGCTGAAATACAGTACTATAACCTCACACGCCCGCTGCGGCGTGCCTTACGCTGGGGGCGCTGGACATTCCTACGCCGCACGCTTGCAACGTGCATACGGTGCGGTGCGCCGGCTGTCTGGCGTTATATGCCGAGCGGGCCCCGGCGCGATTTTTGCGATGACTGCGTTTCGCGAGGATGCAATTGCAATAATATCGACAACTCTGTTCCAGGCGAGGTCGTCTGTGAGGATGGTGAAGACGGCCGCCAGCTAGTGTGGTTTCGCTACTTTGGGCCAGAGCCAGAGCAGCACCGTGATAGCCGCGGGCGGCGGCTGCCATGCTGCGAATACGACTTCGACCGCCACGGATGGCCATTGATCTGAGATTCACGGCGTTAGCGAGGCCAGGTACTGGCCCGATGGCTAAGTGCAGAAAGCAGAAATTGGATTATAGGCGGATCTGGCGTTGATTGTAGAAATTCTTCGCGACGTCTGGGGAACACATCTTTTTTTACGCGGACTTTACCAAGATCCGATTACGGGAGGGGCTTGCCAGCATGATTCTGATGAAGTGGCCGAAGCGACTGGGGGAGCCTGTGCCGTCTGGCCTGCTGCCGCTCAATTTTGCGATTGGTGAGGACAAGGCGCGCTTGGTGACGCTTGCGGGCTGACCAAAGGAAAGACTTGCCGCGTTCTAAGCGGTGGCTTGCGCTGCTAGCGGTTGGGCTGGTGCCGCTGGTGGTGCTCGCCCTGCCGCATAGAATTGATCTCTATGATGAGGGAATTCAGCTCACCGGCGCCTTGCTGGTGGCGGCGGGTGAGGTCCCGCATCGCGATTTTTACGCCAATTACGGGCCCGCGCAGTTCTATCTGCTGGCGGCGCTAATCCGATTGTTTGGCGCCAAATATCTGCTGCTGCGGGTGCTTGATGCGGTCATACGGGTGTTGACGGCGGGCAGTGCTGCGCTGCTGGCGCGCACACTTGGGGTCGCCGCCGGCCCAGCCTTTGCTGCTGGCGCGGGTAGCCTGATTTTTCTGACCGCCTATGGCCAGCCCGGCTACCCGGTTATTCCGGCGGCCGGGCTGGCCATGGCGAGCGTCGCGCTCACGGCACGCCAGCGCCCGTTTGCGGCAGGTGTGGTGGCCGCGATCGCCGGTCTGTTCCGCTACGATATCGCGGCAGCCTTGCTTGTGGCCTATATCGTTTGCATGGTGCTGGCCTCTGGCGGGCTGCGCATGGTGGCGGCGTTTGTCGCAGGCTTTGGCGTAGTCGCGGGGGCGTATGCCCTGGTTATGCTGCCGCTTGGCGCGTGGCCGGGGTTTCATTTTGATAGTTTCGACTATCCGGTGCATGTCTACGCCGCCGCCCGCCATCTCCCGCCCCCGGGCGCCGCTTTGATCGCCGCCGATCCCGGCGCTGCCCTTTATTATGTGCCATGGCTTGTGCTTTGTGCGGCAGCTTGGAAGGCTTGGTCATGGCGGCGTCATACCGGGCGACTGCTGGCGCTGGCGGTTACCGCCATATTTTGCGCCAAAGCCGTAATTCGGGCAGATATTTGGCAGATCAACGGGGCCTTTGCGCCAGCCTCGGTTCTGGCCGCATTGCTATGGCAGGAATCGGCGCCATCACGCCGCCGATGGCTGGCCGGTGCAGCGGCATTGGGTTTGTTGGCACCGATTGTGATGGTTGCCGGGCGGTTGGCCGCACCCGGCCTGCCGGTGCTGCCGCAAGACCTGCGCGCGGCGGCACACCTAGTTGATGCGCAATGCCCGGCCGGGGCGCGGATTTATGTCGGGCAAACGCAGCACCGACGGATTTTTGCCAATGACGTGGCGTTCTATTTCTTCGCTCAGCGATTGCCCGCAACACATTGGTATCATTTCGACCCAGGCTTGCAGAATAGCGCAGCCGTGCAGGAGGCAATGATCGCTGAATACACTGCATCCCCGCCCTGCATGATTGTCGAGGATGATGTTTTTGCCAATGTGGTTGAACCGAACGACAGTGCCCGCGACAGCGGGGAAGTGGCCCTCGATAACTGGATTGCATCCCACTACCAGCCGGCCGGGACGTTTGGCGGGATCGTCGTCCTCGCAGCACGGGAAGCCTCTCCCTCCGGGCCGCGGCACGGACTGCCATAGGCACTAAACCCTCAGCTACCCTTGCCGGCGGGCCGGGCGGTCTCGTATTGACGGTCACATACTTTAGGAGCCCACAGTGGAAACCTCGGTCCTCGATGCCAGCCGCTACCCGAAATTGCCGATGCGGCTTCTGGCGAACTCAAAAATTCTGCCCGACCGCGCGGATATCCTGCCGTTACTTCCGCAGGACGCGGTCATCGTGGAGGTTGGAGTGGCCTTAGGCGATTTCAGCAGAAAAATTTTGGATATCTGCAAGCCACGAAAATTTATCGCGATCGACCTGTTTGACCTGCACAAGTTGGACGCATTGTGGGGTCAACCGACCGCGACCCTATTTGGAGATCGAACGCACGAAGATTTTTATCGCGATCGCTTTGCTGCGGAATTTCAAACCGGGCAGGTTGAATTGCTCAAGGCCGACAGCGCTATTGCCATGGAAACACTGCAAGATAAAGCTGTCGATGTCTTTTACCTTGATGCCGAGCATTCCTATACGTCGGTTAAACGGGAGCTTAACATCGCATCGCGGAAGATTCGTGACGATGGATGGATTGTGCTCAACGATTACACGCCGGCGGAGGCGGGATTTACGAATTTGCCTTACGGGGTCATCCAGGCCTGTCATGAATTTATGCTGGAGCAGGATTGGGAGATGACCTACCTCGCGCTCGCATGGGTCATGTACTGCGATGTTGTTATACGCAAGGTCGCCCGTGGCACGCATTGATGCCAACATCGACTTAAATTAGGCGGGTTCGTTCGGATGGCGGGTAGTGCGACAATGGGTTCTGGGCGGCATGGGCTTATCGCGCGACTGAGAGGTGGGTTACGATCAATTCGTAGGCAAAGATCGACTCTCAATAATGTCCTGAACACGTTGAGCGTAGTTTTGGTTTTGATGACAGTCTTACGGATGAGTGTCGTTGTTGCCACCAACCCGATTACTGGATACGCCAACAACCTTGATTTTTTCAGGCAATCCTCTTGTGTTGGTGTATGGGAGAATTATCCGGGAAAAGGTAAGGTATCCGACAATCTAGCCGGCCCAGTGAACGATCTCATCTTCGACGGCATGACAATGTCGGATTGGTGCTTGCGTTCATCAGATAATTTTTTCCCTTGGATGGCGACCAGGCTACATAAGATAGGCGATCACGTGCAATTGCGCGAGGTCGGTGCGTGGAAAGTGGTCATCGCCACGCTGTTAATGCTGTTTTGTGTAGCCCAACCGGTTGGGGCAGGTTTACGCGCATCTATCGCGCTTGCTTTTTACCTAGTACTCGGTGATCTCGCTGTGCTGACCTATTTCAATACATTATATGTTGATTCGTCCGGTATTGTCTTGTCGCTGGCGTTAACGACGCTCATCGTGGGTATCAGTGGGGCGCGGCGCGCGCCTAATGCCGTGATGTTTGCTGCCCTTGCTGGATGTATTTTGGCGCTTGGTATCTTAAAACCTCAGTATAGTATCTTGACGTTTTTTCTTGGGTTGGCCGCGTCGCTATGCATCGCGATTTGCTGGCAACGAAAGCCACAGGCGGCTGCGCTGCTGGGAATCACGGTTTTGACTCCATTATTGTTTATTGCTGTGAATGCTAGCAGTACTGGTGTTCTCGTCAAAATGAACCGGGTTAATCGGGCGGATACGATCCTACAGGCCGTTCTTATACATGCGCCCGAGCCGGCTAGTGCTCTGGAATGGCTTGGCTTGCCGCCGGCGTGCAGTGCCGCTATCGGCAAAACAGGTTATGATCTCGGCATTCAACAGCACACGCTATGCCCGGAAATCGACGGGGTAAACCGCATCCGGCTGCTGCCATTGTTTTTGACACAGCCAGCCACGTTCATCGAGCCGATGTATATCGCGATCATCGGCAGCAGGCCGAGTTATTTGATACTCAATCACTTTGAACAACCAAAAGACGTAGCCAGCCGGCGTTTTCGGTTTTTGCACGAATCGTCATTATCAACCTGGCTGACCTGGCTCACCGATCCGGAATATGTTTTTTTAATCGTCTCTATATGTCTGCTTGGCATAGGCGTGCTGATTATATCTGGCGGCGCGTTCCTGCTTGGCTACCGCAGCGTCACCCAGCGTCAGCTGCCGATCTTAGCGTTTGTTTCCTTGGGCGGCACCCTTTCTCTCTATGCTCTGGTTTCATCGATCTTTGGTGATGGGTATCAGGAATTGGCTCGTCATACGGTTTGTATCCTGGTCGGCATCGCGTTGATTGGGGCGGCGGTGCTCCGAACGGTGCTCGGTTTAGCTGCCTGGGCATTAAAGCTGTAGCCAATTGCCTGCATGGGCACTGGGGCCGTCCATTTTTTGAGCGGGCGCGGCTTATTTTCAGTGCGGAGTTGGTGTAAAAATATTTCATAGTATGTCGATTGGTGGCTTGCGTAGCGTGCCCTTTCCGCGCGAGTAACGCGTTGGTGCGTCAATGGGCGCAATCGACGACGACCGGGGGATTATATGAGCGACGTTAACTCACGCCGGTATCGCGTTGCCGCGATCGCCATGTCCGCGGTCTTGATCGGTGGCGCGGCGCCGATCAGTTCAACGGTTGGCCGCTATAGCGCCGAGTCACTGCCATCGTTTGTTAATCTGCATTTTCCCCTTACCGCTGCGCCAAAGTCGGTCTCGCTGAGAAGGCCCCTGCAGGCGCCGCGTCAAAACGCCGCCCCCGCGCAGCTTCGGCGCCTTGCTTAGGCGGTATCGCCAAGCCCCGGCGATTTTCAAACATGTAGTGCCGCCGCCGATTTGCCCTCTCAGAGCATAATCGACCTTGCCGCTGCGCTGAAGAACGACCCCAATCTCATTTATCATTATGTGCATGATAACATTGATCCGCGGATTCAACCGCGAAACGCATAAAAGCTAAGCCTGCCCCGCACCAGCTAACC
>JBBARC010000035.1:0-38434 GCA_040400005.1 Acetobacteraceae bacterium | reverse complement strand
AGGGGGCTTGGGAGTTACAGAAAAAGAAGCAAAAAGACTTTTGTTAATATGGGTTCGGAGGGTGGCCGAAGGCTGCCGGAACATGGCAACTCGGCCCGGAGTAAATGTCCTTGCAGGACAATCCGGAGGGCGCGGCGACAGTTTTCGCGCAGCCAATTCCATTGACACAGGCCAGTTTTCGCTGTAGCGAAAAGGTGTGCGCATCACGTTCGATCCCGCCAAGAATGCCAAGAACATCGCCGAGCGCAACTTGCCGTTCGATCTGGTGGCCGGTCTTGCCTGGGAAACCGCCGTTTTGCAGGAAGACCGGCGCAAAGACTACGGCGAGACGCGGGTGCGGGTGTTGGCACATCTCGGGCTGCGGCTGCATGTGGCAGTTATCACATTGCGAGGAGATGCTGTCCACGTCATCAGTTTCCGCAAGGCGAACGGCAAGGAGGTAAAATGGCATGAGCAAGAAACAGGATGATGCGGCTTCACGCCCGGACGAAGACAACCCGGAATGGACGCGTGAGGAGATCCGCACCGCGCGACCCGCGCTCGATGCGATTGCGGAGATATTCAGCGCGCCAGCGGCAGAGATGATCCGGCGGCGCGGGGGCCGGCCGGCGAAGGCTGACCGCAAGGTTAACCAGACGCTACGGCTAGACCCCGACGTGCTGGATGCCTACCGCCAGCAAGGCCCTGGCTGGCAGACGCAGATGAACGAGGTGCTGCGCCAGCACATGCCGCAGCGGGGGAAATGACCCGCAGATTTTTACAGAGCGGCCAGAAACAGGGCCGAGGGAAAGGTTAAGGAAGAACCTTCTTTTTCTGCAGAAAAAGAAGCAAATAGACTTTTGTGAGTTTAGGTCTAGGGGTGCCCAGCACCGTGCGCAACGGGTGCCGTGTTTATAAAGGTTTTTGTTTCGTTTTCGGATGCAAAAAAGGGGGGGGATTCTATGGCTTTTCTTGCGTTGCCCTGGGTGCCGTGGAGCGCCGATCTGAGATTTATTAGCGTGCTGTGACCTGCCGGTTTGGTTGCGATCGATCGCAAGGATTGCGGCCCCATGCCAAATCCGCGATCGCGATATGCGGACCAAGTCGTAACGGCTTATAAACCCAACCCTATCGCGGGCTATCGCTTTCCACGCCGGCTTTTGGTCCGGGTAGCCCGGTAATCTTAAGCCCCCCGGCCACAAGCCCGAGCAGCGGGGAAATATCCCCAACCTGTGTGCCCAACAGATCGAGGCTTTGCAGTGCGGTGAGCCCGATCAGTGGCGTAATATCCGCAATTTGTGTGCCTCTCAGATCGAGTTTTTGTAGCCCGATCAGTCTGGCGATGGGCTCGATATTCGTAACCTCCGTGTTCATTAGATCGAGAACCTGCAGCGCAGTAAGCTCCGCAACTGGCGAGATATCCTTAACCTGCGTGTTCATTAGATATAGCCTTTGCAGCGCGGTAAGCGCGGCGATGGGCGCGATATTCGCAAGTTTTGTATTGGTCAAATCAAGGATTCGCAGGGCGGTAAGCCCTGCGATTGGTTCGATATCCGCAATCTTTGTGCTCCTGAGATATAAGCTTTGCAGTGTGGTCAGTTGGGCGATGGGGGCAATATCCGCAACCTCCGTGCGCATTAAATCGAGACTTTGAAGTTCTGTAAGCCCGGCGATTGGCGCGATATCTTTAACCTGGGTGTCCATCAGGTTGAGACTTAGCAGTGCAGTGAGTCCGGCGATGGCTGTAATATTAGCAACTTGTGTGTTCCACAAATTGAGGCTTAGCAAAGCCGTAAGCCCGGCAATGGGCGCGAGATCCGCAACCTGTGTGCCCCTCAGATCGAGGCGTTGCAGTGCACGAAGCCTTGCGATTGGCGAAATATTGGCAACCGGTGTGCTCCACAGATCGAGGCTTTGTAGCACTGTAAGTCCGGCGATGGGCGTGATATCCGCCACCTTTGTGTCGCTCAGATCGAGGCTTTGCAGCGCGGTAAGCCCGGTAATTGCGGCGATATCCGCAATTTTTGTACCCCTTAGATCGAGGCTTTGTAGCTCTACAAGCGCGGCGACCGGGGCGATATCGGTGACCTTTGTGTTACTCAAATTCAGATTTTGCAACTCAGTAAGCTTGCTAATGGGCGCGATATTTGCAACTTGTGTGTTCATCATATCAAGGTTTTGAAGCGCTGTTAGTTCGGTAATGGGGGTAATATTCGCAACCTGTGTGTTCATTAGATTTAGGCTTTTGAGCGCGGTAAGCCCGACGATAGGCGCAATGTCCGCAACTTGCGTGCTGTTGAGATCGAGACTTAGTAGCGCGGTAAGTCGGTGGAGAGGAGTAATATCCGCGACCTGCGTGTCGCCCAAACCAAGGCTTTGCAGTGCGGTAAGTCCGGCAAGGGGCTTAATATCCCTAACCTGAGTGCTACCCAAATCGAGGCCCTGAAGTGCGGCAAGCCCAGCGACGGGAGCAATATCTACAATCTCCGTTCTACTCAAACTGAGGCTTTGCAAAGCGGTAAGCCTGGCGATGGGAGAGATGTCCGTAACGTGCGTGCTGCCCAGATCAAGGCTTTGGAGCGAGGCAAGCCTGCCGATGGACGCGATATCCGCAACGTGCGTGCCCCACAGATCGAGGGTCTGGAGTGCGACAAGTGCGGCAATGGGCGCAATATCTGCAACCTGCGTACCCCACAGATTGAGGCTTTGGAGCACGCTAAGCCTGGCGATGGGGGCGATATCCGTCACCTTTGTCATCGTTAGATCGAGGCTTAACAACGCCGTCAGCGCCCCGACAAGCTCGAGGTGCACCAAATTTGTGTTGGTAAAATTCAGGTCCAAAATATACGGGTGCCAAGCCGTCGGCGGTGCCTCGCCGCGTAAAATCATCTCTCGTGCTTGGGCCTCGACATCGGCGGGAATTGCCGTCGTTTCGGTCGTCATCTGCTCCGGCGAGTGAACCTCTTCGCCGAGAACCTGCCGCCGCGATTCGGCGATCACTGCCGTCATCGCATGGCGAAAATCATCCGGCCGCGTCGCCGCCAGTGCGTTTAAATCCCTAAGGTTTGCGTGTGCCAACATCGCACTCGCCCGTTGCACAAGCGGTGAATCATTCGCAAATGCCGGTGCATTGGCGTCTGCCATCCGCGCCGAAATCGTGGCCGCCGCTGCCATATGCAAATTCTCAGCACTGGCAATCAAAACCTGCCCGGCCTTCTCCCCCAAATACCCCGGCACCGATGCACTGTTCGCCAGCATAGCCAAATATTCGGCATCCTTTGGCGCAATCGCATTCCGTTCCACTGCCACTCGCGTGAAGTCTTTTGCCGGCTGAAATAATTCCGGCCGCAGCAGCATCTTACCGGCCTCGTTATCTTGCCGCGCAACCGTCGGAAAACCCCGCGCCCAAGGTGCCACGGTGCGCACCAGCACACTCAGCAGCCGGTGAACTTCGGCATCCAACGGCCCATCGGCGGAAAGCGGGTCCCGTTGTACCCGAACATCGGTATCCAAGAACTGCCCAATTTCAATCAGTAACGGGTAAAAATACCCCAACTGAGCCAGCATGTGTGCGGGGCCGCTATTCAATAAATCATGTAACTGCGCGGCACATGCCGGCAGTGTGCGCCAAACCTTACTATTGCCCAGCCGCGCCGACTCATGAGCGAGTTCGGCCGCTTTCTGACAAATCACCTGCTGAGTCTGTTGGCGGAACGGGTCATTCGCGGCAAGCTCATCGCTCGGCGCGCCAAGCGAGGCTTGGGTAAATTTTTGGTCCGCGTCAGCAACCCAAGCCTGTGCCGCCGGCGCCACGGCAGCGCCGGCAATAACCGCTTTTAGGTACGCAGCCCGCAGCGCCTCTCGTTCCAAATTGTCCCGCGAAATGACATCGCCAAAGAAGGTCCGCAAAATCGGCGCGATATCCTGCGGCAACGCCTTACCCTTACGCCAATTCGAAACGCTCCGTGCGGAGCCTACCCCTGTCGCTGCCGCAAAAGCTTCGTCAGTCCAGCGTTTGCCTGCGTCTTGCCCTGGGCGTGTGCCCTTTACCAAATGCTCGGCGAGCAAAACCGCAAATGGCTCGCCCGCACCATCAGTCATGGGATTGCGCTTTGTTGCGGTCGCAATTTGCGGTTGAGGGCTGGGACATTGCGCCTTGTATGCCCGCAATAAGGCGCCTCCTCAAGTCCAGGAGTAAGCCCCCATGCGTAACCAAGCCGCCACGCTCGACGCCGCGATCTGCTTTGCCTACAGTATGACCACCGTCTGCTATGCCTGCGACCACGCGATACCGCACGCCGTGTGCGCTGCCATCGCCGCCGCCGCTTATGCGGGCAAGGTTTTTAGGGCGCGAGGATAGGGCGTAGCCTGGGTGAAACCCAGGTGCCTAGTTTACAACCGTTGGCGCCGCATAAAGGGTTATTTGCCCAGCGCGGGTCTTGCCGTGATTGTGGCCGTGGCGTTCGGTGCATATCCGCACTTATGGCGCCCTGGCTTAGCGGACGCTGCGGCCGGAGAGGCCCCGGGTTTTCACCCGGGCTACCCCAGAAAGTCTCGGTGGTAAGAAAGCCCCAGGCCCAGCATAGTAAAAAGTCTTTTGCTTCTTTTCTTCAGAAAAGAAGGTTCTTTCTCTTACCTTAAACCTTACCTAAAACGCCGCCCCATCGTGGCCGAGCATTTCGCGGCGGATGATGGGGACGGGGACTAGGCCTGCGGCGAGGAAGCGGTCGTGGAAATGGGCGAGCGTAAAGCGACTGCCATCGGCGGCTTGCACGTCGGCGCGGAGTTTTAGGATCATCAGTTTGCCGAGAGTGTACGAGAAATAACCGGGGTCGGAGGTGCCGCGGCGGGCTTCGCGGTAGGCTTCGGCTTTGGGCTGGAAACAGGTTTTTTCCATCAGTGTGGTGGCTTGGGCCAGGGTCATTGTGCCGGTGTGCATGCTGATGGCGGCGACTAGGCGGCAATCGCGCAGCAGGGCATCTTGCAACTGGGCCAAGTGTTGTTTGGCATCGTGGTTACCCAGGCCTTGGTCGAGCATCATTTGTTCGGTGTAGTGGGCCCAGCCTTCGGTGGTGGCGTAGCTGCCGGCGAGCAGGCGGACCAGGCTGCGGTTGGGGTTGGCTTGCTGGTAGAGGTACTGCACGAAATGGCCGGGCATGGCTTCGTGCACCGAAATGTTTTGCAAAATGGCGCGATCGAAGATGGCCAAAAACTTGTCCTGTTCGGCGGCACTGGTTTTGGCATCGGGTGGGGTTACGTAATAAAATGCCTGGCGGCCGCGGGTGTCGAATATACCGGGCTGGTCTAATGCAGCGGTGAACAGGGCGCGGGCGAAGGCGGGGGTTTCGATCACTTTGGGTAAGTCGGTTGATGGCAGGGTGACGATTTTGTGGCTCACCACAAAGCGGCGCAGATCGGCCAACTGGCTTTGGGCGGTGGGCACCAGGGTGGCGGCGGTGGGGTGATCGCGATCCAGCACGGCCAAAGCGGCTTCTGGCGAGGCAGGATCGATTGTTTTGGCGGTGGCTAAAAAGTCGGTGCGGTCGCGGGCGAGCTGGGCGTTGCCGGCGGCCAGCACTTGGGCGGGGGTCATGGGGATAAGGTCGCTGGCCAGCATGCGTTGCAGGCGCTGGGTGCCCAAACGAAAATCGCCATTCGCGGTTTTTTCTGCGGCGAGCAGCCAGGTATGAAAATCCTGCAGGGCGCGGGCGGCGTTCGCACTGGCGGTATGCAGGGCCGCGCGGGCCGCCGGCGTGCCACCGGTGGCAAAGGCCAGGGGCACATCGTGGGCGAAGAAATCGGCGGCACCTTCGGCATTTTCTAGCGCCACTTCCACAAAGATCGGTGGCATGGCGGTGAGGTTGCTGCGAGCCACGGTCAGCATCGCGGGGATGGCGGCTTCGCGGGCGATGACGTTGTGTAGGCGATCGGCAATGGGGGCGACATCGCGCGCCATCAGCGGAAACACCGCCGAGCTAGCCAGGCCCACATACACGTTGGGGTCGTGCCGCCAGCTTTGCAAATCTTCATCTTGCAGCAGGGTGCGATCGATTTCGCCAAGCAGCACGTCGCGGTCGTCGCGCTCCGTTACTGTCAGTTTGGCGGGGTCGATGGCGGCAAGCCGGGTTTGCATGGCGTGCAGCCGGGCGGTGTTGGCGGCAAACGCGGCGGCGGTGACATCATCGAGCTTGGCGTCGCCTGCGTGTTTGCCAAGGGCGGTGGCGGTGACTGGGTGGGCAGCCCAGTCGGCGGTGTAATAGGCGGTTATCGCCTGCGAAAATTCGCGGCTGCGCGGGGCGGCTTGGGCCATTTGCGCGGCAATGGCGAACACACTGACGGCAACGGTGCAACGCAAAAATAAACGCATAGTATCCCCCACCGCTGATGCGGTAAATCTCGTTAAATATTAGGGCACAATCGCTTCACCAGGATCGGCGCCCCAAAAGGCACTGCGGGGTAAATAGCCTTTGTAGCCACCGGTTTGCACCTGGCACCAGGCTGATGCCGCATCACAGGTTTTTATGCGCCCGACAGCACCTGGCATCACTTTGGCGACCGGATCGGCATCGTCGTGCGCATCGGCGCGCAAAATGGCGGGCTCGGTGGTGGTCACCACAAAGCTGCGATGGCCGTTTAAGGTGCCGGTTTGCACCCAGCCTTTTATGCCGTCCATATCTTCTATCAGGCGCCAGATATCGAATTCGCGCAGAATTTTCACCGGCAGCTCGCGGCGCTGATACAACCAATCGATCGGGTATTTCATGCCCGGCCCTTTGCGCATGTTGACCGCATCGCTTTTTAGCGCCGCGTAGCGCGGCAAATGCAAACCGGTGGCGGTGCCAACGTCGGCAGCCAATTTTGCCTTGGGGGGTAGGGCAGCTTTGGCAGCAGCCTTGGCGGCGGCAGCTTTAACGGCGGCTTCATGCGCCTTGGCAGCGGCTTCTTTTTCCGCCGCCACCGCCGCATCCTGGGCGGTGGGCAAATGCGGCTGGCCGGCTTTTTTCTTGTCACGCGCGTTGATTGGCTTGGGCGCGTGGCGCACCGGCGGTTTGGTTTTTGGCCCGACCATCGGCGGCGTTGTATCGGCAGCCCATGCGGCCTGCGCCGGTATCGCGGCCTGACACACGCACGCTACCAGCAACCAACCGCGCACAATTTTCATAACGTGACCACCGATGCGCCATCACTTGCCTGCAGAAACGTCGCAACGCCTGCAATCTCTACGCCGTTCATCATATCACCCGCCGTCAGCCCAATGCTGCGTAAGCCTGCTTCACACGCCATCAGCCGCACCGAAAGCTCGGTGGCGGCGTCTCGCAATTCGCCCAAACCAGCAACCCCCAACCTGCGCACAACCGCATCACGGCCGGCATCCGCAAGCCCCGACCAATCGGCCGCCAGCGCGTGCAGCCCTTCGTTGGTTGCAAAAATTGTCGTAGTACGCCCGAGTGCGGCCGCAGCACTTGCCAGCACAAACGCATAATGCGCCCGTTCGTGCCCGCCCGATATCAGTAGAATCGCCAAGTCCTGCGGCGCTTTAGCCATGGTGATGATGCGCCAAATCGGCGCCCAGCGTCGGCGCGGGTCCACACAGCGCACATACCGGATCGCGCGCCAGTTTTATGGTGCGAAAACGCATGGCCAGCGCATCCCAAATCAACAGCCGCCCAGCAAGCGATTCGCCGATCCCGACAATTTCTTTTAATACCTCGGTCGCCTGCAATGTGCCCATCACCCCGGTCACCGCGCCGAACACCCCGGCGTCAGCGCAAGACGGAACCATGCCAGCCGGCGGCGCTTCGGGATAGAGGCAGCGATAACATGCAATGCCCGCACCCCCTGCCCCGCCACGAAACATCGATAGCTGGCCATCAAAGCGCAACACTGCCGCACTGACCAGTGTAATCCCGGCAAAATAACAGGCATCCGCCAGCAAAAACCGCGTGGCAAAATTATCGGTGCCGTCGCACACAATGTCATACCCAGCAATAAGCCCACGCACATTATCCAACGACAAAGCCATATCATGGGAAATAACCCGCACCAGCGGATTGATCGCCCCAGCGGCCATCACCGCAGACGCAACCTTACCCATGCCAATGCGATCAGCGCTGTGCGCCACCTGGCGCTGCAAATTGGACAGCTCCACCACATCACCATCGCACACGCCAATGGTGCCAACACCCGCCGCGGCCAAATACAACAGTAAGGGCGATCCCAAACCGCCAGCCCCAACCACCAGCACCCTGGCCGCCCTAAGCCGCGCCTGGCCAACCGCCCCCACCTCATCCAACAAAATATGTCGGCTGTAGCGGTTGAGTTCGTGATCCGTAAAATCCAGGTTCATGAGTGCCACGCTAACGCAACGCGGGCGGTAGGCAAGATAAGGATAAGGCGAAGTTAAGGTCTTCTTTTCTGAAGAAAAGAAGCAAAAGACTTTTATGACGCTGGGCCTGGGGCACCGCAGCACCGTGCGCAACCGGTGCCGACATAATAAAAGTCTTTTTGCTTCTTTTTCTTCAGAAAAAGAAGAGTCTTAAACCTTAGTCTTAAACCTTAGTTAGCCAGCGCAGGTGCCTGCTCGGCCTGGGCGCGGCGGGCTTGCCAGAGGCCGACGAAGTCGATCGGTTGCAACATGACGGGCGGGAAGCCGCCATCGCGGGTGACATCGGACAAGATGTTGCGGGCGAAGGGGAACAGCAGGCGCGGGCATTCGATCAGCAGCAGGGGTTCTACCGCATCGGCTGGCACGTTGTTCAGCGTGAAAACACCGCCGAATTGCAGTTCGGCGATGAACACCACGCGGCCTTCGGCGGCGCCATTGGCATTGGCTTCGCGCGCTTCGGCTTTTACCGCCAGCACAACTTCATAGACATTTTGGCCATCTTGCAGGGCGCGGGCCTGGACATCCAGGTTGATCTGCACGGCCGGCTGGTTGCGCAGGGTTGCGTAAACCTCGGGGGCGTTCGGCACTTCAAAGGACAAGTCCTTGATGTACTGAACATTGACAACCAGGGGGGGCACGGCGGCTTGCTGGCCTTCGGGGGCGGTACTCTCGGACATTACAAAACTCTCCCAAAACGTGGGGCGCGGGTAGCACGGCCTGGGGCGGGCGGGAAGCCAGTGGGTTGCAATAACGCGTGTTGAATGGATGCGTGCAAAAAGTAAGAATTTTCTTTTTTCTGAAGAAAAAAGAAACAAAAAAGACTTTTATGATGCTGGGCCTGGGGCAACGCGGCCACCGAGACCTCCGAACCAGCGTATTAAAAGTCTTTTTGCTTCTTTTTCTTCAGAAAAAGAAGGTTCTTCCCTTCCGCCGATGACCCTACGGGCTTGCCGCCAGGCGGGGGGTGCTCTAAGCCCCGCGCCAAATTGAAAGGGTTTTTACCATGGCTATCGAGCACACATTTTCCATTATTAAACCGGACGCCACCCGCCGCAACCTGACGGGCAAGATCAATGCCAAGTTGGAAGAGGCTGGTTTGCGCATTGTGGCGCAGCGCCGCATTCGCATGACCCAGGCCCAGGCCGAGAGCTTTTATGGCGTGCACAGCGAACGGCCGTTTTTCAAAGGCTTGGTTGCGTTCATGACATCAGGCCCGGTGGTGGTTCAGGTTTTGGCTGGTGACGATGCGGTGGCGACCAACCGCCGGGTGATGGGGGCGACCAACCCCGCCAACGCCGATGCCGGCACCATTCGCCGCGAGTTTGCCGAAGATATTGAGGCCAATTCGGTGCACGGGTCGGACAGCGTGGAGAATGCGGCGATTGAGATCGCGTATTTCTTTGCCGGCAGCGAACTGGTCGGCTAAAGCCGCGGCGCGCAGCCCAGATGTGATCACATTTTGGCTGCGCGTGGCGCGATTTGTGCTAACCTGCGGCCAAGTTAGTGGTTGTGGGAGACTGCCTTGCACGTCGTAATTTTAGGGTCTGGCGTGGTGGGGGTAACCTCCGCCTGGTATTTGGCAGAATCTGGCCATGAGGTGACCGTGCTCGACCGCCAGGATGCGGCCGGCATGGAAACCAGTTTTGCCAATGCCGGCCAGGTATCGCCTGGGCTTTCTGCCCCGTGGGCGGGGCCAGATACGCCGCGCAAGGCAATTACCTGGCTGATGATGCAGCACCGCCCGCTGGTGGTGTGGCCGTTGCCGGACCCGGCGTTGATCGCCTGGGTTGCCCGGTTTTTAACCAACTGCACGCCGGCGGCTTACGTGCGCAACAAGGCGCGCATGGTGCGCCTGGCCGAATATAGCCGCGATAGGCTGGACGATCTGCGTGCCACCACCGGCATTACCTATGATGCCGGCCAAAAAGGCCTGTTGCAGCTATTTCGCACACAAAAACAGCTGGATGGTGTGGGCGAGGACACCGCCGTGCTCGACCAGATGGGCGTGCCCTACACGGTGCTTGATCGCGCCGGCTGCCTGGCGCAGGAACCGGCGCTGGGCAAGGTTTCTGGCAAGTTTGCCGGTGGCTTAAAACTGCCCGGCGACCAAACCGGTGATGCCCATATTTTTACCCAAAACCTGGCGGCGCGGTGCGCGGCGCGCGGGGTTAAATTTTTGTATGGTCATACGATCGAAAAGCTGTGCGCCAGTGCGGGCGAGATTTCTGGCGTGCAAACCGATAAGGGCATCATTACCGGCGATTCTTACCTGGTGTGCCTGGGCAGTTATGGGCCGGCCCTGCTGCGGCCGCTGGGCATTAAACTGCCGGTGTACCCGGTAAAAGGCTATTCCATTACCATGCCGGTGCAGGATGCCGCGGCGGCGCCCATGTCCACCGTGATGGATGAGACATTTAAGGTGGCCATCACCCGCTTGGGCGATCGTATTCGGGTGGGGGGCACGGCGGAGCTAGCTGGTTTTTCAACCCGGCTGCGCGAAGCCCGGCGCGACACGCTAAACCATTCGGTGAATGATTTGTTTCCCGGCGCCGGCGACACCGCCAGTGCTACTTTTTGGACCGGCCTGCGGCCAATGACCCCCGATGGCCCGCCGGTGATCGGCCCAACCAGCCACAAAAATCTGTGGCTAAACACCGGCCACGGCACGCTGGGCTGGACCATGAGCTGCGGGTCGGGTGCGCTGATTGCCGACCTTATCAGCGGCCGGCGGCCGAATGTGGAGCACGAGGATTTGGCCCTGTCCCGTTATTAGGCCGCGGTTTTAGATACGTTTATGCACCGCATGAACGATCTGCGGCTTTGCGGCGCGCTTTGGGTTAGGTAGTCTGGCACCCATGACCAATTTTGCACGCGTGCTGCTGCTGGCAGCCTCGGTTTCCGCCCCGTTCGCCCCGGCCGCCTTGGGCGCGGATTACAAGGCGTTTTTAGCCGGGCGCCACGCCGCCCAAATGGGTGATAACACGCGGGCGGCGGCTGAAATGTTAACCGCCTTAGCCGCCGACCCAGCCCGCGCCGATTTGCAAAACCAGGCGTTTTTGCTGTCGATCCTGGCCGGCAGCCCCGATACCACGCGGCTTGTCAAAATGATGGCGGATAATCCGCTGGCGGCTTTGGTGCTGGCCGATAGCAGCGCGCGCGCCAATAATTGGCCGGCAGCTGAGCTTGCCTATGCGGTGCTGCCCCGTGCAGGGCTTACCGATGCGCTGCGCCCGCTGCTGCTGGCCTGGGCACAGGCCGCCCAAGGCTTGACTGATAAATCGTTAAACACGCTGGATGATGCCGGGCGAGGCCACGGCCAAACCGATGCGCTGCTGAGCATTAATGCGGCGTTGATCGCCGACATGGCGCATCGCGATGGCCTGGCCAACCGTATGTACCAGGATATTGCCAAGGCGTTGCCCACCCCCGATTTGGGCTTAGCGGTGATTTTGGCCAGTTGGGAAGCCCGCAACGGCCGGCCCACTGAAGCGCACGCCATTATTGATGCGCTGATCGCGCGCAGCCCGGATTTGGCGATGGCCCGTCAGCGGCTGATCGACAGCCTGGGCACGCCACCGGTGAGCAACGCGCGTGCCGGCATCGGCATGGCCTATGGCATGGTGGCCGGCGTCGCCCGCACCCAGCGCAGCGGCGCAAGCGTTGGTGAGATTTTGGCGCATTTGGCCTTGCGGGTGGACCCCACCGCCCTGCCGCCGGTGCTGCTGATTGCCGAAACCGCCGCCAACCGCGACCAGCGCAACGTGGCGATTGATTTGCTGCAGCGTGTGCCTGCGGTGGAGCCATTGTACCCGGTGGTGCAGCTGCGCATCGCCATGCTGCTGGCGCGCACCGATCGCCAGGTTGAAGCGCTGGCGAGTTTGGAGGTTTTGGCAAAAACCTACCCCAACCAGCCCGATACGCTGACCGCCATTGGCGATATTTTGATTGACCAGAAAAAATACGCCGGCGCGATCGATGCCTATACGCGGGCGATTAAGCGCGTGCCGGTGCCTGGCAAAACCGATTGGTCGCTATTTTATGCTCGCGGTGCGGCGTATGAGCGCAACCACGAATGGCCACGGGCGCAGGCAGATATGCAGCAGGCGCTAAAGATTGCGCCGAACCAGCCGTTTGTGTTGAATTTTCTCGGTTTTTCTATGGCTGACCGTAACCAGGATCTGCCCGAGGCGCGCCGCAAGATTGAGCTGGCGTTAAAAACCCGGCCCGATGATGGTGCCATTATTGATAGTTTGGGCTGGGTAAAATTGCGCCAGGGCGATGCGCATGGCGCGATTGAGGCGCTGGAGCGCGCGGCCGAGCTGCAACCGGGCGACGCCACCATTACCGGCCATTTGGGCGATGCTTACTGGCAGGTTGGCCGCAAGATAGAGGCGGAAAACCAGTGGCGCCGGGCGCTGGTGTTAAAACCCGATGAGGATGAACAGGCGCGCATTGAAAAGCGCCTGAAAACGGTATCGGCCCAACCGTGACCGGGGCCGCGTAACAGCACACCGGGATGATACGCGAACAGGCGCCGGCGAAGATAAATCTGTATCTGCACGTCACCGGCAAACGCGCCGATGGGTATCATGTGCTGGATAGTTTGGCGGTGTTTGCCCAAGCCGCAGATGTGGTGAGCATCAGGCCGGCCGATACGCTTTCCCTTGCCATAGATGGGCCGTTTGCGGCGGGTTTGAGCACCAGGCCGGATAATCTGGTGCTGCGCGCGGCCCAAGCGCTGGCGGATGCTGCCGGCGGCATGCCGGGTGCGGCCATCACGCTCACCAAAAACCTGCCCGTGGCCAGCGGTATTGGTGGCGGATCGGCCGATGCTGCGGCGAGTTTGCGGGGGTTGCAAAAATTTTGGCGGGTGAGTTTGCCCAGCGCCACGCTGGCCGCGATCGCTGCCAGTTTGGGGGCTGATGTGCCGGTGTGCCTAGACTGCCAGGCGGCCCGCATGGGCGGCATCGGTGAGGTGCTGGGCGCGGCCCCTGCCCTGCCCGATTTTGGCCTGGTGCTGGTCAACCCGGGCGTTGCGGTTGCAACGCCTGCGGTGTTTCGGGCTCGGGCGGGGGGTTTTTCCGGCATAGCACCCCTGCCTGGCGCGTGGCCCGATGTGGCGGCGATGGCGGCGGGGCTTGCCGGGCTTACCAATGATTTGCAGGCCGCCGCCGTGGCGCTGGCCCCGGAGATTGCCACGGTGTTGGAGAGTTTGTCGGCAGAGCCTGGGATTTTACTGACGCGCATGAGCGGATCGGGGGCCACCTGTTTTGGCCTGACGGCCACGCCTGAGGAAGCGCTGCGCTGTGCGGCACGGCTTCAGGCTGCCCATCCGGGGTGGTGGGTTTACGGCGGTGGTGGTTTTTGAGCGCGTGGCCCTTTGCGGATGGCTGCGGATTGAGTATCAGCAGGGCCACGCATTGGGGCGTCGCCAAGCGGTAAGGCAGCGGATTTTGATTCCGCCATGCGGAGGTTCGAATCCTCCCGCCCCAGCCAAGCTATTTTAGATTGCGGGATTAACCGGTTGCCGGCGTCGCCCGGGAAACTGGGTGGCGGCGATCCTTGCCCGCGTGCGCGCAGTGGCGGCTGTGGGCGTCGCAGTTCAATGGCAACGGCTGGCTGACAGCTGAAGGGCCAATCTGGAGCACCCGAGCGTCAAAACAAACCAAGGATGTAGGGTGGTTTTAACCCACCAACGCAAGCCGCTCGACCCAATAGCTGGTGATCGACCCGACTGAGGGCAGCCCCATAGGCCAGTGGTTCGTTGCAATATGCTGCTTTGGTCGCGGCGGCAGAGGATGCGGACATTCGCCGCGAACAACGGACGTAGCGTGGGTTTTAACCCACGTGCGCGGCACGCGGCATCGTGTAACGGCAGCTGACACACGGGCACGGAGAAAGACCCGTGTCTTGATGTGACAATTTCTATACGCCGACGATATGTATTGTGTGGCTACGCGGGTGAAAACCCACGCTACGCTTGCTGGTGTCAGAAAATAATGCGAGGCCCGACCCAGGCGACGGTCACCCAGCCCGTCAGCACCTTTCTCATTAAAGCGCACACACAGCCGCCGGAAATGCCGCCCCATCACCCCGAGCTGCTCGCGCGCCTCCTCCGCCGTTAACGACCGCCGCCGGAAACGCCCAAGGGCATCCTCAAACCGGCTCACAAAGACGCCCCTCAGAACCGACTGCCGACGCATGTGCCCCCTAGAACAGGTGGCGAACATCCCGGACATTTGACGCGCTACAAAGCACGGACATCTCACGCGCTGCCAACGGCATCAATGATTTCATTGATACCAACGCAATCATAGTGTAAGATGCCATCATGCCGTTAAATCAACCCACCACCCTCAAGAGTAGCATCACGATCCGCAACCTCGATCCAGCGATCAAGGAGCGGCTGCGCGTGCGCGCCGCTCAGCATGGACATTCGATGGAGGCCGAGGCGCGGCGCATCCTGCAATCGACTCTCAAGGAACCAGTCCGGGCGCCCGCAGCCAACCTCTATGAGCGCATCCGCGCGTTGGTCGAGCCTATAGGTGGCATCGACTTTGAATTGCCACCCCGCGAGCTGGCCCGCGATCCTCCTACGTTTGACTGATGTTTGTCCTCGACACCAACGTAATCTCGGCCATGATGGGTAGCCAGCCGGTGCCTGAGGTGGCGGCTTGGATCGCAGCGCAATCCGAGGAACTGCTGTTTACCACCTCGGTCTGCAAGGCAGAAATTCTTACGGGCATTGGGATTCTGCCGGAAGGCCGCCGTCGCCGTGTTTTTGAAACCGCGGCGCAAGCGGTCTTTGCCAGTGGTTTCGAAGGACGGGTTCTGCCGTTCGATGAAAAGGCGGCAGACCTCTATGCCGAGCTTTTTGCTGCCCGCAAACGCGCCGGAAAGCCGACGGCGACCACGGACCTCATGATTGCCGCGATTGCGCACGCCCATGGCGCACGTGTTGTGACCCGCGATACTGGTGGATTTTCAGGTTGTGGACTCACGCTTATCAACCCGTGGGAAACGGCATGAGCACCGCCCTCATCCTCTCCCCTGCCCTCGAGCTGGTCCCTGCCCCGCTATTCGCGCCGACGCCAAAAGCGGCGCAGCGCGTGGTGGAGTTTTTTACCGCGCAGATTAACAACGACCACACCCGCAAAGCCTACCTCAATACGGACATTCACTTTGACGTAGCGTGGGTTTTTACCCACGTGCGCGGCACGCGGCGTAATATAACCGCAGGCGGCACACGGGCACGGAGAAAGACCCGTGTCTTGATGTGACAATTTCTATACGCCGAAGATATGTATTGTGTGGCTACGTGGGTTAAAACCCACGCTACGCTTGCTACCATAACCATATGACGAATAAGCTTTTAACCGGCAGGCCGCGAAGTCTATCACCATGCCGGTTAAAGTGAATGGTTTAGCTCGGCGTGATGGCTGCGGCTCTGGCGTGGTTCAGCGCCAGCAGCCGGGCCAGGGCATCGTCGGTGGCGATGCTGGCGGGCCAGCCATAGGCCAGGGCGACGGCTTCATCGAGGGCGCGGTGCAGGGTATCTAGCCAGGTGCCTTCGGGCGTGCCGCGCATGTTGTAAAGGGCGGTTAATGTGCGCGCTATCAGGGTTGCGGCGGCGGCGGCATTTTTGGGCACCAGCCGATCGGGAAAGCCGGGCACCACTTCGGGCACGGTATCCACCAGGTCCGGCGGGTTTAGCCAGTGATCGCGCGCGGCCACCAGCGCCCGCGCGGCGGCGGCGATGGCGACGGCGTGCGGGTTGGCGGCGTAGGCGGTGGCGGGGATGTTCGGCGTTAGGCCGTCCGGGAAGGGGAACGTTTCGAACGTGGTGCTCGGCGTGTACCGGGGATCGTTCCCCACGCCATGCCAAGAGCCGCTTGCCAGCGCCCAAAGTTCGTGGAAACGGCTATGCAGGATCCCAAAGCTGGTATCGTCGTCGCGGGCAATGACCATGAGTTTGCAATCTGGCAGCACCGGTTGCGGTGCCCAGACAAAAATGCGGTGCTTCGATACTTCGGGGGTGACGATACACCGAGCTCGCGGCTTTATTGCAGCGCGCATTTTTGGCTGCGCGTCACCATGTAACCACCACCTGGTTCGCCGAATGTCGCGTGCATTTCTGTCACGCAGTGGTTTTACGTGTCCAGTTACATATACAAAGGGCGCTGAAAAAAACGCGGCATCTGTCTCGGTTAGCCCTGTGAAGTCAACGATCCATAAATCACGTGGCCGTCTAGCGACATCAATCCCGATCCAGCTGGGCCGCATGACTTCTGCATTGAGTCGTCCATTCGGGTTGCTGGGCATTTGCAACCAGTTCCGGGCGATCTCCCCCGACACCTCAAACGGCCCGACTTTCTTCGATCCCTGAAATGCGATGCCGGCATTCTGCACAAGTTGCCGCGCGGTTGTCAGGTCTGCGCTGCCTGAGGTCAGGTCCGCATAGATGGCGCTGACCGGCATACCATCGAGGACCGGCGCTGGCGCCCGACCGCGCCCCCAGCACACTAAAGAAACACGCACAGCCGCGCCATCCAAGGTCCAAGGTTCATCCGACCACGCGACAGAAATGGCACCGATTGTTGCCATTGGATCCAGAACACGTCGACTTGCACCGTTCCGAATGCTCTGGGTCGCGACTAAGCCCACATGTTCCGCGCGGCCTTCAACAATCGCGGACTGCGCCCGGGCGAACCAGTAGCAGACGAGGTCTGATTCAGCAGGGACGTGGCCGGCGTAGGCGGCAAACAGCTTGTTTGTGTAAGCATCGCCGATGACGCTGCGCAACCGATTTCCGCCCAGGAACGGTGGGTTGCCAACAATTGCGTTCGCGGCAGGCCAAACCGCCGCCGACCCATCCGCCGCCAGCACCGCATCCCGGCATTCAATAGTGTTGAGCGTTTGCAAAATCGGATCTGATGGCGGCGGAAAACCGTTACGGCGCGCCCATTGAATATGCCCAATCCAAACGCTCACCCTGGCCAACTCGGCCGCGTAAGGGTTGATTTCTATCCCCAACACCGCCTCCGGCCCGATCAACGCCAGCGAGGGTTCCAGCCCCAGCATTTCGGCATCGATGCTCACCCGCAACTCCAGGTCTTTTAGCGCCAGCAACGACAGATACAGAAAATTACCCGACCCGCAGGCCGGGTCCAACACCCGGAAGGCGCGCAGCCGGTCAATAAAACCCATATATAACGCCTGCGCCTCACTCAGCAGGGCGGCCAATTTCTTGGATTGCCGGTCAGCCGCGCGCCGCAGGCTGGTTTTGGCCGCCCGGCTTTCCGCCGTAATACCCTCGGCATCCGCCAGCACCTGGGCTTGCGCACGGGTCGCCCCCGATTCTCTGGCATCGCGTATCAGGGCTGCCCGCTCATCCATGGCGCCAGCCACCCGCAAACGCGCGGTTTCCCATTGCGCCAGCAGCGGGCGCACCACCACCGCATCCACCAGTAAGCCGATCTTGTCGCGATCGGTGTAGTGGGCGCCCAACTGGCTACGTTTATCGGGGTCTAACCCGCGCTCGAACAGCGTACCAAAAATCGATGGGTCCACATCGGCCCAGTCCAGCGCTGCCACGCGCGCCAACAGGGCGATATCGGCACCATCCAGCGGCAAGGCTGTATCGTCGTCGAACAGACCACCATTGAACCACGCCACCTGCTGAAACCCGACTCGCCCGCCCCTATCGCGCATGGCGCGGAACAATTCTGCTGCTGCCGCGGCGAAATTGGCCGGCGCTTTGGTGGCGTAGGTCAACATGCCGGCCAGCAGCCGGTCTGGCAGCAAGCCCACGTCATCGGCGAACAGGCAGAACACCAAACGGTTGACGAAATGCGCCACAATCTGCGGCGCATGCCCGCGATCGCGCAGGCGGCGGGCGAGTTCGGCGAAATCACCGGCGGCTTTTTCGGTCAACGCCTGGCGCGTTACCGCCGGGCGCCAGCGGGTAGGGTCGGTCCAACAGGCTTTTAGCAGCCCGCGCACGGTGGGATCGCGCAGGTCCTCCAACCCGATCTCGCGCCGTTCACTCACCGCGTTGGTCCAGTTGGTGCGAACGATGATGCGTTCCATGTCACTGGTGATCAGCAGCGGCGGATTTTCCAGCGCGCCGGCATAGCGCAGAAGCTGGTCATGCGCTTTTTCCAGATCGCCGCCGCGGGCTTTGTATTCCCACCCAAAGCAGCCGCGCTTCCACACATCCGCCCAACCACCGCCGCCGGCTGCCTTCTTCACGCCCTTTTCAAACGCATAGGTGGTGCCGGTGGGGTCGCTATGCGGCGGCGGCACATCCAGCAGCGTGCACAAATCGAGGAAATGCGGTTTCGACCCGGCAGCCTCGTTGCGGGTATTTGCCTGCCATGTGGTGATGAACGAGTCGGGTGTCATGCCAGTGCTTTAGTGCAACGGGCAGGCGCCGCGAACAAGTAACCCGCCGCATTGGCGATACTGGCAGCCCGCTTTACGGGCAATGCCGGACTGGCGCATTCGCATTGCACCCTTTCTCTCACCATCGGCCCCTTGCAGTGTCCACTTCCGATCCCTTGCCGGCCGGCGTATACCGTCTCGATGCTAGAATACCGACGCCACCGGCGTGGTGGGGAGCCACATATTTCTTTACGGTCAACCTGCTTGACCGCAAAAGCCGCTGCCCATTGAGCAAATCGCTGTCTTGCGCCAGGTGGTTGGCCGCGTGCGGCTTTTGATGCCATTTTTTATTGATGTCTGGGTCGTTTCGCCAGAGCACTTGCCATGATCACGATGCCACCTGACGCAGATCCCCAGGAGCAGCAGGCCATCACCGCCGCCATTGGCCTCATCGACAATCAGGGGCCATTTGCCTACCAACGGGACGGCATTGAGTTCAAGAACCGGGAAGCCCGGTTGCCTGTCCAGCTATCAGGGCATTACCGCGAATACACCGTGCCCACTTTGGGCGTGACCGGGCGCGGCGCGCGGCGTATTGTGCAGGGCAGGACCGGGGAGCTTTTTTATTCGCGGGACCATTATACCAGTTTTGTACAGCTTCGCTAAACCTGGAGCGTTGGAATGACCATGGATTTTCTCCGCAAACCTCTCCCAGCCGCGGCGCCTAAGGCACTGCGGGTGGTGTCGCGCGGCCTCGATGCTGGCACCAACTTGGAGGTTGATGCCAGCGGCGCGCATGACAAGGGCGAGTTTATGCTCTGCCTAGCGCGCGACCTGAGTTTTCCACCTTATTTCGGCGGGAATTGGGATGCGGTGGACGAGTGCTTGGCGGATAGGGACTGGGAAGCCGGGGTTACCACCTTCATCAAGGTCACTCACGCCGCGCGGCTGAAAGCGGCAGACCCTGGCGTTCTGACCACGTTCGCGGAGATTGTGCGTGACCTGGCCGCACGCTCTGGTGTTGCCCTTCAGGTGTCCGTGATCGCCTGACCGCCGACCTGCCCCTGGGCGAGTTCCGCGCGGGCGTTGGATGGAGCGAGCCTTGCTCCCGATGGCCTGTTTGCCGGCGAGCGGGAGATGGCCTTGGCCCGATGGGCTCGAAATACGCTTTTTGGCGCGCTCGGCCGTCTTGGCCGCAGCACTATCGGCGGCGCACGCGCTGGCCCAACCCGCAGCGGTAAGAAGGTCTTGAATTTTGGACCGGGCCACATTCCCTGATTGGCCAGCGCCCTAGCGAAGCTGTGCCCCAGCAACCGCGCCGGGCGGGCTTTGCCCACCAACGCAAGCAAACCGCACACCCCCGCCGCTACATGCCGCCACGCCCATAGCCGCACCCACGACCAAAAAGTTAGCAAAACTGACTCAACTAACCGACATCACATAAAAAATAACTTGCCCAAATAAGCATCTCGCGCTATCGTTATTTACAATAACTAAACCAAAGCCGCAAAACCCTGATCACAACCCAGCCCATTCAACCGCCAGACGCCGCCGAACGCACGCAGCGCCACCTGCGCATGTGCGCCGAGCTGGCTGACCTCGCCATGGACTTAGCCCGCGCCGCCGCTGCCCGCACCCTGACCGATTGGGCCAAACCGCCAAAGCCGCAACTAGAGCCGCAAGTCGTGCCAAACACAGAGCCGCAGCTCACCCAACCGGCCGAACCGCAAGCCGATCATGAAGCAGCGCCGCACGCCAATCCCGCATGCACCCGAGCCTACCGCACCGCCACACCCTCATCGGCCAAACCAACTGATCCGGCCGTGCTGTTCACCCGCCTCGCCGCCGTCGTGCGCGATTGCATCGCCCTCGAAGCCCGCCTCGCCGCAGGCCCAGCCAGCGCCCCCCGCACCCCGGCGTACCACCCCGATCCCCGTCGCGCCAAGCTGCAAGAAGGTTTGCGCGTAGTCACCACCGGCCACCCCGACCGCGCCGCCCTGTTGCGCGAAACCACATCCCGTGCCGACCAACATCTCGCCGCCGACCCCGATCAAACCATCGAAATCCCCAATCTTCTCATCAACATCTGCGAAGAAATCGGCATCGAAATAAATTACAAAACCCTACCCGACGAATTTCTCTTCACCACCTGCGACCCCCTATATCCCGACCCCGCCCCCGACCCCCGCGCCACCTCCCCGCCCTGGTAGCCTGGGTGAAACCCGGGGCCCGGCTGTCCACACCCCCCGCTGGCGGACGTGCGAAGCCATAAACGTAACAATTTTGGAAACGGCAAAAGATGCCGCCAACGCACAGGCGTTACCTGCCGCTAAACTCGCCCGCCCGCCGGGCCGATACCGCACGCACGCCTTCGGCAAAATCGTCCGTTTCGCGCAGCACAATTTGTATCGCGTGCTCGCGATCGGTTTGTGCGCGCACCGCCGCCACCAAATCCGCGCGCAAGGTCGCGCGGGTGGCAACCACCGCCAACGGCGCGTTGTCGGCAAGTTCCTTGGCCCAACGCAGTGCAGCACCCGCCAGATCGGGCAGTGCAACCACCTCATCGGCCAAACCCCAGTCGCAAGCTTGTTCGGCTTTAATGCGCCGGCCGGTGAGGCACATCATGTGTGCCCGTTGCGCCCCAATCAGCCGCGGCAACGTGTGGGTAATGCCAAACCCTGGGTGAAACCCTAATTTCACAAAATTGGCGCTAAACCTTGCATCAATGGCCGCCACGCGAAAATCAGCGACCAGCGCCAGGCCCAAACCAGCCCCCACCGCGGTGCCCTGCACCGCCGCCACCATTGGTTTTTTGATCGCAAACAACCGCAACGCCTGCGCATAAAGCGGGTTTGCCTGCACTGTTGCTACATACGATGGCTGATCGGTGTTGACAAAATCAGCCCCGGCACAAAAGTTTTTGCCGGCCGCTTGCACAACGCTTGCCCGGCAGTTGGTATCGGCATCGGCGGCTTCTAGCGCATCGGCAAGATCGCTTAGTAAATCAGTAGAAACGTAATTATGCGGCGGCTTGTTAATGGTGACCACAGCCGCGTAGCCGTCCATATTAAGTGTAATATGCGCGCCAAAAATGTGTGCCATTATTTCCCCCCCAACAAGCCGCGCGCCACCACCCATGTGTGCACTTCCGTCGGCCCATCATAAATGCGCATGGTGCGCAGTTTGGCCGCCATCAGGTGCAGCGGCATTTCGCGGGTCATGCCCATGGCGCCAAACATCTGCATGGCGTGATCGACCACCTCGTAGGCCATTTCCGTGGTATACGCTTTGATCATGGAAATTTGCGGGCGGGCATCGCGGCCCTGGTCCAGTTTCCAGGCGCAATCATACGTCATTAGCCGGGCTGCATGAATACGCGTTGCCGCATCGGCCACCCACCATTGCACCGCCTGGCGCTGGGCCAATGCCACACCAAAGGTTTTGCGCAGCGGCGCGTATTCGCACATCATATCCAACGCACGCTGCGCCATGCCAATCGACCACGCGGCCATTTCAATGCGCCGCACGCCTAGGCGCAACTGCATGGGCGCAAACCCTGCCCCTTCGGCGCCGAGCAATTTCCACCCCGGCACGCGGCAATCTTGCAGTTCCACTTCGTAGGTGACGGCGCCGCCGATCATCGGGATGGCGCGCGCCACGTGAAAACCTGGGGTGTGCTTATCCACCAAAAACGCCGAGATCGCGGCCCGTCCATTTGGTGGCCGATCGGTGACCGCCATGACAATGGTAAAATCGGCATCGGCTGCGCGCGTGATCCAAATTTTGCGGCCGTTCAGCACCCAATCATCGCCATCACGCACCGCCCGCGTGGTCATGGCGCCGGGGTCTGACCCCGCCCCTGGTTCGGATATGCCGATGGCGGAAATAGTTTCGCCGCGCACGTAGGGTTCGAGATACGCCACGCGCTGGGCCGGCGTGACACTGGCCATCAACATGCGCAAATTGGGGCTGTCGGGCGGCAAGGTGTAGGGCGTGATGGTGCGGCCGAGCTCCTCGTTCACCCCCACCATCGCCACCATCGGCAAGTCGGCGCCGCCGATTTCGCCGGGGGCATCTAAGCCCCACAGCCCCATGGCGCGCGAAACCTGGTCTAGCCGCTGAACCGCCGCTTTTGGCACGGCCAAGGGTTGCCCGGCCGCCTCGGCCGCCAGAATTTCGGGCTCCAGAGGCAATAAGTCTTCGCGAACAAAGCGCGCCACCAAGTCTTTGAGCATTTGGTGTTCATGGGCCAGCTCGAAATTCATGGGCCTGCTCCCTGCCGTCTAAACTTTACACAGTTTACAAATTTACACGGCAGCCTGTGAAGTCCGCCACATCAAAATCCACACAGCCCCGCCAAGCCGCGCAAAAACGCTATCTTTTGCACCTGCGAAGGGCGATATGCCAACCGGAACACGATACCTAAATTTTAGACAGAAGGACCACCCCATGACCATGCCGACCCCACCCCGCGCCCCCGATGGCCTGGGCAATGCCCCAGCCGCCAGCACCTACCAGGCCCATGTTACCCAGGTGAACCAGCTTATCGCCAGCCACAACGGCACTTGGGATGGTATTAGCGCCGAGGCGGTGGCCCGCATGCGTCTGCAGAACCGCTTCAAAACTGGGCTGGATATCGCCCGCTACACCGCCAACATCATGCGCGCCGATATGGCCGCCTACGATGCCGACGCCACCCAGTACACCCAGTCACTAGGTGCCTGGCACGGCTTTATCGCCCAGCAGCAGATCATTGCGGTGAAAAAGCATTTTGGCACCACCAAGCGCCGCTACATCTATCTCTCCGGCTGGATGGTTGCCGCGTTGCGCTCCGATTTTGGGCCTTTGCCTGATCAATCAATGCACGAGAAAACCACCGTGCCGGCGCTGATTGAAGAAATCTACACCTTCCTGCGCCAAGCTGATGCGCGCGAGTTGGGCATGATTTATCGCGATATCGATGCCGCCCGCAAAGCCGGCAATACCGCCCGCGAAGCCGAATTGCTGGGCAAAGTTGAAACCTACGAAACCCATGTTGTGCCGATCATTGCCGACATCGACGCAGGCTTTGGCAATGCTGAAGCAACCTATCTGCTGGCCAAAAAAATGATCGAAGCCGGCGCCTGCGCCCTGCAAATCGAAAACCAGGTATCCGACGAAAAACAGTGCGGCCACCAAGATGGCAAAGTGACCGTGCCGCACGAAGACTTTTTGGCCAAAGTGCGCGCCTGCCGCTATGCGTTCATGGAATTGGGCGTGGAAAACGGCATTATCGTTACCCGCACCGATTCGCTCGGCGCTGGGCTTACCAAGCAAATCGCGGTTAGCCACACCCCGGGCGATCTCGGCGACCAGTACAACAGCTTCCTCGATTGCGAAGAAATCACCGCGGAAAACGCCGTCAACGGCGACGTGATCATTAACCGCAACGGCAAGATGCTGCGGCCCAAACGCCTGCCCAGCAATCTGTTCCAGTTCCGCGCAGGCACCGGTGAAGATCGCTGCGTGCTGGATAGTATCACATCGTTGCAAAATGGCGCCGATCTGCTGTGGATTGAGACCGAAAAACCGCATGTCGCCCAAATCGCCGCCATGATGGACCGTATTCGCGCGGTGGTGCCCAACGCCAAACTTGCCTATAACAACTCGCCCAGCTTCAACTGGACGTTGAATTTCCGCCAGCAGGTGTACGATGCCATGGTGGCCGAGGGTAGCGACGTTACCGCCTACGACCGCGCCAAGCTGATGAGCATCGATTACGATGCAACGCCGTTGGCGATCGACGCCGATGAACGCATCCGCACCTTCCAGGCCGATGCCGCCATGCGCGCGGGGATCTTCCACCACCTGATCACCCTGCCAACCTACCACACAGCAGCCCTGTCCACCGATAATCTGTCAAAGCAGTATTTCGGCCGTGAAGGTATGCTGGGTTACGTGCTGGGCGTGCAGCGCCAGGAAATTCGCCAGGGCATCGCCTGCGTTCGCCACCAGAACATGTCTGGGTCAGACGTTGGTGACGACCACAAGGAATATTTTGCCGGCGAAGCCGCACTTAAGGCAGGCGGCGTGCATAACACCATGGGGCAGTTTTCCTGATACTGCGCTGAACACAAGGGCCGCCGGGGGAAACTCCGGCGGCTTTTTTGTGCTTGCGGTAAAGGAAGGGCCTTCTTTTCTGAAGAAAAGAAGCAAAAGACTTTTGATTTTTAAGGGGTTTTGGTGGGCTGCGCGATGAGACGCTTGGCTTGGTCGGTTGTGCGGGTTAGCCAATCGGCGGCATTTGGTATATCGCTGATCAGGCCTACTGCTTCACCCACGGTTACGTGCGCGCGGGTAAAATCCTGCGCGGCTACCCCGTGGTCGTACTCGGCGCGAGGCGCCTCGGGGTTGGCACGCAAATCATCGATACGATCTTCCCATCTGCGGTAAAGATCATTTCTAACCGCCCGGAAATCATACGGTGTTGGCCAGTTTTTTCGCCTTAGCACATCAAACACCGCACTACGCGCGGTGCCGTCGCCGCTGATCGGCAATACGTGTGTTTTGGCCGCCATTGGTGCCAGCGATTCGACCGTGGCCCACAGGCGCGAGCCAACCAGCACACCATCCGCACCCAGCATCAGGGCTGCCGCCAAACCGCGGCCATCGGCAATGCCGCCTGCCGCCAGCAGCAACGTTTGCGGCGCGTGCTGGGCCAAAAAATCCGCCGCTTCAGGCACCAGGGTAAATACGCTGCGCGCAAGGGTTGCGTTAATGCCGTGGCCACCGGCTTCCCCGCCTTGCACAACAATCACATCTGCCCCAGCGGCGACCGCCAAGGCCAGGTGTTCAACGCGCTGCACCTGGCAGATCAGTGCTGCACCAGCAGCTTTTATGCGCGCGGCATAGGGCAGCGGGTCACCAAACGATAGCATGATAGCGGCTGGCGGCACGCTGTGGCGCAACACCGCATCTAGGGCAGCGGCGTTTTCATCCAGCTTCCAGGTGATAAAACCGCAGCCCAGTCGGGTTTGGGCGGTCGTATCATCGGCCAGCAAACTGGCGGCCAAACCATATTCACGGGCAACCCAATCTACATCGCCATAGCCACCACCAACCAAACCCAGTGCGCCGGCCCGCGCACAGGCCGCCGCCAGCGCACCACCGGCGGCAAGCGCCATGGGGGCCAGCGCGATGGGGGTGGTGAGATTAAACCGATCAGTAAATCGTGTGGTGAGCGTGGGTGTAATCATCACGCGACACTACGCCAGTTTGCCCGCGCCCGCCAATCGCCATTACCCTTGCGGTGATGCGATAATCGGGTAGCGCGCCCGATAGCCGGCAACCGCGCCAGGGCCATCGAGATCGCTGCCCAAGGACGGTGCGATGTTGAGCGTCGCGCCATACAACAGCTCCATCATCGCCAGCGCCGTGGCATCTTTGGCTTCTGCTGCATCCAAACCCTGGTTTTGCTGCAGCGAGCTTAACAATTCCTGCGCCGCCGGGCGCATCTTGTTAAACATCTCGTTGAACGCGGCTTTGTTCGCGGGGCTTTGGTCTGACCATGCCGCCAGCGCATCCAACGCTGCATCGTGGCGCTTGCGTAGCCATGGGGTCCAGCCGCCAACATTGGCTTGCGCGCGGGCAAGCAATGGCAGGTTCAGCACGATCCATTCCGCTTCGCGCCGCAACTGTGCCTGTTCGCGGCGGGATGTTTCACTGATTAAATGTTCGGGGCCGGTGGCGTCGCCTTCACGCAAACTGACCAGCTCATCACGCCACGCCGAAAAATTCGGCAGATCTTTTTGCGCATCACGCACGGCCGGTGCCAGGTAGGTGCTGTATAGGCACATGGGGGTGGCAGTTCCACCACGCAATTCCCACACCCCGGCACGGGCACTTTCGCCGGCCGCGGCCGGTGTGTAAAACCCCCAGGGGTCGCTGATCAGCACCAGCGTGCGGCCTTGATAGCCAAACACGTCGATGGCGCCATAATCGTTGGTTTGTGATGAAAACGCCGAAAACCTTCCGCCCATGTTGTCGTTTTGCGCCTGGATAAGCTGGCCCAGGGAAAGCGGGTCGAGCAGGCGGTTGCCATTGACGCTGACCGACCGCGCCCGCCGTGCGTAGCTGGCAAAAACGTTGGCGGCATAAAGCTCGACATGAATTTTTTGGCCCGCATCACCACCATCTGCCGTGCCGGCATGGCTGCCGGCAATCGGGGTTAGCCCATCGATGCGCGTCATATCGACGCCGCGATCGCGCGTTGGGTAGCGCACAAATTTCTCCGCAAGAACCGAGCACAGGGCAGGGTCTTTTTGCATGTCGGTTTTGAATTTGATCGATTCGCCCATGGCGCGCGCTTCAACCACGGCAAGTGCGGGCGGGTTTTCCCACATCGTTACCGCTTGCGTGTGTGCCTGATAGGCTTGCGCCAGGCACGATACCGTGGCCGCATCGGGCGCGTGGCCGGGCGTACGGGCGGGGGGCAAATTACACTGGCTGGCAAGCCCGGTTAACCACACGCGTTGATTGGCCAGTAACGCATCGCGGCCGAAAATATCGGCTTCCCGCAGGCGGGCGTGCAGGGTGGAGGCCAGGCGTTTATCTAGCGCGGCAAGAGTTGGATGGGCGCAAGCAGCATCTTCTATGGCGGAGCCTGCCTCAAAACAATTAAACCCGGTGGGGCTATCGGTTTCTTCCATCGGCGGCACATCGGGCACGTTGGGTTGCATGGGCAGGGCGGTGTGAATGTTGCAGCCGGCCAAGGGCACCAAACTGACAACCAGGACCGCGCGCGCGCCAAACCGAACCATTATTCAACCACTTTCACGTTAAAATTCAGCGTGCCATGCACGGTGTAAGTATCACCGGAAAAATGCGGCGGTACTTTGAAAACCGGCACATTTTCGATGGTCGTGCGCGCGGCCGCATTTATTTCTGGTATTGTGCAAGGTTCTATCGAATAGCGTTGCCTATGGCCGGCGCGATCGATCACCACGGTGTACTCAATCATGCAACTGCGGCGTTCTTCTTTTTGCAGCACCGGCACCACACGGGCGCGCGCGATACGGCGCTTTACGTCGCCGTCGTAATCGCCCAGTTCACCGCGGCTGGCGCTGCCACCGGTGTTGGCGGTGTTTAAGGTGATTGCCAGCGAATTACCATCGGCCGGGCCAAAGCGTGGCGGCGCTAGGCGTGGCTCCACCAGCGTTTTGGGCAGGGTTTTGGGTTTGGGTTCGGCCAGTTGGATGTCGGGCATCATCAGGGCTGGCGGATTGGGTTTTAGCAGGGTGGGCTTTATCGGCGGCGGCGGTGGTGGTGGTGGCGCTTTGATCAGACTTGCCGGTAAAATCGCCATTAGCCGTGGCGGCAGGTTTTCGCGATAGGTGAGTACCAGCCACAACAAGAGCACATGCGCGCCCACCGCCACCACGCCGCCGAGCACGCGGCCGCGCGATGGCGCAGGGTAAACCGGCATCGGGTTAGTGGGCTGCGACAGACTGCGATCCTCCGCGCGCGGCACCGGGCCGGCTGGCTGTAAACGGTAAACCCATTGGGCACATTAGAAATCGCCTGCGCGCATGACGCAACCGGGTTACGCCGCCAAGCCACACCACACATACCGGCAGCTCAAATTGCCACTTATACGGCGTTTGCGTCAAGCGATCCGGCGATACCCGCGGTGCCGTGAGGGGCGCACCGCCAGGCGAGTGAATTTGACTAACGACGTTAATATACCGGCTGAACCGCTAAAATGCCCAAGCAGTGGCGCCCAGCTGGGCGGGATTGCGCGAGCCACGTTGGTATCAGCTTGCGGGCCGGCCAAAAGATACCCTACACTCAAAATCGTTCACCGCCGTAAACTAACCATTTTCCGCAAACCTGCCCGCGCTGCATACATCGCCCCGGCACAACAAGGACGCCCGGCATGGCCCCCATATTAGCGTCCGATGGCTTAGCGCCCGATGTCTTAACACCTGGGCTTGACCGCGACCTTGCCGGCTTGCGGGCGAAATACCGTGCCGAACGCGACAAACGGCTGCGTGCCGATGGCAACGCTCAATATGTGCAGCCCAGTGGCGATCAGGCGCATTACCTTGGCGACCCCTACGCCACACGCGCCCCAGATCGGGCGACCCTGCACGATGAGGTTGATGTGGTAATCGTCGGTGGCGGCTTTGGCGGGCTGATTGCCGGGGCGCGGCTGCGCGAAGCGGGTGTGCAAAATCTGCGTATCATTGAACAGGGCGCCGATTTTGGTGGCACCTGGTACTGGAACCGCTACCCCGGGGCGGCGTGCGATATCGAATCTTACATCTACCTGCCGTTATTGGAGGAAACCGGCACCATCCCGACCGAAAAATACATCGGCGCACCGGAGATTTTCGCCCATAGCCGGCGGATCGCCAAGCACTACAGTTTATACCAAAATGCCTGCCTGCAAACCACGGTAACCGAAACGCGCTGGGATGACAGCCGCAAGCGCTGGCGTGTCGCCACCGATCGCGGCGATGCGATGCACGCGCGGTTTCTTGTGATGTCCAACGGGCCGCTGAACCGCCCCAAACTGCCAGGCATTGCCGGTATCAGCGATTTTCAAGGCCACAGCTTTCACACCAGCCGCTGGGATTACGCCTATACCGGCGGCGATGTTGCTGGCAATTTGCACAAGCTTACCGATAAGCGCGTGGCGATTATCGGTACTGGTGCAACCGCTGTGCAATGCGTGCCGCATTTGGCCGCCCACGCCAAGCATCTTTATGTGTGCCAGCGCACACCATCATCGGTTGACCGGCGCGATAACCGGCCAACCGACATGGATTGGGCCGCCAGCCTGACGCCGGGCTGGCAAAAGCAGCGCATGGATAATTTTAATATTCTGGTGTCTGGCGGCTATCAGGCCGAGGACTTGGTCTCGGATGGCTGGACCGACATTATTCGCAATTTGATTTTTATTGCGCAAAAGCCTGAAAATGCCGGCCTGCCGCGTGAAAAATTGATGGAACTGGCGGAAACCGCTGACGACCAGAAAATGGACGAAATACGCCGGCGCGTGCAAGAACAGGTAGCCGATCCTGCGGTCGCAGAACTGCTAAAACCCTGGTACCGACAATTTTGCAAACGGCCGTGTTTTCACGATAGCTATTTGCAGGCCTTTAACCAGCCCAACGTAACCCTGGTAGATACCAACGGCCGCGGTGTGGAGAGTATCAGCCAAAACGCGATTATCGCGAATGGCCAAAGTATCGAGATCGATTGCCTGATTTATGCCACTGGCTTTGAAGTGGGCACCGGCGTGCGCCGCCGCACCGGCCATCCTATTATTGGCCGTGATGATGTGTTGCTGGATGAAGCTTGGCGGGATGGCGCGCGTAGCCTGCACGGTATCCTTGTGCATGGCTTTGCCAATATGTTTCTGCTGGGTGGCCCGCAGGGCGGGTGGACGGCGAATTATCCACATAACCTTAACGAACAGGCGAAGCATGTTGCCCATATTGTGCAGCATGCGCAAACCGTTGCTGCCACCACGATTGAGGCAACACCTGATGCTGAACAGGACTGGGTTAGCACCATTGTGCAAAATGCGATGATTGCCGAGACTTTTCAGAAAGAATGCACGCCCGGCTATTACAATAACGAAGGGCAATCTGAAAAAATTAACCGGCAAAACGCGACCTATGGCGGCGGATCGATGGCGTATTTTCAGATTTTACAGGCCTGGCGCGACGACGGCAAACTGGCCGGGTTACGCATCACCTGATCGTTAACGTCGCATGCCCATAAACAATGGCTGGACGTAATGGGTGACTGCGGTTTGCTGCGTAATGCCTGGTGTCCAGAATGGTAATTCCGACGCTGCATTCACCGCCGCCATCACCAGCTCGGCGGCGATGGCAACATCGACCGGGCGAAGTGAGCCATCGGCAATGCCATCAGACAGTATTGACGAAAACCGCAGGGTGATACGGTTTAATTTAATCAACATACCCCAGCGGATGGTTTCTGGCACGCTGGAAAATGCCGATGTGCGCAGCAAGGGTGTGCCACTGATTTGTAATGTCACCAGCGCGCTGACCAACGCGATCAACACCTGTGCGCCGCTGCCACCGCCATTTTCGGCGGCGCGAATGGCGCCCCACATGATCGTGAAACTGCGCTGAAAACAGGCCACCACCAAATCATCTTTGGTGGCATTGCGATGGTAGAACGCACCTTTGGTTAAATTTAACCGCCCGGCGATGCGCTCAATCGAGGCGCCGTGGTAACCTTCCTCGTTAATTAGCTGTGTTGCTGCCAGCAAAAAAGCCTCCGCTGCGGGATCATCATCGCCCGCCTGCACCGCTGCCGGCGCGAAGGTTGGCAGGTGGGGCCAGGGTGTTGCCGGTAGGGGGGCCAAATCAGGCAGCAGGCCACCGGTGACCAAATCTGCCATACGCCGGCCGACCCGATCGTAATCTTGCGGTTCCCAGCGATGCAGCCAGCCTAAAATCCAAAACACCTGGGCATGCAGCAACACCGCACGGCAATTGCGCGCAGCCGTTGTGGCGCAATCGTTGTCGTGATCGTGGGCGCTCGCCACCAAACGGCGGCCACGGCGGTACATTGCCAGGTAGGCCACATTCACGTCGCTGCGATTAAGCGCGCGCACATCGTTGAAATACGCGACATCTTCCTGGGTGCCATCGGCAATGCGGCGGCGGCAGGCGAAATAGCCGCAAATGAAGGCCTGCACCCGCGCATCACCCGGCGGGGCGGCCTCGGACGCAGCGATTAGGCCATCGTGCTGTTCGATTGCTTTTAGCAAGGCGGCGGCGGCTAAATCTTCCTTGCTTCTGAAATAATATATGATGCCAGTTGGCCCCAGGCCCAATCGTTGCGCAACACCCGCGATGCTCATGCCGCGCACACCCTGCGCGTTAATCTCGGCGACCGCAGCGGCGATGATACGGGCCTGCATGGCCGCATACCGGGGTGTAGGCGGGCGTGGGCCGGTGGTGGGCATATGGAGCGCTACTTCATTCGGCGCGTTATCGGCCTTGATCATGGCACCCCTAATCGCCGTGCTGGCGATGCCGCCAGCTTGTCTGCAAGCCTAGCCATTATCAGCCAGCATTGAAAGCGGGGTTTGCTTAAGCCGGGTTTGCCAAAGCCGGCAAATCCGCTCACACCTAGTGGTGCCCAGACCGGAGCCGCGCCATGCCCGATACACCCCCGCCAACAATTCTTGATCTCACTCCGATGAACCCGCAATACCGCGCCGATCCGCATGTGGTGCTGGATGATATCCGGGCGCGCTGCCCGGTGTTTCACGATACTGTTTCAAGCAGCATCATCCTGACCCGCTATGCCGATGTGCGCGCCGTGATTAACGATGCCACCATGTTGCGTGATCCGCTACTGACAACCAGCGGCGCCGCCATGATGCAGCGCCGCCACCAGGGCCGTATGGATGCCGGGGTGCCGCGCACGCATCTGACCAGCATCTTAACGCTGGACGACCCCGACCATCGCCGCATTCGCCAGCCGCTGGCCATGGCGCTGTATGCGCGCGTCGCCCGCTGCCGGCCGATGATTGAGGCGCTGGTGGAGGCGACCCTGGATCGCCTAGCCGGTGCCACAGCAATCGACCTGATGGCAGAATTTTGCGTGCCGATCCCGGTTGAGGCGATTGCCAGCATTTTAGGCGTCGATCAATCGCGGCTGACGGAATTCCGGCACTGGTCGGAAGGGGTTATTCAGGGGCTAAACCCGTTTCGTAACGCCGAACAAAGCCAAACGATGGAAGCCGCTTCCGCCGCCGTGGGGGCATATTTTAACGCGCTGATGGCCGACCGCCGCATAGCCCCGCGCGATGATCTGATTACCGACATGGTGCAGTTGCAGGCATCGGGCACTGATCTTAGCGATGCCGAAATTCTCCTCAATCTTATCGCTCTGCTGGTTGGCGGCAACCTGACCACCACCGACCTTATCGGCAACGGTGTGCGCCAGTTGCTGCTGCACCCAGCGGAACTTGCGAAGCTACAAGCAGATCCTGGCCTGATCAATGCGGTTATTGAGGAAATTTTGCGTTACGAACCGCCGATCGATATCACCGGCCGGGTAACGCCGGGCGATACCATCATTGCCGGTTGCCCAGTTGGCACCCACCAATCTATCACAGTATCGTTACGATCAGCCAACCGCGATCCGGCGATGTTTGAAGATCCGCACAGGTTTAATGTCACCCGCACGCACCGCCCGCACGTGGCGTTTGGCGGCGGCAGCCATATTTGCATCGGCGCCCCGCTGGCCCGGCTGGAAGCCAACATCGCCATTGCCAAATTATTTGCACGTTTTCCCAATTTGGCGCTGGCCACCGCAAACGATCCGCCGGCGTGGCGCAGCATGCCGTTTTTTCGCGGCATGGAAACATTGCTGGTGACGCTATAAGGCACGCGGCTGGTGCGGGGGTCATTTGCAAAGAAAACAGCCCCTCGGCAAAGGTTAAGAAACTTCTTTTTTGAAGAACAGAAGCAAAAGACTTTTTAATACGCTGGCCTAGGGCTGCCCGGCCACCGCGACCTCCGAACCATCATAGTAAAAGTCTTTTTGCTTCTTTTTCTTCAGAAAAAGAAGACCTCTCCCGCGCCAAACACTTTGTTAAGCCACACGCGCCATGATCCGGGCCGTATCATTTTGGCCCCCGCATCAGGATCGCGATGACCGTTCGCTTTCGCATCATCACCGCTTGTCTTGTGTTTATCGCCATTTGCGGCGCCATGGCGGCCAGCGCCTGGCGTAGCCAGCAGCACCTTAGCCGGCTGGCGATTGATCTGTACGATCACGCCTTTGTGACGCAGGATTTCATTGGCCGCGCCACTGTCGCCTTCGGGCCGTTAACCAGCCTTACCGGCGCGCCCAGCTTGGGCCAGAGCCAAACCATTAGCCAAATCATCGCAACCATCGATATCGCCGCGGCCAGCGCGGCATCGCCAAAAACCAGCGCCCTGCTGACCCGGCTGCACGCCGATCTGGCCGCCTTGTTGACCCTGCCGCCGGGGCAAATGGCCGCGGCTGCGGCCCATGTTACTGATGCGCTGAGCCATGCCGCACGGCGCATTTCCAGCGATGGGCTGGCCCAGCGCGATGCCGCCGATGCTGCGGCCATAGCCGCCCGCCGCCTGTTGCTGCTGACCCTGGCGGCAACGCTTGCTGCCGCCACCGCCACCGGGGCCATTCTATCGCAAAGCGTGGTGCCGCCGTTGCGCCACGCCGGCGCCGATATGGCCCGGTTGTGTGGCGGTGATGTGCACACCACCGTGCGCGGCACCGATCGGCGCGATGAAATCGGCGATCTGTGCCGCAGCCTGAGCGTGTTCCGCCAGGCGCTGATCGATAATCGCCGCATGGCACAGGAAACCGACCAAATCAGCGCCACACGGCGCGCACGCCAGCAAGCGCTGATGGCGCTGACCCAGGATTTTAGTGATGATGTGGCAAGCCAACTGGCCTCGGTTGATGGCGCGGTGGGCACATTGCACACCACCGCCACCGATCTTAGCGCTAGTGCGGCCCGCATAAATCAGCGATCCACCCGGGTGGGGGAACTGGCCAGTGCGGCCGCCGTCAGCGCCCGAGCGGTGACCGATGTGGTGGCCGGGCTGGCCGCCAGCGGCCGCGATATCGCCGGGGTTATTGCGCAATCCACCCTGGCGACCAAGCTGATGCTGACCGAAGCCGAACAGGCCCGCGTGCTGGTGGATGAATTGGGCAATGTGGCCGCCGGTGCCGGCAGTGTGGTGGCGCTGATTTCCGACATCGCCGGCAAAACCAATTTACTGGCGCTGAATGCAACCATTGAAGCCGCCCGCGCCGGTGATGCCGGCCGCGGCTTTGCCGTGGTGGCCGGCGAGGTTAAGGCACTGGCCGGGCAAACCGCCCAAGCAACCCAGGATATTGCCGCCCGCATCGGCGCGTTACGCGATAGTGCGGCGCGCACCGTGGCGCTGATCCGCGGCATGGCCGAACGCATTGCCGCCGTTGAAGGCAGCGGCGATGCCATTGCCAATTCTGTGCAGCGCCAAGGGGAGGCGATTGAACAAATCAACCACAACCTGCTTAATGCTGCTGCTAGCATAAGCGACGTTGCTGATGGTATGGATTGCTTGCGGCGCGATGCTGGTGACAACGCGCAAGCCTCTGGCCGGGTGACCCAGGCGGCCGCCGGGGTGCAGGACCGGTCCACCGTGCTGCGCGCCGAAATTGAATATTTTATCACCGCCACCAACGAGGCCACCGACTGGCGCAGCTTTCAACGCCACCGCTACGACATACCGATCACCATCAGTAGCACCCGCCAAGCCGGTGTTAGCCCCCACAGCATGACAGGCCAAATGCGCGATATCAGCCGTGGTGGTGCCGCCATTGCCTGTGCTGCCAGCTTGCTGCCGGGGGAGGCGGTGTATCTATCAGGCCTACTGGCACAGCCCATCGCCGCGCGCATTGTGCAAGCCCGCGATGGCGTGGTGCGCCTGCAGTTCAGCCAGGAGCCCGCCGTGCAGGATCCGCTGGCGGCCTTCATCGCCAATACTTTCCCCGCGAGTGCGGCGGCCTAATACCGGCCCGTTTAAGTGTTGACCCATAAAAAATGGATCAACGCGGGTCAGCATTAGTCCTTTTTTTGGCGCGCCGCCGCCCGCCAACCCGGCGCGCAGACCAACCGGCGTTGCCGAAGGAAGAGTCATCGTTAAGGCGTATCGATATAACGCCGATTTGCCATCGGTAGGCGTATCAGTCGATCATAGAGGGCACCGTTACCGCCCAAAGCCACGCAGATGGCCCGCCGGCACCAGGTAAGGACCCGCCCGCATGCGCAACACCGCCCTATTGATGCTCGCCGTTTTGCTGGCCGCCCCCACCCTGGCCGCCCCCACCCTGGCCGCCCCCACCCTGGCCATTCCCACCCTGGCCTGGGCCGGCTAGCTAGATGTGAAAACCGGCAGTTGGGAAATGACCTCGCGCATGCACATGTAAGGCGCCATGATGAACCCCGCCATGATGGCCAACATCCCGCCCGAAGCCCGCGCCCAGGTGGAAGCCGCCTTGGGGGCGATGAATAAACCCCACACCCGCCGCCAATGCATCACCGCCGAGCAATTGCAGCGCGGCTTTGACATGAACGAAGGCCACGAAAGCGGCTGCCAGCACCAGGGGATTAGCGCCACGCCCAACAGCATGGACCTGCGCGGCAGTTGTGCGAGTGATGGCACCAAATCAACCATGCACGGTGTGTTTTACGCGGCCAACCGAGAAAGCTTTGCCGGCACCATAGATATGGATACAGTTAGCGAGGACGGCCCGCATCACGCAACTTTGGCAATGACCGGCAAATTTCTCCGCCCCGACTGCACGGCGGCGGATAACGACGACACCGATAAGTAAACCGCCGGCCCAATAACCCGCTTAATCTTTCCCCAACCCATCAGGAAACGCCCCACACATGACCGACCTCTTTTCGCTCGCCGGCCGCACCGCCCTGATCACTGGCGGGTCACGTGGCATTGGCCGCATGATCGCCACCGGCTTTCTGCGCCAGGGCGCGCGGGTGTATATTTCTGCCCGCAAAGCCTCCGCCTGCCTGCAAACCGCCGGAGAACTCTCGGCGTTTGGCACCTGCATCGCCCTGCCCGCCGATGTATCTACCGTGGAAGGTGCGCACGCCCTGGCCGCCGCCTACCGCGCGCACGAACCCAGCCTGGATATTTTGGTGAACAACGCCGGTGCCGCCTGGGGCGAAGATTTCGATACCTACCCCGAAAAAGGCTGGGACAAGGTGGTTGATCTCAACATGAAAACGCCATTCTTTCTAACGCAAGCTTTGATCGCCGAGCTGCGCGCCGCCGGCAAAACCCGGCTTGCCAAAGTGATCAACATCGCCTCCATCGATGGCGTATCGGTTAACCCGATGGAAACTTACGCTTACGCCGCCAGCAAGGCCGGCGTTATCCACTTAACCAAGCGCATGTCGCTGCGGCTGATCGCCGATGGTATCGCAGTTAGCGCCATCGCCCCCGGCGCGTTCGCGTCCGACATGAACAAAGACGCCCGCGACAATGCCGATTTCGTCGCCTCCCGCGTGCCCGCCGGGCGCATCGGCGTAGATGACGACATGGCCGGCGCCGCTATTTATCTGGCCTCTCGCGCCGGCGATTACGTGGTGGGCGCCACCCTGGTTGTCGATGGTGGGGTTACTTTGGCGCGTTAGGTTAAGGCTTGGCGCGATAAGCCAGACCTTCTTTTTCTGAAGAAAAAGAAGCAAAAAGACTTTTATTCCGATGGGTGCGGCGTTCGCGGTGACAGCGTTGCGCCGGGCCCAGCGGGGTAGAAGTCTTTGCCAATCGTACAAATACGCAGGCAATTAAATTGCTATTATGGCAGTCGCAATCAGCCCGAAACATTTCGGGGGGTAAGGCGTGCCCGAACCGCGGCCCAGAAAAGATGGCTCTCCACATCTCCTTCAGCCTCGGCTTCTGCTGCAAGTTTTGCTGCATAGCCATGAGCACTCCAACCATGCCGTTGGCCTAGCTCAAAAGCCGCCTGACTTACTTTCCTGTGGAAATCGAATTTGTCGTCCAAGCTACCAGCCCTTTGTTGGTTTGCTCATATCCACAAACCAACGACGCATCCTTGCCTATGTGCTTAATTCTCCCGGCGCGCCAAAAACGCCAGGCGTTCAAACAGATGCACGTCCTGTTCGTTCTTCAGCAGCGCGCCATGCAGCGGCGGAATAACCACTTGTTTGTCGCGCGTGCGCAATGTTTCTGGCGGCATATCCTCGATCATTAGCAATTTCAACCAATCGAGCAATTCGCTGGTGGCTGGTTTTTTCTTCAAGCCTGGCAGATCGCGCAGCTGAAAGAACATGGTTAGCGCTTCGCGCGCCAAATCTTGTTTTATGTTGGGGTAGTGCGACGCCACAATGCGTTCCATCGTTTCGCGATCGGGGAAGCGGATGTAATGGAAAAAGCAGCGCCGCAGAAACGCGTCGGGCAATTCTTTTTCGTTGTTGGAGGTGATAATCACCACTGGCCGGTGTTTGGCGGCGATGGTTTTGCGGGTTTCGTAAACGAAAAACTGCATGCGATCAAGCTCGAGCAGCAGATCGTTGGGAAATTCGATGTCGGCTTTGTCGATCTCGTCGATCAGCACCACCACTGGCTTATCGGCTTCAAACGCTTCCCACAGTTTGCCGCGCACGATGTAATTGCCGATATCGTGCACGCGTTCTTCGCCCAGCTGGCCATCACGCAAGCGGGAGACCGCATCGTATTCATACAAACCCTGCTGCGCCTTGGTGGTGCTTTTAATGTGCCATTCGATCAGCGGCATGCCCAGCGCTTCGGCCACTTCATGGGCCAGCACGGTTTTGCCGGTGCCGGGTTCACCTTTTACCAGCAACGGGCGCTGCAGGGCGACGGCGGCATTGACCGCCACTTCAAGGTCGCGGGAGGCGATATAGCGTTCGGTGCTGCGAAATTCGGCCACAAAATGCTCCGGTGGGTAAGGCTGCAAGCGAAGGATGCCGCATGCGTTAACCCCATGCTTAGCCGGGCCAGCGGAAGACGAAAAGGGGCCGCCCTGCTCAGTCGGCTCGACGCAAGCCAAACCCATATTAACAAAAGTCTTTTTGCTTCTTTTTCTGTAACTCCCAAGCCCCCT
>JBBARC010000034.1:0-38705 GCA_040400005.1 Acetobacteraceae bacterium | reverse complement strand
CCAGGTGCCCGGTCTAAAGTGTTACCAACGTGCCCGGTTGTAGACCTTAGAACCCACTACTTGGTTTTTTGGGGAAGGGGACCAGCACAATGTGGGCCACGGACTTTGTCGGCCCCCTTCCCCAAAAAACCAGCTAATAGGATTTTAAAGGCGCGCCTTTAATGGGGATCGAAGGGGCAAAGCTCCTCGCCTTCCTTAGCCAACCGCCCCCGCCAACGCTGGTTCCAAACAAAAAAGGCCAGCCCGAAGGCTGGACTTTGCTGTGGGGGTTAGCCCAGTTTTACTGATGGAAGATGTCGCTCGAGGTGAGGCTGCTGATACCCACGAAGGTAACCGTGGTGTTGTCGGACAGTGTAACCTTGAGGGCTTCCGAGCCGCCGATGGTAACGGTGGACGCACCGGCGAGGGCGGCGGCAACCTGGGCATCGGTGTAGCCGTTGAAATCGACCTTGCTGTTCCCGCCACCGAAATCGGTGATCAAGATGTTGGCACCGGCCGAACCAGCGATGCTATCGATGAAGTAGAAGTTGTTACCAGCGCCACCGGTGAGGGTTTCGTTATCGGCGGCGGTGTAGAAGATATCGGTGCCTGAACCGCCGACCAGGGTGTTGTTGGTACCGTGGGCAGCTAGGTCGCTAGAGCCGTTGAAGAAGTTATTGGCGTTGGAGCCCGACGCGTTGACGCTGTCGCCGCCGGCAGCGCCGGAGACGAACACCATGTTACCAGCGATTGCTGTGGCCGTGTAGTTGATGGTGTCGTTAGCGTTACCGAAGATGTAGGTTTTGTTCGAGCCACCTACGATGTTGGCGCTAACCCCACCGGCCGCGATGAAGTCGAGCACTGCGCTGCCGCCGACGACTAGGTTGTTCGCACCGCTATCGAACACCGCGTCAAGACGGGTGCTGCCGGCGACGCTGGTCTGGTCGAGCAGCGCTTTGTTATTATCGGAGCCTGCGGCAAAGGTGATGGACAGCGTGCCGGTGCCGGTGGTGTCGCCATCGGTGACTATGTTGTTGTCACTGCTGGAGGCGAAAGCATCGGCGTAACCAGCGGCGTTCACCGTTGCTGGACCATCGTTCGACCAGACCAGATCGTTCCAGATGCCAGTTGCGGCGGCCGTGGTATCTTCCAGATTGATGGTGCTGCCACCCTTGCCGGAGAACACCACCGCCGAGCCAGCGGCGCCGGTGATGATGTTGTCGTGGCCGCTGCCGCCGGCAATGGTGTTAGTGCCGGTAGCGGAGGCGCCTTCGTAGGTGTTATTGCCCGCACCAAACAGAATGTTGTTGTTGCCGCCGTTATCGATGTAGACGCCGACGAGGTTTTGACTGACCGAGTCAGCGCTGACGCTGGCTGCCGGCGCGGTATAAAAATGACCGCCGAACACGACGTTATCGCCTAACCCGGAGCCGTTGACGAAGGCGCTACCAACTTCGAGGAAGGTTGAGCCGTTACCGGGCGGGGTTACTTCGCCCCCGACGGTGGTATCGATATACAGCACGTTGGGGCCAGCCGGAACGGTGGAGGGCCACTGCGAAATGATTGTGGTGGTGTCCGCCAGAAGCGTGTTGATGTAATTGGTCAGGCCGTTCAGGTTAGAACCCGCTGTTGGGACCACGAACGTTCCAAAGCTACTTACAATCGTACTGGCCATCGAGCTAACCCCTAAATCCGAAAACTAATTTGTGTGCATCGCACAATGTCTGCGTCTATGCGGTATGTATCAAACTCAAACCCGGCAAACAACCCCAAAATGCACCTGCTCACGATTTTGTTTTTACGGCGCACATCCCCGAATCCCTTGAGCGATAACGGTTTTCGCCTGTCAGTTGATCCCCCCGCAATTCCATACTTACCCAGTAGCCTATTGCGCCCTGTGTGACAAAACATAAACGCCGCGCAATGTGGCGATCATAAATATCCCGCGCCTAAATGTACGCCACGCGACGCACCGCAAAACGTGATTCCCCTCGTAATGCCAATGTGTTAGAATATAGTTACTAAAAACACCGCCTAATCATACTTAATAAGTATATAATAGGCCCGCGCCGCCATCAGGAGATAAGCTTGCAAACCCTGCCATCACCGCCCGCCCCGCCTATATGCCGACGCGGCCTGTGCCTGGTGCTGGCTGCCCCCTCCGGCGCTGGTAAATCTACCATCTCGCGCGCCCTGCTAGCGGCCGACTCGCAACTTACTCTGTCGATCAGCGCCACCACCCGCGCGCCCCGCACCGGGGAACAGGAGGGCACACACTATTTTTTCTGCGATCAGCCCGCCTTCGACGGTATGGCGCGGAGCGGCGAGCTGCTGGAACATGCGACAGTGTTCGGCCGCAGCTACGGCACCCCGCGGGCGCCTGTGCTGGCCAGCCTTAGCGCCGGGCGTGATGTGCTGTTCGATATCGATTGGCAAGGCTTTCGCCAGTTACGCGGCGCGATCGGCGAGGATACCATTGGCGTTTTCATTCTGCCGCCCTCGCTGGAGGCCCTGCGTGCCCGGCTAACCGGCCGCGACGATGCCGCTGACCAGGTGGCGGCCCGCATGGCCGAAGCTGGTGCGGAAATCAGCCATTGGCACGAATTTGATCATTTGGTGCTGAACGACGACCTGCCGGCAGCGATTGCCGAGGTGCTGGCGATTTTACATGCCGGGCGCAGTGCGCGGGCGCGGCGGCCAGATCTAGCGGCCCGTGCGCAGGCTATGGCCGCAAACTAACGCGGGTGTGCTGTCTATCTTATAGTAACCCGCGCGCGAACACGGCGGTGACGGCCACCAGCAGCACCAGGGTGCGGCTAAGCGAAAACCCGCCTGCCGAGTACGACCACAGATAAATCAGCAAAAACACCAGCGCGAGCGACGCGTTAACGGTGAAGCCGGTCCATGCATCCCAGAATTTCACCCGGCTCGCCATAAACGCGTCTTCGGTGATGACGCCGGCAGGGGCGGTGGTTTCGGTCTCGGCCATGGGTAACCTTTTACGCAGGGGACATTATATAAATATTGCCTATAAATGGTGCGGACCAGCATGGGCAAGGGGTTCTGCGCCAAAGGGCTGCTGGCGGGCAGCACCGCACGCGACAAACTCGGCCAAAACCTGCGGGTAGAGCTGGTGTTCGGCGGCCAGCACGCGGGCGGCCAGGGTATCCTCGGTATCGCCCGGCAGCACCGGCACGGCGGCCTGGCCCAAAATCGGCCCTTGGTCCATGCCGGCAGTGACCAGATGCACAGTGCAACCATGGGTTTGGGCGCCATCCGCCAAGGCGCGGGCATGGGTATCCAACCCCGGATACGCCGGCAGCAGGGAAGGATGAATGTTGAGCATGCGCCCGGCCCAGGCATCGACCAGATGCGGGGTAAGTAGGCGCAGGTAACCGGCCAGGCAAACGATCGAAATGCCGGCCTGGTGTAGGGCTGCATTGATCGCCGCTTCGTGGGCGGTGCGATCCTTATGGTAGAGCTTGTGGTCGATGGTGCGGGTCGCAACGCCGGCCTCGGTTGCCAAATCCAGCCCAGCCGCCCCCGGCACGTTAGACATGACCAGGGCAATCTCGGCCGGATAATTTGGAGTGGCGGCAGCGCGCAGCAGGGCGCCGAGGTTAGATCCGCGGCCGCTGATCAGCACCGCGACTTTGGCGCGCGCGGGCACGGGGGGCGCCACGTTTAGGCGGTTAGGGCCGCAGGGGCGGTGACCAGCGCTGCGGCATCGCCGACGCCCGCCGCGATATGGCCAATAACCCAGGCCGGCTGGCCGAAATCGGCCAACATGGCAAGGGTCGCGTCGGGATGGTGGGTGACCACCACCATGCCGACGCCGCAGTTAAACACGCGCAGCATTTCGTCGGCGGTAACGCGGCCGGCACGCGCCAGCCAGGAAAATACTGGCGGCACGGGCCAGGGCTGGTCGATGACCGCAACCATGCCGGGGGGCAGCACGCGCGGCACATTGCCGGGCAAGCCGCCGCCAGTGATGTGGGCGGCGGCCCGCACCAAGCTGGCGCGATGCAGCGCCAGTAGCGGGCGCACATATAATAGTGTGGGCACCATCAGCGCGTCGCCCAACGATAGGCCTGGCGCAAAGGGTGCCGGGTCCGCCCAACCCAAACCGGCCAGATCGCAAATGCGCCGCACCAGGGAAAACCCGTTGGAATGCACGCCGCTGGCGGCAAGGCCGATTAATGTATCGCCAATGGCAACGCCTGTCGGCAGTAAACGGCCGCGTTCGGCAGCGCCCACGGCAAACCCTGCCAAATCATAATGCCCAGGCGCATACATGCCGGGCATTTCGGCGGTCTCCCCGCCCACCAGGGCACAGCCAGATTGCCGGCAGCCCTCGGCAATGCCGGCCACAATGCGGGCGGCATCGGCCACAGCCAGCTTGCCGGTTGCGAAATAATCAAGAAAAAACAATGGCTCGGCGCCCTGCACCACCAGATCGTTGACGCACATGGCGACCAGATCAATACCCACCGTATCGTGCAGGCCGGTGTCGATCGCCAGCATCAGCTTGGTGCCGACGCCATCGGTGGAGGAGACCAGCACGGGGTCGGTGTAGCCGGCGGCTTTGAGATCAAACAACGCGCCAAACCCGCCCAAATTGCCCATCACCCCGGGCCGGTTTGTGGCGGCGGCGCGCGGTTTTATCGCATCGACCAGCGCATCACCGGCTTCAATATCAACGCCGGCATCGCGGTAAGTGGCACCTGGTGGTGGGTTGGTCGGGGTGCTGGTCACGCGGCTTTATCCTCTAGCGTTGCCGGGGTTTTGATAAGCTAGTACGCGCTTGCGGGAAACCGCTTAACGCCAGGGCGCTCGGGTGAAAGTAAGAGTCTTCTTTTTCTGCAGAAAAAGAAGCAAAAAGACTTTTGTAATGCTGGGCCTGGGGCAACCCTGCCACCGCGCTCGGCGAACCAGCGTCAAAAAAGTCTTTTTTGTTTCTTTTTTCGGAAGTCAAAAAGAAAATTCTTACTTTTTTGCCTTAACCCGACACGCCTGGGGATGACAATGCCAACCGCCGCCGCCCCGCCGGGCGGATCACTGTTGAACCTGCCGAATATCATTAGCTTGGCCCGGCTGTGCGCGGTGCCGGTGGCGGTGTGGCTGGTGCTGCGCGGCGCGTTTGGCCCGGCGTTTGGCATTTTTGCGGCCGCAGGTGTGTCAGATGCGATCGATGGCTGGCTGGCGCGGCGGCAGGGCACCACCACGTTGGGCGCGGTGTTAGATCCGCTGGCCGATAAAGCGCTGATGATGGGCATGTATGTAACCTTGGCTGCGGTCGGCCGGCTACCCGATTGGCTGGCGATACTGGTGGTGTTTCGCGATGTGCTGATTGTGGGTGGCGTGCTGCTGTTGTGGATGTTTGACCAGCCGCCGACCATAGCGCCTTTGACGATTTCGCGCGCCAACACGGCGTTGCAAATTGCGCTGGTTGGCACCGTGCTGGGTTTGCAGGCGGCGGGCGTTGCGATGCCGGGGGTGACAAAAGCCTTGATCTGGCTGGTGACACTCAGCACCCTGGCATCGGGGGTAGCCTACGTGCGGGCCGCCGCCAACCCTAACCAGGCGAGATGATCCCCAATGGTCGATGACGGCGTGGAGCTGATTGGCAGCCGGCAGATGAACCCGCCGCATATTTTGGGCGAACCGCCGCATGCCACGCGCAACCAGCGGCTGGCGTTGCTGGCCGGTGTGCTGGCGGCGGTGTGGCTGGGGTTAAATCTGTTTTCGGCGATTTTGCTGCCGTTTGTTATGGCCGCGGTTATTGCCTACATCGCCGACCCGGCCTGCGCGCGCCTGTCGCGGCTGGGCATGCGCCGCAGTTTTGCCGCCGTGTTGCTGGTGCTGGGCATGATTTTGTTTTTCGTGCTGTTTGTGCTGCTGCTGTATCCGTTGATTTTGGCGCAGATCGGCTTGCTGATTGGCCGTGTGCCGACTTATGCGGCGGCGTTTTCGGCATTTGCCGCGCGTATCGTGGCACAGGCGCAGGATCAGTTAGGCCCAGGCGTAGTGGATGCCAAATTATCCGAATTGGTCAGCAGCCAGGCGGGCACTGTGCTTGCGGTGAGCACGCGGGCATTTTCGCAAGTGGTGGGCAGCGGGTTTGCCTTGTTTAACGTGGCAACTTTGCTTCTGGTGACGCCGATTGTGGCGTTTTATCTGCTGCGCGATTGGCCCCGGGTGATCGCCCAAATCGATGCTTGGGTGCCGCGGCGCTATCGCGGCATTGTGCGGGCGCAGGCGCGTGAGGTGGACCGTATCCTATCCGCCTGGGTGCGCGGCCAAGCCATGTGTTGCGTGTTGCTGGCGTTGTTTTATGCCATGGGCTTATCGCTGGTGGGGTTGGATTTGGGCCTGGTGATTGGGCTGACCGCCGGTTTGCTGAGTTTTATTCCCTACGTTGGCAGCATTGCCGGCGGGCTTTCCGCCATTGGCCTGGCGTGCGCGCAGTTTCCCACCTGGCAGGGGGTGATACATGTGGCCGCGGTGTTTGTGGTCGGCCAGGTGCTGGAAGGCTACGTGATTTACCCTCGGTTTTTGGGCGATCGGGTGGAACTGCCCGATGTTTGGGTGATTTTTGCGCTGTTTGCCGGCGGCGCCGCGTTTGGCTTTTTGGGGGTTATGCTGGCAGTACCCGTGGCGGCAACCATTGGCGTGTTGGCGCGGTTTTGGCTGAAACGCTACCTGCAAAGCCCGCTGTATCTTGATCAACCGGAATAGGAATTTTTGAGCATGGCCGAGTGGATGATCTATGGCGCGTATGGCTACACTGGCGAATTGATCGCGCGCCAGGCCAAGAGCCAAGGGCTGCGGCCGGTGCTGGCTGGGCGTAATGCCGGGCGCATTGCAAAATTGGCCGGCGAGCTGGATTTGCCGCATCGGGCCTTTGGGTTGGAGAAACCCGATCTTGCCGATATCAGCTTGGTGCTGAATTGCGCAGGGCCGTTTTCGGCGACCGCAGCACCGATGATGGACGCGTGTTTGGCCGCAAACGCGCATTATCTGGATATTACCGGCGAGATCGAAGTGTTCGAGCACGCGCAAACTTTGGATGCGCGGGCCAAGGCCGCCGGTGTGGTGATTTGCCCAGGGGTTGGGTTTGATGTGATCCCCACCGATTGTGTGGCCCGCGCGCTGGCCGAGGCGTTACCGGATGCCACACATTTGGCGCTGGGGTTTTTCTCGGGCTCGGCGATGTCGCCCGGCACCAGCAAAACCAGTGTTGAAGGTTTGGCCAAGGGCGGGCGGGCGCGGGTGGGCGGCAAGATTGTGCGCACCACCATGGGATTCACCACGCGGCAGATCGATTTCGGCACCGGTGTGCAAACCGCCATGGCGTTTCCCTGGGGGGATGTCAGCACCGCGTACTACACCACCGGTATTCCCAATATCGAGGTTTTTTTGGGGGTGCCGGCGGGGTTGCTGTGGGCGGCGCGGCTGAGCAATGTTTTAGCGCCCTTGCTGGGTTTGGGGTTTGTGCAGGACGCTTTGAAAAAACGCGCCGGCGAGGTGGTTGGGCCGGACGAAGAAACCCGTGATGCCACGCCATCCTACGTGTGGGGCGAGGTGCGCAATGCGGCAGGCCATACCCGCACGGCGCGTATCCGCACTGCCAACGGTTATACTGTTACTATTCATGGCTCGCTTGCCGTGGTGCAAAACTTACTTGCCCGCAACACGGTAGATGGTGGCGCGCAAACGCCGGCGCGGTTGTGCGGGGTGGAGTTGATCACCAGCCTGCCGGGATCGGGGGCGCTGACCATTGTTTGATCAGGGGGCCTGATCGCACATCATGAACACCCCATCTTGAACGCCCCATCTTGAACGCCCCATCTTGAGCGCCCCATCTTGAGCGCCATGCGCCAAATCGCCCTGCCCTTTCCGGATGAAGATTTTTATCCGGCCGAGGAATTTCTGGCCGGCAGCGGTAATGCCGAGGCGCTGGCGTTTATTGGCGCGCCACAGGATTGGCCTGGATTGCGCTTAGCCGTGTGGGGTGATGAGGGCTGCGGCAAAACCCATTTGTTGCATGTGTTTGCGCAACGCCACGGGGCCGCCCTGCTGGCCGCCCAAGATTTGCGCCGTGTGCCGGTTTTGCCAGCATCCCTTGCCATTGCGGTGGATGATGCCGATGCCGTAGCCGACCCGCGCGCGCTGCTGCATTTGCTGAATTTGGCGGCGGAAGAACGGCGGCCGGTGCTGCTGGCGGCGCGCACACCACCTTCGCGTTGGGCGTTTACGCTGCCTGATCTCACCAGCCGGTTGCGCGCCATCACCGCCGTGCACATCGCGGCGCCCGATGATGCGCTGCTGGCGGCCTTGCTGCGGCGGCTAACAGTTGCGCGCCAGCTATCGCTTGATGCGGGTTTGCATGCTTGGCTACTGGCCCGCCTGCCGCGCCAGGGCAGTGCGCTGCGCGAAGCGGTGGCACGGCTAGACCGCGCAAGCCTTGCCGCGCAGTGCAGCATTTCGCGCAAACTTGCCGCCAGTGTGCTGGCAGGCATGATCGATGTCAGTCGCGATGATCAGCCGCCCCCCTCGCATACCCCGCCTTTTTTGCTGTAGCCTGACATCCATGCCCCGTTCCAAAACCATGCCCCTGCACCGCCAAATTGCCACAGACAGCCCGGAGCGGTTTTTGAACCGGGAGCTTTCCTGGCTCGATTTTAACAACCGGGTGATCGATGAGGCGGAAAACCCTGCTCATCCGTTGCTGGAGCGGCTGCGGTTTGTCTCTATCTCGGCATCGAACCTTGATGAATTTTTCTCGGTGCGTATTGCCGGGTTGGTCGGCCAGGCGCGCGAGGGGATCACCTCGGTTTCCCCCGATGGGCTGACCCCGGCGCAGCAACTGGCGGCAGTTACCTCGCGCGCGCGCACGCTGTTGACCCGCCAGCAAACGGTGTGGAGCGACCTTAAAAACCAGTTGGTTGATGCCGGCGTTGCGGTGTGCGACCAGACCGCACTCACCGATATCGATTTGGGATTTTTGGACGCGTATTTTATGGACCGGATTTTTCCGGTACTTACCCCACTGGCGATCGACCCGGCTCACCCGTTTCCCTTTATCCCCAATATGGGGCTGGTGATTGCACTGCATTTGCAGCGCGAAGATGATGGCACCACGATGCGCGGGCTGATCCCGCTGCCTAGCGTAATGGACCGGTTTATTCGTTTGCCGGCACTGAACGATGGCGCAAAAATTCGCTTTGTTATGCTGGAAGATGTTGTTGGTTTATTTTTACGCCGGGTGTTTCCCGGGTTTACCATTTTTGGCCGCGGGTTGTTTCGGCTGATCCGCGATACTGATATCGAATTTGAAGAAGAAGCCGAAGATTTGGTACGTAGTTATGAGACTGCGTTAAAGCGGAGGCGCCGTGGATCGGTTATTCACTTAACTGTCGATTCCGACATGCCCGGTGACTTGATTGAGCTAATCGCCGAACATGTTGATGCCGAACATGGCGATATTTTTGTGCAAACCGGCGTGATTGGCGTGGTTGATCTTAAACAATTGATTGTGGATGATCGGCCCGATTTGCTGTTTGTGCCTTACACGCCGCGCTTTCCCGAACGTATTCGTGATTTTGGCGGCGATTGCTTTGCCGCCATCCGCGCCAAAGATATTGTGGTGCATCACCCGTTTGAAAGTTTTGATGTGGTGGTGCAGTTTTTGCGCCAGGCCGCGCAAGATCCCGCCGTGGTGGCGATTAAGCAAACCTTGTATCGCACCAGCCGCGATAGCCCAATTGTGCATGCGCTGATTGAAGCGGCCGAATCGGGTAAATCGGTGACCGCCATGGTGGAGTTGCGGGCGCGTTTCGATGAAGAAGCGAATATTCGCCTATCGCGCGCGCTGGAAGCGGCCGGTGTGCAAGTGGTGTTTGGTTTTATTGAGCTGAAAACACACGCTAAAATCAGCCTGGTGGTGCGCCGCGAAGGCAACACCATGCGGTCTTACGCGCATTTCGGCACGGGCAATTATCACCCGATTACGGCGCGTATTTATACCGATTTGAGCTTTTTTACCGCTGACCCCGATCTTACCCGTGATGCGGCGCGGTTGTTTAACTACATGACAGGCTATGCACGGCCCGAGAAAATGGATGCGCTGGCGTTTAGCCCGCTGACCACACGGTCCACCCTGCTGGATTTGATCGATGTTGAAATTGCCAATGCCGCAGCCGGCAAGCCGGCTGCCATCTGGTTAAAAATGAATTCGCTGGTTGATCGTATTTTGATCGACCGGCTTTATGCGGCATCGGCGGCTGGCGTTTCGATTATGGCGGTGGTGCGGGGCATTTGCTGCCTGCGGCCGGGTGTGCCGGGACTTTCTGAAAATATCCGGGTGAAATCTATTGTTGGGCGGTTTTTGGAGCATGGCCGCATTTATGCGTTTGCCAATGGCCATCGCCTGCCCAGCCGATCGGCGCGGGTGTATATCAGCAGCGCCGATTGGATGGAACGCAATATGGATTGGCGGGTGGAAACGCTGGTGCCTATTCGTAATGCCACGGTGCATGCGCAAATTCTGGACCAGATCATGGTGGTGAATTTACGCGATACGCGACAGAGCTGGGAACTGGGTGCCGATGGCGCCTGGCGCCGCGTGGTGGAAATGACAAAGTCTGTTTCTGCGCATGAATATTTTATGACCAACCCATCGCTATCAGGGCGCGGATCGGCGCTACATGGCCCGGTTGTGCCGCGCCCGGCTGCGCGCACACCGCGGCCCGATCGGGTGGGGCAGGATTAAAGCCTGATACCTTATCGAATTTGCTTAGGGAACCAGACGATAGACCGTGCCGCCGGCTTTGACCGTATCGAAACTGGTGGCGCCGATCAGCACGGTTCCGTTAACGCCGTTGAACAGCAGCGGCCGTGTGGCTGGGTAGGCGCCGTCGGTGCCGGTGAAGCGCCACAAAACTGCTTCGGCCCAGGTTTTTGCAGGGGCTGTGGGCGGGGTGAGTGAAAATACGGTGCCGGCCCCGGGGGCGGTTAGGCCAAACGGATTAATCGGCGCGCCGCCGGAGTAGGTAACCCCATAGAGCACGCCTTGTTTATCTTGCACCACGCCAGTTTGCGGGTGGATACCATCGCCGGTGCCCAACGCATCGCCGGCAAAATCATACACTGTTGTTTCGGTCCACGCGGTTTGCCCTGGCGCTGGGCGGCGCAATTTAAATACGATACCATTGCCATAATAGCCACCATCGCGCGTGGTGCCGTAAAGATTGCCATCCTTGCCAACGATCAGTCCCGGGGTTGGGTAATTACCATCCCAACTGCCATCGGCGCGGGTGTTTTGAAAGCTATATAACGAGGTAAACACCCACGATCCGCCACCCGCAGGAGGCGGGGTGAGGGCGAATACGGTGCCCAGCCCGGGCAGCGCCCCAGCGCCATCACCAGTGCCGCCAAACATCGTGGTGCCGTAGATGGTGCCATCTTTATCTCGGGTCATGTCGTTTGGCAGACAGCCATCAGCACCTTTGGGCTGGGTGAAGGGATGCAGAATAGAGGTGGTCCATGTCGAGGGCTGGGCCAGATCCGGATTAGGCGGGCTGGCTAGCACATAAATCGATCCGCAAACTGGCGCGCTACTGCCACCCCATGCGGCACCGACAAAACTAAATTGAACCGGCGCACCGTTGGTGCCGCCGCTGCTGGGACCTGGCGTTAACGCGCCCACCGGCACGGCAGGATCACTGCCAATGCCGGTAAAATTATGAATTTGGAAATTGCTGGTGGTGCCATTGGGCAAAACATCGGTTTGCATAATGCTGCCACTATCGGCTGGGCCGCCGCTGGCAGTTGTAAAAAAAATCGGCATGGGGCCACCGCGCACGGTGGTGATATCGGTGGGCCAATAAGCAGCACCCGGCGGTGCGCCAGACCAGGCCAGGGCTTCTTTCCACGGCACCACCAATGGTGCCGATTGTAATTTGGGTTTTAGCTTATAGACGCCGCCATGATTACTGGTGGTGCCGCCATACGGGGTTGCCGCGTAAATGGCGTTGTTAATATAGGCGATCGCGGCACCTTGCGGGCGCATACCATCCAGCGCGTGGCTGTTGAAGGTAAACAGCGTCAGCAGGCTGGGGGCGGCGGCAACTGGCACGGGCACGAGGATCGCCAGGACAGACGCCGCGGTAAACACTATACGCCGGCGGCCACCATGCCGTTCGGCGCGGACGAGAGTGGCGCGATGTTGATCACTATACATGATGTGTGTTCCTTAACTTTTCCGTTAAGCGGCAAGGAGCCATAACAATCGCAATATGTGCCTATCGTTCACGGGGTAAACCGGTAGGCTGTGCCAGCATTATTGAGCGAGCCGAAGCTGGTGACGCCCATCAATACCGTGCCGCCGACACCATTGAATAACAGCGGCCGGGTTTGCGGCAAGGCGCCATCGGTGCCGGCAAATCGCCACAGCACCGATTCCGTCCATTTAGCCCCGGCGGTTGCCGGTGGTGTCAGGGAAAAAATCGTACCCTCACCAGAAGATGGTTGAGACGGCAACTGGATCGGCGCGCCACCGAGGTCGGTAACGCCATACAAAACACCCGCTGCATCCTGCACAACGCCGGTTTGTGGCATGATGCCATCGGCATCGCCCAGCGCGTCGCCGGAAAAATTATGTAAGGTAATTTCGGTCCAATTTGGATGTTTTGCAGTCGGCTTTTTCAGCTCAAACACCGTGCCATTACCATACGTGCCGCCGATGGGGGTGGTGCCGTAAAGATTGCCGTCCTTGCCGACAATCATGCCAGAGGTTGGGTTGGCACCATCGAAACTGCCATCGAAACTGTAAATCACCTGAAAAGCCCAGGTGCCGCCAACGGTTGCCGGCGGCGTCATCATAAACACGGTGCCATTACGATTGGCACCACCGATTGCTGTGGTGCCGAACACAACACCGCTTTTGCTGGTGACCACGCCAGTGGGCCCGCAGCCATCGGCGGGGTTAGCATCGGCCGAGGTAAAGCGATGCAGCACACTGGTGCTCCAATTGCTCGCTTTGGTCAGGTCGAACGTCGGCCCTGAATAAAGGCTGTAAATCTCGCCGCAATAGTGCGCGGTTGGCCCGTTACCGACAATGCCGATCCAACTGAACTGATTGGCGGCACCGGCGCCGCTACCAATGATGCTGGGCCCCAACGCCATGGCGCCATACGGGTAGGCATCATCGCCCATGGTGCCAAATTGATGAATGGAATAATGGGTGACAAAACCGTGCGGCAAAAGGTTGGTTTGCTCGATCGCGCCAAGGTTGTTCGGGCCGCCATAGCCCGATGTGAAAAAGATCGCGTTTTGACCGTTCAGAACATAGGTCATATCGATTGGCGTGTTGAGTGACGGGGCCGCGTGGCCTGGCCAAACCAGGGTTTCTTTGTACGGCCCCACAGCGGTGGCCCCCTTATAGCCAAGGCGGCGGATGGATCCAAAATTTCCATCCGGCCCGCCAGACGGGGCGGCGACATACAGCGCATTGTGCAAATATAAAATATCCGCACCTTGCGGGTGGGTGGCTTCGCCGACCTGGCCCCTAAACATCCATTCGGTGGTCAATGTTGGCGTCGCCCACGCGGGGCTGGCGCTTGCCAAACACCCGCAGAGTGTCAACGCACGCAGACCATACTGTGCGCAGGGCTGCGAATAACCAGACTTCATCATAACAAACGACCCATTTCTGCGGCGTAGGACAAAAGCGCCACCGTGCCGCGGCACGATGACCTAAAGCCTATGTTTAGGGCCGCAGATCAGGGGTGTCGTCTCATTGCGCGCAATCACCCATCTCACCTGGCGCATAAGGGGCAGCTTTGGCTTAGGCGGCGCCAAACACCCAGGCCAGGATGCCGGCCTGCGCGTGCAGGCGGTTTTCCGCTTCATCGAACACCAGCGATCGCGGGCCATCAAACACTTCGGCGGAAACTTCCTCGCCGCGATGGGCAGGCAGGCAGTGCATAAACACGCAATCTGGCGCTGCGTGGGCCAGCAGCGGTTCGGTCACTTGGTAGGCGGCGAGCGCCAGATGGGTGGTGCGGCCGGGTTCATCGGACATTGATAGCCACGAATCGGTGACCACGCAGCGGGCGCCGCGCACGGCGGCGAGCGGATCACGGGTGAGGGTAACGTCACCGCCTTCGCGCTTCGCCCATTGGTAGACATCGTGGGGCAAATCACAGTTTTCCGGGGCTGCCACGGTGAGTGAGAAGCCGAAGCGCACGGCGGCTTCCACCCAACTGCGGGCGACATTATTGCCATCACCGACCCAGGCGATTTTCTGCCCGGCGATTGGGCCACGATGTTCTTCAAACGTCATGATATCGGCCATTAGCTGGCACGGATGGCTGGCTTCGGTTAAGCCATTGATCACCGGAATGGTGGCGTGGGTTGCCAGATCATCCAATTTCCACACCCGATCGGTGCGCAACATAATGGCATCGACATAGCGCGACAGCACGCGCGCGGTATCGGCAATGGTTTCGCCGCGGCCCAACTGCATATCGCGATCACTGAGGATTAAAACCCCACCACCAAGGCGGCGCATGGCGACTTCAAAACTCACCCTGGTGCGGGTGCTGGGTTTTTCAAAAATCAGCGCCAGCATTTTGCCGTGCAACAACGTATCGGCAAACAAACCGGCTTTGAATTTACCAGCAAGATCCAGGATATGGCGCAAAGTTGCACTATCCAGATCGCGCAGATCCAGAAAGTGGCGCGGGTGTGGGATTGGGGGTGGCAAAGTGCTGATCATGCCACCACCTCGGCCAACTGGTCGGCACCGGCCAAACGGCGGGCGGCGCGGGCAATGCGGGCGGCGGCATCGGCGCACTCGGCGGCCGATACAATCAGCGGCGGCACCAAGCGTAGCGCATTTTGGCCGGCGGTGACGGTAAGCAACCCTTCTTCAATGCAGGCGCGCTGCACATCAGTATTTTGTGCCACACAGCCCAAACCGAGCATTAAGCCGACGCCCCGCACATCGGCAAAAATAGTGGGAAAATCGGCAACGATCCCGGCCAGCAGTCCGCGCAGGTAAGCCCCCCGGGCTGCCACCTGGGCCAAAAACCCATCGGCCAGAACAACATCCAGCACCGCGTTGGCGGCGGCGGCGGCCAGCGGGTTGCCGCCAAAGGTGGTGCCGTGGCTGCCCGGGGTCATGTTTTTGCCAATCTCGGCGCTGGCCAAAATGGCGCCCATGGGGAAGCCGCCGGCAATGCCTTTGGCCAGCGACACGATATCTGGCGTAACGCCTGCCTGTTCGCAGGCCAGCAGCGTTCCGGTGCGGCCCATGCCGCATTGCACTTCGTCAAACGCCAGCAGCAAACCCCATTCGTTGCACGCTGCCCGCAGGCCGCGCAAAAAGGCGGGATCGGCGACGCGCACGCCGCCTTCGCCCTGAATAGGCTCGATCAAAATGCCGGCGGTTTGCGGCGTGATGGCGGCGCGCAGGGCATTGAGATTGTTGAACGGCACGTGATCGAAACCATCCACCACCGGGCCGTAGCCTTCCAGATATTTGGCGTTACCGGTGGCGGCCAGCATGGCCAGCGTGCGGCCGTGAAAGGCGCCCTCGCAGCAGATCATGCGGTAGCGTTCAGGTTGGCCACGGGCGGCCATCGCACGGCGAATCATTTTGACCATGCCTTCGTTGGCTTCCGCCCCCGAATTACAGAAAAAAACCTGATCGGCGAAGGTGGCCGCGGTTAGGCGTTCGGCCAGGCGTTCGGCCCCCGGCACGCGATACAGGTTTGATACGTGCATCACCCGCGCCGCTTGGGCGGTGATGGCCTGCACCAAATGGGGGTGGGCGTGGCCGAGCGATGAGGTGGCGATACCGGCGCCGAAATCGAGGAAGCGGCGCCCGTCGGTTGCCCATAGCCAGGCGCCTTCACCGTGGGTGAAAGCGAGATCGGCACGGGCGTAGGTCGGCATCAGGGCGGACATGTGGGCGGGGCGATCCTGGTAATTTGCACGTGGGGAACAAAACGACGAACACCGCCAACCCCTTGGCGGGGAAGGACGGCGCGGGGGGGAGTGTCGGGGGCGGTTGGGGCGCTGTCAAATGCGCAATATGCAAGGCACCCCCAAAGCGGTCGGCACGCCAGTTTGGCGCGCGGCGACTCGGCCGGGGTGTGATCGGCGGAACTGGCCAGATTCGTAACGAAATAGTTACGCTTAGGACGTAAACCATGGCCCAGCAGTGAGACAAAAAGGACCCCACCATGGCGTTAATATGGACTTTGGCCTTGGCATCCCGGCCCCGCCGGGCAGTACGCCGGCACCGTGCGCCGATGGCGGGCTGGTGGATGGCCGTTTTCAGCGCCGGCGGCATGGTGGCCGCACTGACTTTGCTGGGCCGCGGCGACGCGGTGGATGCGGCCGGGTTGGTTAGCGCCACCACACTGCTGCTGGCGGCGGCGGTTCTGCACGCAGCGAACGGTATCGAGATGTGCTAAGGCTGGGGCGGTTTTTCCGGGGCACGGCGCCGGTAGCCACGGCCGCGCCCGGACAGCACAAAATGATGCCAGATATCGGCGTAGTGGCCATCGCTAAGTTCTAAGCCGGCCATGGGGTAGGCGGTGACGTAAAACGCGTGGTCCAGGGCAAAGGGGGCGCGGCCTTCGGCAAAACCGTGATGCACAAAATGGTGGCGGAAACTGGGAAAATGGCCACCCTCGACAGCACTCGCCACATCGGGGTGCAGGGTGCTGTACTCGGCCTCGCTAAACTGGGTCAGCAGCGCATCTAAATCGCGCGGCGGCCGCACCTGTGCGGTGATCGCGGCGCGCGGCACCTGGCGCCACAGCCGGTGGATCGCCTGATGGGCGGCTGCCACCTGCGCCACCGGCACCGCGTAATGGTAGGGAAACTGGTAAAACCGGTAGCGCGCATCATCTTCGGGTAACAAATCAACGCTGGGCGACTGGCCGAGGTGGAACAGGCCTAACACCGGCAGATGAATGGTTTGCGCATGGCCCAACCAGGCGGCGAGCCAGGAAAAGGTGCTGATGGCTGGCACGATATGCGGCGCGTGGCGCAGTTGAGCAAAATCGGCCTCGGGCGACACCCCCGGCACAAAGCGCGCCTGGGGAAACAGCGCGCGCAGGGTTGCCATGTACGGGCTATCGTCGATCTGGCCAAAAAACACTGGGTTTAGGGCTGTGATTTCGGCCATATCGGCATAAAACGCCGGCGGGATCAAAACGTAATCGGGGTGGTGGCCATCCAAGATGTCGCCCTGGCGAATGCTGCACAGCAAATCGTTGGGGCCGGCTGCGGGGTTTTGCGGAGGGGTATGGGCAAACAGCCTGCGTGCGCGGTTTAGCGAGGGAAAATTAACCATACGCTGAGCATAGCTGCGGATGTCGATACAACCGGCGGCACCGGTGCTGAGCGCCAGGGCCAGGGCCGGGGTATCCAGCGTGTGGCCGGTAACGGTGAGCGTTGCGATATCATTATGCGGCACGTAAGGGTGGTGCATGCAAAACGCGGGCAAATTAATATTGGATAGGCGTGGCGAGGTGCCGGACCGGTCGCGCAACTGGTCGGCGAGCGACACCGCCACCATGGCCTGGATCATTTGGTTGGCGAGGTTGCCCATGGTGGACACGTGCACAATGGCGGCACCATGAAAACCGCTGTCTGCCTGATTGTGCGCAACGAGGCCCGCGATATCGGCGAGTGGATCATCTACCATCAGGTGCTTGGCTTTGATACGCAGATCATTTTCGATAACGGGTCCGATGATGGCACAGTTGCGGTGATACAGGCGGCGGGGCGTCATTACGATATACGCATCCATGACTGGCAAGACCGTTCAACGCAATCCCAGCTTGCTGCGTATAACGCGGCGATTGGCGCCTACCGGCTGGAATTTGATTGGATGGCGTTTATCGATTCGGATGAGTTTTTGGTGCCGGACGCGGATGTGCCGGTGAATGAGTGGCTGGCGACCTACGATCGCTGGGCCGGTATTGCCGTGCCGTGGGCGGTGTATGGCGCAAACGGGCATGATGATTTTCCCAGTGGGTTGGTGACCGAAAATTTCACCCGCCGGGCGGGGCCGGGTTTTTTTCCGGCGCGGCACGTGAAATCGATTGTGCGGCCGCATTTGGCCGGGCGCGCGTTAAACCCGCATTGTTTTGAACTCGCGCCACATGTGGCCGGCGCCTATTGCGATTTGGCGCGCCGGCCGGTGCAGTGGTGGCCGGCGCCCGAGCATGGCGGGGAGCTGGCCGGGTTTGCGGCGCATGAGCCGGATTATACGCTCGGCCGGATTAACCATTATTTTACCCGGTCGCGGGCGCATTGGCGGGCCAAACTTAGGCGCGGGTATCCCAGTGATGTGGCCATTCGCAAGATGGAGGAGTTTGACGAGTATAATCGCAATGACATTGCGGACCCGATTGCCGGGCGGTATGGCGACCGGATTAGGGCAGAGAGTGAACGTTTGGGGTTTTAGGGGGGCATCGGCGGGCACGGCGAGCCCGGTGACACGCTCGGCCGGGTTGGGGCGGGCGCAACATGCGACGGTGGGCTAAAAGCCCACCCTAATTTCATTACGTTCATCGCCTGAACGCCAAAAACCTTGCATTATAAAAGTTTTTTTGCTTCTTTTTCTTCAGAAAAAGAAGATTCTTACTTTTGTCCTGCCGCCAAAAACGCCCGAATAACCGCAATGGTGGGTGCGTCCATCAGGGCGGGGGCGTGGCCGCAATCAGGCACCACGTGGGTTGCTGATTTTTTGGCCATTTCGGTTAAGGTTTCTGGCAGCAGCAGCGCGCTGTTGGCGCCGCGCAAAGTGAGCATGGGGGTTTTGATCGCGGCCCAAAATGGCCACAGATCGGTGTCGGCGGGTTCGGTGTTTTTGATCGGCACAATCATCGCGGGGTCGTAATGCAGCCACAACCCGCCGGCGGGGTTGGGGCGGGCGGAGTAGCGGGCGAGATGGAGCCAGTCGGCGTCGGTTAGGGTGCCGAAGGAGGCGTTGATGCCGCGGAGGTAGGCGGCGAGCTCGTTCAGATCGGCAAATTCGGTTTTGGTGTTGATGTATTGGCGGATGGTGGCGATGGCGGCTTTGGGGATGAAGGGGCCGATGTCGTTTAACACCATGCGGGTGATGGGTGCGTGTTCGGCGGCCGCTATCAGCATGCCGCAGATGCCGCCCAGCGATGTGCCAACCCAGGAGACTGGGCGGGCGACGTAGGCGAGCAGGTGGGAGAGCGCGTGGACGTAGGTAAGGGGGGCGTAGTCGGCGGGGTCGGGTAGCCACGAGGATTGGCCGCGGCCGGGGAGATCGGGGCAGAGCACGTAAAAATCGGTGGCGAGGCTGGCGGCCAGCGCATCAAAATCGCGGCCTTGGCGGGAGAGGCCGTGCACGCAGATCACCGGTGGTTTGGCCGGGCTGCCCCAGGCGGTGATGGCCAAGTGCAAAAACCGCTGTTTGAACAGATAGGGGATGGTGAATTGATGGGGGGTCATGGGGCTAAGGTTTCCTGCACAGCCAAGGCATGCGTTACAAAAGCATCTGGGGCGGCGCTGCCAAAGTGGCGGCGCAGGCGCAGCATGGGGCGTTCGATCAGGGTATAGGAGAGCAGCGCCAGGATGACCGCAAGGGGGAGCGTGGTCATTACCCAGGCCGCAGTGTGGCCGGCTGGGAAAAACCTATCGGCCAGCATCATGGCGCCCCAGTGCCAGAGGTAGAGCGCGTAGCTTAGGCGGCCGATCAGCACCAAGGCGGGGTTTGCCAGGGGGGTGGCGAGGCTTGGACGTGCCAAGATTGCGGGGAATGTTAGCATTAGGCCGGTGCCTTGCAGGGTGGGGCGCAGCACGTGGCGAGCAAAGGAGCCGGGGCACGCAAAACTTAGGAAGAGTAAGGCTACCCCCAGGGCGGGTAACGCCCAGCCGCCGGCCGCACGGCAAACAAAGGCGCGGTTTTGCCAGGTGGCGATGGCCAGGGCGGCGCCGAACGCGATGGAATCGAGGCGGGTGTCGGTGGCCAAATATAGACGGTTATAAGCCCATAGCGGGTTGGGGTTGGTTGGGCCGCACACAGCGGGGGCGCCAGGGACGAAGCAGAGGTGAAACAGGGTTGCGCGCCACAGCAGAATGGCCACGCACAGCAGAAGTAGCGCCGCGAATAGGTGGCGGCGGCGCCAGGTGAGGGCCAGGCAGGCGGGCCAGACTAAGTAAAAATGCTCCTCGATCGCCAGCGACCACAAAATGTTAAACGGGTGGCGCACGCCGGGCACGGTGCTGTGGTAGCCGGCCCAGAGATCATAATAATTGGCGCCATAAAACACGGCAGCGCCGGCGCCGGCGGGCGAAATGTGGCCGCCTAAGCCCAGGTAGGCGGTGCCTGCCAGCAGGGTATACATCACCGCCGCTGGCATAAGGCGCAGCGCACGGCGGGCGTAAAAGCGGCCAAAGCCTACCTGCCCACGGCGGTCGAGGCCGGCGAGCAACTGGCGGGTGATGAGCCAGCCGCTGATGAAAAAGAACAGGGTGACGCCGAATGCACCGGGCAAAACATGGTCTAGCCCGGCATGGGCACCGAGCACGAAGGCGATGGAGATTGCGCGCAAGCCGTCGAGCGCTGGTAGATATGCACTATCAGCCGCGGGTAGGTAGGCGCCCTCCGGCGCGGGTAAGTCGGCGCCCTCCGGCGCGGGCATATTGAGCTTGCCCCCGTTTTGGGCCGATAACCGCTTTTCAACCCACAGCATTGGCAAGCACCCCAAACACATGGCCAAACCCGACCGCGCGATTCCCCACAATCTTCAGCCGCATGACCGCGATTGGAGTTTTGATATCGAAAAGACTTTGCGCGCAATCGTTACCGTGCGCGCGGATGTGCCGGAAGATGCTTTTACCGCGGAAGCCTTGGGCACCGAACGCATTGGCAGTGGCGTTGCCATTGCCGGTGGCTTGGTGCTGACCATGGGGTATTTGGTGATGGAGGCCGAAACCATTTGGCTGACCACCGCCGACGGCCGGCCAATTGCCGGGCATACGCTGGCGGTGGATTTTGAAACTGGCTTTGGGCTGATCCAGCCTTTGGGCAAGTTGGGCGTGCCGGAAATGGCGTTTGGCGAGCCTGGGAAATTCGCCTTAGGCGATGCCGCCTTGCTGGCGGCAGCCGGCGGGCGCAACCGCACGATGGAAACCAAACTGGTCGGGCGGCAGGAATTTGCCGGCTACTGGGAATATTTGATCGACGATGCGCTGTTTACCGCCCCTGCCCACCCGTTTTGGGGCGGGGCGGCGCTGATCGGTGCCGATGGGCATTTGCTGGGAATAGCGTCGCTGATTTTGCAGCAAGGCGATGATAAAGGCCACCGGGTGGATATGAACATGGTGGTGCCAATTTCGCTGCTGCTGCCGCGGCTGGCGGAACTGACCAAATATGGCCGGGTGGCGGGCAAGCCGCGGCCGTGGCTGGGGGTGTTTGCCATGGAATCAAACGACCACGTGGTGGTGGGCGGCATTGCCGATGGCGGGCCGGCTGATCGGGCTGGTTTGCGGCCGGGCGATCGGCTGGTGGCGGTGGATGGCGCCGATGTTGCCGATTTAGGCAGTTTTTGGCGCCGCATTTGGGGCGCCGGGGATGCCGGGACGAAACTGCGCTTAAGCGTTGGGCGTGACGATGAATTGTTGCATTTAATTGTGCACTCAACCGATCGCAACAGTGTGCTGCGCGCACCGCGCATGCACTAAGTGTGACGGATGGGTGCGTTTGGGCGCCGGGGCGGGGCTTGCGAGCAGAAATTCTTTGCGTAAAAATAACGTTTTAGCTGCTGGGATTGGCCGCACAACACAGCTGATCGCCATCCGAGTGCTGCGTTTGGCAGCGGTTTCGGCAAGTGCCAAGCTTAAGCCAAACACTAACATGGAAATCGCAACTATCAAAAAACTGCCCATCATAAGCCTCTTTTAGGATCTAGGTTTTGGGCGATACGAAATACTATTTATAAATATGGTGCAGCGCGGGTGATCAACAGGATCGGCTTCTACCCTGGGTATTTTCCGGTTCGACCTGACCGTTTGCCCGCGTGCATGAGGCCCGCCAACAAAACCAGGCTTGCCGTCATTAAAACAATCGAGGGTGGCTCTGGCACAACCGATGCCACAACGGCGCCGTTAAAACTGCCAGCGCAGCCTGGCTCGGCGATGACAACACCATGGGCGGCACTGTCGCTGAGGCGGATGCCAGGGGCCTGGCCCATCACCGGCCGCGGGTTTTGGCAGGCCAGTTGGGCGAAAGGTTCCAGCATAACGTTGGTATTAACGATAAAACTACCGGCAAATTGGCTGCGGCCGTTGGCAGCCGTGCTGGCAATATGCCAGCGCAGCATCGTTGGCTGGGGTGGCCGGTCTGCGCCGGATTTGTATCAGCGTGCCAAAACTTCGTTTGGTGATTGGCGGGCGCCATCCGTGCTCAGCCGGCTGCGCTGCGCTGAACGCATAACGCTTTCGCCGGAAGGCAATAGTGTTGCCGCCATGCTGCGTTTTTTGCGCCATCGGCTGGCCACCGGGCAAACGGTATTTTCACTCAGCTTTCACGGATCGTCATTGGCACCGGGGCGTAACCCTTATGTGCGGAACCGCCGCGATCTTTATCAGTTCTATGATCGGCTGGCCGCGGTGATCGATGCCATGGCCAGCGAACTTGGCTTTGGCTTTGCCGCCTTGGCCGAAATCCCCGGCCTGATGCGGGCCGCGGCAGAACAATCAACTTTGCCACCCTTTATTGGAGATCATTCCTATGAGCGACGCAACTTCGATTACCACCGGCAGCTTGATTGCGTCGGATAAAGTTGAAGGCACCAACGTCTATAACCGCGCTGGCGAACATCTGGGCACGGTTGCCGACATTATGATCGACAAAGTCAGCGGCCGGGCAATTTATGCGGTGATGTCGTTTGGTGGGTTCTTGGGTATTGGCGAAAAATACCACCCGCTGCCCTGGGCGACGCTGACCTATGATACCGAAAAAGCCGGCTACGTGGTTGATCTGGACAAAGAAAAACTTGAAGCGGCGCCCAATTATGATGGCGGATCAGATTTCGCCTGGACGCCGGACTATGGTCGCCGGGTCGATAATTATTATCAGACACCAAGCTTTTGGATGTAGCTGCCCGCACAAATTATGGGACCGGCGGCGCATAAGGCAACCCTGCGCCGCCGAACCACTACGGCCTTATGACTTCGCCATCTTCCTTGGTAAATGCGGCCGGCTTATTGGCCAGCAAATCAAACACCAGTTCCGCCGGCCGGGTTAGCCTAGTGCCTAAGGGTGTGCGCACAATCGGGCGATTAACTAAAATCGGCTGGGCCACCATGGCATCCAGCAGCGCCGCATCAGAGGTATCCGGCGCCAGCAAACCCAGCGCTTCCGCTGGCGTGCCGCGATCACGTAAAATCACGCGCGGGCTCGCCCCCATTTCCGCCAAAATCGCCGCCAGCAATGCGTGCGTCCACCCCACCAGCAAATAGGGCACCACATTGGGCACGTAACCGGCGGCCTGGATCAAGGCCAGGGTGTTGCGCGACGTGCCGCAGGCGGGATTATGGTAAATCGTGATGGGAAACGCGGCCGGCATACACAAAACTCCGCTCAATTCCCGCCCCGCTTACCGTAAGCCCAGCCCCCGGCAAACCAACCGCGGCAGAAAATGGGCTGGGCTTAACTTGGCGCGGCCACGTGCCCCGTGGCATCTGGCGCCGATGGTTATGCTTTGCCGCCTTCGCGCCCGTTTCTCCCCGCTCGCCGTTCTGCTGATGCTCGCAAGCCCTGGGGCTGCCAGCGCCCAAGGGCTGGTGCAAACCGGGCCGCTCACCTTTGCCCCACTGGTGCGTAAGGTGACGCCGGCCGTGGTCAGTATCGCTGTGCGGATGAATGTGCCAGCCACCGACGCCACCGAAATCCCCGCCCAGCTGCGCGGCACGCCGTTTGAAAAAAACTTTCGCAAACGCCAAAAACACGAACAAATGGCCGGCGCCGGGGCCGGGTTTATCCTCGATCCCAGCGGCATTATCGTCACTAATAACCACGTGGTGGGCAGGGCCACCGATATTATGGTGACGCTGTCCGATGGCACCAAACTGCCGGCAACCCTGGTGGGCCAGGACGAACTGACTGATATCGCGGTGATAAAAGTGAACGGCGGCCACCCGCTGCCCGCCGTTAGCTGGGGCGATTCGCGTCAGGTGCAGGTCGGCGATTGGATTTTGGCCGCCGGTAACCCGTTCGGCCTGGGCGGATCGGTCACCGCCGGCATCGTCTCCGCCCGCGGCCGCGATATTGGCGCCGGCCCGTTTGACGATTTCTTTCAGCTCGATGCGCCGATCAACCCCGGCAATTCCGGCGGCCCGGCATTCAACATGCAAGGCCAGGTGATTGCGCTGAATACCGCCATTGTCTCCCCCACCGGTGGGTCGGTGGGCATTGGCTTTGCCATCCCGTCTGATATCGTCAGCCATATCGTTGATGACCTGCGCAGCAAGGGCCATGTTGATCGCGGCTGGTTGGGGGTGCAACTGGATACCGTGCAACACAAACGCGCAGGCGCCGTGATCACCTCGGTGACAGTCGGTGGCCCGGCCGACCATGCCGGCATCCACGCGGGCGACCTGATTACCGCCATTAACGGCGAGCACGTCAGCACCACCCGCGACCTTATTCTGGCCGTGGCCGCTATTAACCCCGGCGGCGTTGCACGGTTAAAGTTACACAGGCAAAAGCAAACCCTGGATAAAACCGTAACCGTCGGCCGCCGCAAACCCGATGCCGTGCCAACCCCCACGCCCTAACACGCTGTCCGCCCCCCGATCCAACCAATCCAGCCGATCACGCCGCAACATAAGGACACCAAACCCCATGCGCATTCTGTTGGTTGAAGATGACCCCACGGTTGCCGGTTTCGTCGCCAAAGGCCTGCGCGAGGCCGGCCACGTGGTGGAACACGCCGATAATGGCCGCGATGGGCTGTTTCTGGCGGCCAGCGAAGCCTTTGATACCATCATCCTAGACCGCATGCTGCCCGGCGGCATCGATGGTATCCGCTTGCTGGAAACCCTGCGATCACAAAACAACGCAACCCCGGTGCTGCTGCTGTCCGCCCTCGCCAATGTCGATGAACGGGTGGCAGGCCTTAAAGCCGGTGGCGATGACTACTTAACCAAACCGTTCGCCTTCTCCGAACTGCTCGCCCGCGTCGATGCCCTCACCCGGCGCGGTAAAACCGATGGGCCGCAAACCAAATTGCTGGTCGGCGATCTGGAAATGGACCTGCTGTCGCGCAGCGTGCGCCGGGCTAACCAAAAAATCGACCTGCAACCCCGTGAATTCCGCTTGCTGGAATACTTAATGCGCCACGCCGGCCAAGTGGTAACCCGCACCATGCTTCTGGAAGGCGTGTGGGACTACCACTTCGACCCACAAACCAACGTGATCGACGTGCACGTCTCCCGCCTGCGCCAGAAAATCGACAAACCCTTCCCCACCGGCCTGATCCACACCGTGCGCAACGCCGGCTACATGCTGCGCCCTGAGTAGGGAATTGGGATGGGGCTGGGCGTGCGGATAGAAAGGCCAAGGGCTTCGCCCCTGGACCCCACCAAGGGCAGCGCCCTTGGAACGCATAACTTGGGGTTGGGGGAATGGGGGCCACTCGAGACCGTTCGTACACACTATGACGGCCCTCATTCCCCCAACCCCAACATTAAGGGTTCTAAGGGCTGTGCCCTTAGTGGGGGTCCAGGGGGCAAAGCCCCCGGCCTTCCTATTCACACGCACACTCCAACCCCAAGCCCCCACTGATGGCACAGCGTGGGCGTGTGACACGGTCGGCGAGTTTTCGGCTGGCTATGGTTTATGTGGTGCTGTTTGCTTTGTCGGCTTTGGCGCTGGTGTCGTTTTTGTGGTTTGCGACGGTTGGGGTGTTGGACCAGCAGGTGCAGGCGGCGATTAGTGCGGATGCGCAGGGGTTATCGGAGCGGTGGGAAGAAGGCGGCGTGCCGGCGCTGGTGCTAACCATTCAGGAGCGTTTGGCCGAGAACGTTGACGACGATGCGATTTATTTACTGACCGATGCGACGCAGCGGCGGATTACCGGCAATTTGGCGTTGTGGCCGAATGTGGTTGAGGCGCCGGTGTTGTTTTACGAGTTGCGTATTTCGCGTGCGGGCGTGCGATCGATTGCGCAGGTGCGGCGGTTTGATTTGCCAGGCGGGTTTCGCCTGCTGGTAGGGCGCGATGTGCGTGGCCGGGTGGAGTTGCGCCGGTTGCTGACCAACACGTTGCTGTCGTCGCTATTTTTAATAGCAGCGTTGGGGGCGGCGGGCGCCTATGTGATCCGCAGTTTGTTTCGCCGCATGGTGGCGGATGTGTCGGCGACAGCTGCCGCCATTTCGCGCGGTGATTTATCGCAGCGGGTGAGCACCAGCGGGCGGGCAGACGAATTTGATGCCATGGCCGAGGCGATCAACAACATGCTGGACCGCATTGGCAAGTTGATGGACGGGGTGCGCCAGGTGAGCAACGCGATTGCGCATGATTTGCGCACGCCGATCACGCGGGCGCGGGCCCGGCTGGAGGATGCAGCGCGCGTGGCCGACACCGAGGACGAGTTGCGCGCGGCGGTTGAGCGCGCGGTGGATGATTTGGATGGGGTAACGGCGGTGTTTCAGGCACTGCTGCGGATTGCCGAAATTGAGGCGGGCGCCCGCCGATCGGCATTTGCCGAAGTGGATCTGGGCCCGTTGCTGGCCGATCTTGGCGAATTGTATGAGGCCTCGGCCGAGGAAAAGGGGTTAACCCTGCCGGTGGCCGTGCCGGCGCATTTGCTGGTGCAGGGCGATTTTCGGCTGTTGCAACAGGCAGTGGCGAATTTGCTGGATAACGCGCTGAAATTCACCCCCCCCGGTGGCGCGGTGCGGCTATCGGCCGGCGCCGATGGCACGCGGGTGTGGGTGAGTGTTGCTGATGAAGGGCCGGGCATTCCGGCGGCCGACCGTGACCGCGCGACCGAGCGGTTTTTTCGTGGCGAAACGGCACGCAACACGCCGGGATCTGGGCTGGGGCTGGCGCTGGTGGCCGCCGTTGCCGCCTTGCATGATGGCGCGCTGACCCTGAGTGATGCCAATCCGGGGCTTGCCGCCACCATCGCCATTTCCCGCGGGGCGCCGCTTTTGGCAGAAAAGATGAAAGCGGGTTCATCCGCGCCTCATGCTGGCGCCACGGGGGATGTGGCACAAGCAACGCCAGAATGATCCCATGGTTTGCTCCACTGCTGTTTGTGTTCGCCCTGCTGCCCCTGCTGGCGGCGGGTACGGCTGTGGCCCAGGAAGAACTGGCGCAAGATGACCACACCGAAATTCTGACCGACACCCCGGCCTACTGCATGGATTTGGCCCGGTTGGTGAATATGCGCGACACCCGCCCGCCCGAAGTGGACCGGCTTGCCGCCGAAGGACGCGACATGTGCGACCATGGCGAGGTGCGTGGCGGCATACTGCGCTTGCGCAGGGCGGTAAGGATGATGAATATCGGGGATACCAGCGAAACCCCCTGAGGTACTGCCGTGTCTGCTTCCGCATCTTCCGCCGGCCCGATCGCCAATACGATTTACCTGCATATTGGCACCGAAAAAACCGGCACCACATCGGTACAGGACATGGGCCGGCTTAACCGCGAGGCGTTGAAGCGCTCGGGCGTGCTGTACCCGGCAGCCCCGGGCGATCAGAACCACCAGCGGTTAACCGTGTTTGCAGCGACCCCATCCGATTTATCGCACAGCCTGGCGGTGGTGGAAGGGCTGGGGGCACCGGCGGCGCTGGCCGAATTTATGGCGAATTTTATCGCCGACTTGGCCCGCGAAATAACCGCCAGTGGCTGCAAAACGGTGCTGATGTCTGGCGAACATTTATCATCGCGTTTGAAAACCGCGGGGGAGGTTAAGCGCCTGATCGATGCGCTAAAGCCGTTGGCGCGCACGATTAAAGTGATCATGTATGTGCGCCCGCAGCATGAACTGGCGTTAAGTGCCTATTCCACCGCAATTAAATCGGGCAACGAAGCGGATTTGGAAGAACGGATTCCGCGCAACGATAAATATCATTTTTTCAATTACATGCTGCCGTTAACCCTGTGGTCCAATGAATTGGGTGACGACAATATAATTGTGCGTGTCTATCACCGCAAAGCGCTGGAAGCGGGCGACGTGGTGGTCGATATTTTGAAAGTGATCGGCATCGACGCGGCAGCTTGCGGGATAGACCTGCCGCAGGAACAAAATACCAGGCTGGATGGCGATGGGGTGTTTTTTCTGCGTTTGTTTAACCGCTATGTGCCGTATTTAAGCGATACCGGCATCAACCCGGATCGCGCCGATGTGCTGGATGCGCTGGATGCGGTGTGCACAGGGCGCAGCTTAAAATTAGCCGATCATGATGTGCGGATTATTCGCTATGCCTATGAAAAATCGAACGCCGAGGTAGCGACGCGGTTTTTGAAGCGCGCTGACGGCGTGTTATTTCCCAGCCTGCCGCCATTGCCGGCCGGGCCGCGGCCGAAAGTGCTGGACCACACGCCGCTGCCGGCGGAGGCGCGTATTTCACCGCAACGGGCGGCCGCCATTGCGCTGGATTTATGGCGCTGGAAACGGCGGCAGATAGACACAGCGCGCAACGACGGCGCTTAATCAGGCTTAGGACTGGTCTGCCACTTTACCGTCGGCATTTTTACTATCGGCCGGCATCATGCCGTGACTGCGCAAATGGTGGCGGAATTGGTAGTAGGTTAAACCCAGGCGGCGGGCGGCTTCAGCTTGGTTGTAGCGCGCGGCTTCCAGCGCACCCCGCAACAAGCTGCTGGCATAAGCCCGCGTGGCGGCCTCGAAATTGGTGACACCGGCAAGATGTGGCACGGCCATGACCGGCACAGATGCGAGGCCGTCGATCGGCGCAGGTTTTGATGGCGCTTGCGCGGGCCGATAGGGGCTTTCGAACGGATCTAGGATTATACTGGCGAGTTTTGCGCGATGGTTATCCATGCGATAGACGCTGCGTTCTACCGCATTGCGCAGTTCGCGCACGTTGCCGGGCCAATCATGCGCGATTAATTGGGCCAAAGCTGCTGGCGTAAAACCTGCAAAATTCGGCCGATCGACTTCGCGCACAAAGCGATCGGCAAAATACTGGGCCAGGACTGGGATATCATCGCTGCGCGCCACCAGCGGCGGCACCGTGATCACGTCAAACGAAAGGCGATCGAGCAAATCTGGCCGGAATTTTCCCTGTGCCGCGAGATCGGGCAGATGCACGTTGGTGGCGGCGATAATACGCACATCGACGCGGATGGTTTCGCCACTCCCGACCCGTTCAAACGTGCCATACTCGATCACGCGCAGCAGTTTTTCCTGAACAGCGGCCGAGGCGGTGGCGATTTCATCGAGAAAAATAGTGCCGCCATCGGCGAGTTCGAAGCGGCCCTGGCGGCGGCGTTGTGCGCCGGTGAAGGCGCCGGCCTCGTGGCCAAATAATTCGGCATCGAGCAAGGTTTCCGGCAAGGCGGCGCAGTTTAGCGTCAATAAGGGCGCATCCCAGCGCGGCGAGAGCAGGGCGAGCCGGCTTGCCACCAGTTCCTTGCCGGTGCCGCGGGCGCCAATCACCAGCACCGGGCGGTTTAAGGGGGCCGCCTGGCTGACATGGGCCAGCATATCTAAAAACGCTGGCGCCTGGCCAATCGGGGTGGGGATTTCGGGCATAGTGGCTGATCGCGCCATATTTAAAATTCTTTTGCCAAGTGTTGGTAATTTACACCATGCGCACTATTGAGACGTGTCGCCAGTATTTTTTTAATATGTTATTCTTCAATGCATTATGCGCGCCGGCATGGTGTGGCACGGCATCTGCAAACACCCTGGCAGACCCCAACCGGGCCTGACCCTGAGACCAGCAAGATAAAGGACCGCCAGCCATGTCGACCGCCATCTTCTCCCCTACCCCAGGCTTTGCACAACACTTCGCCGCCGCCCCGGTGACCAGCCGCGGCCGGGTGCCCCCCAGCCCGCTGCCGCTGCCGCGCCCTGATTTTTGGGCCAACGCCGCCGGCGTTACCCTGCGCGTGGCCGCAGCGGGACTGATCACATCCGGCCAGATCTGGCTATTTCTGGCAAGCTAACCACCCTAATCCCGTCTCACCCCAAACCTTATAAGGATCCGCCGCCATGGGCATTTTTTCGCGGCTTGCCGATATCATGAATTCCAACCTCAACGCGCTGCTGGCCAGTGCTGAGGACCCGGAAAAAATCATCCGCCTGATTATTCAGGAAATGGAAGATACGCTGGTGGAAGTGCGGTCGTCGGCGGTGCGCAGCATTGCCGAGCGGCGCGAACTGGAACGGCGTGCCAACAGCCTGTCGCGGGAAGCGGAAGATTGGCAGCGCAAGGCCGAGCTGGCACTCACCCGAGGGCGTGAAGATTTGGCCCGTGGCGCCCTGTTGGCGCGTGCCCATCGGCAAGAATCCCGCACCCAGGTGGACCAGCAGATTGCCACCATCGTGACGGCGTTAAGCCGCCAGGATGATGACATCGCCAAGCTGCAGGCCAAACTTGCCGATGCCAAAGCCCGCGAGCGCAGTTTTGCCGCCCGCCGGGTAACCGCCGGCAACCGCTTAAAACTGCGCGAAACCTTGCACGATGAGCGGATTAACGATGCGTTTTTTCGCTTTGAGCAGGCGGAACGCTCGTTAGACCAACTGGAAGGCCGGGTGGATAGCTACGATTTGGGCCGTGGCCGGGCGCCGTCGCTGGAAGAAGAACTGGCGGGGCTTGAAGCCGATTCCACGGTGGATAGTGAGCTTGAAGCGTTAAAAGCGCGCCTGGGCAACCAGATAAAGCCGGTGAAACCTATTTAACCGCCTAACCCTTTGCCAATTGGGAGAAAGTGCCATGATCATGGCTGACCGCGTTTCGTATGCGTATGCACCGCGCGCCTGGATTGGCGGTGTGTGCGCCAACCTGGCCCGCCGCACCGGGTTGCCGGTGTGGCTGTGGCGGCTGGGGGCGGTGTTTATGCTGCTGTGCCACGCCTTTGCCGCTTTGGTGATTTACGGCGTGCTGGTGCTGTTGCGGGCCAGGGTGGCAGCGCGGGGTGGCGATGCGCGCGATGGGCTGGGGCCAATCCTGGCGCATGTTGAAAATGCCCGCGCCGATCGCGAAGAACGCCTGGCCCGGGCCATTCGCGACCTGGAACGGCGCGGTTAACCACAAACTGACAACGCAACCAGGGCCGGGCGCCCCCCAGCGCCCGGTTTGCCGGTCAAGAAAAGACGATCGCGCCACCATTCGGGGCGCAGTACGAGGCGTGTGAGGGTATATACTCACGCATACCCACCCGACTACACGTCAAAGTGGTTTACACCCTGTGCTAACAACTGCTAGTTGTGTTTCTGGATGAGTAGTTTTACTCAATGGAGACACCATGAAACATCATGCGATCCCATCCATAGCCCTGCCGCTGTTGCTGCTTGCGTCCCCAGCCTGGTGTGGGCCGGGCAACCTGGTATCCACCGGCACTTACACAACCAACGCGGCGCGCACGGAACAGGGGCCGCTTTGCGCCGGCACCACCGCCTACCCGCCCGCTTTTACCTGGACAACCGGCGCCGCCATACCCAGCGTGCCGGCCGCCACCAGCGGCACGCCGAAGATTGAACAATATCGCGGTGGGGCGCTGATCGCGACCTATACCAGCTTCGCCAACCAGGGGAATTGCGCCTATCTGGGTGGCGGGCAGGATATTAATACCCCCGCATCGGCGGCTGCCAGCGGCTGCGGCCCGTTCACCCGCAGCCACGGCTACCGGTTGGCCCGCGAAGGCGATCAGTTTCTGGTTTATCCTGCGGTGTATTCGGGCGACGCCAATCAGCCTTGGTTTGGCGCGATGTGGGACAGTGATGCCGACTACAATGCTGGTATATTCCACACCCCCGACAACGTAACCATATCCGGTGTGGTGCAGAATAACCGCCGCCCAGTGATTATGTTAACCGGTGGCGCGTCGAACAATACACTGGGCCAGGCGCCGGTATATTTTGATACCAGCAACGGCATGGTAATGGCAAACATCGACATTACATCAGCCGTGGGGTCTGTGGTGGGAAAGGCCGGGGTTTATATTGTTGGTGCCAGCAATCTGACCCTACGCAATATGCGGGTCAGCTATTTCCAGCGCAGCGGCGGCAATGGCATTTTTGGTGCGGGTGGCGCCGGTGGCTTTCTGTTTCTTGATCGGGTTGAACTTGATCACAATGGCGGCACCAACGGCCCGGCGCACAACGCCTATATTGGTGCCAGTACGGTGGACCCCAACTACCGCGTGACCATGATCAATTCGTGGTCGCATGATGCCTATTACGGCCATTTGTTCAAATCGCGTGCGCAGATCAATACGTTTATTGGCGACTATTTTGAAGGCGGTGTGCCGCAGCCCGGTAAAGGGCAGGCGGAAGCCTATTTGGTGGATATCCCCAATGGCGGCATACTGACCATGCGCAATTCGGTGCTGGTGAAGAACGCGGCCGGTTATCAGGCTAACGGCATCGGCATCAATTTTGCCAGTGAAGGGATGACTGACGCGCGCACCCAGTACGCCGACATCGAGAATAATAATTTTGTGAGCTTCGCCCGCACCTTTGATGGCGTTAACGCAAACGTGCCGATGGGCTTTTTCTGGCCGCGCCTGCTGCCAGGTGATGCTGCATGGCCGACAAATGTTAGCACGCGCATTCTCAAAAATGCCTTTGTTGGCTTTTGCGCGGCACCCTATCGCGGTGATGTGGCCGTGACCGAAGCATTTTCTGAGCTCAGCCATAGTTTCGTGCTCACCAACAAACTGACTTCGGACGAAGCGGCACTTACGGCGAGTGTTGCCAATTATGTGCCGGTGATTGGCACTAGCACTTACAAGCATCACACCCAGGCAGGCTTACCGCGCAGTGCGGCGACCCTGGGTGCGATGGATTGATAGCGAGCGGATCAGACCTGCCGTGGCGCCCCGGTGGCGGCGTCACGGCCCAACACCAGGCCTACCGGCAACCACAAAATAAGCCATAACGCGCCTGGCCCTTTGGTAATCTGGCCAAGATCGGTCAGGCCGCCGACCAAAAGATTGAGAAACAAAGCAATAAGAATAAGCCATTCCACGTCGTGCGGTGAACGCCACAGGTGGCGGGCGATCAGCCCAATCATGGCAGCAAACAGGGCAAGCCCACCGACACCACCATAAAACAGCAGCGACAAATACACATCGTGTGGAAAGGTGAACTCGCCGAACTGCAAATTGGCGGCAAGGCCATGGCCAAACAGTGGGCGATCGAGAATACTGTGCACCGTGAACGACCAGATATCGATGCGGTGCGACGCCCCGCGCGCCACCAGCACCGCTTCCTGATGATCGTGCATACTGGCCGGCAACATTGCCCAGGCCGTAGCGATGCCGGCAAATACCAGCAAAGCCCGCCACCGCCACGGACCGGCCGCACATAAAAAAACGGTTGCGAGCGTTGCTGCCAGCATCGGCCCGCGGCTTTCGGTCATCAGAATAAAGCTGGCCAGCAAGGCCGCCGCCAGCAAATGTGCCGTGCGCAGTGCGGGTTGCGCTAGGCCGCGGCCCAATGCCGCGAGATATGGCACGGCGATGACCATGGCGCCCAAGATAGGGTGCTGGCTGATGCCGTAGCCATGCAGGCGGGGATCTTCTACGGGGTGCAGAAAAAACCAGCTTATAGCTATGACCGCATTCACACAGCCGGCAATGATCATCACATCCAGCGCCCGGCGGCGGGCGAACGGGTTGGTAAATACCTTTATCAATGCTAAGATAAAGCCGAAACACGCGGCACTATCGAGGGCAAAGCGCAGGGCGCGGTGGTTGTTATTGATCCCCCAAAGAACACTGGCACCAGAATAGACAATCAACCCGAGCGCGCAGACCGCCGCCGCATCCAGATTTCGTGTAAGCTTTGCTGACGGCCACGCCATCAGCAGCAATGGCAACACGCCGGCATAGACAAAAAAGGCCGAGGCCGGTTCGGTGGGCAGCAAGAAGGCCGCAGCAAAATAAGCAAACACCGCCCCGGTCAATAGGTATGGTGCGCGTAGATCCAGGCTGGGCATTGAAAAAACCTTAGGCAAGCGGCTTGGGCGCAAGTAGCGTGGGCCACGCATAGCGGGCGGCATCGTGAGTACCAAAGGCCACCCCAAGCACGTAGCCTGCCACCAGTGTTTCGTTAAAAAGCGCGTGGTAGCGTGCCCGCCCGGCTGATGCCAGGGCCATGCGTGCGGCGGGATCGGCGATCATGCGTTTGATGTGGCCAGCGAGGTCGTCCATCGAGCTGAAAAACAGCATCTCGCTATCGCTGAACAAAGCGTCGTACCCGGTGGCGCGATCGATCAGTATCGCCTGGCCATTGCCGATCATGTGGGCCAGGCGATCGGACGAGTATAAAAACTGATCGTTGCGGCGGCTGGCATTTACCCCCATGGCGCAGGTCGCCAAGGCCGCTTGATAGGGTGCCCCGGCAAGATGCGGCGCTCCAAACAAACCTGGCAGTAGCGCACGCATGTTTGGTAACCGTGCGCGCAGGGTGCGGAAGAAATCTTCTATATCCCATTCGGTGCCAAATAGCGCGCGGCGTGGCCGGTTAGGATGGCCGCAGGCATAAAACAGATCGTGCGCTGGGTTGGGGTTTTCGTGGGCATTACTGGACTCGACTGAAAAATCGACCGGGTTGGGCAAGAACCCGACCCGCATGCCGGGCCGTGCGGAAGATGTTTGCAGTAAGCGCAATGCAGCGCCGGCAGTGGACACCAGGGTTGCATCAACCACCGGCGTTTTGCTGAGCAGGCGCGCGACATTATCGGGTTCAAACAGCGGATCGACATTCCACTGCACCACGCGCAAGCGCGGATTGGTCACGCGTATGGCAGCAATGGTTGCGGCGCGAATGGTATCAGCGTGCCCCAGCAGCAGCAGGTCGGGGCCGCTATCGCGCACGGCGTCGGTCAATGCGCGGTTAACCGCACCGATACCCAGTTTGCGCGCACCAAAAGGGGTAGCGGCGCGGGCGATGTCGCGATCTGAAAAATCAATCACGTGGTGGCCCAGCCGCACCATGCCGCGGCTCAGTTTTGGCGCGACCGAGTGCAGATAAGCACCTTTAGCGCGCGATCCGAAATTACCAACGTGCAGAATGCGCATGGTATCAGAAAACCGCTAAACCGGTGTTGCGGCAATAACGCACGGTGCCAAAACCCCCCAGGCCCAAATTTATAAAAAGTCTTTTGCTTCTTTTCTTCAGAAAAGAAGATCCTTCGTTACCTGGCCTACCGCTAAGCCGCCATCCTACCGCGCAAAGCCAAAGCCGCCCGCCAGCGCGCAATGTTTTCATGCTCCGGCTTAGGCTTGGCGCGCACCACGCGGGCGAAATCCACCGCCACAATAGCGGTAATATCGGCCAAACTAAAGCTGCCGATGGCAATAAAATCGCGCTCGTGCAGCCGGGCATCAAGCATATCGAAAAAATCTTCTAGCCGCGCCAAACCGCGCGCCGCCAATTCTGGCACCTGGGCGAAATTTTTGGCACCGGTGAGGGCGCGATCTTTCATGCCGGGCACGGAGTTGCGCAAAGCTTCGGCCACTGCCATCAGCCCTTCAAATTCGACGCGCGCATTCCAACTGGCAACCAGGCCTTTTTCGGTGGGCGTGGTGCCCATCAGCGGCGGGTTGGGGTAGGCTGCTTCCAGATAAGCCGCGATGCCGGCGTTATCGGGCAGCACGGTGCCATCATCCAGTTTTAACGCCGGCACGGTGCATAGCGGATTTATCGCACGAAATGCATCGGATAATTGTTCGTTTGTTTTCAAATCAACAATCACCCGTTCAAACGGCACGCTTTTTTCAGCCAGAAAAATGCGCGCCCGGCGCGGGCTGGGCGCCATGGTGAAATCGTATAGGGTTAGGGCCATAGCTTAGCTTTCCTTTTCGGTAAGCGACAGAATCAGCCCTTCGCTGGGTTGGGCTTGGCCATCGACTGCGCGCGAAAATGCATCTTGCACGGCGGCGGCGCCATGCACATAGCGCATGTTGAGAAATTTGGCACTTTCAGCGGCTACCCGGGCGCTGCCGGCGTAGGCCTTGCGCATAATTTCCCCTGCGCCCCAATCCTGTTCACGTTTCACAATCTGGCTCGGGGCGAAAAACATCGTGGGGGTCGCGCCCGGCAAATCGGCCGGCGGGCGCTGCTGCTGCCAGTGGGTGATACCAACCATGGAACTTAGCACAAGGTTTTTGGCAAAATGCTGGTGCACGGTTTCGATCACGCTGGCATCCCCCGACATATCAACAAAAGCGGTGGGAATGCTGGGGTCCAACGCGGTTATGCGGTCGTACGTGCTAACCTGATCATAGGTGCCCAAAGCGCGCACAAAATCGGCATTTTTGGGCGATGTTAGCCCCGCAACACTCACCTTGCCGGCGGCATCGTTGCGCAGAAAATTGGCCAGACCAAAAGCAGTTTTGGAAGATGCACTGCCGATCAGCACTTGCTTGGCGCCAAAAAACGCATTATCGGCGAGAAAATCAAAAATCACAAACGATGTAATGAATAGCGGAAATAGTAGCGATCGCGTATCGCCTAACTGGCGCACCGCATCGCTTTCGCCGGCGGTGCGCTGGTAGCGGTTGTACACTTCAGGCAGATCACGGCGATGGGCGGTGCTATCCACAAAACCGCCTAGGTTCACCGCATCGGGGGTCAGCACCAAATGGCTTGCCATGGGCAGAAAGCCCCAGATCTGTTCGCCTACTGCAATGGCGCCGCATTGCGATTCCACCACGGTTGCAAACCCCCACACCGGCACAATGCCCCAGCCCGGGGTGCTGGGAAAAAACTTCCAGTAGCCGATGCTATCGCCCACCACCGCGTAGGTGATGTTATTGGCAGTCAGCGCAAACCGGTCGATCGCTACCAGAATTTCGCCGGCGTGAACGTTGGGCACGGGGAGGTGGGCAATGCGGGTATCGCTGAAATTGCCGCGATTAACCAAAAATTCGGTCAGCTGCATGGCGCGCGCTCCTGTAAGATAGGCCGAATTTTCCGGCGGCTTTGACATACCGGATGCCATTAGTCCCGTGAAGCGATGGTGCGGTCAATTGGCCCCGGATCCCGCGTTTATGTTGTGTTGCAGCATATTTCGTGCCCAGATCAGGTTTAACGCATGGAGAACCACGCGATGGCCGGCGAGCGCCAAGGCCTGCATAGGATTGTGATCGTCGGCGGCGGTGCCGCCGGGCTGGAACTGGCAACCACCTTGGGCAACCGCCTGGGCCGCCGCGGTCGCGCCGAAATTACCCTGGTCGATCGTAGCCGCACCCACATGTGGAAGCCGCTGCTGCATGCGGTGGCCGCCGGCAGCCTGCGCCGCAGCCAACACGAGCTAAGCTACTTGGCACAAGCCCATTGGCATGGCTTTCGCTACCGGTTTGGCGAGCTAAAAGATCTGGATCGGGCAGCCCACACAGTGCGGCTGGCGGCAACATTCGATGACGAAGGCCGCTTAATCACCCCCGAACACGATCTGGCCTACGATACGCTGGTGATCGCCATTGGCAGTGTCACCAATGATTTCGGCACGCCCGGCGCCGCCGCCTTCGCCGTGCCGCTGGAAACCCCCGAACAAGCCAGCCGCTTCAATCGCCGCCTCGTAAATGCCTGCCTGCGCGCGCAAACCCAAGGTGGGGCGGTAAAACCCGGCCAGCTGCACGTGGCAATTATCGGCGCCGGCGCCACCGGCACCGAGCTTGCCGCCGAATTATCGCACACCGCACGCGCCATTATCGCCCACGGGCTAGATCGCATCGACCCCGCCCGCGACCTGCGCATTGTGCTGATCGAAGCAGCCCCGCGCATACTACCCGCCCTGCCCGACCGCATATCCGTGGCCACCCGCGCCAAGCTCGATGAAATTGGGGTGAGTGTAATGACCGGCGCCACAGTTGCCGAAGTCACCGCCGATGGCGTGCGCCTGGTCGATGGCAGCACCGTGCCATCCGAACTGGTGGTGTGGTCGGCCGGGGTCAAAGCGCCCGCCGTGCTGGCCGGCATCGGCGGGTTAGAAACCAACCGTATCAACCAGTTAGCGGTGCGCCCCAGCCTGCAAACCACGCTGGACGACGAAATTTTCGCGATCGGCGACTGCGCCGCCTGCCCGCGCCCCGGCCATGATACCCCGGTACCGCCCCGCGCCCAGGCCGCCCACCAAATGGCCGCCTTCATGGTAACCCAAATCGAGGCCAAACTCGCCGGCCGCGCGCTCGGCCAGTTCACCTACCGCGATTTCGGATCGCTGGTGTCGCTGGGTAAATTCAGCACCGTCGGCAACCTGATGGGCGGTTTTTTCGGCCGCGGGTTTTTCCTTGAAGGCCAATTCGCCCGGATTGTTTATAAATCCCTGTACATGCTGCACCAAGGCGCCCTACACGGCCGCGGATCCGTGCTCATGCGCCTACTATCGCGTGGCGGCCCCGCACCGCCGGTGAAGTTGCATTAGGGGGAAAGAAAGGGAAGGAAAGAACCTTCTTTTTCTGAAGAAAAAGAGTAACTCCCAAGCCCCTAGGCGTTAAGGGTCTC
>JBBARC010000033.1:0-38863 GCA_040400005.1 Acetobacteraceae bacterium | reverse complement strand
TGACCTTTTCCGGCGCGGCGGCGTCTGTTGTGTCGCTGAACGCCTATACCGACGTTGACATGCTGATCGATAATTCGGGATCGATGGAAATCGCCGCCGATACCACTAACGTGGGCTACATGGAAACGCTGACCCCCTGCTACATCCGCGGTGATCTTGGCCCAGCAGCAAGCCCGGCCGGATCAAGCAATTCTGGCAACAACATCACCACCACGAGTTGTACGAACCTTAACGCCGGTGCTGTGTTGGGGACGGGCTCCTATTCAACAACTTATGGCCTCGTCAACAACAGCGTGTTCACCCCGATCAAAGCATCGTTGAAATGCGGTTTTGCCTGCCACTGGGATAGCGCCAACACCACCGATTTTTATTACGGCGTCGCCAAGAACGCGGCCTACCTGGCCGCACAGCACCTCACCGATAGCCTGGGTAATGCGGTGACCTCAATCAACCTGCGCTCGGATGTGGTGAAATCAGCGTCGCAACAGGTGATCCAATCCATGATCACCCAGCAAACCACCACGGGTGTCGCCAATTTGTTTGCAACCGGGCTTTATACCTTTGGCGATATTGTCACCAAAGTGTTCCCATCCAGCGGTGAATCCAGCACCGATCTCAACACCGCCCTAACGGTGCCCGCTACCATCACGCCAATCCGCAATGTCAATTCCAGTGGCCAGCCCGATGCATCTGGCCACACCAGCTTCCCGGCGGTGATGACCTCGCTGGCTAGTTCCCTTGCCGCGGCCGGTGATGGCACCTCGCGCGCCAGCCCGCGCAAAAACCTGTTTATCATCAGCGATGGCATCCAGGATTACGGCGCCCGCGGCCTAGGCAAAGAAGAAGGACCCTTCTACCCCGCCAGCTGCGACCAGATTAAAACCAAGGGCATCAGCATCTGGGTGCTGTACACCACCTACACCCCACTGCCGAGCAACGGCTATTACGTGGGCCACGTGAAACCTTACGTGGAAAGCCCGCCAACACCGGCAGCGGTGGTGACCGCCCTGCAAGCCTGCGCATCGTCGCCGACGCAGTTTTACCAGGCCAATAGCCCCACCGATATCGCCACCGCGATGCAGACCATGCTGAAAGCGGCGCTGAATACACCCGCCCGCCTGTCTCAATAAGCGCAGCCTCGCTAAACCATGACAAAGAAGCCGCCCCGGGTAATCGGGGCGGCTTTTTTGTGTGCCACAGGCGTGCGGCTGCGGCCGTCATCAAACCTTCACGATTGGGAAACCTGCCGCCATAAACTATGGCGACTGTGTTACTCCATTGTGAATATCTTCGCCTTACGTGATCGTGAGGTGTTTCCTACAAACCTAATCTGCTATGTTGCCCGGGCCTATCAACAGGACCCGCGATCACCGTGCTGATAACCACGCCGCCTGCCCCTTTTCACGCCCCTCGCCGGGTGAGCCTCATGCAAGGCGTCAGCGTTACCACGCTGCTGGTGGCGGGCGCGCTTGCGCCGCTAGCCACCCCGGCGCGGGCCGCTGGCCTGAGCCTAAACCAGGCGCTGGCGCTGTCGCATTCGGCGGCCAGCACCAATGCTGCGGCAAATGTGGCCAGCGGGTCGGTCAACGCCGCCCGCCAGGCAGCCCTGGGGGCCGCCAACATCGCCGCCGGGGCCGCGCGGTTTTATTCACTTAATCAGGCGCTTATCGCCGCATCCAATGTGGCAGCCCAGGCAAGTGTAGCCGATGGGCTTGCCGCCGGTGGCCTGCAAACCGCCGATGGCGCCAGTAACCCGGCAACTGGCCTATGGGTAGGGGCGGGCTTGCCAACCCAAACCACCGCCGATGGCCGTGCCAATGTGGTGGTGAAACAATCTAAAGCCCTGGCGACGCTGACCTGGAAAACCTTTAACGTTGGCGCCAAAACCAGCCTGACGTTCGACCAAAGTGCCGGCGGCACCGCGGCCAGTTCGTGGGTTGCCATCAACACGGTGCAAGATCCTACCGCCAATATGGCGCAAATTCTGGGCAGCATTTCCGCCCCCGGCAAAGTGTACATTGTTGATACCAACGGCATTGCTTTTGGTAACACCGCCAAAATCAACGTCGGCGGGTTGGTTGCCACAACCGGGGTGATCGCACAAAGCCAGTATAGCCGGGATGTAAGTGGCGCCATTACCGGGTTTAACCTGTATGGCGGGCAATCGGGCAGCGGGTTTGTTCCCAGCTTTACCGGTGCCACCGGCGCGATCGATGTTGCCGCCGGGGCGACCATTTCAACGCCTACGCCCACCGGCACGCAAAGCGGTGGGGCTGTGCTGCTGCTGGGCAAAACCGTTTCCAACGCCGGCGCCATTGCCACGCCCAAAGGCCAGACTATTTTGGCCGCCGGCGATGATTTTGTGCTGCGCGCCGGGTATTCGCCCAACGCCAATACCACCGCCACAACCCTGGGCAGCGAGATCGCCACCACCGGTAGCGGCACGGCCAGCAACGCCGGTGTGATCAGTGCCCAGCAGGGCGATATCACCATGGCGGCGCAAACCATCAGTGAAACCGGCGATCTGCTATCGTCCACCACGGTGAACGCCCGCGGCAGCGTGCATCTGCTGACATCAACCACCGACACCGCCGCCAGCATCACCATTGGTAGCAAGGCACTTATCGAGATTGTGCCGCAGGAGGTGGATGACCCCACTGCCGGCACATCGGCCGCCCAAACCACCGGGCTGACCGCGCAGGAAAGCAAGCGCACCACCGACATCACCAACAGTGCCATCTACAACGCCGCCCGCCTGGCGCAGGCAACCGCCCAAAACCCGCAGCTGAACAACGCCAACACCCTGGCGGACCTGGCCGGCAGTTCGCGCATCGAGATTTCGACCGGTGGTAATGTCGATTTTCAGGCGGGCGCCCTGGCCATTGCCACGGGCGGGCAGATTGCGGTGGGCGCTGGCAGCCGTGTGCTGGTGGAAAAGAACGCCACCTTGGACGTATCCGGCAGCAGCACGGCCATCCTGCAGGCTGGGGTGGATGCCGCAAAGGTTTCGGTTAGCAACCAGCTATTTGTGAATATCCAGCCCTACCAGCTGCGCGATTCTGCCGGCAACCGGGTTGGCCCGCTGAAATCGACCGACGTGTACATCAACACGGCCGATTTGGTGGAAATCACCAGCGGTGCCTATGCCGGCAATATCTACACCAAAGGTGGCCTGCTAGAAGTTGGCGGTTATCTCGGCCAGGTCGATCACCAGATCAGCGAATGGACCGCCGCTGGCGGCACGGTGACTTTGCAGGCCAGCCGCACCGATACGGTAAATGGCACGCTGGCAACAATCGGCGGCGAGGTGATTACCCAGGCCGGATCAACCATTAACATGACCGGGGGGGTGGTGAATTATGCCGCCGGCATGGTGCACCAAACCTATGTGCAATCCATCGACGGGCGCATTTTTACGGTGAACGACGCCCCCGGTAATTTGATTTATAAGGGCATTTATAACGGTGTTAGCGAAACCCAATCGCGCTGGGGGGTAAGCGACACGTTTGTAAACCCTGGCCTGGCACCCTCGCAAACCTATCAGGCGGCCTACACAATTGGTCGCGATGCCGGCAAACTTGTGGTGAATGCGGCAACTGCGGTGCTGAACGGCGATATGCCGGCGGGTGTAACGATTGGGCAAAATCAGGCAGGTGCGCGGCCGGCAAGTGTGGCCGATCCGTATGTGCTGGCGCAGACGGTGGCGCCACAGGGCGGTGCCTTGGCGATTGGCAATTACATCGGCGGCGCCCTGGCTGGTGCCTACAACAGCCGCGTTGTGGTGACCAACACAACGCTTGATGCCAGCGGCATCAGTATTGGTAGCACCTTGCCAGATGGTTATGCCAACACGGTTGTTGTGTCGGCGGATGCACTTCATGCCGATGATTTTGCCAATCTCAGTATTATCACGGCCGGCAACCTTGCTGTGCAAACCAGCCTGAGTGTGGCTGATGGTGGCAGCATTACCCTTGATGGCGGCACAATTACGGCGGATTCCAGCATCACCGCGCGCGGCGGGTCGATCGGCCTTAGCAACATAGCCACGGTGAACGGCGCGTTAACTCAACTGGCTGCCGATGGCAGCATCACTGTTGACAATGGTGCGGTTTTAGACACCCGCGGCGTGTGGGTGAATTTGCAGCGCGACCCCAACGATGTTGTGGGAATAAGCCATATTAATGGCGGCAGTGTTAGCCTGCTGGCCACTGGCGGCATTACGCTTGATAAAACTAGCGCGATCGACGTGTCTTCCGGCGGGGCGCTGCGTGCCAATGGCAGTTTAACCCTGGCCACAGGCGGATCGGTTTCGATTTCGGCCGATATTGTACCGCTGGATGTGACCAGCCAACGCACCGATACAGTGACGCTGGACGGCGCTGTGCGCGGCTATGGCAGCAAAGGCGGTGGCACATATAGCCTGACAGCACCCAGCATTGTAATCGGCGCGCCAGCAACGGCGGCCGGCCAGGTGGCGCTTGATACGGCCAGATTTGATCTCGGCTTTGGCAAATACGTGCTGAACGGCACCACTGGTTTAACAATTGCCGATGGTGCTGTGCTGGCGCCGGTGATGCCCATTTATGAACTCAGCAATGGTGCTGGTATCAGCACCGGCGGTAACCCTGCCGATGCGTTTAGTGTGGTGTTGCCAACCCTGTATGCCCAGGTGAAAAATACCAGTGCGGTGGTGCAGCGTGGCGGTGCGAGTGTGGCGCTGCAATCAGCGGTAAATGCGGCCGTGCCCAATGGTGGTGGCGGCGCCGTTACTATTGGCCATGCAGCACGGGTGAGCGTGGACCCTGGCCAGGCGATTGCACTTGCTGGCTACGGGCAGATAAATGTGTTTGGCAGCCTTACAGCCCACGGCGGCACGGTGAGCGTTGCCAATACGCGCTACGAGCAAATTTTTAGTGACACCAGCGTACAGCAGCCCCTGAATTACCAGGCGGGGCAATCAGTTTGGCTTGGTGCTAACAGCGTGGTTGACGTATCTGGCGATAGCATTGTGCTAACCGACGCGCTTAACCGGCGCTACGGCACCGTGCACAGTGGCGGTAGTATTGTGCTGGGTGGATTGAGTAATGCGACCGATGCGCAAGTGATCGTGCGCCCCGGTGCGGTGTTAAACGCTGATGGCACCAGCGCTGTATTCGATGTGGTGGCGGGTGTTACTGGCAGCGGCCCGATCAGCGTGGTAAGCGGCGGCGGCAGCATTTCGGCACGATCTTACAACGGCATTGCTTTTGATGGCGATTTGCACGCACGCGCCGGTGGTGCCACCGCATCGGGCGGTGCGTTAAGCTTGCGGATCGATCCGCTTAATCTGGATGCTTACAAAAACACGCCGTTTGCGCTGTACAATAGCCGATCAATTATTATCAGTGATAAAACGGTGGCGGTGCAGGATAACCCCAATCTGCAGCCGGGGGATGTGGCGGCAGATGCCAGTTTTGGTATTGGCCGGGTAAGCCAGGCACAGATTGATGCCGGCGGGTTTAATCAGCTAACGCTCACCGCCCAGGATTCTATTCTGTTCGATGGCAATGTCAGCTTGCATACCGGGCGCAGCATAACCCTTTCTGCTGGGCTGATTGGCGAGACCCCGCAGCTGGCAGGCGCAACACCAGCGGCTTATGCGGTAAGCATTGCCGCACCTTACGTGAAACTCAACGGCTACAACGGCGATGTTGGGGCGGCACCCAGCGGCAGCGCATCGCTGGGGCTATCCACGCTAAGCATCAACGCTAATTTGATTGATGCGGCTAATGCGATTTATTTTGGCGGGGTGCGCCATATCGGCGCGCCAGCAACCGATAGCAGCGGCAACACGATTACCGGCACGGCTACCGCCAGTGCCGATGGTTTTGGCCAGATCAACCTGACCAGCACCGGCGATATCCGCCTGCTGGGCGGCACGGGAAATTATAACTACATAGATTCGCGGGGCAATTTTACCATAACCGCGGCGCAGCTTTACCCCGTAACCGGGGCCAGTGCAGTGATCCGCGCCGGCGATAATCAGTTTGCGGCGAGCCTGGCTAACCAATATTATAATGGCACCATTACGGTGAATGGCACCGGTCATGTGCCTAGCCAGCCCTATTCGGTGGGCGGCACGCTGGGGCTAGTTGCTGAAAAAATCTACCAGAACGGCGTTGTGCGCGCCCCTGAGGGCAGTTTGCGCCTGGGCGTGCAGCCCAGTGATGTATCATCGCCGCGTGACGGCTACAGCCAAAAAATCAGCTTTGGCGTGGGGTCGGTTACCTCGGTGAGCCTAGCCGGCATTACCGTGCCTTACGGTGGCACGGTTGATGGCGTGAACTACACTTACAACGGCACATCGGTTGGCGTTTTTGCGCCGAGCATCGAGCTTGATGCGCAAGTGGTCTATGCGCCGCAAGGGGCGACGATCGATATCAGCGGTGGCGGCACGCTATCGGGGGCGGGCTTTATTGCCGGGCGCGGCGGGTCGGCCGATGTGCTGAAAACGCCGCTGCTGAATAATGCCGGCAACACGGTCGCCGCTGTTTCGGGTGATCAAGTTTATGCCATCGTTCCTGGCTATACCAGCGCCTATGCGCCAGTGGCGCCAGACGATCAGAACTATACCGCAACGTCGATTGGCGAGCAAATCACCATTGGCGGCACCATCCCCGGCCTGCCTGCCGGCACCTACACCTTGCTGCCGGCCTATTATGCGCTGCTGCCGGGCGCCTACCGGGTGGAGCTGACCAGCAGCGCCATCACCACCGGCACCGCTTATGATGCCGGCAATTACGCTATGCTGGCGCCGGTGCATCGCGGTATTGGTAATACCGCGATCAGCGCCAGCCTGCCCACCGCCGCCCTGATCACCAGCGGCACCAATGTGCGTAACCTGTCGCAATACGGCGAAGAAACCTATTCTGCGTATGAAATAGCATCGAGCAAAAGTGCAGGCGCCCCGCGCCCGTTCCTGCCGCAAGATGCCAAGGTGCTGTCGCTGGTTTATCCCAACCGGCAAACTAACGATACGCCGCTTACCCTTGATGCCAGCGTGCTGGTTGATGCGCCGCAAACCAATGCCGGCACCATCGGTGGCTATGGTGCGACGTTGGAAATTTCGGGGGCCACCGCGTTTACCATTGTGGGTGCGGGCGATACGGCGGCAACGAACAGCGTGTCGATCGATGCCGCAACGATCGATGCCCTTTCAATTAGCCGACTGGTTCTGGGGGGCATTTTGCAGCCTAGTAACGGGTCGCCTAGCGTGATCGACCTTTATGCCACCGCCAGTTCGGTGACCGTGGCGCCGCACGCAACACTGCGCGCCGGCGATATCATGATCGGCGTGTCCTACGGCTTTGGCGGCAGTGGAGCATCTGGCGGGCAGATTGACATTCAAGGCGATACCACCACTGGCGCGACACTCACCACCATTGGCACCAATCTGCAGCCGCTGGCATCTGCCTTTGATGTGAACGACGGCTACTATTTCAGCACCAATTTCGTTAGTAACGCGTTTGCCGTTCTGGATGTGTCATCCGGGCGGAATGTGTTTATCCCGACCAATCTTAGCGCGAAAAGTTCCGGCATTACCATTGCCGATAATGCCGCCCTTTATGCCGCCGGCAGCCTGGATGTGGTGGCGCCGGTGACCACCTCGGTGTCGATTGGGCGGGCAAGTTTGGGTGCGAAATACGTCAATTTCTCGGCGTCTTCTATCAACATCGGTAGTGCTGAAAATCTGGCAGCCCTGACAGCACAACTGCCATCGGGTATTGAACTGACCCAGGATACCCTGAGCGCGCTGCTGCACGGCAATGCCGCCGTGGGCACACCGGCAGCCCAGCAGCTTATTCTTACCGCAACCCAGGCGGTTAATCTGGTAGGTGCGGTTGCGATCAATACCGGGTCCACCGATCTGGTGCTAAATACACCAGCCATTTACGGCTACGGTGCCAGCACCGACAGTGATAGCATCAGTGCCGCCAATTTTAACTGGAGCGGCCTGCCCAGCGCACAGATCAACAGCAGCGGCACAACGCTTACGGTCAGTGCCCTGCCAGGCGGGCAGATTGCTGGCAGTGCCGGTCATGTTGTTAAAGACTTGAGCATTAATGCGGCCACCATCACGCTGGGTTACGGCGCCTTTGCCCAGGCCAATAACCAGGTAACGCTGGATCGCCTGCTAGCAGGGTTCGGCCAGGTGAGCCTAAATGCGGCCACCGCGATTACCGCCAATGCCAAATCATCGCTGTCGGCGTATGCAACCATTCCCACCTATGGGGAAGCCGGCCTCGGCGGCACGCTTGTTTTGGCAAGCCCGCTGTTGACCACGCAATCTGGCGCCGTGCTGGGGCTTACCGCGGGCGGCGATGTGCGCCAAACTGGCGCGCCGTCAAGCACTGCGAGCGCCACGACATTGGGTGGCGAAATCGATATTCGCGCAACGAACATCGACATTGCCAGCGCCATCGCGCTGCCTGCCGGCAAGCTGACATTGACTGCGCAAGACGCGATTACGGTTGATGCCACCGCCAGCATCGATCTCGCCGGGCGAACCAAATTTTTGGTTGACCAAACCCAAACCAGCCGTGGCGGCACGTTAAACGTTGAAAGTACCGCCGGTAATATTGTGCTGGCGGCGGGATCGCAAATTGATGTGTCCGCCCCCGGCAGCAATGCCGGCGCCATTGCCCTATCGGCGCTGGCCGGCAGCGTTGATGTGGCCGGCACCCTGCGCGGCAGCGCTGGCGCCAGCCACACGGCAGGATCGTTCAGTGTGATCGCCGGCACCATGGTGTCCGCCTTCGATGCGCTGAACACCATGCTGGATAGTGGCGGCTTTACCGGCGCCCGGGCGTTTGAAATTGCCATTGGCGATATCGTGGTTGATCAAAAAATTACCGCCCGCAGTGTGAACATTGCGGCCGATCACGGCGCGATTACGGTTTTGGGCACGATCGATGCGCATGGCACCACCCCGGGCAGCATCACCCTCAGTGGTGGCGCCGGCGTTACTCTTGCTGCCGCCAGCGTGCTGGACGCACACGAAACCGTGCAGGCGGTTGATAGCAGCGGCACGCCGATTGATGCCGAAAACCGCGCCCATGTCACGTTATCCACGGTGGGCACCGGCACGATTGTGCTCAACCCTGGTGCCACCATCAACGTCTCTTCCGCCGGCAGCACAGCCCTGGGCCAGATTGTGCTGAACGCGCCGCGGGTTGGCGCCGATGCGGTGGCGGTCAGCGCGCCGGGCAGCCTGAACCTACTGGGTGCTGCCAGCATCGATCTGTATGCCTTCAAAAGCTACATGGTGGGTGATGCCAGCGGCAGCTTTGGCCAAAATCAGGCCACAGGCGCCAAGCTGACGCTGGCGTATGTCAACCAGGATGCGCAAAACTTTATGGCAGCCCTGGGCCAAAATGCAGCACTACCGGCACAGATCGCCGGACTTACGGTGAAGGGAGCCAGTTTCCATTTGGCGCCGGGGATTGAAATCGACAGCTCGGCGGTATCGGGCGGCAATATTACTGTGCTGGGTGATCTGGATCTGTCCACGCTGCGCTATTCCGATATTGGCTATGGCCTGCAGGTAACCCGCGATGCCAAGGGCAACATTATTGCGGGATCAGGCGAAGCGGGCAGCATTGTGTTCAGGGCTGCTAATAATCTGATCATCAACGGCAGCATCAGCGACGGGTTCGCAACACCGCTGGACGCGAAAGTGGCAAACTACGTTACGGCCGATAGAGGCTGGAAGATTATTTCTTCCACCTTCGGCCCCACGGCTGATCCGTTGAATGCCGACATCGTTCTGCCCACGGGCATTTTTGCCACCGGCAAGGGTGGCGTTAGCATCACCGATCTGGTTCTGGCCGGCATCGATGGCAGTGGTGCGCCTAATAACGTAGGCACCACTTACGATACCACCCGGGCGATTTCGCTGAATTATGACATCACGATTGCCACGGCCCGGATCAATCCCAATACACGGGTGCGTTTTGCGGCTAATTTGGGGGCTGCGCTCACCATCCCGCAAGGCGGCTGGATTGCCACTGCGGCGATCATCAATGCTGCCGGTGTTGTGCTGTTTGCACCTGGGCAGTTGATCCCCGGTGGCACCAGTATCCCCGCCGGCAGCACGCTGGGTGCGGGCACGGTGATGCCGGTGGCCATACAGGTGGCCGATGGTACGGCGCTACCGGCCGGCACGCTGCTATCCACCTTTACGGATACCAGCCTTACCCTGTGGTTGGATGTGAAGATTGTGGCCAACGCGCTGCTGCCATCGAACACCGCACCGGTGTTTGCCACCAGCGCCGGCAAGCTGGTGTCCACCGTTTATCTGCGGCCTAACCAAACCGATAGCGCCGGCAATGTGTGGCAGGGGCGGTTGTATCCGCTGGCGCAAATGCTGCCGGCTGGGTCGCAATCGTTTGATCTGAAATTTATCGCCGGCGCCAATACCAGCGCTGCCGACAGTGCCGCGGTTCTTCCCAAATCGGTGATCGATGGCGGCGCCCTGGCGGCCACCGCCAACACGATTAATCAGCAAGCTGGCAGTATTATTCTCGATGATCAGCATTACGTGTCGCTGGCGGCGTTTTCGGCGACCCTTGCCTATAGCGTGATCCGCACGGGCACCGGCGATCTCACTTTGGTTGCCGGTGGCGGCATCGATCAAAGCTCGCTGTATGGCATTTATACCGCCGGCACCCAAACTTCTACCGGTAATGCGGCAACCGATGCCAGCTTTGATCTCGCCCGCTATGCCCAGGGTAAAAAGAATGCACTGATCACTGGCGATGCGGCGCTGGCAGCGTTAGTAAGTAAATCCTACGCCGCCTGGTATCCCGATCATGGTGGCGATGTGGCGATCGCCGCCCAAGGTAATGTGACCGGCGATATTTTCGCCGGTAACGGCAATTCTGGCCTGCCCAGCGATGCTGTTGGCAACTGGCTGTGGCGTCAGGGCAGCAGCGAACTTGGTATTAACACCGCCTGGTGGATCAATTTCGGTACTTTTGTGAACCCCTATCAGGCCAGCGGCAGCGATGCCGGTGCGACGCCGCAAATGGTTGGTTTTCAGGGCATCGGCGCGTTGGGCGGCGGCAATGTGCGGGTAAATATCGGCGGCGATGCCGGGCAGATCAGCAACCGCGAAGGTGCCAATAACAGCGGCGAATTTCGTGGCGAAGGCTTGATTATTGCGGTTGGTGGCACCGGGCGCGCAGTGAACGGTAGCACCACACTAACCGGTGGTGGCCGTATCGATCTCACCATCGGCGGCACGTTAAACCCGCTGGATGAAAACGCCCTTGGCCTGACCGCCAAAGATTACGCCGGCACCAACGGCGCGCTGGTTGATTTACGCGGTGCGGTTAATGTTGATGCGGGCGCCATTGGCCGGGTTGATCTGGCGTATGTGTCGGGCAGCAGCAATTTGAATGATCCGCGCGTGGCCGATCCATTCAACGCCAATAACGGTGCCGGAGCCGGCGGTATTATTGTGGTGCCCGGCGACGCAACCGTGGATATTTACAGCAATCGTGATCTGGTGCTGGGCGGTGCGGGCGATCCTGGCCGCCTGCCCACGCAAGTGCGCACCAAAGTGGCGCAATCGGTATTGAACGCCTACCCCACCCAGCCCACCACGGGCCATTACAATAACAAAGGTATTTATACCGGGTTTTCGCTATGGACCGACGCCACCAGCATTTCGTTGACCTCATCTGGCGGTAATGTCACGCCAACCACCCAGCCCGAACAAACCGTGGGCATTGCTGTGGGGTCGTTGATTACCAACAACATGGCCACCGACTACCGCTTTATCTACCCCACCACATTGCTGGTGGCGGCCGAATCGGGCGATATTATTTACGGTGCACAAGGCACCAATAACAACAAAACCTCGCTGGAAACCGCACCGTCGGCCAATGGCCAGGTTAGTTTTGTGGCCAGCGGTTCAATCTTTGCCAATGATTATAGCATCGATATCTCGGGTGCCGATCCCGCACTTACCCCCAGCATTGCCCGCCCGGCGTTTTCCAGTGCGGCCAATGCCGGCACGGCGCTGACCAACGTGCTGCCCTATGGCGGGCAGGATCAGGTGACCAACGTGCTTGGCCTGTTCTCGTTTGAAGCCGACACGCCGACCACCAATCTGCACGCGAACGACAGTGTGCCGGCGCGGTTTTATGCCGCCAGCGGCGATATCGTGAATTTTACCAGCGGGGAGACGTTTAATTTCTCATCCATCGATAATGAACCGGTTAGCACTTGGTATGTTGCGGCCAAGCCGGTGTGGATCGTGGCTGGACGCGATATCGTTAGCAGTGGCACACGGCCTAGCGTGTACCCAAGCTCGGACGCGATCTTTGGCAGCCAGCCCAACCAGGCATCATCGCCCTTCACCACCGCGCCCAGTGTCACCACCAGCGGCAATCTGTTCATGAACGGTGGCGATACCAGCCTATCGCTGGTGCAGGCCGGGCGCGATATTCTTTCCAGCTACTTCTATGTCGGTGGCGGCGGGCTGCTGGAAGTGGCGGCTGGGCGCAACATCAACCAGGGATCGGAAACTCTCGCCGGCCAGCAATCGCTGTTTTTTGGCGCCATCAAAAGCCTTGGTAGCCTGATTTCCGGCAGCAAGGTTAGTCTTACTGGTGGTGCCGATATCGCCGTGCTGGCAGGGCTTGGCAGTGGGGTGAATGACCAGGGTTTTGGCACGGCGTATCTCGATCCTAACCCCTACCAAAAAATTGGGATCACCGATGTTTATGATCCTAGCAAGCCGATCACCGATGCCGCCAATTTGGGTAAGGTGCAGGCCAATTACGGCATTGCTTTTCAAATTAGCTATGTCGATAGCAACGGGGTTACCCAAACTGCCTACACCTCCACCCTGTTTACCCAGGCCGTGCTGAGCGGCTACAATCCTGCGGCGAACGGTTATGCCGCCACCACAAAAACGGTCACCACCACCACCGGTGGCACTGCGGTGATTGCGGTGGTTGATACCAGTGCGGCCTCCCACCCCGATGCGCGCGATGTGGTGCAGGGCACCGATTGGTATTCTGCCAGCGCCAGCCACACCCCAGATCCCACGAAAGATAGTGTATACGCCTATCTGCAATCCCTGCCGGCGATCAACCAGCAGGTGCTGTATCGCGCCATCTTCTTCGACGAAACCAAAGCCAGCGGGCGCCAGTACAGCGATGCCACGAATAAATTCTACCATAGCTACGTGCGCGGCCGCCAAGCGATCGATACGCTGTTTCTACCGCTGGATGAGCTTACCGTGTGGCTATCTGCCAACCATGGCTACACCGGTGCTAGCAATGGCGCGCAGGCTGCCTTCGGCGCACTTGCGAGCACCGATCAGCAACCATTCTTGGATCTTATCTACCGTGAAGATACGGCGGGGGCGAAATTGCTGCTCGACCAAACCGGCGCTTATACCCGTGCTGCCGGCGTGCCCGATGGCTATGTTGGTGCGATCACCATGTATAGTGGCACCATTCTTAATGGCCAGTCGGCGATCGCAACGCCGGCCGGTGCGCCGGTTGTTTACGACTCTGGTATCGCCACCTTGTTTGGCGGCAACATCCAGGTGCTTAACCCCGGCGGGCAGATGGAGCTGGGTATTCCCGGCGGCCCGGCACCAGGGGCAAGCTCCGGCATTATTACCTATGGCAGCGGCGATATCAGCGTGTTCACCAAAGATAGCGTGGTGCTTGGGAAAAGCCGGGTGTTCACCACCGACGGTGGCAATATTGCGATCTGGTCGGCGCAGGGCGATATCAACGCCGGCATCGGCGCCAAAACAACGGTTGTGTATAACCCGCCGCTGATCAGCTACGATGCGCTGGGTGATCTCACCCTGATCCCCACTGTGCCAACCAACGGCGCCGGTATCGCAACCTTGGCACCTTTGGCATCGGTGGTGCCGGGCGACGTCGATCTGGTCGCACCTTTAGGCACCATCGATGCGGGCGAAGCCGGTATTCGCGTGTCAGGTAATTTGGTGCTGGCGGCGGCGACCATTTCCAATGCCACCAACATCAGCGTCGGCGGCAAATCATCCGGCGCGCCAACGGTTACCACCCCCAGCCTGGGCTCGGTGCAGGCGGCCAGTGCCTCGGCCGGTGCGTCCACTGCCGCTGGCCAAAGCAGTGCCAATGGCCGCGACGATAAAAAGCACCAGGCGTCGATCGTCGAGGTCGAAGTGATCAGCATCGGCGGCAGTTTTGATGAGGACGAGCGGAAGAAGAAAAAGCGCGGCGTGTGAGAGCGGGCGCACGCGGGCATCCCCGTGCGCGCTCCCCGTGCGCGCTTGCGTTCTAACGGCGGAGCCTGTTTGTTTGGCGCCATGGCCCGCCCGTCACCACCCTGCCCAAGCCCTCACCCGCCAGGCTTCACCCTGATCGAAATTCTGGTGGTGCTGGCGATCATGGGCATTGCCATGGCCATCGCCATCGGCCACGGCCCGATGCGCAGCGCGCGGCTGGAGATGCGCGCCGGTGCCGGCCAATTCGCCGATGCCCTGCGCCGCGCCGAAGCGTTGGCCATCAGCAGTGGCGCGCCGGTCAATGTGGTGATCGATACCCGCCGGCGGCTGTACGCGACCGATGCCACCCCGCCGCGCGGCTTCGCCCCCGGCCTTGCCATCACCGTGCTGCCCGGCACCCAAACCTTGCCCATGGGCAAGGCGGCGATTAATTTTTCGCCAGATGGCAGCAGCAGCGGCGGCGGGTTAAAACTCACCGGGCCGCAGGGCAGCTTCACCGTGCAAGCCAACTGGCTCAGCGGCCAAATCACCGCCAACGCTATGACGGCTACCAATGCCAACTGATCGCGGTTTTACCCTGCTGGAAGTGATGGTGGCGTTCATCATTTTGGCTCTCGCCGCAGCTACCCTGTACCAGGGCGGCGCCGGCGGGGTCGCCGCCAGTGCGGCATCGGTCAAATACCTCGAAGCCTTGTCGCTGGCGCGATCTCACTTGGCCGAAATCGGCCGCGGCGCTGCGATCGCCGAACAGGAACAAACATTTACCGAAGGCGATGGGTTTACCTACCGCATCCGCATTCGCCCCGCCGGGCGCCGCCACCTGACCCTATCCGATAACGACCGCGCCGATAACGTGCAGGCCGCGACTGCCATTTTGTTTGATATCGAAGTGACGGAATCCTGGAAAACTGGTCTGGGCACACGGGCGATTAAACTGGCAACGCGGCGGTTTAATGTGCGCACGGCGGAGGGGGGGTGATGCACCGGCATAGTAAAAGAATCTTCTTTTCTGAAGAAAAGAAGCAAAAGACTTTTATTCCGCTGGGCCCGGAGCGCGGACTCGGGCGCCGCGATACCGGGTTTACTTTGCTCGAAGTTATTGTCGCTTTGGTGGTGTTGGGGTTTGTTCTTGCAGGGTTAGCCCAGGTTACCCATTTTGGCGGCATGGCTTTGGGCACTCAGGCCAAATTTTCAGCCCAGGCTGATGACCTCGCCCGCGTCGATCGCGTGCTGCGCCGCCTGATTGAAAACGCCGCCCCGCCGATTTCTGCCGATGATAAACCGTTCGTTGGCCAAACCCATCGCCTGGTGCTGACATCGCTGCTGCCACGCCAACCGCCAACGCTGATCACCCGCCGCGCCCAGGTCGCCTTGGGGGTAGATGAACAGCACCGCCTGCTGCTGCGCTGGACCCCCCACCCCAACGCCGACCCGCTGGCAACAGCCGCAACAAAACCTGACGAAATCGTGCTGCTGGAAGGGGTGGATCATCTTGATCTCACCTACCGCCAGGCGCTTGGCGATGGCGGCAAATGGAAAGAAACCTGGGGCGACGTTACCTTGCCGGCCCTGGTGCGGCTGCACATCGCTTTTGTTAGCACCACGCGCCACTGGCCCACCATGCTGCTGCCCACGCTGCTCGACCCCAACGGCAGTTTTTGATGCGCACACCGGTTCTCGCACCCGAGGAGACTGCCCCCGCTCCTGATACTGATCGCGGCTTTGCGCTGCTGATTGTGTTGTGGAGCTTATCGTTGCTGGCGCTGATGCTGTCGCTGGTCACCTCCACCGGCAGGTCTGATCTTGCCACCGCCAGCGCCCTGCGCGATGCCGCCCAAAGTGAGGCCGCGGCCGATGCCGCCATTCACGAAGCGATCTGGCATTTGCTTGATGGTGCCGACGAATCCTGGCGCCTGAACGGCGAACGCCGCCGCCTGCGCGAAGCCGGCATTACCGTGGACGTGGGCATTATCGATGATCGCGGCAAGATCGACATCAACCAGGCCGCCGGCCCGCTGCTGGAACAGCTTTTTACCGTGCTGGGGGTCAACCACGCCAGCGCGCGCGATCTGGGCACTGCTATTGTGGAATGGCACAGCCAGGGGCCAGGGGCGGATAGCGACCCCACGGTTGCCGCGCCCTACCGCATGCTGGGGTTGGGGTATGGCCCGCCGGGGCAGGAATTTCAGTCGCTGGATGAACTGCGCATGGTGCGCGGCATGACCCCGCAAATCTATGCCGCCGCCAAACCGTTCCTGACGCTGGCGCTGGAACAGGCGCCGTGGGTGGCGTCCACCGGGCCGGAAGTGCTGGCCGCCATCGCGCGGGCCAAAAAGCTTGCGAATTTAACCCTGGATAACGCCGATCCACGCGGCCCGCAGGTGTTTTGGGTGTTTGCCCGCGCGCTTGGCCCTGGGAGTGCGCGGTTTGAACGCCGCGCTATGATCAGGTTTGACGGCACGCTGTCGGGCCCGGCCTGGAAATACCGCATTTTGGCGCTGGAAACCGGGCCGCCCCAACCCGGCGAGTAGCGGCCGGTTTACAAAAATTTCGGTGCGGTTTCCGCGCCAAATATGGGCTGATCGCCGCCATCCAACGGCCCCACCAACTGTACAAATATCGCCCGCACCTGGGCCGCCAATTGCTCGCGATCAACCTCCAGCGTGGCAGCGCTCGCCTTAGCCCCAAACATCGCCGGCAACCGCGCCAGCACCGGTTCAGGCAAAACCGCCGGCGGTTCGCCGCCCAGCGTTATGCGCAGCAAACCCTGCACCCCACGCCACACTTGGTCGGCGTGGATCAGCAGATCGGCATCGGCGCGCACCAACACCCCGGCGCGGGCCAAATTGCGCAAAGCAACCCGCGTGGTTGGCTGCAAAACGCCGGGGCGCGTCGCGTGGGTTAGCTGCAGGCATTGGGCAATGAACTCTACCTCCATCAGCCCGCCGGCCCGGCGTTTCACATCCCACGGGTTTTTCGCCGGCATCTCGCGCGCCAGTAACACGCGCATGGCCGCCGTATCGGCGCGCACAACGCCTGGGTCGCCGGCCTGCAAAATGGCCACCCTGATCGCCGCCCGCACATCTTTGGCAAGCCCGCGCGGCCCCGCCACCACGCGCGCCCGGGTTAACGCAAGCCGCTCCCAACTGCGCGCGCTATCGCGGTGATAGCGCACAAACCCAGCCAAGCTTACCGCCACCGGCCCTTTGCTGCCCGATGGCCGCAGCCGCATATCCACACTGTACAGCGGCCCGTCCCGCGTCGGTGTGGTTAAGGCGGCCACCAGCGATTGCGCCTCGCGGCCAAAATACGGGCTAGCGGCCAGGCGCTTGGGGCCGGTGCTCTCCGCATCGTCCGGGTGCTGGTAGATCACCATCAGATCGAGATCAGACCCCGCCAGCATCTCGCGCGATCCCGCCTTGCCCAGTGCCACCACCACCAAGCCGCCGCCGGCGATGCGGCCAAAGCGGCGGCGGTGGTCGGCCAGCACCACCGGCAGCAATGCGCCGATGGTGGCCTCGGCCAGGCGGCTGCGGGCAAGGCCTGCCGCATCAATGCCCAACCGGCCATCGAGTTCGCCCAAAGCCAGGCGAAATTCCTCGGCCCGCACCAGCGGGGCGACCCTGGCCAGCGCATCGTCGACGCTGGCCGCACCACGCACCGCGCCACCCAGATTGGCGGCATGATGATCCGCAAGCGTCAGGGTTAAAAACCCTTCTAACGCCGCCGGCACCGAGGCCAGATGATCGGCCAGAAACGGTGCCGCGCCCAGCACATCGGCCAGCCTATCCAGCAGTTCCGGGTGATGCCCGAACATCGAAAAGACCTGCACCCCGGCGGGTAGCCGCCACAGCATGTCATCGAAGCGGGCGAACGCCGCATCGGGCGCGGTTTGGCGGGCCAGGGCGGTTAGCAATTTAGGCAGCAACCCCAGCAGCAAGCCGCGCGCCCGATCGGTGCGCAGCGCCCGCGGCCGGCCCTGCTCCCACGCCGCCGTTGCGGCCAAAATGGCTTCCGGGCGGGTGAAGGCGGCCGGGATCGGGGGGGGCAAATGGCCGGCGCTGCTGGCGGTATCGGGCGGGTTGGGCAAGCTATCAAACTGCGCCGTAAACGCCGCGTGCACCGCCGCCATATGGGCCAGCAGGTGGGTTGCCAGGTGATCGCCATCCGCCATGCCCATAAACACGGCAAACCGGTCCAGCCCGGCAAGCGTTGCCGGCAGGCTGTGGGTTTGCCGGTCATCGACCATTTGCAGCCGGTGTTCGGTGCGGCGCAGCACCTGGTAGGCATCAGCTAACGCAGCGGCAGTCCCGGCGGGCAAATGCCCGGCCGCAGCCAACGCCGCGAGCGCATCAAGCGTTGCAGGCAGGCGAAGCCCGGGGGCGCGCCCGCCCCACACCAGTTGCAAGGTTTGCGCACAAAATTCGATTTCGCGAATGCCGCCTTGCCCCAGTTTCAAATTATGGCCCAGCAGGCGCTGTGCGGCGGGCATATCACCATTGCCCAGGCTGGTGCCTTTATGGGCATCGATGCGCTGTTTCATTGCGCGGATATCGGCGATCGCAGCAAAATCCAAATACCGGCGCCAGACGAACGGGCTGATATCGGCCAGAAACCGCGCCCCCATGGCAAGATCGCCGGCCACCGGCCGGGCTTTGATCATCGCAGCCCTTTCCCAAGTCTGCCCCTGGCTTTCGTAATACGCCAAGGCCGCCAGCAACGACACGCACGGCGGGGTCGATGCCGGATCGGGCCGCAGCCGCAGATCAACCCGGAACACATAGCCGCCGGCATCGATGGTGCTCATCAGGCCGGTCAAATCGCGCGCCAGCCGGGCAAAGATTTGACCAACGCCATCACTGCTATAGGGATGCAGGTCTGGATCGTGCAGTAGGATGAGGTCGATATCACTGGAATAGTTCAGCTCGCGCGCGCCCAGCTTGCCCATGGCCAGCACCACAAACCCGCATCCTTGGGCGGGGGCGAGGCTATTGGGCAGGTGCAGCTTGCCCAAAGCGGCGTCGCTGGCCAGCAAATGGTTGGTGGCAAGGGTAAGGGTGGCCTCGGCCAAATCACTCAGCGCGCCGGTAATGCCGGCCAGATCGAGCACCCCGCCAATATCGCCAATGGCGGTGGCCAGCGCCACCTGGCGTTTGGCCAGGCGCAGGCTTGCCGCAATTTCCGCCCGCGGGGCGGTGAACGGGGTGGTGGCAAGGGTCGCCAGGGCACGCCCGATCACCGTGCGCGGGCCATCGGCCGCAATGGCGCGCAGCAAGGCCGGCTCGGCGCTGGCGCGTTCACGCAAATACGGGCTGTTGCCGCCGATGGCCGCCAAAAGGCGCGCCATTTTGCCGCCAGCCGCGCCAAAAACATCGATCAGCCGGGCGGACGCTGCGTGATCGGCGGGGTCTGGGTAGCGGGGATTTGGCGCGCGGATCATGGCGCAGGGAGCGCCACCGCCCCAGGCGCGGTCAAGCGTGCCGATGCGTAAAATTGCCTCGCACGCTGCTCACCTGGCCGCCGAAGTGGCCCTGGGCATCGCCGGCTTCGGCGTGCTGGCCGGCATTGTGTTTGCCTTTCGCCTGTCGCACGGGCCGATCGATATCACCTGGCTTGCCACCCGCGCGGCTGCGCGCCTAAGCGCCGACCACTTCAGCGCGGGCGGTGCCGGGCTGCGCGTTGGTGCTGCGGAACTTGTGTATGAAGGGTTTTCTGGCGCTAACAGCCCGATCGATATTCGGGTGCACGATGTGCGCGCAACCGACGCCCGCGGGGCTATTTTGCTGGACGTGCCACGTGCGCGCGTAACCTTATCGCTGCGCCAGTTGGTGATGCTGCGGGCGGTGCCGCGCGCGATTGAAATTGATGGCGCGGCGCTGGCGCTAACCCGCGGCCCGAACGGCGCGCTGCAGGTGGAATTGCATGAACCAGCGCCGCGCGCCCTATCCCAATCGGATGCGCTACCGGCGGCAACTGGCGCGGGCGATGTATCGGCGGTGCTGCGCGAATTGGCCCGCCCGGTGCGCAGCGGTGATGATTTGCCGTGGTTATCCGAACTTCGCCTGGTACGCCTGCAAGATTGCAGCGTGGTGGTGCACGATGGGCAAACCGGTGCGGTGTGGACAGCGCCGCACGCGACCATCGACCTTGCCCGTGCCAACAATGGCGGCGTCACCGGCGTTGCCGATGTGCAGGTATCGGTGGGCGCGCAATCCGCATCGCTGCACTTGGCCGCAGAATCAGATGGCGCTGGCACCCATATATCGGCGCATTTTGGCCCGGTGACACCGGCGGCCTTGGCGCGTATCGCCAATCTGCCCGGCGCAGCCGCCATGATCGACGCGCCGGTGACCCTGGACGGCGATGTATCGCTGGATGCGGCACTAACACCGCGCCATGGGCGGTTGGATGTGGCACTCGGCGCCGGCCATATCAATTTGCCGCACGGAACTTTGGCGATCACCCGCGCTTATGCCGCCTTGCACGGCGACCCTGCCGGTGTGGTGGTTTCGGGCTTGGAAATTGATCCCGTCGCGGCCCGCGAAAATAGCCCGGCACCGGTGCTGCGCCTGCATGGTGGTGTGCAGTTTGTGGCGGAAGGCGGCTATGATGTCAGTGCCGATGTGACGCTAGATACTGTTGCCTTCGCCGATCTTGCCACCTACTGGCCGGCAGGTGTTGGCACCAACGCGCGCAAATGGGTAACCGAAAACGTTGTTGGCGGCCGTGCCCATGATGCATCCGTGCATGTGGCAGCCCACCTGCCGGCCGATCTTTCCGATGCCACAGTCACCGCCTTGTCAGGCGGTATCATTGCCGACGATGCGACCGTTTACTGGCTAAAACCAGTGCCGCCCATCACTGATGCCGCGCTAAAACTTCAGTTTGATGGCCCCGATCGTTTGCACGTGGACATTGCCCGCGGCCGCCAGGGGGACCTGACCGCAACCGATGGCCGCGTCACCATCAGCGGCCTCGCCGGCAAAGATCAATTCGCCGAGATCACTGCGCAGATCAACGGTTCTCTGCCCGATACGCTCGTGCTGTTAGCTCACCCGCGCTTACACCTGCTATCGCGGCGGCCGCTGGATTTTACCGATCCACGCGGCAGTATCCGCGCCCACGTATCGGTAAAATTACCGCTACAGGAAGATATCTCTGATAATGACATTAAAATTTTGGCCGATGCCGCGCTGGCTGATGTGCATTTGGGTGATGTTGCGGCCCACCGCGATCTCGATCAGGGCATGCTGACCCTGCATGTAACCAATGCCGGGTTAACCATCGATGGTGCCGGCAGTTTTAGTGACCTGCCCACCGATCTTGCGCTAAAAATGGATTTTCGTGATGGCCTACTTGGACAAATTCAAGAACAGCTGCGGGCCAGCGCAACTGTCGATGCGGTATCAGGGCCCAAAGCCGGCCTGCCTGATGGCATTATCACCAACGGCCACGCGCCGATTGTGCTCAGCTATGCAAGCCCGCGCGGTGCGCCATCGTCCATCGCTATTGCAGCAGACCTAACCCCCGCCGAACTGACATTGCCGATCGGCTGGCACAAGAAAATTGGCGAACCGGCGCGTGCCGATTTTCATTTAACCCTGGCCCATGGCCATCTTGCCAGCATCGACCGGATCAGCTTTGGTGCCCCGCAATTGGCGATCGACGCGACCTGCGAAGTTGCCAATAATGCGCCCAGTGCAGTGGATTTCAGCCGCATCGAAATCGATCGTAGCCGGGCAACCGGGCGGGTTATTCTGCCCATTGCCGATACCGATCCCTACCGAGTAACCCTTGCCGGCCCCGATCTTGATCTGGTCGCGTTTTTCAAAAGCGATGACGAAAACCCCGGCGATGATGCCGATGATACCAAACCGGGGCCCCGCTATGTGGCCGATCTGGTCTTCGATCATGTCGATCTGGTTGGCCGCCAGGCGGTGACCAGGCTAAAACTGCACGCCGAAAATGATGGGCAGCGGACCCAGGCCGCCGATATTTTTGCCCGCGGTGCCGGGGATATTCGGTTTCGCATTGCCCGCAGCACAGCCGGCCGCACCCTGAGCGTGGACACAGCCGACGCCGGCACCGTGTTGCTAGCGCTGAATATTAGCAGCGCCATCCACGGCGGTTCGCTAAAACTTGCTGGTGTCTATGATGACCGCCGCATGCCGCCGACGCTTAAAGGCACCGCGGAGTTGAAGAGTTTCTCGGTGTTGGATGCGCCCTCCATCGGCCGCTTATTGCAGGCCATGACCCTGTACGGGGTGGCCGATCTGGCGCGTGGCCCAGGCTTGGGGTTTGCACAGCTTATTGCCCCGTTCAGCTATCACGGCCGGCGGCTGGATCTTACCAATGCGCGCGCATTTTCACCCTCGCTGGGCATCACCGCTGGCGGCACCATCGACCTGCGCCACAAAAATATGGATATCAGCGGCACCATTGTGCCGGCGTATTTCTTTAACCAGCTACTGGGCGATATCCCGCTGCTTGGCCGCATTTTCAGCCCAGAAAAAGGCGGCGGCGTATTTGCCGCGCGCTACACCATGCGCGGCAAAATCAGCGCACCCGATGTCAGCGTCAATCCATTATCCGCCCTAACCCCGGGCGCGCTGCGCGGGGTGTTTGGTTTGATGGATGCAAAACCTAAGGAATAGCCATGCCGGCCGACCCCAACTGTAAACATCCCGCAGGCGCGTTTGTGCCGCGCATCAACCCCGAACGCTGCGAAGCCAAAGGCCCCTGTGTGACGGTGTGCCCATACGATGTGCTGGCCATAGCGCCAGTTACTGCGCAACTCCGTTCGCAGCTTTCATGGCTGGGCCGGATAAAACTATTTGTGCATGGCGGGCGCCAGGCCTACGTCGCGAACCCCGCCCAATGCCACGGCTGCGGCCTATGCGTCGCCGCCTGCCCGGAGCATGCCATTACTTTGGCGCGGGCGGGTTAAGGCAAGACAAGGACAAGTAAGGCTGGTGGGGCGAAGCCGCCCCCCCAGACCCCCGGCGCTTTGTTGACGGCGTTTGGGCTGGCGGCGGGAACCTACACCCCCGTTAGCAGCGTGGGGGAGCCTGGGTTGTTAGCTGCGCGCGGGCTTGGTCGGGGGCTGGGGCGCGGGTGCGCGGGATGGTGGCGATGCCGATGGCAACCGCCATCGCGCACAGTATCCCGGCAGTTGGCAGCGGATTGGCGAGCACCCAGGCCTGGGCAAGATCGATCATGCGACGCACTCGATGGTTGATTTTTAACGTCCCTTAGCCCGAGCATAATCCAAACCTGCCACGGCAGTCACGCTTTTTTTGATTCTGCTGGGTAACGTGGGTTAACATTGTTCTTGTGCGGCGCGGCAGGGGAGGGGGCTTTAGGCATTTCCCGCATTGCGCTGAGGCGTTTGCAGGTTACCATGGGGCTAGGCGCTGCAGGCCTAAAGATCATGCGCCGGATGGGGAGAGTACACCGTATGTCATCGTTGATTTTGCACCATTATGAAGGCTCGCCGTTTTCAGAAAAAATGCGGCTGATTTTTGGCGCAAAAAATATCACCTGGCAGTCGGTGATTGTGCCCAGCCTGATGCCAAAACCCGATGTGATGGCGCTCACCGGTGGTTACCGCCGCACCCCATTTTTACAGGTGGGGGGCGATATTTATTGCGACACCGCGTTGATGTGCAAATTGGTCGACCAAGTCGCACCCCAAACCCCGTTGTACCCGGCAGCACTATCGGGCCTGGCCGAGATTTTGGCGCAATGGGCCGATAGCGCGTTGTTCTGGACCGCCGTGCCCTACACCATTCAACCGATCAGCATACCGCATATGTTTCCCGGTGTTGATGCTAATTTTATGAAAGCGTTCGCCACCGACCGTGCCGCCATGACCCCCAACATGACGCGCCCAACAATTGCTGATGCCGCCGTGCAAGTAAAAACCTATCTGGCACGGCTGGATAATTTGCTGCACGATGGCCGTGCGTTTTTGCTGGGTGGCGCACCCTGCATCGCCGATTTTTCCACTGTGCAATCGCTGTGGTTCATGCGCCGCTCGCCACCGATTGGCGCGCTGGTGGATGCGTATCCCGCCGTGTTGGCGTGGTATCAACGCATGGTGGCGTTTGGCCATGGTAGCTTTACCGAGATCACCAGCGCGGGTGCCATTGCCATTGCGGCGGCCGCCACGGGGTTTGCGCCAACAGCGGTAATGGCAGATGGCGGTTTTGCCGAAGGGGATACGCTGAATGTCACCCCAACTGATTACGCGCATGATGCGGTATCTGGCCGGCTGGTGGGGCTGACCGCGGATGAAGTTGTGGTGGAACGTGTGGACGCGCGGGCCGGCACCGTGCGGGTGCATTTTCCGCGCATTGGGTTTCAGTTACGCGGGTAGGGGCTAGTCGCCGCACAGATCAGAGTGGGTGCCAGTGCGGGTCAAGTTTTAACCACATCTTTTGGCCAGCGCCGATGCAGCCACAGCCATTGATCAGGCTGTTCGCGGATCCACGCCTCAAACCGGTCATTTACCGCCTGGGTCATCGCCGCCACATCGCGGGTGCGATCGCCGCTTGCCGGCACCTGCAAGGGGGGCTCCACCCGCATAACAAACCGCGCCGGCCCTATCCTGCGGCACACCGCCGGCACCACCGGGCAGTTAAACCGCAGTGCCAGCCCGGCCAAGGCAGAAGGCGACATCGCTGGCATGCCAAACAACTGTGCCAAAATACCGTCGTTCATTTTTTGATCGACCAGCATCAACAAACAGCCGCCGATTTTAATATGCAGCAGCGCCGAGCGTGCGCCCGCTGCCCCTTTGGGGAAAAGTTTGGTGTGCGGGCCAGCTGCGTTCTTGCGCAGGCCGGTCAAGATCGTATCCACGCCCTTATTGCTGGCAGCGCGGTAGATCAGCCCGTTCGGCACAAACCCCATTTCGCTGGCAACGCGGGGCCACATCTCCCAATTGCCAAAATGCCCCGACACAAAAATCACCGGCCCGCCACGTGCATGCAGCGCATCCAGAACGTCGAGGCCTTCAATGCACCATCCTGGGCCTGCCACACTATCGCGCGGCAGGTTCCCGATATGGGGGAATTCAGCAAAATTGCGGCCCAGATTATCCCACACCCCACGCACAATGCGGCGGCCTTCGGCGTGATCCAGCGCCGGCAGGGCCGCGCGCAAATTTGCCTGCGCCACGCGCGATACCGGCAGTAACGGGCCAATGGTGCGGGCAATCGCACCGCCGAGATTAGAGGCGGTCGTGACCGGCAGGGCGCGGATTGCGGCGAGCAACCCGCGCACCAGGGCAATTTCGGCCGCGTGCAAAATTTTATTGATCATGGTGCGGCTTTCGCCAGCAGGTTTGCAAAAGCGGGATCATCGGTAAAGCGCAGGGTCACCCCGATCGGGGTTGCCGGAAAGGCCGCCGGCAGCCGCACGTGATCTTTTGGTGTGCACACCAAAACCGCATTTTGGGCGGCGGCCGCACGGCGCAGTTCAGCACACTCGGTTGCTGAAAACACATGGTGATCGGGGAAAGCGCGATGGCCTGCCAGCATCACGCCGGCATCACGTAGCATGGTAAAAAATTTCTCCGGCCGGCCAATACCGGCAAACGCAAAAACGTGTTGGCCCACGAACGCGGCAATCGCACCATCAGGGGCAAGGGCCGCCCGCAGCACCGGCAAATTTGGCGGCAAGATGGCGGCAGCACTGGTATCATCCGGCCCGATCAACACCGCAGCGCCACAGCGCGCCGCAGCACAGGTAACCGGTTCGCGCAAAGGGCCTGCTGGCAAAACATGGTTATTGCCAAACCCCTGTGGGCCGTCGATCACCAGCAGTGAGATCGTTTTGCAAAGGCCAGCGTTTTGCAACCCATCATCCATAATCAGTACATCGGCGCCGTCGGCAATCGCCTGGCGCGCGGCGGCGGCGCGATCGGCCGACACATAACACGGCGCCTGACGTGCCAACAGCAACGCCTCATCACCCACCGTTGCCGCGGTGTCGCAGGCTAAATCAACACAGTGTACCCCGCGCACCGTGCCGCCATGGCCACGGGTTAAAAACGCCGGCAGGCGGTTGCGTGCTAAAAACCTTTGGGCGATGTCCAGCGCCAATGTGGTTTTACCCGCCCCGCCGACACTGGCATTACCGCAGCAAATCACCGGCACGCTGGCCAAATACCCAAGCCCCGCCGCGCGCCGTGCGGTGACGCGGGCGGTGATCGCCGCCAAGGGTTGCAGCAAAACCGGCAATATCGCATTGCCGCCAAAGCGCCAAAATGCTGGTGGGGTTAGCATGGCAGCAAATCCGCCAGCGCTTGCGCGAGCTTCTCCGGCAGATCGGCATCGGCGTTGGCCACGGTCTGCGCACGCGCGCCCATGGCGGCCCGGCGCGCCGGTGTGCGCAGCATGCCGGTTACAAAGGCTGCTATTTCAGCTGCATCTTTTGCCACCACCAGGGCGTCGGCGGCCACCAGCCGCTGCACATCATCGGCGAAATTAGCAGTGTCGGGGCCGGTGACCAGCACACAGCCCAAGCGCGCTGGTTCCAGCGGGTTTTGCCCGCCGCCACCGGCAAAACTTTTGCCCATAAACACAGTAGGGCACAGCCGGTAAAGCAACCCCATGTCACCCATAGTGTCGGCAATCCACACCGGGTGCGCGCCCGGCCCATCACCAAGGGCCAAGCGCGGTGCGCCACCAAACAAGGCGGCTAACGCCGCCCCGCGGTCAGGGTGGCGCGGCGCAATAATGGTGAGCAGATTGGGAAATTTTTGCCGTAACACAAAGGCTACCTGCGCAACAACGGCGTCGTCGCCAGTGTGCGTACTGGCAGCAAGCCAGCACGGCCGCGCGCCAAGCTTCTTTTGTAACCCCACCAAGGCGGCCGCGTCCACCGGCAAGGGCGGGGCTGCGCGTTTCAAATTGCCGCTGGCCTGCACATGATGCGCCCCAAGCTGAGTAATCCGCGCCGCATCGGCCGGGCTTTGCGCATCGATCAGCGCAAAACCACCCAGCAGCGCTCGCGCAGTGCCCGGTAACAACCCCCAGCGCTGCGCACTGCGCGGGGATAGGCGCGCGTTGATCAAGGCCGCGGGAATGTTGCGCGCCGCACAGGCCCGCAAACTGTTGGGCCAAATCTCGCTTTCTACAAAGCCCGCCGCATCCGGCCGCCAGTGATCTAAAAATAGCGCGACCCAGGCTGGCACATCCAGCGGCGCAAACCTATGCAGCACCGGTGCCGCACGGCCCAACTCTGGCAGCCGTGCACTTAACAATTTGGCACTGGTCACCGTACCCGTGGTGAACAGCACCGAAACATCCGCCGGCAACGCTGCAATCACCGGCAGCACCGAAACTGCCTCCCCCACCGATGCCGCATGCAGCCACAGTAATTTACCGGGCGGGCGCGGGGTGGCATCAATCCCGTACCGTTCATCGAGCCGCACCAAAACTTCACGCCCGCGCGCGGCCCGGCGTCTGAGCATGGCTCGCAAACCCGGCGCCGCCAGCCGTGCCGCCCCGGCCCACAGGCGCAGCGCAAGGGTTGCCGGTATCATGCCGCTAGCAACGCATCAGCCCGCGCAAGGGCTGCGGTTAACCCGGCTTCTATCGCCGGCAGGGCATCGGCATAATTGGCTCGGGCCACGCTGATCACCGGCAGGCACACAATCTGCCCGGGGCCAAACGGCAGTGGCACCACCATGCGGTCCCAGGTTGGCAGAGTGATGCGAAACCGGGTTTGCGCTGCACACGGCAGTATGGGTGCCCCAGAAAGGGCGGCCAGGCTTGCGGTGCCAGCCGCCGCTTCACGCTTAGGGCCACGTGGGCCATCCGGGGTGATGGCGGCAAAATCGCCCTGCGCCAAAACCCCCAGCAAGGCGCGCAAACTGGCGGCACCGCCTTTGTCCCCCTTGCCGGGCTTAGCCGCCGACCCGTGCACCGTGCGCATACCAAACACCCCAATCGCCTGGCCAATAAACCGGCCATCGCGGTGGCGGCTGACCAGCACCGAGACCTGGCGGCCGGGCTGTTCGCGCAAGACCTGGGTAAACAGGGCGGGCATTAGCGGCAGGCGTTCATGCCAAAACGCCACGATCAACGCCCCCTCCGCTAGAAAAGGCCGCAGATGTTCAAACCCGTCATAGCGCCACCGCGTGGTGCCCAGGGCAAACGCCAGATAGCGCCCGGCCAGGGCCGCCAACGCCCCCTGCACACGGTCACTTTTGAAAAATTGCGCAAACATGAAGCATCAGCCGATAGCGCAGACACCCCGCCAGCGGAAGTCCGCGCCGTCTGGGGGCTAGTCGCGCACGGCGCCGATCAAAAATTCCTTATTTCCTTCCGGCCCGGTCAGCGGGCTTAATTCCACCCCCAGCACCCGCCATCCCGGCAAACTGGCCCACCACGCGGCGACGCGGCCACACACCGCTTCATGCACGGCGGGGTCGCGCACCACGCCGCCTTTGCCAACAAACTCCCGCCCAGCCTCGAATTGCGGTTTTATTAGTGCCACCGCAAACGCCCCCGGCACGCACAAAGCCAGTGCTGCCGGCAGCACGGTGGCCAGCCCAATGAAACTGGCATCGCAAACCAGGGCGCCGGCCGGCTCGCCAATCTGATCCGCGGTTAAATGCCGGGCATTGGTTTTTTCGTGCACCACCACGCGGGGGTCTGATCGTAATTTCCACGCTAACTGCCCGTGCCCGACGTCAATCGCATGCACGCGTATGGCGCCGTGATGCAGCAGCACATCGGTAAACCCGCCCGTGGAAGCGCCAATATCCAAGGCCACAACCCCGGCCGGGTTAAAGCCAAAATGGGCCAGGCCGTGCGCAAGTTTAACCCCGCCGCGCGAAACCCAAGGGTGATCCTGCCCGCGCACGTCCAGCGGGGCGGCAAAAGCGAGGGTTTGGCCGGCTTTTTCCACCCGCCGGTCGCCCGAGAAAACTTTGCCGGCCAAGATCAGCGCCTGGGCGCGGGCGCGGCTTTCCGCCAAGCCGCGATCGACCAGAGCCTGGTCGGCCCGAACCTTGGTGACTGGTCCCTTGGGGGGCACCTTACCCTCGACAGACTCCGGTGGCGCTGGCATACCGTACCTCGCTTGTCCTTAATCCAACCGCAACCGTGCGTTAACGCAGGCTGGGGCAAAGGGGCGGTAGTTAACCTTGCCGCGGCCATGGTGTTCGCGGCATATTGCAATGCAGCACACGGCAATGGGTGCTGTCAGCGTCGTGCCAACAGGGGCGGGCGTTTTAGCCGGGAGAGTATGCACAGTGGCGGTTCCGTTAATGCAGGCGCTGAAAGTCGGCGCCTATGTGATGAAGCAGCATCTCGCCGGCAACAAGCGTTATCCGCTGGTGCTGATGCTAGAGCCGCTATTTCGCTGCAACCTGGCGTGTTCCGGTTGCGGCAAGATCGACTACCCGGCCCCCATCCTCAACCAGCGCCTGTCGGTAAAAGACGCGCTTGATGCGGTCGATGAATGCGGCGCGCCGGTGGTTGCCATCGCCGGCGGCGAGCCTTTGCTGCACAAGGAAATGCCCGAAATCGTTGAGGGCATTTTAAAGCGCGGCAAGTTTATCTATCTGTGCACCAACGCGCTGCTGCTGGAAAAAAAGCTCGATCAATACAAGCCCAACCCGGCTTTTTCGTTCGATGTGCATCTGGATGGCGACCGCGACATGCACGATGCCGCGGTTAGCCAGGATGGCGTTTACGATCGCGCTGTCGCCGCGATTAAAAAAGCCAAAGACGCCGGCTTTCGCGTATCGGTTAACTGCACCCTGTTCGACGGCGCCGACCCCGCCCGCGTGGCAAAATTCTTCGATAGCGCCATGGCCATGGGCGTTGATGGCATCATGACCTCGCCTGGTTATGCGTATGAACGCGCCCCCGACCAGGAACACTTTTTAACCCGCCAGAAAACCAAGCAGCTGTTTCGCGACATTTTGGCCCGCGGCAAAGGCAAGGGCTGGAAATTCACCCAATCACCGCTGTTCATCGATTTCTTGGCCGGCAACCAAAGCTACCACTGCACCCCGTGGGGCAACCCAACCCGCAACGTGTTTGGCTGGCAGCGCCCGTGCTATTTGCTGGGTGAAGGTTACGCCAAAAGCTTTAAAGAATTGATGGAATCCACCGACTGGGACGCTTACGGAACCGGCAATTACGAAAAATGCGCCGATTGCATGGTCCACTCCGGCTACGAAGCCACAGCCGTGGTCGATTCGGTGAAAAACCCGCTGAAAATTCTCAAAGCGTTCGTGCGAGGCCCGAAAACCGCCGGGCCAATGGCACCGGAAATCTCGCTGGATCACCAGCGCCCGGCGGAATTCGTGTTTAGCCGGCACGTAGAAGACAAAATGGCCTCGCTGGCGCATAAAAAACCGGGCGAGATGGCGGACGCTGCCGACTAAGGGAAGAAAGGCTGGTGGAGCGAAGCCGCTCCCCCAGACCCCCTGCTTTTTTTGGCGTGTGCTCGGCGCTTTGGTGGTTTCGCCCCAAAACCAGCGCCTCTTGTAGGGTGGGTTTTAACCCACCAACGCAACTAACTCCCCGCACCGGCGCCTGCTGCCGCCCTACAAAACTCCCCAAAGGCGTGATGTGGTGCCCAACTGCGCTGCAGGACGTAACATGGGCTATTGACCCACGATCGTACCACGCGACACTTGCTCGGTGCGCGACAAGTGTCGCAATGGGATAAATTTGGTGCGGGGAGTTTTGAGATATGAGCAGCCTACGCTCGATTGATCTTAGCTTTTTTGACGAGATATTCCGGGGCCCCGAAAAGGGTTACGTGCTCGATTTCTCGAATCGAACGTTTACCGATTTCTTCGTCCGCGAACTCGATATTGACATCGACGCGCCGAATTACGCAGTTGACGGCACATCAAAAGGTAAGCGGCTACGCTGCTTCTTGAGGCTGGTCGACGACGGCACCGCCGCGCGTGCGCTCCGCAGGCTGTGGGAACATCGGGAAGCTTTGCGGTTGCCCGGTACGCCCGATCCCTTCGCCCGCGCGGCGGACCAAGCCGGTGCGGTTATAGCCAAGCTTGAGGGCACCGCACCACTTACGCCGGTGAACGTCGTGCCCGCGCCCGCACTTGATGGGCTCGGCTTTGACCAGTTTCGCCTTCGTCTCCGCGACATCCGAGACCTCGAGCCGCAGTCTCGCGGGTATGAATTCGAGCGATTCCTGACGGATCTGTTTGATGCGTTCGGTTTGAAGGCCCGCGAGCCGTTCCGACTGGTGGGCGAGCAGATCGACGGCAGCATCGAGTTTGGCGGCGAAACGTACCTCGTTGAGGCGAAATGGCTCAACCGCAAGGTCGGCGTCGCTGAGCTTCACACCTTTCATGGCAAGGTTGAGCAAAAGGCGTCCTGGGCACGCGGACTCTTTATTAGCTTTGGCGGTTTTACAGACGAGGGCCTCCATGCGTTCGGCTGCGGCAAGCGCGTAATCGGGATGGACGGGCGGGATCTTCATGAGGCCCTGACCCGCGGCATCGGGGTCGACCTGCTCCTGGCGTTTAAGGTACGACACGCAGCGGAAACGGGCGAGGTGTTTGTTCCCGTCGAGGGCTTCCGCCGATGATGGCCATTTTGTTTAATCGTTTGCTGCGTAAACGCTCCGGCAAAGTTGCATCAGAAAATCTGCCGCTGCATCGCTTGGCTTTCATTCGCAGCGGTCAGTCGAGTGGAGCGGCGTCGTGGCGAACGAAACGGCTCCCTACCCAGGCCGCAGGTTTCGTCAACACCGGCGGGTTAATTTACCACCGCCATTGCGCGCGGCGAGTTGCGACGGTGGGCGTTGCCCACCCTACAGCTTACAGGCCTGCTCTTACGCCAGTCACACACCCTACGCCGCCTAAAAATCCAACCCGATATCCAGCACCCGCGCGCTATGGGTAATCCACCCCACCGAAATCAAATCTACCCCGCTCGCCGCAATCGCCCCAGCCGTATCCGGCGTTATTCGCCCCGAGGCTTCGGTCAGCGCCCGGCCGCCAACACGGGCCACTGCCTGGCACAACGCTTCGGGGCCCATATTATCCAGCAGCACCGCATCGGCACCCGCCGCCAGCGCCTCGTCTAGCTGCGCAAAAGTATCAACTTCGATCTCGATCTTCACCAAATGTCCGGCGCCGGCGCGGGCACGTACCAGTGCTTCGGTGATCGATCCGGCAATGGCGATGTGGTTATCTTTGATCAGTATCGCATCATCCAAGCCAAACCGGTGGTTAGATCCGCCGCCGCAGCGCACAGCGTATTTTTCAACTGCGCGTAACAACGGCGTGGTTTTGCGGGTGCAGCATACTTGTGCGCGGCTGCCGGCAATGGCATCGGCAATGCTGCGGGTGACACTGGCGATACCGGACAGATGACCCAAAAAATTCAGCGCCACCCGTTCACCAGTTAAAATCGCCCGCGCTGGGCCGAACACGCGGGCAATAATATCTCCCGGCGCCACACGCGCGCCATCGGCAACCAGCGCTTCAAAGGTCACGCGTGGATCGAGCAAGTCAAATGCGCATCCAGCAATCGCCAACCCGGCAATAACACCATGTTCGCGCGCAACGAACGAGGCTTCCGCCACCGAATCACTTGGCACAATCGCATCGGTGGTTAAATCGCCGGCGCGGCCCAAATCTTCACGCAACGCCGCGCGCACCAAATCTTCGAACAATATTTTGGGCAGGCTCGGCGTAAACACAGCGGGGTTTGCCATCAGCGCATAATGCCGGCAGCGCGCGCCGGTTGGCCGGCCACAATCACCCCGGCCTGATCAAACGCTTGGTCGAGTGTTAATGTCATGCGGCGGGCGAAATCGGGGCGGGATGCGGTAAAATCGGTGCGTGCATGGCCACCGCGGCTTTCTTGCCGGCGCCACATGGCAACGCTCATCATCAAACCCAACATGGCGGGGTCGCTGGCCGCCGAGGGGGTTTCCGCCATGCGCAGAAAATCACGTGTGGCGCTCAATAATCCCGCTCCATCGCGCAACACAAAGCCGTGTGCTGCCAAAATTGGCCGCACGTCGCTGGCATCGGGTGCCGGCGGCACATCGATCACTGCCAGCGGTGCGGCGCGGCGTGCCGCGGTGCCGGCGACATCGCGGGCGACAAACTGGCCCATAATGGCGGCCTCCAGCAGTGAATTACTGGCCAGGCGGTTCGCCCCATGAAGCCCGGTACACGCGGCTTCCCCGCAGGCCCACAAACCGGCAACGTTGCTGCGCCCAGCAAGATCGGTGGCAATGCCGCCCATCACGTAATGGGCCGCTGGGCGCACGGGGATGGGCTGGGTTGCCGGATCAATGCCGGCATCCGCGCAGCTTGCCGCGATGGTGGGAAATTTGCCGGCAAATTTTTGCCCCAAACAGGCGCGCGCATCCAAAAACACGCTGTGGCCGGCCATCATGTGGCGCCACACCGCGCGGCTAACGATATCGCGCGGTTCCAGCTCGGCACGGCCAATGCCGGCCATAAATCGATTGCCGGTTTCATCCACCAAAATGGCGCCTTCGCCACGCACCGCTTCGCTCACCAGCGGCATGGGATCGCGGCCACAGGCCAAAGCGGTTGGGTGGAACTGGACAAATTCCATATCGCCAAGTGCGGCGCCAACGCGGGCGGCCAGCATCAACCCGTGGCCGATCGCGCCGCGCGGGTTGGTGGTGTGGGCGAATAAACCACCAGCACCACCGGTGGCCATAATAACCCGGCTGGTGCGGATCAGCATGGGCGATTGATTGGCGCCAGCCGCCAGCACGCCGGCAATGGCGCCATCGCGCAACACCAGGCGGCGGGCGGCGGTATTTTCCATGACTGTAATCGATGGTGTGCGGCGCACCGCTTCTATCACTGCGCGCAAAATCTCGCGCCCGCTGCCATCGCCATTAGCGTGCACAATGCGATTTCGTGAATGTCCGGCTTCCAGACCACAGCGAATGTTGCCATTGGCCGCGCGGTCAAACCGCGCGCCCATGTTGCCCAGCGTATCGACCAAATTGGGGGCTTCGCGCAGCACCGCGCGCACCACGCGGGCGTCACACAAACCATCGCCCGCTGCCAGCGTATCGGCAATATGCAAATCGACACTGTCATCAGCGCCAATGGCGGCGGCAAGCCCACCTTGCGCCCAGGCGCTGGCGGCATCTTGCCCCAAGGGCGCGGCACTCAGTACCAGCACCGGCATCGGCGCCATTTCCAAGGCTGCCATCAAACCGGCAAGCCCTGCGCCGATAATAACCGGGCGGTGGTTTAATGGATGCTGTAAAAAGCTCATGGTTTTATATCCCCGCTAAACTGCTAACATGCGTTCAATGGCGATGCGCGCGCGCGCGGCAATGGCCGGGTCTACGATCACTTCGTGCTGCATCTTTTCTAGGGCTGCGCGAATATTGCCCAAATTGATGCGTTTCATGTGCGGGCACAGATTGCACGGCCGCACAAACTCCACTTTTGGGTTTAACACGGCGATGTTATCCGCCATCGAACATTCGGTAATTAGCACTACGCGGGCCGGTTGTTTTTGGGTGACGTAATCGGCCATGGCGGCGGTGGAGCCGGCAAAATCGGCTTCGTCCACCACTTCCGGCGGGCATTCGGGGTGGGCGAGCACCACAACACCAGGGTTTTCCGCCCGAATGGTGCGAATTTGCGCCGGCGTAAAGCGTTCGTGCACTTCGCAGGATCCGGCCCAGGTAATGATTTTTACCCCGGTTTGGCGGGCTACGTTGCGCGCCAAATACTGGTCGGGGATCATGATCACCTCTGGCACGCCCAGGCTTTCCACGACGCGTTTGGCATTGCCTGAGGTGCAGCAAATATCGCTTTCGGCCTTAACCTCGGCCGAGGTGTTGACGTAAGTGACAATCGGCACGCCGGGGTGGCGCTGGCGCAGCAGGCGCACATCGGCCGCCGTAATCGATGCCGCCAGCGAACAGCCAGCTCGCGTATCCGGTATTAGCACGGTTTTCGATGGATTGAGGATTTTAACTGTTTCGGCCATAAAATGAACACCGGCCATCACGATCACATCGGCCTGCACATTCATCGCTTCACGGGCCAGGGCCAAACTGTCGCCCATAATATCCGACACACAGTGAAAAATTTCTGGCGTCATATAATTATGCGCCAGCACCACCGCATTACGTTCGCGCTTCAGGCGGTTGATCGCGGCAATGTCCACCGCGTGTGCCGGCCATTCAATTGCCGGCACAACGCGGGCGACGCGCTGGTATAGCGCATCGGTTATCGCCTGGTCGCTGGCGTTTGGCGCATCAACAGAAAGAGCGGCGGGCATTCTTTTGGCTTCCTTATACTCACTTAGAGCATTACTAGGCCGCACAAAAAGTCACCAAGAGAAATTATGCGACCCCCTTATGCTGGGATTGAGCATAAGGAGTGTCAAGCCAACCGACCGGGGGGTGGCTATGCGGCTTTTGCGGGGCTGATTGGCACGGCAACCCCGAGCCCAAATTTACAAAAGTCTTTTTGCGTCTTTTTCGGAAGTCAAGAGAATGGTCTTACTTTCGTATGCTCCCGGCGGCGCCGGTTCCGCCGCGCCGCAGATTAGGCTATCCCGCCGCTTATGGATGCCACCAAAATTCCGCCCACCGATCACCTGATGCAAGCCAAAACCGGCCCGGTGATGGCGCGGCTGTGGCGCGAGGAAATTCGCCACCATCGCGGCCAATTGGCGCTAGCGCTGCTGTTAACCGCCATTATGGCCGGGCTGACGGCGTTGTACCCGGTGGTTATTCAGCGGGCATTGTCGATGTTTGAAGCGCGCGATCCGCGCATCCTCTACCAAGTGCCGGCCCTGGTGCTGGCGGTGGTAACCCTAAAAGCCGCCGCCCAATACGGGCAGTCGGTGAGTGTGCAGCAAATGGTGCTGTTGGTGGTGCGCGGCCTGCAAACCCGGATGTTTGCCGAACTGGCGCATGCCGATCTGGCAAGGCTGGAACGCGAACCGCCGGCGGCGTTGGCGGCGAGGTTCACCAATGGCGCCACAATTGTGCGCGATTCGCTTATTCGCGCGGTGAACGCAGTGGGCGATGCGGTGACCGTTATTGGGCTGGCGGCATCCATGGTGTATCTGGATTGGCAGTTTTCCTTGGTTGCGGCCCTTTTGTACCCGTTTGCCGCGGTGCCTATTCAGCGCTTTGGTAAACGCGTGCGCCGGGCATCGGGGGGGATGCAGGATAGCATTGGGGAAACCTCGGTGCTGCTCAACGAAAGTTTTTCTCAGGCCCGCACGGTGCGCGCCTACCGGCTGGAAGATGCCGAAATTGCCCGGGCCAACCGCTCGTTTGACCACCTGTATCGCTCACTGATGAAAATGGTGCACGGCCGGGCGCGGGTGGATCCGTTTTTGGAAGTGCTCGGCGGCGCGGCGGTGGCGCTCGTGCTGGGGGTGGCTGGCTGGCGTGCGGCCATGGGCGGCAGCTCGCTGGGTAATTTTTCAGGCTTTGTTGCGGCCTTGCTTCTGGCATCGCGGCCGTTGCGGGCGTTGGGGTCGTTTAACGCCGCCCTGCAGGAAGGGGTTGCTGCGTTAGTGCGCATTTTTGGCGTGATCGACGAAAAACCCCACATCACCGATCAACCCGGGGCGCAACCGCTACCGCCGGGGCCGGGGCATTTGGTGTTTGAAAACGTCGGCTTTGTTTATCCCGATGGGCGCGTCGGGCTGGCTGGGTTTTCGTTTGAAGCGAAACCTGGCCAAACGGTGGCGCTGGTCGGGGCATCGGGCGCCGGCAAATCCACCGCACTCACCCTGATCCCGCGCTTAAAAGATGTAACCTTCGGGCGTATTGTGCTGGATGGTGCCGATTTGCGCCACATCACCATGGTCAGTTTGCGTGATGCCATCGCCTATGTCGGCCAGGATACGCTGCTGTTTGATACTAGCGTTAGCGCCAACATTGCCATGGGCCGGCCCAACGCAACACCGGCCGACATCGCGGCTGCCGCCGATGCCGCGGCGGCAGCCGGCTTTATCGCAGCCCTGCCGCAGGGCATGAACACCATCGCCGGCCCCGGCGGCTTGCGCCTATCGGGCGGGCAGCGCCAGCGCGTGGTGCTGGCGCGCGCCCTGTTGCGCAACCCGCGCGTGCTGCTGCTGGACGAAGCGACCAGCGCACTGGATGCCGAAAGTGAGGCGGCCGTGCAGGAAGCCTTGCTGCATTTGCGCGCTGGGCGCACGACCATTGTGGTGGCGCATCGGCTTTCCACCGTGCGCGACGCCGATCTGGTGGTGGCGATGGCCGATGGCGGCATGGCGGAGCAGGGCACCCATGCCGAGCTAATGGCAAAAGATGGGCTTTACGCGCGGCTGGTTCGCACCCAAGCCTTCACCGAGTAAGCTTCATCGACACGTTTTGAACGGACATGCCCCCCATGGCGGACGAGCCCGCACCATCCCAAGCCCACGCCGAACCGCGCTCGTTGCCGGGGCCGGACAGTGCTGCCCCCACCGTGCGCATCATTCTGGGCCTCGCCCTGGTGGCGCTGGTGGGCGGCGCGTTGTGGTACTGGCAGGCAACCAACGGTATTGAGACCACCGATGATGCCTATACCGATGGCCGCGCGGTGATGCTGGCGCCGCATGTGACCGGCTACGTCATCGGGCTGGATGCCGCCGATAACCATTTTGTGCACAAGGGCGACCCGATCCTGCGCGTCGATCCGCGCGATTACCAGGTGGCGCTAGACCAAGCCCGCGGCCAAGCCGCCACTGCCGCCGGCCAAGTAGAAGGTGCCCGCCACGCGCTGGATGTGGCGCAAGCCAATTTCCCATCGCGCCTGGCCGGTGCCCAGGCCGATCTGCGCGAAGCCCAGGCCGCCTTAAGCAAAGCCGAAGCCGACGACCAACGGCAAAAACGCCTGTCCCGCCAAGCCACCACCCAACAACAGATCGATGATGCCGCCGCCGCCGTGCGATCAGCGCATGCGCGGGTGGAGTCCGCCGCCGCCGCGACTGCGGCCGCCCGGCCGGTGGGCGCCAATATCGGCCAGATCGGCGCCCAGGTGGCCCAGCTAGACGGCGTGCGCCTGCAAGCCGAAGCCGCCGTGCGCCAGGCCGAGCTAAACCTGGACCGCTGCACCCTGCGCGCCCCGCAAGATGGCTGGCTGACCAAACGCGCGGTCGAAGTGGGCAGCTACGTGCAGCCCGGCCAGCAAATCGCATCGCTGGTGTCACCCGACGTGTGGATCACCGCCAATTTCAAAGAAAGCCAGCTGCGCAAAATGCACCCCGGCCAAACCGTTGCGATCACCATCGATGCCTACCCCACCCTAAAACTCAGCGGCCATATTGACAGCGTGCAACTAGGCACCGGCAATAAATTCACCGCCTTCCCACCCGAAAACGCCACCGGCAATTTCGTAAAAATCGTGCAGCGCGTGCCCGTAAAAATCATCATCGACGACGGCCTCGACCCCGCCGTGCCGCTGCCCCTGGGATTGTCCGCAGTGCCCGACGTGGACGTGCGGTGAGGCGCATGGAAAGGAAGACCGGGGGCTTTGCCCCCTGGACCCCACTAAGGGCACAGCCCTTAGAACCCTTAATGCTGGCCTTGGGG
>JBBARC010000032.1:0-39130 GCA_040400005.1 Acetobacteraceae bacterium | reverse complement strand
CCAGGCTTAGATTTGCGCCGCGGTTACGCGATTGCTGATCAGTTGCGCGAAGAACCGGCGTTTGATTTGTTTATGGGGTTGCTGGCTGACCAAGTGGCGCAGGTGGCATCGGGGCGGGCGCGCACCAGTTTAAGGGATGCTCGGGGCGATAAGGCCTGGGCGGAGACGTGGGCGGCGTTGGTGGCGCTGACGTATGAAACTGGGTTTGCGAACATGGACCGCCGGCAAGCGGTGGTGGCGGGGTTGGCGTTGTTGCGGGGGTAAGGGGGTGTGTGTCGGCTACCCTGCGCTTGGTGCCGGCCGCCCCTCCCGCAAGGCACTCAAATACTCCGCCAAAGTCGCGTCCAACCGCTCATGCATAAAACGCTGGAACGGTTTTAGATCATCCCTAACTGATCCGGCTCAAGGGCATCCAGATATGTTGCACGGTCCTTGGGGCGTGCCGCTATCGGCACGTAGCCGCCGCGGATCAGCAGAAGGTTCATCAGCAGGCAGGCAGTGCGCCCGTTACCGCCGCTAAACGGGTGGATCGCGGTCAACTTAAAATGCGCATGAAAGGCCGCTTCTGGTGTCAGTTCCGGCGCCACTACTGCGTGTTCTAACGACGCGCCAAACGCGCCCATCAGTTCAGAGCGCCCAGTCCCCCCAAAAACCAACCCCAGCCCCCGCCAAGCCCCCCGCCCTGGCCTCAAACCCGCCCCCATGTTAGGCGGAACTCCCGAACCGCACCCAAAACCCAAAGGTTTTCCCGTGGCGCCGCGCCCGACCTATTCGCTGACCACGCCGATCTTTTATGTCAACGGCGCCCCTCATATCGGCCACGCCTACACCGCGATCGCCGCTGATGTGATTGCGCGGTTCAAGCGGTTAGACGGGTTCGACGTGCATTTTCTCACCGGCACCGATGAACACGGCCAAAAAGTGGAAAAAGCAGCCCACGATGCCGGGCTGGCGCCGCAGGCATTTGCCGACGGGGTATCGGGGCAGTTTCGCGCTATGGTGGCCGCCGTTGGCGCCAGCCCGGATGATTTTATTCGCACAACCGATGCCCGCCACAAGGAAGGTGTCACCGCTTTGTGGCAACGCCTGGTGGAGGCTGGGGCTATTTATTTGGGCCATTATGAAGGCTGGTATGCGGTTCGCGATGAGGATTTTTATAGCGCGGACGAGACCACCGTGCTTGCCGATGGCACCCGTGTTGCCCCGACTGGCGCGCCAGTAGAGTGGGTGCGCGAGCCCAATTACCTGTTTCGCCTGTCCGACTACACCGATCGCCTGCTGGCGCATTATACCGAAAACCCGGATTTTATTGGGCCCGCGAGCAAACGCAACGAAATGCTGAGTTTTATTCGTGGTGGCTTGCGCGATTTATCGGTCAGCCGGGCGAATTTTGCCTGGGGTATTCCGGTGCCGGGCGATGACCACCAGGTGATGTATGTGTGGCTGGATGCGCTGGCCAATTACATCACCGCCATGGGTTATCCCGACACCAACAACGAACTGTGGCGGTTTTGGCCGGCCGATTTGCACATTGTCGGCAAAGATATTCAGCGGTTTCACGCGATTTACTGGCCGGCGTTTCTGATGGCCGCCGGCCTGCCACTGCCAAAACGTATTTTTAGCCATGGCTGGTGGACCGTCGATGGCCAAAAGATGAGCAAATCTTTGGGCAACGTGATCGACCCGCACGACCTGATTGGCGAATTTGGCGCCGACGCGTTGCGGTTTTTTCTGCTGCGCGAAGTGCCATTTGGCAATGATGGCGATTTTTCCAGGCGGGCGCTGATATCGCGCTTGAACGTGGAACTGGCCAATGATTTGGGCAATCTGGCCCAGCGCAGCTTAAGCCTGATCGCGCGCAACTGCGAAGGGCGGCTGCCGGCGCGTGGCGATGTGACGGAAGATGATGCCGCATTGCTGGCCGCTTCCGATGCCTTGCTGGCCAAAATGCGCGCAGCGGTCGATCGCCAGGCGCTGCATGACGGTGTTGAAGATGTGTGGAAAGTTATTCGCGCCGGCAACGCCTATATCGATAAACAGGCGCCTTGGGCGCTGAAAAAAACCGATCTTCCGCGCATGGAATCGGTGCTGCGGGTGCTGGCCGACGTGCTGCGCCATGTCGCCACCGTGTTGCAGCCGGTGATGCCGGTGAGCATGGCCAACATGCTGGATCAGCTGGGGGTTGCACATGACGCGCGCGATTTCGCAAGTTTTGCCGCCCCGTTGCCGGCGGGGCTTTCCTTGCCGGCGCCGGCCGGGGTGTTTCCACGCTTTGTTGAAACAATAGGGTAGGGCGCTGATGCTGATCGATTCCCACTGCCATTTGGATTACTACACGGCCGATGAACGGCCGGCCGTGCTGGCGCGCGCCCGTGCCGCCGGTGTGGGCCAAATGGTCACCATTGGCACGCGGCTTTCGCGGGCGGCCGAACAGTTGGCATTGGCAGAAGAAGCGCCCGGCGTGTGGTGCACGGTAGGCACCCACCCGCACCACGCGGCTGAAGAAGATATGCCACAAATTGAAGATATTGCAGCCCTTGCCGCCCACCCCAAGGTGATTGGCATAGGGGAGGCGGGCTTGGATTATTTTTACGATCGGTCCCCGCGCGACGTGCAGGCCGAGGTTTTTCGGCGCCATATACGCGCAGCCCGCCTCGTCGGCCTGCCGGTGTGCATCCACACCCGCGATGCCGATGACGACATGCTGGCGATTTTGCGGGAAGAACGCGTAAATGGCGGGGATTTCAGCTTTTTGTTACACTGTTTCAGCTCTGGCAGGGCGTTGGCGGAAGCGGCGATAGAAATGGGCGGCTATATTAGTTTTTCCGGCATCTTAACTTTTCCAAAATCACAGAATTTCAGGGAGTTGGCCGCCGATCTGCCGGGCGACCGACTGCTGGTGGAAACCGATTCGCCCTATTTGGCGCCGGTGCCATTCAGGGGTAAGCGCAACGAGCCTGGCCATGTGGTGCACACCGCCCGGGTGCTGGCGGAATGCCGCGGCATTACCGCCGATGAGGTGCACGCCCAAACCGGGGCGAATTTTCGCCGCCTGTTTACCAGGGCCGCCTGACCCCCATGCGGGTGATCATCCTGGGCAGTGGCGGGTCCACCGGGGTGCCGCAAATTGGCGGCGCCGATGGGTTTGGCAATTGGGGCGCCTGCAGTGCCGCCGACCGGCGCAATCGGCGCACGCGGTCTAGCATTGTGCTGGAAGAGACTGACACTGCGGGTAATTTGCGCCGGGTTCTGGTGGATACGTCGCCGGATTTACGGGCCCAGGCGCTGGCGTGTGGCATCGGTGCGATCGACGGTGTGGTGTTTACCCATGCCCATGCCGACCACATTATGGGGCTGGATGAAATTCGGCTGTTTAACCGCATAGCAGGCCACGAATTGCCAGCCTTTGGCACCCAGACCACGTTGGATGAAATCGGCCGGCGGTTTGATTATGCCTTTCGCCCGCCCACCCCGCCGGCGTTTTTTCGGCCCGCTTTAACCGCGCAAACAATCACCGCGGGCGACAGGTTTAGCCTGGCAGGCTTTGATTTTGCGACGTTTGACCAGGACCACCACGTGACCCGCACGCTGGGTTTGCGGGTGGGCGGGTTTGGCTATTCAACCGATGTGGTGCGCCTAGATGAGGCGGGCTTTGCCGCCCTTAACGGCGTGGATACCTGGCTGGTTGGGTGCTTTCAACGCGAGGCCCACATGACGCATGCGCATCTTGATTTGGTTCTGGCCTGGCACGCGCGGCTGCGGCCTCGGCGTACGGTGCTGACGCATTTGGGGCCGGATATGGATTTTGGCGTCATCTCAGCGTGTTTGCCGGATGGTGTTGAGATGGGCTGGGATGGGCTGGTGCTGGATTTGGCGCATCTCGAATTGGCATAATATTTCTTCTGCGGCTTTTTGGTGTGCCCAAAAAATGGAGATTTTGCTGTGATCATGTCCCTACGCGCGGCCTTAGTGCTGGCAACCACATTGGCCGTCTCTGCGTCCCCGCCGGCACGGGCTGCGGTTGTGGTGCCGCCGGGCGATGCGGCGATATGGGATTTGCGGCCGCTTTACCCGAACGCCGACGCCTGGGACACCGCTGCGCAGGCGCTTGCTGGCGATGCAAAGGCCTTGGCCAAACTGGGCGGCACGCTGAGCAGCGCCGGCGGGCTTGCCGATGCCATGGCCCGCATCTCCACCGTGGAACGCCAGTTGCAGCGCCTATCCACCTACGCAAGCTTAAAAGCCGATGAAGATACCCGCATTGCGGCCAACCAGGCGCGGGTGGCGCGGGCGCAGGATTTGGCGGCAAGCCTGGACCAGGCCACCGCCTTTTTGCGGCCCGAGGTGATTGGGCTGGGTGCCGCCAAAATTGATGGGTTTATCGCGACCGAGCCGCGTTTGCATGATTTTACCTACCGCCTGCACAGCATTTTGCGCGATGCGCCGCATACGCTGGGGGCCGAGGCTGAACACGTGATGGCGGCAGCCGCCCTGCCCTTGGCCCAGCCGCAATCGGTGTACGACATGCTGAGCAACGCCGATATGCCGTGGCCCACCCTGCGCCTTCATGGCGCCAATGTGCGGCTAGACCCGGAAGCGTATGTTACCCACCGTGGCGATGCCGATCCCGCCACGCGGCTTGCGGTGTTCACGGCGTTTTTTGGCACGCTGAAAAACTTTGAGCGCAGCTTTGGCGCGATTTATGCGGCCGAGCTGCGCAACACCGCGTTTGTGGCGCAGGCGCGGCATTATCCATCAGGCCTGGATATGTCGCTGGCTGCCGATAATATGCCGCGCGCGGTGTATGATACGCTGATCCGTGAAACCGATGCCGGCCTGCCGGTGTTACACCGGTATTTGCGGGCGCGGCAAAAGCTGCTGCACCTAAAAGTTTTGCGCTACAGCGATATAAACGTGTCGCTGGCGGCATCGCCTAAAACCTATAGTTTGGCCGATGCCAGGGCAGAAGTGTTGGCCGCAACCGCGCCGTTGGGTAGCGACTACACCACGGCGATGGCGGCGGCGCTAACTGGCGACTGGCTGCACGCAAAGGTGCAGCCTGGCAAACATGCCGGTGCTTACATGAACGGCGATGCCTATGATGTGCACCCTTATGTGTTGCTTAGTTACACAGGCGATTATTACAGCCTGAGCACGGTTGCCCACGAATTTGGCCACGCCATGCACAGTGTTCTGGCCAATATAGCACAGCCATTTCCTACCGCCGCTTATGCCACGTTTATTGCGGAAATTCCGTCCACCGCCAACGAAATGCTGTTGGATGATAAGCACATCGCTGCCGCCCGCACCAAGGCCGAGCGTATTTTTGCCATTAACCAGGAACTGGAGCTTTTGCGGATTACCTATTTCCGTCAGGCGATGCTGGCGGAATTTGAAGCGCGCGCCCACGCGGCGGCCGAACATGGCGATGTTATCACCGGGGATGCGATCAGCGCCATATTCCGCGACGTGCTGCGGCGCTACTATGGTGCGGATACAGGGGTGACTGAAATCGACCCGCTATTTGGCGTGGAATGGGCGTATATCCCGCATTTTTATAATGATTTTTATGTCTATCAATATGCCACCTCGATTAGTGCGGCAGCCTATTTTGCAGGAAGGATCGAAGCCGGCGACATGGCCGCGCGCGATAGGTTTTTGAATTTGCTGCGCGCCGGGGGATCGGATGATCCTTATGTGCTGGTGCGGCGGGCGGGGTTGGATATGGCAAGCCCTGCCCCGTATCGCGCGCTGATTGCACGCATGAACGGACTGCTCGACAAGTTGGATGTGGCGCTGGCTGAAAAAAACTAACACTGTCGGGTGGGGTTACGCGATGCGCAGAGATTGGGCGAACATTCTGTGGTTTGGCGCAATCGTTGCCAGCGCACACGCAGCAACCGCCCCGACCATGATTAGTATCGACACCAACCCTGCCCATGCCGGCGCGCAGTTTGCGGCGCAACAGGCCATTGGCGCCGGTGTGGATGGTGTGCCGCAAGGGGCAGTGCACGGCATCTACCAGCCCGCCAACATCACCAAAATGCTGGGGGCAGGGTTTGGCGCGGTGAGTTACCGGCTGTATACCGAGCTATCGGTGCAGGACTGGCATTGGAACCCGGCCGGTGCGTTTAGCGAAGCTGGTGGTGGTTACTGGCAAAGTGGGGCGACGGCGGCCGCCCCGATTACCGATACCTACGGCTACCGCCTGCCCCATCGCGGCAATACACATGACCAGGGCAACGACGATGATTATTCGCGGTTGGATGATGGCGATGCGGCCACGTACTGGAAAAGTAACCCGTACCTGGCAAAAGCTTTTACCGGGGACGATGATGCGGCGCATCCGCAATGGGTGCTGATCGATCTGGGGGCGACCCAAAGCATCAATGCCGTTCGTATTACCTGGGCCGCACCGTATGCAGCCACGTACGCGGTGCAGTACTGGACCGGCGCTGACCCTATTTATGACCCCACGCATGGGCAGTTCGCCAATTTTCCGGCAGGCGTCGTCACTACCGGCACTGGCGGCACTGTCGGCACTGGCGGCACGGTGACTTTGGCGCTGGGTGATGTTGCGCAAAACATCGAATATGTGCGCGTGCTGATGTCGCGATCGTCCAACACTTGCGATAGCCATAGTGCGGCTGATGCGCGCAACTGCGTGGGCTATGCGATTGGCGAAATCGGTGTTGGCCGCATTGATGCGGCGGGGGTTTTTCACGATCTCACCATCCATGCGGCAAGCCAGAAGCAGACCGTAACCTACGCCAGCTCCACCGATGCCTGGCATAGTGCGGCCAACCGGGTGACCGATCAGGAACAGCCGGGGTTTGATGTGGTGTTTAACAGCGGCATCACCCGCGGCTTAGGCGCTATGGTGCCGGTGCCCATGCTGTATTCAACGCCGGAAAACGCGGTGGCGGAAATCGCCTATCTGCGCGCAACCGGGCGGCCCATCACCTGGGTTGAAATGGGCGAAGAACCGGATGGCGAATATATCTCACCGGAAGATTACGCAGCCCTTTATCTGCAATGGGCACGGGCGCTGCATGGCTTTGATGCCGGCTTAAAACTTGGCGGCCCGGTGTTTCAGGGCACGGCAGGTGACGTTAAAACCTGGGCCGATGGTACGGGTGAAACATCGTGGACCAAACGTTTTCTGAATGCCCTTGCCGCGCACGGGCGTAGTGCTGATCTAGCATTTTTTAGTTTCGAGCATTACCCGTTTGCCAGTTGCGGGGCTACCGGCACGCAAGAAAATTTATTGCGCGAACCGGCAATTGTTGCGCATGTGGTGGCAGCCTTTCGCCATGATGGGCTGGCGGCTAACCTGCCGATTTTTATAACCGAGCTTAATATCTCACAAAACGAAACCGATGCCGCCCAAACACCGGCGGGGGCTATCTGGCTTGCTGATTTTTACGGCAGTTTGCTCAGCGCCGGTGGGGCGGGCGGATATTTTTATGAATACGAGCCGATCCCGCTCAGCCGGTCTAACCCCTGCCCCGGCTTTGGCAGTTACGGGGCGCTGCTGGGCAATGCGCAGTATGGCGCCATCGAAAAACTTGCGCAGTATTGGGCGGCACGGATGTTGACGCAAAACTGGGCGGTGGGGCCAGGCACTGTGCAAACGCTGCTGCCGGTAAGTGTTGCACCAGTAGCCCCGATGATTGGCGCCTACCCGGTGCGGCGGGCCGATGGCACTATCAGCGTGCTGCTGGTTAACCGCGATCTCGCGCTACCGCATCAGGTGGTGTTGGGTTTTGGCGGTGGTGCAGGGTTTGCAGGCGGGGTTAGCCAGACACAGTTTGGCGCCGCGCAGTATGTGTGGGTGGAAGCGGGTGACAAAAGCCGTGCGTATCCTGATCGGGGGCCGGTGACTGTGCGGGTGCTGGGCGGGCGTGGTGCCAGTTTTACCTTGCCGGCGGCGTCGATTTCGGTGCTGCAGGGGCATTTGTGAGGCATAGCAAACGCCAGACCTTCAACCGAATTGTCAGCATACGCGGCCAACAAAAGCGGGCTATGTTCTCGGCTTGGTATGATGTTCGCGGGCAACCATTCGCAGCCGAGTAACTTCGGGGATTTCACCGTCCTCAGCGGCACTCCCAACAAAAGCCGCCGTCGCGTTGCGTAACTGCCCCACCCACGCGCGCCGCAGCGCCTGTTCGGCATCACCTACGCCGGGCAACGCCATCAAACGCTCGCGCTCGTCAGCAATACCGTTCGCGCAAGCGTTGATGCGCCGGTCATCTTCGGTGGCGGTTTCGGCCAAGTTAAAAAACGTGCGGGCCAGCCACGGGGCAAATTCGGCCTGGCGGGGGTCGAACTTGCCAGTCCAGTCGCCCTGCCCGCGCGCCAGTTTCCATAGGGCTTCTGGCAATGTGCGCAGTGTGTAGTGATTGATCCAGGCATGGTCAGCACTGGGTGATGTGGCAAAGGCCGGAATGCGGTCGGTGACCCCATGGTGATGGTGCAGATCGCCTTGTTCGGTGCGGTAGATAAAAGGTTTTGCTTGGGTCGCGTAAGGATAATGCGCCTGCGCCCCCCAAAACCGGTTGGTGCGAAACATCGATTTTATGTGTGGATTAACCCCAGGCTGGCGATTAACAAAACGCCGCCAGGTTGGCGCGTGGGTCCAGTTGGTATCGACGCCGGCGCCAAATAGCAGCCAGCCGTAGGCGATAGCATCAACGTCCTGGGTTTCCTGAAAGGCGATCACGTCGCCGGCGGTGCGATACCGCTTTGTGTCGAACACAAAATATTCATCGATGTCTAAAATCATCGTCCAGCGGTAATCAAGGATCTGCGGCAGGCGGGTTAATGCCTGCGAATAGGCTTTGTATTGCGGCCCAACGTGGGGGCCTGCCTTGTTTTGCACCAGGGTAATTTCGCCAGCGTTCGCCAGCGCCTGCAACAGCGTATCCGACCCATCGGTATTATCGTTGGTGTACAGAAAGATATGCTCAAACCCGATGCTGCGGTGATACGCAATCCAATCCAGCAAATACACACCTTCGTTGCGCGCACTGGCCAGCATGCACAGATTGCGGCGCGGGGCGGTGTCGGCCCGCAACAAGCTGGTGAGCAGCAAACCCACCGGCATTTCCGGGGTTGAGCGCACCGGCAGGGTGGCATCTTCATCGGATACTGGTGATGTCAGATGGTGCGTGGCCGCCACCCGGTTGGTCCGCCATGCCACAAGATCGGCAAAGTCTTTGTGCAGCCAGGTATCGTTGGGCAGCGCCTGCTGCACCAAAGTAAAATCAGCCGGTTGGGTGGCTATATGACGGGCAAATAGCGTTAGTTCATCACTTGGCAGTAACCGCAAAAACCCTTCCAGCAAACCCGGCCGCAGCCGGCCTGCGCGTAAAGCCGCCAGCAACAGGGTTGCCGCGTGCGGGCGATCGGCAAGGGCCGCGATTTCGCCCGCAGCATTGGCCGCAACCGCGGGCACGGCTGCCGCCTCGGCCGCTAAAAACACCAAGGCCACAGCACTATCCACGGTGTTATGGTTAAACACCACGGTGGCCGGGGTATCGGCGGTGGCCACGTGGGCGGCCAGAAACGCCGGGCCAAAGGGGTGGCGCAGTAAAAATACCGCCTCCGCCCCGGTGCGCAGTAAATGGCCGGAGATGGATTGCGAAAACCCGCTATCATACTGCGTCCGCAAGGGGGCCATGTCGGGGGCGATTAAAAAGCAAAAATTGGTGTTGGCATCGGGCACCACGGCAAGCAAGCCGGTGTTGGGGTCAAGCGCCGGTGTGATGCAAATCTGGCCTGTTACGTCGCGCGCAAGCCACCCGCCCAGCGCACTGCGCACGCGGTAGATGCGCGCGCTGTTGGGTTTATTGGGGTTGCTGATGCCATCATCGCCGGCCGGCGCCGCCGGGGTGCGATCCATCGCCGCGGGCTGCGCGGGTGCGGTGACATCGCCGCGCAACACCGGGGCAAATAAGGGGGCGGCCGGCGCGCGCGGGGGGGGCTGCGGTGGCGGTGCGCTACCCAACACTCGGCGGGCCAGGCGGCTAAACATACTCTCGGCCATGCGTTCGCTGTGTCCGCTTGCTAGGATTGATCCAGAACAGGCTAAACGCTGCCAGCCATGTGGTCGAGAGGGGGTGCGGGCTGAAGGAGCGGACACAGATCGCTTGACGCGCCAGCTGGTTGGCCCAAGTAGCGCCCTATGCGACCGTACCGCCTTGCCAATCCCCACCCGGCGCCCGCCCCCACGGCCATCGCCGGGGTTTGCCTTTCGCTGTGCCTGTTCGCCCAAGCCCATGCCCACGCCGCCAGCGCCGCCACCACCTTTGCCATCACCCCCGATAACGCGCGCATCGGCTATGACGTGCGCTGCTTTCGTATCTTCGCCTGCACCGGTGTTTTTAAGCAATTCACCGGAACGTTCACGCTAGACCCTACCGCCCAGCCGACCGGCCACATGCAGGTGGTGATTTCGGCTGCCAGCATTGCCAGCATCATGCCAGCGGCAGGCGCCGTGTTGCGATCAGCGGCGTTTTTCGATACCGCGCATTTTCCGGTGATGACCTACCGATCAACCACCATCACCGCGCTGGAGCCCGGCCATTATGCGGTGATCGGCGAACTGACCATGCGCGGCATTACCCGCGCGCTGGTGCTGGATGCAACCGATGATACGCATGGGGCGGTGCGTGCGCAGGCGGTGCTGCATCGCGCTGATTTTGGCATGGCGGCACGATCGGTGATGATCGGTGACGAGGTTGGCATCACCATTGTGGCGCGGCTCGCCGCAACGATTGCGCCCCCTGGCCTTGCGTCCCCTGGCCTTGCGTCCCCTGGTTTTGCGCAGCCTGGCCTTGCGCCCCCATCCGGTGGCGGGCAAAACGCCGGGCATGAGCAACGCTGAAACCGAACTGCGCCGGCTGATTGATATTATGGCGCAACTGCGTGACCCGCGGACCGGCTGCCCGTGGGACCAGGTGCAGAATTTTGCGACAATCGCCCCCTATACCATAGAAGAGGCCTACGAAGTGGCCGATGCCATTGCGCGCAGCGATATGCCGGGGCTGGCAGATGAGCTGGGCGATTTGCTGTTTCAGGTGGTGTATCATGCGCGCCTGGCGGAAGAGGCTGGCGATTTTGCCTTTACCGATGTTGCCCGTGGCATTGCCGATAAAATGATGCGGCGCCACCCGCACGTGTTTGGCGACGCAGCAGCCCGCGAAAGTGCTGGGCATAGTGCTGCGTGGGAGTCCCAAAAATCGGCCGAACGCGCGGCACGCGGGCAAACCGGGGCGCTGGCCGGCGTGCCGACCGCCCTGCCCGCCCTCACCCGCGCCGAAAAACTCACCAAGCGGGCCGCTCGCGTGGGGTTTGATTGGCCCGATGCCACTGCCGTGCTGGCCAAATTGGCCGAAGAAACCGCAGAATTGCAGGCCGAACTGGCGCAGGCTGACCCGATGCGGCTGGCCGACGAGGTGGGCGACATGCTGTTTGTGCTGGCAAATCTTGCCCGCAAACTGAACCTCGACCCCGAAGAAACTTTACGTGCTGCCAACACCAAATTCGCTCGGCGGTTTGCCGGTGTGGAGGCGGTGCTGGCACGGGCGGGGCTGACGCCGGTGGACGCGACACTGGACCAGATGGAAGATGCCTGGCGCGAGGTTAAACGCGGCGAGGCTTAAGCGGCGCACCGCTAAGCTATCCCGCCACCCGGGTACGCGTGCGCATGGTCACCCATTCTTCCGCCGACGTCGGATGAATCCCAATGGTGCGATCAAAATCGCGCTTGGTTGCACCGGCGGTCATGGCAACACCAATTGCCTGCATCATTTCGGCGGCGTCATCGCCGATCATGTGTGCGCCGAGCACGCGGTTGCTCGCCTGATCCACCACCAGCTTCATCAGCGTGCGGCGCACCCGGCCGCTGATGGTGTGGCGCATGGGGGTAAAACTTGCGACGAAAATATCTGCAGGTCCCAGCTTGGCGGCTTCGTCTTCGGTCAGTCCGCAAGTGGCGACCGGGGGCACCGAAAAAACGGCAGTCGGCACCGGGGCAAACGACCAATCGCGGGTGCCGTCGCCAAATAAACGCTCGGCCAGCATGTGGCCTTCGGCGATGGCGACCGGGGTTAGGTTGAGCCGGTTACAAACATCGCCAATGGCGAAAATATGCTTTTGGCTGGTGCAAAAATCGCTATCAACGGCGACGGTGCCGCGCGGATCTAGCCGCACACCAGCATCATTCAGGCCGAGCCTATCAAGGTTAGGCACCCGGCCGGTGGCAAAAAACACCAAATCGGTGTCGATCATGGTGCCATCAGACAGCATCACCCGGCGGCTGTTATCGGGCATCAACACAATTTCGTTAGGGCTGCGGCCCGCGTGCACCAGCACACCTTGCGCCGCCAGTGCCTCGGCCAGGCTTTGGCGCAGATCGTTATCAAACCCGCGCAACGGCAGCGGCTGGCGATAGACCAAATCCACCTGCGCGCCAAAGCCGCGAAAAATACCGGCGAATTCTACGCCGATGTAACCGCCGCCGACCACCACCACGCGCTGTGGCACATCATCAAGATAAAATGCATCATCAGATACAATTGCCAGCTCACCGCCAGAAATACCGGGTGCGGCCGGCTTGCCGCCGGTGGCGATGACGATTTTTTTGGCACGAATGTGTTCGCCGTTAATATCCAACGTGTGCGGATCCAAAAACCGCGCGTGGCCCTCAAAAATCTCAACCCCGGCGCCCTGTAACAATTTTACATAAATTGCATTCAGCCTGGCAATTTCAGCATTTTTTGCCGCCATCAGGGTGGGCCAGCCGGCCTGGGGGGCAGCACCGCGCCAGCCAAAGCCGTGCGCATCTTGCGCATGGCTTGCGTATTCAGCTGCCTGCACCATCAATTTTTTCGGAACGCACCCGACGTTGACGCAAGTGCCGCCCCAATGGCGCGATTCAGCAATGCCGACCCGCGCGCCAAGGCCTGCCGCTATACGCGCACACCGCACACCGCCGGAGCCGCCGCCAATGACGAACAGATCAAATTCCTGCATGATATTGTCTGGCCTCAACTATCGATGCCGCCGAGCGCCAGGTATTTGATTTCGAGATAGTCCTCGATCCCGTATTTGGATCCTTCGCGTCCAAGGCCCGACGATTTCATGCCGCCAAACGGTGCCACCTCGGTAGAGATAATGCCTTCGTTGATGCCGATAATGCCGTATTCCAACGCCTCCGCCACACGAAAAATACGCCCGACATCTCGGGTATAAAAATAAGATGCCAAGCCAAGCTCGGTATCGTTGGCCATCTCGATCGCTTCCGCTTCGGTTGCAAACTTAAACAAGGGCGCAACCGGGCCAAAAGTTTCCTCACGAAAGATCGCCGCTGTGCGCGGCACATGGGTTAAAATAGTTGGTTCAAAGAAATTACCGCCCAACGCATGGCGCTTGCCGCCGGTGAGCAAAATTGCCCCCTGCGCCAGTGCATCGGCAATGTGATCTTCAACCTTGGCAACGGCGGCCTGGTTAATCATCGGCCCCTGGGTAACGCCGGCATCCATGCCGTTCCCGGGTTTGAGCTTTTCCACTTCAATTTTAAGCCGCGCGGCAAAACTGTCGTAAATCCCCGCCTGCACCAGCAGCCGGTTGGCGCACACGCAGGTTTGCCCGGTGTTGCGGTATTTGCTGGCCATGGCGCCCTGCACGGCGGCTTCGATATCGGCATCATCGAACACAATAAACGGCGCATTACCGCCTAATTCCATGCTGGTTTTTTTAATTGTTGGCGCGCATTGCGCCAGTAACTGAGCGCCGATTTCGGTGCTGCCGGTAAAACTGAGCTTGCGCACAATGGGGTTGGCGGTAATTTCGCCACCCAACGCGCCGGCCGGCCCGGTGATGATATTGCACACCCCTGGCGGTAGCCCTGCCCGTTCGGCCAGCACGCCAATCGCTAGGGCCGAAAATGGTGTTTGCGAGGCCGGGCGAATAACGCCGGCGCAGCCGGCAGCCCAGCCTGGCCCGGCCTTGCGGGTGATCATGGCGGCGGGAAAATTCCACGGCGTAATGGCGGCGAACACGCCAATTGGCGCCTTTTGCACCAATATGCGCCGGCCCGGCGCATTGTGCGGAATAACATCGCCATAAATGCGCTTGGCTTCTTCGCCAAAAAATTCGATAAAACTGGCAGCATAGGCAATTTCGCCACGGCTTTCGGCCAGCGGTTTGCCCTGTTCGGCGGTCATGATGCGGGCCAAATCTTCTTGGTTTTCCAGCATCAAATCGGCCAGTTTACGCAACGGTTTTTGGCGTTCCTTGCCGGTGAGGGCTGCCCATTTCTTTTGCGCCCGAGCGGCCGCTTCAATGGCGCCGCGCGCTTCTAACGCGGTTAGCGCCGGCACGTGGCCCACCACATCGCCGGTGGCCGGGTTGCGCACCGCGGTGGTGGCGCCGGATGCAGCGGTTACCCACTGGCCATCGATCAAATTGGCTTGGCGAAACAGGGTGGGGTCGGTCAAATTGAGTGCGTTGCTGGCATCCGCCATGGCGGGTCTCCCAAAAATAGTTTTGGCAAAAATAACTCTGGTTACATATCGGCCCGGACTAGCCCAGGTTGCAAGTGCCCACGGTGCACATGCCTAGGGCGCACGTGCAGGTTGTAATTTGGCCCCAAGCAGGGATGTGGGGCAACTGCACGCAGGATGTGCCTACCCGCCTTGGGCATCCACCGCCACACAGCACGGCGGTACCGCGGTTAAGCCACCGCCATGCGCGCCGGTCAGGTAAAGGGTTACTTGCCCGGCCAGCCGGTTTTCAAAATCCATGCGCACCGGCACCGGCGGCGCCCCCGCGGCCAACTGGGCCAGCCAAATGGAGCCCAGCCGCGGCTTGCGCAAATCATCCTCGGCCTGGGATTTTACAAACCCCGCCGTTTGGCGGCTAACATAGTCACAGCGCAGTGCCGCGCCCGCAAAACTGGTGCGCCGGTTGGTGGCCAAAGTTTCACGGCCAACCGTGTGCGCCGACAAATTTGCCGCACGCCGGCCGTCGAAACTGGCAACCGATCCATCGCACCTGCCGTGCCCGCCGACCACGCGAATAAGCAGCGCAATGGCGGAAAGATTATCCACCGTGCCGGGGGTTAGGTTTGCCGGCACGGCGGCACGTTCTTCATCTACCGCCGGGGTGAGACTATCCACCACCGGATCGCCCTTGGGGTAGCTCAACCGGGTTTGCCGGTGCTGGCCACGCATGCTGCCAATGCTATCCACCGAAATAGGGTGCACGGTGTCCCCCACAAACCGCCCGGTGACCGTGGTGACGTTATCGGCGTGCAGCAAAAAACCAAACATGCCGGCGGTGCGAAACCCGACCCGTGCGGTATAGCCATCCGGGCGCAAAGTGAATTCGGTGTGCAGGGTCATCACGGTTAAGCCGCGCGCCACGCCGACATAATCGGCGATTAATGTGCCGGTGGCGCTGGTTGGCGGCCAGCCGGGGGCGGCGTGAGGCGGTGCCTGGCCACACACCGGCTGCACCCCCAAAACCCCAAAAACAGCCGCCACTATAGCAGATTTTCGCATGTGCCCAGCATGCCCGGCCAAACATGGCTCGGCAATGCGGCGGGGTTAAATGCTTATCAATCTCTGTTCGGCAAATTGACGCCAACACCGATGAAAAGAGACACATCATGTTGGACGATCAGAATTTTGCAACCGACCTGGCCAGTATATTGGGGGAAGATCGCCACGCCCTGCACGCAAGCCATTTGGTACAACGCCGCCTAGCAGGGCTTGTGGTGCTGGCCATGCTGGGAGCGATCGTGTCGCTCACCCTAGGGCAAATCGGCACTAGCTGGTTTTTGCAAGCCGCCTGGCTGCTGGCCTTTGGCGCGGCCGCCACGCTGTGCGGCCAACACACTGGCGATGCCGTGGCCGGCCAAACCGATGGGCTGCGCCTGCGCGCACGCCGCGCGGTGGATAGTGCGCGCGCCCGCATGCGCAGCTTCGCCCAAATTCGTCTTGGCATCGCCGCCCCCGCCATTGCCGGGCTGGCAGCAGACGCCGCGCAAATATCGGCCGATGCCGCAACAATCGCCGATAGCCATCAAAACCTGGCGGCCGCCATCGCGGTTGCCCAGGCGAGCGGGCTTGCCGCGGACATGGACGCGCACGATATATCTGAATGCGCCGAACACTTGGCCGGCGCCATAGGTGCCACCACGCTGCATATTGTGCATGCTGCCGATATTGCCGCCTGCCTGGCGGGCACCGCCTTTGCCGCCGCCCGCGCCGTGGGCGCAATCGATGCCCGCCTGGCACCCTTAAACGATGCGATAGATACCATGCACATGCTGTTGGACCGGGCAGCCCACGCCGATGATGCCGCAGGCCCCGCACTGCACACGCAAGTGGCGGCCATGGGGCGCGCCGGGCTAACAGCACTTGCCACCATGCAAACCGTGCTGCGCGGCCTGCGCGAAGATGCAACCACTGCCGAAACACGCTGCCAGGACCTATCGCGCATGGTCAGCGCCCAGCACGAGGTGGGCGATCACCTGGCCGCCGCCGTGGTGGCGCAAGGCGAAGAAGTCGCCTCCATTGCACACTACCTGCAATCCACCCGCAGTGGCGTCAGTTTGCTACGCCGCCAAGTGGATTTGGTCGCCGAACGCCAACACGCCAACGCCCAAGCCGCCCGCGACCTGCGCGACAGCGCTAGCACCCTGCCCGCCCGCGCCGATGCCATCGCTACCGTTTTGAGTGACGCACCGGGTGGGTAGGGTACGGAGCAATCTTCTTTTTCTGAAGAAAAAGAAGCAAAAAGACTTTTGTTATGCTGGGCCTGGGGCTTCCATGCCACCGCGTTCTCCGAGCCCGCATCATAAAAGTCTTTTGCTTCTTTTCTTCAGAAAAGAAGGGTCTGACTTCTTCTCTTATCAGGCCGCAGCGGCCTGTTTCTTACCGTAAAAACTCTCCCCACGGGCGGCCATGTCGCGCAGCAATTGTGGGGGGGCGAAGCGTTCGCCGTATTTTTGGGCTAGGCGATCGCAGGTTTGCACGAATTTTTCCAAACCCACGCTATCGATCAGGCTGAGCGGGCCGCCGGTCCAGGGGGCGAAGCCCCAGCCCAGAATGGCGCCGACATCGGCTTCTTTGGCAGTGGTGCAGACATTTTCGGCAAAGCAGCGCGCGGCTTCAACGGCCTGGCGATACAGCAGACGGGTGCGCAATTCTTCGATCATCTCGAGATCTGTGTCGTTCACTTTTACGGGTGCGAGGTCTTCTAAGCCGGCCCAGATACGCTTGGACCCATCGGCGGCGTAGTCGTAAAAGCCTTTGCCATTTTTGCGGCCAAAGCGGCCAAGTTCGGTAACCATTTTGGCAATCAGGTGATCGACCGGGCCCACTTTATAGGCATCACCGAGATCTTTCTGGGTTTGCATGCCAACCTTGTACGAGAGGTCGAGTGCGACATCGTCGTTCATTTCCAGCGGGCCGCGTGGCATGCCGGTGGCGCGGCCGACGTTGTCGATGATGGCGGGGGCAATGCCTTCCACCAGCATTTCCAAACCTTCACGCACGAAGGTGCCGAAGCAGCGCGAGGTATAAAAGCCGCGGCTGTCGTTGACCACGATCGGGGTTTTACGAATTTTCATGACATAGTCGATGGCTTTGGCCAGCGTTTCAGGGCTGGTGGCAGCGCCCATGATAATTTCGACCAGGCCCATGCGATCCACCGGCGAGAAGAAGTGGATACCGATGAAATTGGCTGGGCGCACGCTGGCTTCGGCAAGGCCGGTGATCGGTAGGGTTGATGTGTTCGACCCGAACACCGCAGTTTCGGCCAGCATGGCTTCGGCGCGTTTGGTGACATCGGCTTTTAGGGCGCGATCTTCAAACACCGCTTCGACCACAAAATCAGACCCTTTGATGGCGTCGAAATCGGTGGTTGGGGTGATGAGGGCCAAAATGCCATCGGCTTTTTCGCGCGTCATTTTACCGCGGCTGATCGCTTTATCGAGCAACTTAACCGAGTACGCCTTGCCTTTATCGGCACCTTCCTGGCTGGTATCGATCAGCACGGTTTCGATGCCGGCCATCGCCTGCACGTAGGCAATGCCGGCCCCCATCATGCCAGCACCGAGGACGGCCACTTTTTTGATTTCGGTTTTGGCAAAGCCGGCCGGGCGGGCGCCGCCTTTGTTCAGTTCGTCCATCGACAGGAACAGTGACCGCACCATGCCACGGGCTTGCGGGGTCATCAGGGTTTTGGCGAAGTAACGGCTTTCGATGCGGATCGCGGCATCAAACGGCACCTGCAAGCCTTCATACAGGCACTTCATGATGTTCACCTGGGCCGGGTAATTGCCATAGCTTTGCTTGCGCAGCATGGCGTTGCCCATAATGAACACTTGCGCGGTTGCGGGGGTGTAGGGGCCGCCGCCGGGAATGCGGAACTCCTTTTTATCCCAGGGTGCAACGGCATCGCCCTTGGTCAGCACCCAGGTTTTCGCAGCCGCCACCACTTGGTCTAGCGCCACCACTTCGTTGACAACGCCTAAGGCTAGCGCCTCTTTGGGCGACATCGATTTGCCTTCCAGTAACAGCGGGGCTGCTTTCATGGCGCCGATTAGGCGCGGCAAACGCTGGGTGCCGCCGCCGCCGGGCAGCAGGCCGACTTTTGCTTCTGGCAGGCCAAGCTGCACGCCTTTGGCATCGGCCACCACGCGGTAATGGCAAGCCAAAGCCACTTCCAAGCCACCCCCCAGGGCCAAACCGTTAATGGCGGCGGCAACGGGTTTGCCACAGGTTTCAAGCCGGCGCAGCAATTTGTTGAGCGCAAACACAGACGCAAACAGAGTTTGCAATTCGGCTTCACTCGGCGTGCCGGTGGCGCTGAGCGCGCCGCCCATTTCACCAAGATCGGCACCGGCGCAGAAGCCGCTGGTTTTGCCCGAGGTGATAACTGCGCCTTTAATGGCCGCGTCGGTGGCTATAGTGGTGACCACTTCGCCCAATTCGCTGATGACGTCACCGGTTAGGGTGTTCATTGAACGGCCGGGCACATCGAAGGTGACCAGGGCAACGCCCGTATCATCAACGGCAATGGTAAAATTCTTCATCGGCTTATCCTGTCTTGTGCGCACGCGGCAAAACCGGTGCTAAGTCGGCCGCGGGAATTGTGCCGCGCCCTTGGATGAAACTTTGCCGGGCCGCGCACGCATGCATGCATTGCATCGTGTGCGGCCCGGCGATTGTTCTAGATCCGTTCAATGACGGTTGCGGTGCCCATGCCGGCGCCGACGCACAATGTTACCAGTGCGGTTTGCTTGCCGGTGCGTTCCAGCTCGTCCAGCACGGTGCCCAAAATCATCGCACCGGTGGCGCCTAAGGGATGCCCCATGGCGATGGCGCCACCGTTGACGTTGATTTTGTCATGCGGAATATCCAGCGCCTGCATAAAGCGCAGCACCACGGAGGCGAACGCTTCGTTCAGCTCATACAAATCAATGTCGCTCGGCTTCATGCCAATGCGTTTCAGCAGCTTTTCCGCCACCAGCGACGGGCCGGTGAGCATGATCGAGGGTTCAGACCCGATCGAGGCCATGCCGATCACCCGTGCGCGCGGCTTCATGCCCATCAGATTACCCATTTCGCGGGTGCCAAACAGCACGCCGGCGGCGCCATCGACGATGCCGGATGAATTGCCTGCATGGTGCACGTGGATAATTTTTTCGGCTTGCGGATAGCGCTGCATCACCACCGAATCAAAGCCCATCTCGCCAGGTACCGCGAAGGCTGGGTTGAGGGAGGCCAAGCTTTGCATGGTGGTATCGGCGCGCATGTGTTCGTCGCGCGCCAGGATCGGCAGGCCCATTTGGTCTTTGACCGCAACCACGGATCGCGCAAAACGGCCTTCGGCCCAGGCGTGGGCAGCGCGTTTTTGGCTTTCCACCGCGTAGGCATCGACGTCGTCGCGCGAAAACCCATACAGGGTGGCGATCAGATCGGCGCCAATACCTTGCGGGGCGAAATAGGTTTTGAACGCCGAGGACGGATCCACCGGCCAGGCGCCGCCATCTGACCCCATCGGCACGCGGCTCATGCTTTCCACGCCGCCGCCGATGGCCATTTCGGCTTCCCCGGTCATTACCTTGGCTGCGGCCATGTTGCAGGCTTCCAGGCCCGAGGCGCAAAAGCGGTTAACCTGCACGCCGGCGGTGGTTTGCGCGTAATCGGCATTCAGCACCGCGGTGCGGGCGATATCTGATCCCTGTTCGCCCACCGGGGCGACGCAGCCGAGGATCACGTCATCAACGTGCGAGGTATCCAGATTGTTGCGGTCACGCAGGGCTTCAAGCACCTGAGTTGCCAGCGACAGCGAGGTGATTTCGTGCAGGCTGCCATCCTTACGGCCTTTGCCACGGGGGGTGCGCACGGCATCATAGATAAACGCGTCGGCCATCAGAACCTCCTCAAAATGCCGCCCAAAAGTGCGGGGTGCACTGGGCGGCCGGCCGCGAACGCGGCCTTCTCCGCTATCTGGGCCGCGAACGCGGCCTTCTCCACTATCTGGGCCGCGAACGCGGCCTCTTTCATAACTTAACCTAGGCCGTACGCCGGGGGCGCGGCAGCCAAAGGACCGCGCCGCTGTTAACGTGACACTGTTCAGGTAAGCCCGATACGGGAAGTGCCACGGCCCGGCAAGCGGCAAAACCGCTCCACGGGGCACAAAAGTTAAATGAACGATTAAACAGATGATTAACTGCGCGGTTAAGCCGTCCGCCCGCTGGGTTTAGATCCGATTGCCGGCAATGGAGGTAAACCGCCGGTAGAGCAACGCCGCACTCTGGCTAAGCTGCGGCAAAACGGCGGCGACCTGTCCTTCCAGGGCTGCCGCCCCCACCGGGCCAAGGGCTGCCTGCATGGCAGATTGATATTCCGGGATCGCCTGCCAGGCGGCGACCGTGTGGGGTTCAGCCTCCACATGGTATTGCAGCCCCCAGGCACAGCTACCCACCCGAAACGCCTCGATCACGCCCTGCTGGTTATCCGCCAGCAGCACGCCGTTGGGCGGCAAGGTTTGCACCTCGGCGCCGTGCCATTGCAGCACCGGGGTGCTGGCGGCCATGTCGGCAAACAGGGCATCGGTGTCCGCCGCGTGCGTTGGGCGAATGTGGCACACGCCCACTTCCGGCGTTGCTGCCAGCCCGACCGTGCCGCCCATGGCATCGGCCAGCAATTGGTGGCCCAGGCAGATGCCTAAATAGGGCCGCCCAGCGGCAACCCAAGCATGAATCGCGGCTTTTTCGGCGCGCAGCCAGGGGTAGCGATCTTCCTCCCACACATCCATCGGGCCGCCCATCACCAGCATGGCATCGAACGGGGCGAGATCGTGGGGGACCGTTTCGCCCTCGTCCAGTTCGATCGTGGTGAGGCGGTGCAAATCGGCCGCAAACATCCCGCGCAGGCTGCCGGGATGTTCGCAAGCCACATGCTGCAGCACCAGAATGTTCAGTGCCACGGGCAGCAACCCCTTAACAATCGAGGGTGGTATCACGCTCCCACTGGGTTAAGTGGCGGGTGTAATCGCTCCATTCCTGGTGCTTTAGCGCCAAATAACTATCGACAAAGCCATTGCCCAGGGTTTCGCGCATCATGGTGGATTTGCCAAAAATGCGCAGCGCATCAAGCAGGTTAAGCGGCAGTTGCTTGACCCCCTTCACGGTATGCCCGTGGGTATACATGTTAATGTCCAGGCGCTTACCGGGGTCAGATTTTTCTTTGATGCCGGCAAGCCCGGCCGCCAGCACCGCCGCCTGCAACAAATACGGGTTGACCGCACCATCGCCGAGCCGAATTTCGAACCGGTCGTTATCGGGGATGCGCACCATGTGCGTGCGGTTATCCCCACCATAGGTGATGGTGTTGGGCGACCACGTGGCTCCCGATAAAGTGCGTGGTGCATTCAACCGCTTATACGAATTGACCGTGGGGTTGAGCAGCGCGCACAAGGCGGCGGCATTCTGCATAATACCGCCGAGGAAATTATAGCCTAGTGCGGAAATACCCATTTCCCCCTTGTCATCCTCAAACACATTCTTCTTGCCCTGCCAAAGTGAGGCATGCACATGGCAGCCGCTGCCGGTAAGGTTGGAAAACGGTTTGGGCATAAAGGTTGCGCGCATGCCGTGTTTTTCGGCAACTGATTTAACCAAAAACTTGAAAAATGCGTGGCGATCGGCGGTGATCAGCGCATCATCATATTCCCAGTTCATTTCAAACTGGCCGTTGGCATCTTCATGGTCGTTCTGGTAGGGGTTCCACCCGAGCGACAGCATGGCATCACAAATTTCGGAAATCACATCAAAGCGGCGCAGTAACGCCCCCTGATCATAACAGGGTTTTGCCGCACGATCAGCGGGGTCGGCGATGCTTTCGCCATCTGGGGTGATCAGAAAATACTCACACTCCACACCGCTTTTCATCTGGTAACCAAGCTCTTTCGCCTGGCCAATCACCCGGCGCAGCGTGTTACGTGGGCCTTGCTCAACTTCCTTGCCACCTTGCACCAAATCCGCCGCCAGCCAGCCAATTTCAGGTTTCCACGGCAATTGAATAAAGCTCGCGGGGTCTGGCACGGCCAGCAAATCGGGGTCGGCTGGGCTCATGTCCAGCCAGGTGGCGAACCCGGCGAACCCGGCACCATTTTTTTGCATGCCGGCAATGGCCGATGCTGGCACCAACTTGGCGCGTTGCACGCCGAACAAATCGGTGAATGCGATAAAAAAGTATTTTATGCCTTTTTCGCGCGCAATCTGCGCCAGATCTACAGCCATTGGTCCGCCCCTTGTTTCAATTACCTAAATGATCGACAAACGCACCCAAAAGCCAAGCTTTATTTTGGTGCCACCTGCGACGCGGCCTAATAGCCGCCCCGCCCCGGTATCCAATCGGTGCCGGCCAGCGGCACTTGCGCCATGGCGGCAGCTTCGATGGTTAGCGCCACCAGATCTTCTGGCTCCAAATTGTGCAAATGGCTTTTACCACAGGCGCGGGCAATGATTTGCGCCTCCATGGTCATCACCGACAGGTAATTGGCCAGGCGGTGCCCGGCGCGCACGGGGTCGAGGCGTGCGGCCAGAATGGGGTCTTGTGTGGTGATACCGGCGGGGTCGCGGCCTTCGTGCCAATCATCGTAGGCACCGGCCGTGGTGTGCAGCTTGCGGTATTCATCTTCCAGCGCCGGATCATTATCGCCGATGGCGATTAAGGCTGCCGTGCCAATCGCCACGGCATCGGCGCCCAAGGCCAACGCCTTGGCAACATCAGCGCCGTTGCGAATGCCGCCCGATACGATTAGCTGCACCTTGCGGTGCATGCCGAGATCTTGCAGCGCGCGCACCGCCGGGCGAATGGCGGCCAGAATGGGAATACCCACGTGTTCGATAAACACTTCTTGCGTCGCCGCCGTGCCGCCCTGCATACCATCGAGCACCACCACATCGGCGCCCGATTTTACCGCCAGCGCCACATCGTAATATGGCCTAGTGGCACCTACCTTCACGTAAATCGGCTTTTCCCAACCGGTGATTTCGCGCAGTTCCTCGATCTTAATTTCCAAATCGTCCGGGCCGGTCCAATCGGGGTGGCGGCAGGCCGATCGTTGATCAATACCTTCGGGTAAGTCCCGCATTTTGGCTACGCGCGGCGATATTTTTTGGCCCAGCAGCATGCCGCCACCGCCCGGCTTGGCACCCTGGCCTATAACAATCTCAATCGCATCGGCACGGCGCAAATCATCGGGGTTCATGCCGTAACGCGACGGCAGATATTGGTAGACCAAAATCTGCGAATGGCCGCGTTCTTCTGGCGTCATGCCGCCATCGCCGGTTGTGGTCGAGGTGCCCACTGCCGTTGCCCCGCGCCCCAATGCTTCCTTGGCTTGGGCGGAAAGTGCACCAAAACTCATGCCGGCAATGGTGACGGGGGTTTTGAGTTCGATCGGTTTTTTGGCGTAGCGCGTGCCGAGCACCACGTTGGTGCCGCATTTTTCGCGGTAACCTTCCAGCGGGTAGCGCGAAACCGATGCGCCGAGAAACAACAAATCATCGAAATGCGGCAGGCGGCGTTTCGATCCACCCCCGCGAATATCGTAAATGCCAGTTTCTGCGGCGCGTTGAATTTCGCTGATGGTGTATTTATCAAACGTCGCCGATTGGCGTGGCAGCGTGTGGTAGTGGCGTGGCGGCTGGTCGGTCATGGGAATTATGTGCCTTCAGCGTCAGTAGTCTGATGCGTTATCGACATGGAAATGATACAGGCGCCGGGCTGATCCATACAGGCGAAACTGATCTGCCGCTGGTGCTTCGGGAAAACCTGCGCGGGCCAGAAGATGTTCCAAAACCACGAGATCATCGGCGGTCATGGGCTTTTCTTCGCAATCAGCACCTAGGCTTTTAACCGTGCCACGCACGAATAATTTAGCTTCGTACAAACTGTCGCCCAAACTATCGCCAGCGTCGCCGCACACCACCAAATTGCCACGCTGCGCCATGAAGGCGCTCATGTGGCCAACCGATCCGCGCACCACAATATCGATGCCCTTCATCGAAATACCGCAGCGTGCGGCGGCATCACCGTCAATAATCAGCAAACCGCCGCGCCCGGTGGCGCCGGCCGCTTGGCTTGCATTACCGCGCACCCGCACTTCGCCGGACATCATGTTTTCGGCAACACCAGGCCCTGCATTACCATCAATCACCACGCTTGCATGCTGGTTCATACCGCCACAGTAATAGCCAACGTGGCCGGCGATTTCTACCGATACCGGGGCATCCAAACCCACCGCCAGGGCATGCGCACCGCGCGGGTTTAACACCCGCCACAAAGTGGCATTGGTGGTGGCACGCAAATTATGCAAAGCGCCATTTAAATCGCGCCTTGACGACACCGCCAGATCAATCACCGCCGGCACCACGTCAATGTTCATGCGGCAGCCCTCTCCCAAAAATACACGCGTGCCGGCTCCGGTTCAAAAATGGTCGCGGTTTCGATCCCCGGCAGATCAACCAGCACCCGGTATTCCGATCCAAACGCCACATACCGATCGGTTTCCGCCATCACCGCCGGCTTGCAGGCAATCGGATCACGCAGCACGCCAAACCCCGATTCAGTGCCGACCACAAACGTATAGAACCCATCAAGATCCGATAGTGCCGCGGTCAGCGCCTCATCCAGCGCCGCCCCCTGGCTCATGCGCCACGACAAATAGCCGGCCGCCACTTCCGTATCGTTAGCGGTTTCCATTTCAAACCCTTCGCGCGCCAGGGTGCGGCGCAGCGAGTTGTGATTGGACAACGACCCGTTATGCACCAAGCACTGATCCAGCCCGGTGGAAAAGGGATGGGCCCCGGCCGTGGTTACCGCCGATTCGGTCGCCATGCGGGTGTGGCCAATGGCGTGCGTGCCAGTCATGCCGCCCAGGCCAAAGCGCTGCGAAACATCATCGGGCAAGCCCACCCCTTTGAACAATTCCATGCTTCTGCCGGTGGAAACCACCTTGATCGCCGGGCTGCGCTGGGCCAGATATTTGCGCGCGGATGCCGCCAGCGCTTCCGGCACCTGCAACACGGCATGATCGCTGCGCGCCTGCACGCCTACCGGCGCGCCGATCACGCCGGAAAGCTCATCGGCCAGCACCGCCACATGCACGGTTTCGGGCAGGCGCACAGTCAATTTGACGTAGCCAGGCCGGCCGGCGCCGTAAATCGCAAAACCCGCGCTGTCTGGCCCGCGATCGGTCATCACCTCCAGCATGGACGCAGTAAAGCGGCCAAGCTCCGGTTCTAATGTGGGATCTTTTAAAAACAACCCGACGATGCCGCACATGGCAGGCTTTTCCTGTTCTCTAGCGTGGATACCATACTAGGTACGGTGCCGCCCCCACGTCAACTGACGCGAACAAGAATTTCCTGAGGAGAATGTGGCCGACTTAGCCCTCTGCCTACCCTTGGCCAGGATCGCGGGGGAAAATGATGATCGAAAGATAGGTCATCGGCGCCACCAAAAATTTTTCGGGCCCGTGCGGAGCGGCCGAATCAAACAGCATCGCATCGCCCGGGGCCAGATGGTAAACTTGGTCGCCATGGCGGTACATCACCTCACCCGCCAGCATATAAATAAACTCAGTGCCGGCATGTTGAAACCCGGTATAGGTTGCCGCCCCCTCGGTGAGCGTAATCAAATACGGCTCCACCCCAATGGCGCCGCCCAGCGCGTGGCCGAGCAAATTATATTTGTGGCCAACCTTGCTGCCGCGCCGCTCGATCCGCACCCCCTGCCCGGCTGGCACAAACGAACAGTCGCGGCGTTCTTCAAAGGCGCTAAACAACTGGGTCAGCGGCACGTGCAGGGCGCCGGCCACCGATTGCAGGGTGGCGAGCGAGGGTGATATCTGGCCATTTTCAATTTTTGATAACATGCCGGCCGAAATGCCCGCCGATGCGGCAAGGTCGGCAACGGTGAGTTCCGCCCGCCGCCGCAGCAGCCGAATTTGCGCGCCCAAAGCCTGTTCCAGCGAGCGCTCCGCCACTGGTTCGGCGTTGGACATAGTGGCCATCACCTCGCCGGTATCGTCGATGGCCTTTTCACGCCCCGTGGTTGCCCGTGACATCGCAATCTTTCCTAACCCCCGGCCGTATGGATAACGCTAGACTAAAGCCGCCACCAAGCAAGCGATTCCGCACCCACCGTGTTGCCTACAGGCGCAAATGCGCGGGAATAACCATGCCCAAACGATCTGGCACATCCCATTGTTCCGGCACCCGGCGCATAATCTCAAACCCCGCCGCCAGATAAGTGCCCATGGCGCGCCTGTGGTCGGCGGTGCAGGTGTTCACTGTCACCATGCGCGGACCAAACTGCCACGCAATATCGCACGCCGCCTGCAAAAGGGCCGGCCCTAGCCCCAACCCCACGGCATGCGGCAACAGGCCGAAATAAGCGATATTCACCGCCTGGTGCGGCCGCCGATCCAATTCAAAAAATCCCGCCGGCTCACCACCACGGTACAACACATGCACGCTGACCTGCGGGTGATTAAGCAGGGCGGCAATTTCATCGTCAGGCACCGTACGGCGCAGCCACCACACGTAAGCAGCGCCAACGGTATTGTACATGTAGCGGTAGAATGCGACGCTGGGGTGGGCGAGGCGCACCAGCGATGCGTCAGGCGGCAAGGCAGAACCTGGGCACGGGCGGTCCTGGCGCAGGAAGGTTACGATGACGCGGATTGTGGGCATGCGATTTAGGAAGAAACTTCTTTTTCTGAAGAAAAAGAAGCAAACAGACTTTTATAACGCTGGGCCTGGGGCTTCCATGCCACCGCGAATCCCATCCCAGCATAATAAAAAGTCTTTTGCTTCTTTTCTTCAGAAAAGAAGATCCCTAATTTTGTCTGCACGCCCCACCCTCAATCATCAAGAAAACTACGCAACTTCCGGCTACGGCTGGGGTGTTTGAGCTTACGCAGTGCCTTGGCTTCGATTTGGCGAATACGTTCACGGGTGACGTTAAACTGCTGGCCGACTTCTTCCAGCGTGTGATCCGTATTCATGCCGATGCCAAAGCGCATGCGCAGCACGCGTTCTTCGCGCGGGGTTAGGCTGGACAGCACCCGGGTGGTTGCTTCGCGCAAATTACCCTGAATGGCGGCATCGAGCGGAATAACCGCAGCTTTATCTTCGATGAAGTCGCCGAGATGGCTATCTTCTTCATCGCCGATCGGGGTTTCCAGGCTGATCGGCTCTTTGGCGATTTTCAGCACCTTGCGCACTTTTTCAAGCGGCATACCCAGCTTTTCAGCCAGTTCTTCCGGTGCCGGTTCGCGGCCGATTTCGTGCAGCATCTGGCGGCTGGTGCGCACCAGCTTGTTGATGGTTTCGATCATGTGCACGGGGATACGAATGGTGCGCGCCTGATCGGCGATGCTGCGGGTAATCGCTTGGCGTATCCACCAGGTGGCATAGGTGGAGAATTTATAGCCGCGGCGATATTCGAATTTATCCACCGCCTTCATCAGGCCGATATTGCCTTCCTGGATCAGATCGAGAAATTGCAGGCCGCGATTGGTGTATTTTTTGGCGATTGAAATCACCAGGCGCAAGTTCGCCTCGATCATTTCTTTCTTGGCGCGCGCTGAATCGCGTTCGCCGCGGCTGACCGTTGCGAATACCCGGCGAAACTCGCCCACCGGCAGGCCGGTTTCGTTGGCGATCAGCGCAATCTGGCCGCGCATTTCGGTAATTTGCCCGCCGTGGCGCGGTACGAAAACTTTCCAGCCTTTGCCGGGCAGGGTCGCCATCGTTTCCAGCCAGTTGGGGTCCATCTCGTGGCCGCGGTATTTTTGCAGAAAATCGTCGCGGCTGACTTTGGCGTTTTCCGCCAGGCGCAGCATCTGCCCTTCCAGCGCGTTTAGCCGTTGGGTGAGCTGCTTAAGTTGCGTCACCAATTCTTCAATGCGGTTATTATGCAGCCGCACCTGCTGCACCTTGGCGACCAGTTCTTCGCGCAGCTTTTCATAGCCTTTTTCGGTGCGCGTGTTCATCTCCTCGCCCGAGGTGATGGTTTCCAAACGCTTGGTCTGCATTTTGGAGAGTTTTTTATACAGCGATTCGATTTCCTCGAAATTCGCCAGCACGTCGGGTTTTAGTTTTTCTTCCAGGGCAGAAAGTGAAAGGCTGCTACCCTCGCCTTCTTCCGAATCATCATTATCGTCGATCACCGGGGGGGCGGCTTCAAAGCCCGGCTCGGCGGCGGCGTCGGCGGCGTCGGCGGCTTCGCCGGCTTCGATCGCGGCAGCGGCCTCTCCGGCACCCTGGGTTGCTTCCAGATCGATAATGTCGCGCAGCAGCATCTGGCCGGCTTTAAGCGCATCATGCCAGGCGATAATGGCGCGGAAGGTCAGCGGGCTTTCGCACAACCCGCCAATCATCATGTCGCGGCCGGCTTCGATGCGCTTGGCAATGGCAATTTCGCCCTCGCGCGAGAGCAGCTCAACCGAGCCCATTTCGCGCAAATACATGCGCACGGGGTCGTCGGTGCGGCCCAGGCTTTCGGCATCCACATTGCCGGTGGGTTCTTCTTCCTCGGCCGCGGCTTCGGTTTCGGCTTTCTTCTCGGTTTCGCCTTCCTCGGCTTCCTCGCCGTCAACCACCTGCAAGCCCATTTCATTGAGCATCGCCATGATGTCTTCAATCTGGTCGGCCGACATCTGGTCGGGCGGCAGCACCGAATTAAGCTCGTCGAGCGTGATGTAGCCACGCTCTTTGCCCTTGGCGATCAGCCGTTTAACCGCCGCCGACTGGGTATCGAGCAGCGAGCTTTCGCTATCCTGTTCGGTGGCCGCTGTCTCGCCCGGTGCTGCCTGCTTGGTTGCCATACTCTGCCTGCTCCATCAACCCAAACCAAGCCAGGCTTGCGCCACACGCTGGGGGGTACTCGCTGCTCAAAAGACCGCCCGAAAAAGCAGCCCCTATCATATAGGTACTAAGTACCTGCTATGCCGCCCCGGTCGTGCCCGCCGGATCCCCGGGTCCAGCACCGTCGCCGTACCCTTCGTCTGCCTCCGCCGACCCATCATCGCCAACCCCGTCATGCAAGCGAAACCGCCGTGATCGTTCCCGCTCGCGCAATAACGACTGCCAGCGCACCCGCAGCATCTCGTCGGGCGCGCTGAAATAGGCGCGAAATGCGGCGTCGACCTCCTCGTCTAATCGTCCTGGGTGCATCAGGCCCCAGATATGCCAAAATCCCGCCGCTGCATCCGCCGGCATAGCATCCGCGCTCGCGCAGGCAGCCAGCGGAAAAGGCCGGTCACCTAATGCGTTTTGCAGGTCACCCGCAAGGCCGAGAGAGTGCAGGTGGGCAATCAGGGCGGTTTCGTCAAGCGGTGTGTCACTAAAAGCCACACCTAAAATGCCATCGCGCAACCGCGCCAGGTAAGGCGGCATGGTCACATCCGCCCAGGCTTCTTCCAGCGATGGCAGCAAACTGGGGTGGCGCAGAATAATCGCGGTCAGGGTGCGCCCACGTTCGGCCTGCACATCACGCAAATCCGGCGCCGGCCGGCCGGCGCGCGGGGCAGTCGTTACCCCTCGTTTGCGCCCGGCAAATAACTGATCGAGCAGATCGCGGCGATATTCGCCGGCCAGAGATTTATCACGGATCTGCAAGGCTGCATCTTCCAGGCGCTTGCGAAAGCCGGCCCGTTGTTCGGGTGTTTTATCGCCACCGGTTTCGCGCAACAACCGGTAAAGCGCGCGCGCCAAAGGGTCGGCTGCCGCCAGGGCCGCGCGAAACGCCTCTGCCCCGGCCCGCACAATCAGGCTATCGGGGTCATCCCCATTGGCCAAAGCGCAGATTTTAAGGCTTTTTTCCGGCGTCAAATGCGGCAGCGCGGCAATCGCTGCGCGGGCTGCCGCCTTCGCCCCGGCGGTGTCGCCGTCAAAACACAGCACCGGCAGGGGCGACAGGCGCCATAGCTGCTCCAATTGTTCCTCGGTCAGCGCGGTGCCCAACGGCGCCACCGCGCCACCAAACCCCGCCTGGTGCAGGGCGATCACATCCATATAGCCTTCGACCACCACCAGCGTATCACCACGGGCAACGCCGGCGCGGGCGCGGTCGAGCCCAAACAGGGTGCGGCGCTTGGAATACACCGCAGTTTCTGGCCCGTTGAGGTATTTGGGCTGACCATCGCCCAAAATACGCCCGCCGAAGGACACGATCCGCCCGCTACGGTCGCGAATGGGGAACATTACGCGATTGAAAAACAGCTCCCCGGTGGGGTTGGCGTGCTCATCCTGGCGCAGCAGTCCGGCTGCCAGCAGCAGCTCCGTCGTGGCGCCATCGGCCTGCAACTGGCGGCTTAAAGCCCCACGCCCGCCGCCCGACCAGCCCAGGCCGAAATTTTTGATCGTCTCCGCGGTTAAATTGCGGCGGCGCAAATAGGCAAGTCCCTCCGCCCCTTCCGGCTGGTATAGGGATTTGGCGTAAAATACCTGGGCGGCATCCAGCACATCGTGCAAATCCACCCGGCGGCGTTCGGCTTCCTCGGCGGCAGGGCTTGCCCGCGGCACCTCAAGCCCGACCTCGGCGGCCAATTTCTCCACCGCCTCGATGAAGGACGCACCTTCCGTGCGCATAACGAATTCAATCGCATCGCCATGCGCCGAACAGCCAAAGCAGTGAAAACCATCTTCATAAACATAAAAGCTGGGCGATTTTTCGCTATGAAACGGGCAGCAGCCCTTCCAGTGCCGGCCCGATTTGCTCAGTTTTACCCGCCGGCCAACCAGGCTCGCCATCGGCGTGCGGGCCCGTAGTTCGTCGCGAAAACCTTGCGGTAACATTGGGGTAGCCAGCTCGCCTCGCGTTCGCCCTTAGGCGCCGAGCTTGGCGCGCACCATGGCACCGGCGCGCGCCATGTCCAAAGTGGCACCGTGATCAGCTTTCAGCACGCCCATCACTTTTCCCATGTCTTTGACCGATGCAGCCCCCGATGTGGCAATCGCTGCCGCCACAATGGCGCCGAGCGCTTCATCACCCAACGCTTGCGGCAAAAACCGTTCAATCACAGCAATTTCGGCGGTTTCTTTGGCGGCGAGTTCCGGCCGGCCACCGGCCAGATACATTTCTACCGATTCGCGGCGCGATTTCACCATGCCGCGCAGCATCGTCAAAATCTCGTCGTCGCTAACCGCGGCCACCCCCTTGGGGCGGGCGGCGATATCGGTGTCTTTCAGCTTGGCCGCGATCATCCGCAGGCACGATGTGCGCGGCGCATCGCCTGCCAGCATCGAGGTTTTGGTGGCAGTCAGCAGATCGTCGCGCAGGGCCATGATAAAAGTCTCTTTTCTGTTCAGCCGGTTGTGGTGGTGGCGCTTATGCGGCCCCGGCAAGTCGCCTAAGATAGCGGCAGAAGCGGGGTTAGGGGAGCCACAACCAGGCCCACCCAGCGGTTTATCTTCTTAAACCGCTGGTGTTTGCGTGCGTAACCATAGACCTGACCACCAACGTGGCAGGCAGGCCCGCTTTTGTAGCGCCCATCTGAGGCCGCCGATTGCTCGGGCACCGCGACGCGCCATCAGAACCATTTGCAATCATTCGCATCACGATGATATCATCGCGATCAATCTCTTTTAAGGCTAGTCACCAATGCCCGCCGTTACTGTCCGCAACCTTACCGATGAAACACATCGTGCGCTGCGGCTGCGTGCGGCGATTCATGGCCGCAGCACCGAAGCCGAGATTCGCGCGATTCTGGATGCCGCCGTGCGCCAGGGTGAACAGTTCCACCTCGGCTCGGCGCTGATGGCGGCAACCCGCGACATCGGCGGCGTAACCCTGCCGGATATTCGCGATAAAACTCCGGCGCTCGGTGCCGATTTCAGCTAACACCCGCATGATTTTGATTGATACCAATGTGATATCCGAGCCAATGCGGCAAATGCCTGACGCCCAGGTTGTTGGCTGGCTGGACCGGCAAGGTGCCGGCACACTGTTTATCTCAACGGTCAGTTTGGCGGAATTGCTGCTGGGCGCGGCTCTGTTACCGCCCGGCCGCCGCCAGCATACGCTCAACACGCAAGTATCCAACCTAATCAACGGTTATTTTGCCGACCGTATCCTGCCATTTGATCTGCCTGCCGTACAAATATACGCAAGCCTCGTGGCCGGCGCCCGCGCTAAGGGCCTCGCTATTGGCACGGCCGATGGCCAAATTGCCGCCATCGCCCATACACACCGCTTTAGCGTCGCAACCCGGGATGAGGCGCCGTTTCGGGCCTGCGGCCTTACCGTGATCAACCCATGGGCCGCACCGGCAAGCATGGTTAGGCCATAAGTATGTAGGGCTACCGTAGTACCGCCCAATCTTCGCTTGACCCGGCCCGCGCCCGCGCGCTTGTTACCGCAACCCGGGGGAGCCGCGACACGCGGCTGAGAGTTTGCCGGCTGGTTTTGGTGTATAAACAACCAGTAGCGCGATGACCCCAATCAACCTGATCCGGATCATGCCGGCGGAGGGAGGGCGTTTTGGCGTTGCCTATGGCAGCCCCTGCCCGGCCTTCCCGGCGCAAGGAGGTTTACGCCATGAACCACATCACCCCCAGCCAACCGCCAAGTGTGACCACCGGGCCGATCGCCGGATCACGCAAAATCTATCTGCCGGTGCCCGGGCATTCCGAGATCACCGTGCCGTTTCGCGAAGTGGCGCTCGATCCATCGGCCAATGAAGAGCCGTTCCGTATCTACGACCCCTCCGGTGCTTATACCGACGATGCGGCTAAAATCGATCTTAATCAGGGGCTTCCTAAGCTACGCGAGAGTTGGATTGCACAACGCGCGGTGCGCGAAGTGCCGCCGCGGGCGGTGCGGCCGGAAGATAATGGCGGCGCCACTGGTGCGCGGCTGGTGCCACCCTGCCCCGCCCCGCATGTGGTGCGCGTGGGCGCGGCCGGCGTGCCCGTGACCCAATACGAATTCGCCCGCGCCGGCATCATCACCCAGGAGATGATCTATGTGGCGCATCGCGAAAATTTGGGCCGCGCCAAACCCGCCCAAGGTGCTGCCGATCGCCGCGCCGATGGCGAAGATTTTGGCGCCGAGATCCCTAAGTTTATCACGCCCGAGTTTGTGCGATCCGAAATTGCCGCCGGGCGCGCGATTATCCCTGCCAATATTAACCACCCAGAAATTGAGCCGATGATCATCGGGCGCAATTTCTTGGTTAAAATCAACGCCAACATCGGCAATTCTGCGGTCACGTCATCAGCCGCCGAAGAGGTTGAAAAGCTGGTTTGGGCGATCCGCTGGGGTGGCGATACGGTGATGGACCTGTCCACTGGGCGCAACATTCACAATATCCGCGATTGGATTATGCGCAATTCGCCAGTGCCGATTGGCACCGTGCCGATCTACCAGGCGCTGGAAAAAGTCGATGGCGTGCCGGAAGCCCTGACCTGGGAGATTTTTCGCGATACGTTGATTGAACAAGCCGAACAAGGCGTTGATTATTTTACTATTCACGCCGGCGTGCGGCTGGCTTATGTGCCGCTGACCGCCAACCGGGTGACTGGTATTGTGTCGCGCGGCGGGTCGATCATGGCGCGCTGGTGCCTGGCGCATCACCGCGAAAGCTTTCTGTACGAACGGTTCGACGAAATCTGTGACATTATGCGGGCCTACGATGTATCGTTCTCACTCGGCGATGGGCTGCGGCCGGGATCGATTGCCGATGCCAACGATGCCGCCCAGTTCGCCGAGCTGGAAACCTTGGGGGAGCTTACCAAAATCGCCTGGGCGAAAGGCTGCCAGGTGATGATCGAAGGCCCCGGCCACGTGCCGATGCACAAGATAAAGGTGAACATGGAAAAGCAGCTGCGCGAATGCGGCGAGGCGCCTTTCTATACCTTGGGCCCGCTAACCACCGATATTGCGCCTGGCTACGACCACATCACCTCAGCCATAGGTGCTGCCATGATCGGTTGGTTTGGCACCGCCATGCTTTGCTATGTCACCCCCAAAGAACATTTGGGCCTGCCTAACCGGGAAGATGTGAAAGTGGGGGTGATCACCTACCGCCTAGCCGCTCACGCGGCTGATCTGGCCAAGGGCCACCCGGCGGCGCGCTTACGTGATGATGCGGTGAGCCGGGCGCGGTTTTCCTTCCGCTGGCAAGATCAGTTTAATCTTTCGCTCGATCCTGATACAGCCAAACAGTTTCACGATGAAACCATGCCGAAAGATGCCCACAAGGTGGCGCATTTCTGTTCGATGTGCGGGCCAAAATTCTGTTCCATGCAGATCACCCAGGATCTGCGCAAAGATGCGGCACGATTGGCGGGGTTGGCTGAAAAAAGCGCCGAATTCCGCGATGCCGGCGGTGCGTTATATGTGCCAGCCCCCGATGATGCGCCAGCCAGTGCGGTTTAAGGGGGTTAACCCGCAGCGTAGCAATTAGGTAACTGCGTTAAGTTTTTGTGTTCACAGGCCGCTGCACAGTTACTAGGCAGCGGCATGTGGCGCAAAAGGTACGATTTGCGCGTTTTATGGCACAAACTGTGCTTATCCCTCTCGCGCCGGGACGCCCGGTCGTGATGCTATGCAGCATACCGATTCGCAGTGAGGATGAACGACTCATGAAACACGCCCATTCCTTCCGCGCAGCCTTGCTTGGCGCTGTGTTCAGCACCGCCAGCACCATGGCTTTCGCGCAGACCGCCCCAGCCCCGGCTGCGGCCGCAGCACCCGCCGCCCCGGCACCGGTTGCCCTAATCGGCCCGCCGATGACCCAGCCGCTGGCGCTGAACACCGCCACGCCGCTCAGCATCGATATGGCAGCATTGGGCAAATGGTATGTTGGCGGCGTTGCCACCGGCCTAGCCTATGGCCAGACCAATGCCACGGGCCTGTTCAGCAGCGATAACGGCGGCGGCGCTGACGTTAGCAATGCGCAGGTGTTCATCCAAAAATCGGATGGCATGTTCCAGTTCTACGCGCAGCTTGGCCTATACAGCTATCTCGGCCTCGGCAGCGCCTACCTGAACGCGACCAAATTCACCGATAACACCTACGGCCCGGCGCCGGTGGTTTTCGGCAAGATCGCACCGTTCGATGGTTTCTCGATTTCCGCTGGTAAGATGATCACCCTGATCGGCGCCGAATACACCTGGAGCTTTGAGAACTACAACATCGAACGCGGCCTGCTAACCAACATCGAGCCCGGCGTTGGCCGTGCGGTGCAGGCCAACTACGCCACCGGCCCGCTGAGCTTTGCCCTGCAATGGGGTGACGGTTTCTATTCGGAACGCTTTAACTGGCTGACCGGCAACGCGACCTGGACGATCGACCCCAGCAACGCCCTGGCGTTGACCATTGGCGGCAACCTTGGCCACACTAATACCAACACCTTTGCGACCCCAGGGCTGTTGAACAACACCTCGATTTATAACGTGATTTACACCTATAACGACGGCCCGCTGACCATTTCGCCATTGTTGCAATACACGCATGTGTCGAGCAACGTGCAGACCGGCGTTACCGAAAGCGGCAACACCTACGGCATTACCCTGCTGGGTAATTACAACATCGATGATCATTGGAGCCTGTCCGGCCGCCTGGAATATTTGTATGGCGACGGCAACAAGAACGATCCTTTCGCACCGAACCTGACTTTTTATGGTGCCGGCAGCAAGGCCTACACCGCCACCATCACGCCCACCTATAAATGGGACAAATACTTTGTCCGTGGCGACGTGTCCTACACCGGCTTGACCGATTACGGCACTGGCTTGGGCTTCGGCAGCAACTACGACAAATCCTCGCAAATTCGTGGCGTGGTTGAAACCGGCGTGCTGTTCTAGACTTTTCGAAACACAAAAACACTATCGCGGGGCGCCCTGGTGGCGCCCCGTTTGTTTTTGAGGCCTGCACAACCGGCACATATAGCGCATGGCGCGTGAGCGGTTCTGCCTGTATAGACTGCCGCGATGAAATCCCTACGTCCCCCCGGCCGGTCTGGCCCCCCGTCGCGCTCTGGTGCTTCCTCTGGCACGCCCACCCGTTCAGGTCCCCCCAACCGCACCGGCGCGCCCACACGCAGCAGTGATGGTGGCCCGGTCCGTTCGGGTAGCGGCGCGCCGTCGCGCGCCAACGCCGGGGCATCAGCAGGTAGCGGTTATGCCAAACCATCACGTGATGGTGCGGTAAAACCGTTCCGCGAGGGTGGCACAAAACCTTACCGTGATAACGCTGGCAAACCTGCCCGTGATAGCGGTGCGCGGCCCAGCCGGGACGGCGATACGCGACCCAGCCGGGACGGCGATACGCGACCCAGCCGGGACGGCGATACGCGTTATGCCAAGCCCGAGGGCAAGAACGGCCCGCGCGATAGCCGGCCACCATCACGCAACAGTGATCGCCCAACTGAGCGCCAATCCGAGGGCACGGGCGGCGATCCCGGGCGCAAAATGTTATATGCACCCCGGCAAGATCAGCGGCCAGATACCCGCCCAGATACCCGCCCAGATACCCGCCCCGATCACCACGGCGACCAGCGCCCGGCTTACCGGCCAGCCGGCCGCAGCCAACGGTCCGCTGCCAATGATCCGCCAGCGCCGCCCGCTGGCACGCTGTTTTTGTATGGTATTCACCCGATTGCGGCGGCCCTGGCCAACCCACAACGCCGGTTGCGCCGCCTGCTGCTGACCGAAGAGGCCGAAGCAGCGTTGGAAACCGAGCTGCCCAAGCCTTGGGCACTGACGGTGGAACGCACCGATCGCACCCGGTTAGACCACTTGCTGGGCCGTGATTGTGTGCACCAGGGCGCCGCCCTGCTGGCCGACCCGTTGCAGCAACGGCCGCTGGCCGAGGTGATGGAACGCCCCGGCCCGATTCTGGTGCTCGATCAGGTCACCGACCCGCGTAATGTTGGCGCCATTTTGCGCTCCGCCGCCGCGTTTAACGCCGCCGGCGTGGTGGTGCAGGATCGCCATGCGCCAGAGGAAACCGGCGCCATGGCCAAAGCCGCCAGCGGCGCGCTGGAATTGGTGCCGCTGATCCGCGCGGTAAACCTGGCCCGCACCCTGATCGCCCTGCGCGCTGCAGGGTATTGGACCGTAGGCCTGGCCGCCGACGGCAAAGCCCTGCGCGGCACCGATTTTGCCCAGCGCAAGGTCGCCCTCGTGCTAGGTGCTGAAGGTGCCGGGTTACGCCGGTTAACCCGCGAAACCTGCGATGAAATCGCTGGGCTTTCCATGCCTGGCTTGATGGAAAGCCTCAACGTTTCAACCGCGGCAACCGTCGCCATGTACGAGCTGACCCGCGGCGCCTGATTGGCAAACCTGATTTGCAAAGGCGATATTAACATCCGGCGGGCACACTCCGCCGGATGGACGAAATGCGCCGTAACCTGTCGGAATGGCCCGGCTTGAGCGACAACGCCCAGGCCGCTTTGGCGCAAGCAGCGCTTGCGCGGGCGGCGCTGATCATCGCTGAACAGGCCGATCTGTTCGCCGCCCAGTTCAGCGCTGGCCGCCTACAGGATCAAGGTGCTGCCGACGCGTTAAAACTGTTTGCGGCCTTACTGCGTGAAACCACCACCGCAACCCTCACCACCGCCGGGCGCGCTTAAACCCGCCCGCTTAGCGCCGATCAACCCGTGGTTGCACGCGGCGCTAAGCGCTTACCGATCACGTGCTCTAGCCAAAATTTGTCGCGCGATCACGCCGTGTTTACCACCGCGAAAACGCCAGTGACACTATGCCTAAGGCATGAGCAAAGCCGCATCGCCGCCCAATAAAGATGATTTGCATGTTTTTGTAACACCGGCCGATCAACCGGTCGCAATGTTGGTGTTTCTGCATGGCGGCGGTTGGGTGGCGGGTAGCCCGCAGCAATTCGATGCCATCGCCAACACACTGGCAACCCAGCGCATCGCCAGCCTGTCGATCGAATACCGAATTCGCCAGCGCCACCAGAGCAATGTCTATGATTCACTGGCCGATACGCTGGCCGCCATCCCCACGCTGAAAACACTTTCGCATGGGCTACCCCTGTGCATTGCGGGTGGATCTGCCGGCGGTCTGCTGGCGGTGCACCTAGCCCGCGCCCTGAGCCCTGCCGCCGCCGGCCTCATTCTGCTCAACCCGATGCTGGACCTTTCGGCCGCTGGCACCAGCACAGCCGCAAGCCCTGCCGGTGGCGATCTGGCGATTTCCCCCCTGCACATTGATATATCCACCCTGCCGCCCACCCTTATTCTGCACGGCGACGCCGATCAGGTGGTGCCGTTGGATACCAGCCGAAAATTTACCACTAAACTGAATGCCAGCGGCCAAACCGCGCGCATCGGCGTGGTGCCCGGCGCCGGCCACGGTTTTTTCAATGCGGCAAAATATAGGGACGCCGTTGCGCACCACATTGCTGATTTTGTCCTAGAAATGACCCAAGGCGCGGTTGCTAGCCGGGCGGCGTGAGGAAGGAAGACCCCTCTTTTTCTGAAAAAAAGGTAACTCCCAAGCCCCCTGGCACAGCGGGACAGTCAAACATCTTGCGGCTCGGACTCGGATGTTAGTCAA
>JBBARC010000031.1:0-39558 GCA_040400005.1 Acetobacteraceae bacterium | reverse complement strand
TGATCGCTCGGCTGCAGGCCGCTTGATCAGACCGGAGAGACCTGGGCAGTTACGTCTTTTGCTTCTTTTCTCCAGAAAAGAAGGTTCTTTTTTGCTTAGTTTGCCAAATCATTGAGGCTGAGCATGGCCAATAGAAGCGAGCTGACGATGCCGGCAACTGCTGTGCCCATGATCATGATGAGCACGGGCACCAGGAGTGCCACCAAGCGTTCGATGGCGAGGCGGGATTGGGCTTCGTGGATTTCGGCGGCGCGTAAGGCCATAGGGCCGAGCTGGGCGGTTTCTTCGCCGAGGCGCAGCAGGTAGATTGTGCGCACCGGGAAAATGCCGGCTTGTTGGAGGGGGCGGGATAGGCCGGCGCCACCCTTGGCACTTTCGGTGGCGTCTTTTACGGCCACTTCGGCGGCGGCATTGCCGATGACTTCGGTGACGATGCTTAACGCTGCCACTAGCGGCACGCCGTTGGACAGCAAGGTGCCGAGTGTGCGGGAGAAACGGGCGGCGAGGACTTCGCGGGAGAGGCCGCCGATGATTGGCATGCGTAAAATGGCGCGGTCGAACCACAAGCGGGGGCCTGGGCGTTTGAGCAGCTGGCGGATGACAACGCCGGTGACAAGCAACACCAGCAGCATGATCAGGCCGTAGGATGCAACAAAAGCGCCCATGGCGATGACGAAGCGGGTGAGGGCGGGCAGGGTGGCACCGGCTTGTTCGAACATCGGGACGAATTGCGGCAGCACTTGGGTGAGCAGCATGACGATGGCGCCGATGCCGGCGACCAGCAAGATGACTGGGTAGATCAGGGCTGATGTAATGGTGGATTTCAGCGCGCGTTGGCGTTCGAGCAATTCGGCCAAACGTTCCAGGGTTGCCGCCAACATGCCGCCGGATTCGCCGGCGCGGACCAAGCCGATGTAGAGGCGCGGGAAACTGCCGGGGTGTTGAGCGAGTGCGACCGCAAGCGGGCTGCCATCGCGCACGGCATCGCGGATTTTGGTGAATATGCGGCGGGTGCGTAAGTTTGGCGCGGTATCGACGAGAAAGCGCATGGCGCGATCGAGATCTTGGCCGGCGCCGAGCATGACCGCCAATTCGCGTGTAGCGTTGGCGACTTCTTCGGCGGACATGGCACCTGATCCGCCAAATTCCATCGTGAGGAGATCGGCGAAGAAGCCGGGACCTTTTTCGTTGAGCTCGGCGCGCACGGGCATGTTGCCCTGGCGGCGCAGGGCGTCGATCGCGGCGGCTTCGTTGGTTGCTTCAATAAAGCCTTGCAGCATCTCGCCAGTTGGCGAAATGGCGGAGTATTTGAAATTCGGCATTATGATATCATTACGATTCTGAACGAATACTGCGCACCACTTCTTCTATCGTGGTGGTGCCGGCCAAGGCGGCATCTAGGCCTGCCTGGAACATGGTGATCATGCCGCCTTCGACCGCTGCGCGTTCGATTTCGCTATGGTCGGCTTTGGAGAAAATCAAATGTTCGATGGCGGCATTGGGTTGCAGAAATTCGGCAATCGCCTGGCGGCCGCGATAGCCGCTGCCGCGGCATTGGGAGCAGCCGACGGGGTGCCATAGTTTTAGCGGGGCGCTGGCGGCGGCGGCGCGGGCGCGCAAATCAAACCGTTCGATCAGTTCTGGTGGCGCCAGGGTTTCGCGTTTGCAGGCATCGCACAGGCGGCGCACCAGGCGCTGGGCGAGCACGCCGCGCAGCACGGCGGTGAGCAGATAATCTTCTAACCCCATATCGCGCAGGCGGGTGATGGTGGCAGCGGCGGAGTTGGTGTGTAGGGTGGACAGCACCAAATGGCCGGTGAGCGCTGCTTGGACGGCGATTTGTGCGGTTTCGAGATCGCGGATTTCGCCGACCATGATGACATCGGGGTCTTGCCGCAAAATGGAGCGCAGGAGGGCGGCAAAGGTTAAACCAATTTGCGCCTTGGTTTGAATTTGGTTGATGCCGGCGAGTTGATATTCGATGGGGTCTTCAACGGTGACGATATTGCGCGACACTGCATTGATGGTGGTGAGGCCGGTGTACAGCGTGGTGGTTTTGCCCGAACCGGTGGGGCCGGTGACCAGCAAGATACCGTTGGGCAGTTCGAGCGCGGCGGTCCAGGCTTTGACAACGGCTGGTGGCAGGCCGAGTTTTTCGTAATCGAAGACCACGGAAGATCGATCGAGCACGCGCAAAACCACTTTTTCGCCGTGCAGGGACGGGATGGTGGAGACGCGAAAATCGATATCGGTGCCGCGAATAGCGAGTTTTATGCGGCCATCCTGGGGCAGGCGGCGTTCGGCGATATCGAGTTTCGCCATGATTTTCACCCGGCTGATAATGGCCGGTGCGAGGCGGGCACTGGGGCTATCGGCTTCGTGCAGCACGCCATCATAGCGGTAGCGTATGCGCAGACGATCTTCGAACGGTTCGATGTGAATATCTGATGCCTGGGTTTCCACCGCGCGTTGAATGATTTGGTTGACCAGGCGGATGACCGGCGCTTCGCTGGCGAGATCTTTTAGGCGCTCGGCATCATCTTCTAGCACTTCGCCGGAATCGCTGGTGGCAGTATCGGCGGCTTGCCCGCCTTCGGGGTAGAGCTTGTTGAAGGCGGCATCGATTTCGATGGGCACGCCGATTTCGCGGCGCACGGTAAGGCCGGTTGCCGTGGCGATAGCGGCGGGGGTGAAATCATCGAGCGCATCAGCCACCGCAAGGGTAAGCACGTCGTCATCCACCGACACCGGCAGGGCGCGGGCGGCGCGCAAAAAGCGGGGTTGCAGGCGGTCGGGCAAAATGGGGGATTCGGGGAAGCGGTTGGGGCTGATGATCGGGGCACCGAGCAGGGCTGCGTAGGCTTCCGCCAAGCCGCGTTCGGTGACTAAGCCCAATTGGATGAGCACGGTATCGAGGCGCTGGCCGGAATCGGCGGCGACCCGTTTGCCGCGATCGAGCGTGGTGGCATCGCACTGGCCGCGTTCGAGCAGGATCGCGGCGAGGCGATCGAGCGCATCGGCATGGCTTGCGGTGAGGCCGGGGGCGGGGGTTAGGCGGGTGCCGGTGACAGTCATGTGCGTATCCTTGCCACAGCTCGCGCCTTGCATAAAGCGGCGGGTTGGGCGATGCCATGGTGGCACCAGCCGGGGCAATCGGGCGAACGGTAAGAGTGTTCTTTTGACTTCCGAAAAAGAAGCAAAAAGACTTTTGTCATGCTGGGCCTGGAGCAACCCTGTCACCGCGTGCTCCGAGCCAGCGTCATAAAAGTCTTTTTTGTTTCTTTTTTCGGAAGTCAAAAAGAAAATTCTTACTTTTTTGTATTCACCCGATTGCCCTGTGGCGCCAGCCTACACATTGCCCGAGGCCGTGATGCTGACCCTAAGATTAAATTACGACATGGTTTGGCTGGCCCCCCTGGTGGCTTCCCCGTTTATTGGCAGTTTTGTTGGGGTTTTGATCGCGCGCGTGCCGGCGGGGCGCGGGTTTGTGGGCGGGCGATCGGCGTGTGCGGCGTGTGGCCACACGCTGGGGCCGCGGGATATGGTGCCGATTTTGAGTTTTTTGGGGCTGCGCGGGCGGTGCCGGTACTGCCAGGCGGCGATTCCCAGGCGCGATTTTGTGGTGGAGCTGGCGGCGATTGCGGTGGCGGTGGCGGCCGGTTTGGCGCCGGACCCGGCGTTTGCCGCTGTGGGTGCGGTGTTGGGCTGGGTGCTGCTGGCGCTGGGGGGGATTGATTTTAGGTGTTTCCGGTTGCCGGATTTTTTGACGCTGCCGCTGGTGCTGGCAGGGTTAGCGCAGGCTTTGTGGCTGGAGCCGGAGTTTTTGGCCGACCGGGCGGTGGCAGCGGCCTTGGGGTATTTGGGGTTTCGTGCGGTTGGGGAGACCTACCGGTATGTGCGCGGCCGGGTGGGGTTGGGCGAGGGCGATGCTAAATTGCTGGCGGCGGGTGGTGCGTGGCTGGGCAGTGCGGCGTTGCCGTATGTGGTGCTGATGGCGGCGGGGGCCGGGCTTGCGTATGCGGGGGTTGCCGCTGCGCGGCGCGGGCGGATTGATGCGGCGACGCGGGTGCCGTTGGGGCCGTTTTTGGCGCTGGCGATTTTTGCGCTGTGGGTGTGGCGGGTGCTGGTTTAGGGGCGTTACCTCGAGGATGAGGTGTTCTGGCTTCGCGACCGCTCCGATGATGGCATCCTTGGGCGCTCCCGGATGAGCAGGGCGCCGGACGTGCTCAATGCCGCGGCCGGCCTGCAAGGTTTCGCAACAGCGTTATGGGCCAATGCCGCCACGCCTTCCGGCGTGGTTGATGTGCCGACGACTATTTCCCCCTCCGGCTTACGGCGGCTGCGAGAGCATATTGAGGGGCAGGCAGTGGGCGCCAGCAACGCCCGGCGCCTGCTGTTCGTTGATCAAGGACACCAAATTCACGCCGCTCGGCGTCTGCCCCGAGGATGCCGAGGTATTGGGGTTGCGGCGGTTCACGGCCGAGGCGCTCTGCCGGCTATTTAACGTGCCGCCACCGATCGTGCAGGGACGACCGTTACAATACTTTTACAAACTAGGCTCGGGCGTCGCTCTGGTTCGCAACCACCGCGCTGATGCCCTGGGCCCGGAAGATCGAGGCCGAGTTTGGCCGGAGTGTGTTTAGCGACCCGGTGTGGTTTCACATAGAGATCGACCTTTCGGGGCGCACGCGGGGCGATTATGCGACGCGGTGGCAGGCCAATGTGGCGGCCGTGAACGCGAAGATACTGACTGCGGACGAGGTGCGTGCCCAGGAGGGGTATGGGCCGGCATCCGGAAGCGCCTAGGTGAAAACGTCCGGCATTTGTTGGCCGAATGCGGAATGGCAGCTTTGGCGCGGCCGGCGGGGTAATCCGGACATTCGCTGCGGTTATCGGGTGTAGCGTGGGTTTTTAACCCACGTGCGCGGCACACAGCATGACGTATGCGCAGGACGCACGACGGCACGGAGAAAAAACCCGAAACGTTACGTAAAAATTTATACAAACGGAGTATGGTTATTGGGAGAAGGCGTGGGTTAAAACCCACGCTACGCTTGCTATTGGCGGCGCACGGCGGCGCAATAAGCGGCGAGATACGATTCGAAATCATTCATCAAACTATGTCCGCAGCGTGGGTTAATTTCGTAGATCATTGGTTTTTTATCTAAAATTTTATAATCAATACAGCAGGTGCCACGAAATAAAAAGGTATTCAGTATGTCACGGAAAATAGCCAAAAAATCTGGGCTTGTGACAAGACCGATTTGAGTATGAACCGGGCGCGCGATCTTGCCTTTCACCTTCCACTCATCGCCCATATCGTAAGCGTTCGTCATCGAGTACACTATTTCTCCATCATTGATCAGGATATGGGTCGCATATTCTAGCCTGCCCGGCACATAATTCTCTCGGTAAAATGGCACTGATTTAAGGTGATCTTCGTATCTACTCGCATCGCCAGGGTTTTTGACAATATAGGTATTTTTGCCAGCCGCACCGTGACGTGCTTTTATCATATAGGGATAGTGGTGCGATGTTAGATCGACAGGCCGAGGCACAAAGCGGGCGTATTTGCCGTCGAGCATGAGTTCCGAAAAGCGGAGCTTGTCTGCAAACAACTTCTCTGCCTCGTGCGGCGGTAAGATATACTTGTTAGCGAAATCAGGGCTGGCATCGCGCAATGCCTTGGCGTCTTTTAAGCGCGCCGGCACGATAAAATCGAACGACCTCAGGTTCAAATCGTTAAAGTCTGAAAAAACGGCATCATACTTGGATTGAGCCAAACGCTCGCTTAGCTTATTCTCCCAGCCCTCTCGGGGGCCGATCAAAATTCTATCGCGCGAAAGCACTTTGTTCCCCGTTTCTCGTCGTTGAAACTACGCTGCCGGTGGCCAAGCGGCGATGGCTATAGCGCTGGAGTCTTCTGAGCCACATTAACGAATAAGAAGGATCCCGCGTAATCAATAAGGCGCCCCGGCTACACACGCAATTGTGAATATTTGAGATGACCGTTTCACATGTGTGCATCGCCTGCGCCGTTTGTCGAGCTTGTTTGGTTTTGCGAACTACCAAATCGGCCGATGATGGCCAGATGAGGTCGGCAGCCACCGGCCGATCATAGCCCCTTGGTGTACACCAGCCGACGAACCGCTCCGCCGCGGGCTAATTTTGCCAACCACTCTCGCTTGATGTCATGCGGGATGACACGGCCAGCCTGATAATCAGCCTCCGCTTGCGCATCGAGGCGTGCTTCGAGAGCCTCGTCGGGCGGGATATTGAAAATAGATTTTGTTTCAGCCTCGGCCATAAACACCTTCCTGCAGTTTGGATTTACAGCGGAGTTTTGAGCCGCTTGCATCTTAAGACTGCGGTTAACTTAAGGCTGCGATTAAGATGCTGGGCCGCGCCAACTGACGTGATCGGCGCGGACCGGGGCTATCCCCGTAGGATCGTTGTAGGATAAGCTTTAGGCCCGATTAAAATAGGCTGCTCAGATCGGGGGGCGGGTGTTGGCGTGCTGGAGCACGCCCTACCTTGGGTGACTGTGCGGTTTCAGGCATTCCCTGATCGCCGGTGTTTGACCGGGGTGGTTGCTAAGCAGAGACGGCGGCTTGCTGACGTGGCGAGGCCGCCACGCCGAAAAAACTGCCCCTAAACCACTGATCCAATTGGAGCGGGCGAAGGGATTCGAACCCTCGACCCCAACCTTGGCAAGGTTGTGCTCTACCCCTGAGCTACGCCCGCGCTCCTTTGCGGAGGCGTTTCCTAGTCCGACCGTTGAGGGATTGCAAGGCCCCGGATTGCAAGGCCCCGGATTGCAAGGGCCCCGGATTGCAAGGGCCCGGGATTGCAAGGGCCCGGTATTGCAAGGGCCCGGTATTGCAAGGCTTGGGATTGCACGCGGGCGCATAACCGGGTTGAACCACCGGTGAACCCAAACCCCGGTTTGGCCGCGCGCGCCTGCTTGCGCAACCGGCCAAACGCCACATCTTAAGCTTGGTGGGCAGCCCTATGCGGCCTTCCCGGCGTCAGCGATGGAACGCAGATTTTATGGACTATATCATAGGCAAGCCCAAACCCCCCGCCCCCCGCCTGATGGCGGCACCGGGCCATGCGGCGGCGGCACCCGCGCCCGCCGGCGATAGTTCGGCTACTGGTGCGCCCGCCGGGCCAGATGCGTGGATCATCGACGGCGATCAGCGCAGCTTTATGGTGGACGTGATCGAGGCATCGCGGCAAACCCCGGTGCTGGTGGATTTTTGGGCGCCGTGGTGCGGGCCGTGCAAGCAGTTGACCCCGGCGCTGGAACGCGTGGTGCGGGCGGCGGCTGGGCGGTTGCGGCTGGTGAAAATTGACGTGGATACCAACCCTGCGCTGGTTAAACAGCTCACCCAGCTGGGCCTGCCGCTGCAATCTGTGCCGACGGTTGCGGCTTTTTGGCAGGGCCAGATTGCCGATATGTTTCAGGGTGCGCAAAGCGAGAGCGAGATTAAACGCTTTGCCGAGGCCCTGCTGAAATTGGCCGGCGGCGCCATGCCGGCAACCGATTTGCTGGCCGAGGGGCGCGCGGCGCTGGAAGCCGGCCAGGCAGACGTAGCGGCGGATGCGTTTTCGGCCATTTTGAACGAAGACCCCGAACACCCCGAAGCCTGGGGTGGGCTGATCCGCGCCCTAGTGGCGCTGGGTGACGAAGCCCAGGCCGACGAGGCGCTGGCGCAACTGCCGGCCAAAATTGCCCACCATGCGGAGATTGAAGGGGCGCGGGCCGCCCTGGCCTTGGCCGTGCAAGGCCGCGCCGCTATTGGCCAGATTGGCGGGTTGACCGCGCGGGTGGCGGCTGATGCCAACGACCACGCAGCACGTTATGAGATGGCAAGCGCGTTAAATGCATCGGGGGCGCGCACTGACGCGGCCGAGGCTTTGCTGGAAATTTTTAAGCGTGACCGGGCTTGGAACGACGGGGCCGCCAAAACGCAGCTTTTGGCGTTTTTTGCCGCTTGGGGGTTTGATGACCCGGCGACCATGGCGGCACGGCGCAAATTATCCGCGATGCTGTTCGCGTGATGATTGTTCGTCCGCCCGGCACGCCGGTCAACCAAGCTGATTTGCCGCGTGAATTTGGGGTGTTTCCGCTGGGCGGCGCATTGTTGCTGCCCGGCGGGCGGTTGCCGCTGAACATTTTCGAGCCGCGCTATCTGGCCATGGTGGAAGATAGCCTGGCCGATGGCCGCATGTTTGGCATGCTACAGCCCAACCAGCACGCCCCCAACGGTGCCAATGGGCCGGCGCTGTATTCGATTGGTTGCCTGGGGCGGTTGGTGCATTTTTCGGAAACTGAAGATGGCCGGTATTTGATTACCCTGCTGGGGGTAAGCCGGTTTTTGGTGCGCGAAGAACGCGGCGTGCGGCATGGTTACCGACGGGTGCTGGCGGATTTTGCACCGTTTGGGGCGGATTTGCAGCCCGCCGCTGACCCCGCGCTGAAACGCGAAGAATTGCTCGACGCGTTGCGCAGTTATTTTGAGGTGTACGGCATTGATGCCAGCTGGGAGGCGATCGCCAGCATGGATGATGCAACCCTGGTGACCACGCTTGCCATGCTGTGCCCGTTTGATGAGCCGGAAAAACAGGCGCTGCTGGAAGCGCCAACGCATGCCGATCGCGCCGCCGATTTGCTGGCGTTGCTGCGCATTGCGGTGCATGAACAGGATGATTCGCGCCGCACTGTGTAGTTTGGCGCCCCCACCACTGTAACGCAGGTGCCCAGCATGCCAGACACTCCGCCCGCCCCGATCGACCCGCGTTTGCTGGAAATTTTGGTGTGTCCGCTGACCAAAACAGCGCTGGACTACGATCGCGCCGCGGGGGAGCTGATTAGCCGGGCGGCGGGGCTGGCCTACCCAATTCGGGATGGCATCCCCATTATGCTGCCCGATGAGGCGCGCCCGTTAGCCGCCGAGTAGGGTTTGGGGTGCGGCATGGCGCGGCAATTTGTTGATATTTCTAGCACGCTAAAAGCCGGCATTGTGTCTGATCCACCTGGGGCGTTGCCGCAGATTACGTATCTTGATCACCAAGCCGGGGCGGCGCAGTTGGCGGCGCTGTTTCCTGGGCTGGCGGTGGCCCAACTGCCGGGCGGGGAGGGCTGGGCGATCGAGGTTTTGGCTCTGACCACCCATAACGGCACCCACATGGATGCGCCGTACCACTATGCCAGCACCCAGGATGCTGGCCTGCCGGGTGGCGCTACCCCGGCGCAAACCATCGATGAAATCCCGCTGGAGTGGTGTTTTCGCCCTGGGGTGAAATTGGATTTTCGCCATTTGCCCGATGGCCATGTGGTGCGCGCGGCGGAGGTTGCCGCCGAGCTAGCCCGCATTGGGCATGCGCTGGCGCCGCTGGATATTGTGCTGGTGAATACGGCGGCCGGTGCGCGCTATGGGCACGATGATTATTTGGTGCGTGGCTGCGGCATGGGGCGGGAGGCGACTTTATACCTGCTCGACCAGGGGGTGCGGGTGACCGGTATTGATGGCTGGAGCTGGGATGCGCCGTTTGTGCACACCGCCCGGGCTTGGGCAGAAACCGGCGATGCGGCGCTTATTTGGGAAGGCCATAAGGCGGGGCGGGAGATTGGTTACTGCCATATGGAGAAGCTGGCCAATTTGGAGGCGCTGCCGGGGCATGGGTTTATGGTTAGCTGTTTTCCGGTAAAGATTGCGCGGGCGTCGGCTGGGTGGACGCGGGCGGTGGCGATTTTTGAGGATTGAGGGTGCTAGGTAGTGACTTGCTCCCATAACGGGATCGTGCTACAAGCACTAAATGAGGGTTATTGCCCGCCGCACCCTGCGCGATTTCGTTGAGAGCCTGGGCGGACAAAAATCCCAGCCTGCGGTGAAGGCTGTACTGGATGCTTGGTACGCCGAAGTTAGTAAGGCAGTCTGGCTCACCTCGGCGGATGTCAAAAGGCGCTACCAGACTGCCAGCATCGTTAGCAGGGAGCGGATCGTTTTCAATATCAAGGGTAACGATTATCGTTTGGTGGTAGCCGTGGATTTTGACAAATCGATTGTATGGATAAAGTGGATTGGCAGCCACACTGCCTATGATAAAATCGACGTCGCGGAGATTGAATATGACGCCTGACCTCAAGCCAATTCGCAACGATGATGATCACGAGATCGCGCTTACCGAAGTTGCGCGCCTGTGGGGCGCCAAGTCCGGCACGCCGGCCGGTGATCGGCTGGATGTTCTGGCAACCCTGATTGATGTCTACGAAACTAGCCGGTACCCCATGGACCCGCCCGATCCGATCGAGGCGATCAGGTTCCGCATGGAACAGCTCGGCATTAGCCGCAAAGATCTGGAACCGATGATCGGCACACGGGCGCGGGTGGCCGAGGTGCTGAACCGTAAACGTAGCTTGTCGATCGAGATGATCCGCCGGCTGCACGAAACACTGGGGATCGCCGCCGATGTGCTTATTCAACCGACGCAGCAAAGCGATGCTGCGTAAGGGAACAATATATAGTGAAGGGCCTTCTTTTTCTGAAGAAAAAGAAGCAAAAAGACTTTTATGACGCTGGTGTGGAGGTCGCGGTGGCGGCGTTGCCCCAGGCCCCGCATCATAAAAGTCTTTTGCTTCTTTTCTTCAGAAAAGAAGGTTCTTCCTTCCCTTCGGAGCCCCGCCCGTGAGCCGCATTGCCTACGTCAACGGCCAGTATCGCCCGCACTCTGATGCCGCCATCCACATTGAAGACCGCGGCTTTCAGTTTGCTGATGGCGTTTACGAAGTGGTTTATATGCGTAACGGCCGGCTGATTGATCGTGATCTGCACATGGATCGGCTGGATCGATCTTTGCGGGAACTTTCGATCACGCAGCCGATGTCGCGTGGCGCTTTGTTGTGCGTGATGGCCGAGGTGGCAAGGCAAAACCGGCTGCGCGATGGGCTGATTTATATGCAAATCACCCGCGGCACGGCGGCGCGCAATCACGTGTTTCCCAAACCCGGCACACCGGCAACCCTGGTGGTGACCATGCGGCGCACGCCGGCATTCCCAAAATCCCCTGATGCCTGGGCTGTTTCGGCCATTACCCACGCCGATGAACGCTGGGCGCGTTGCGATATTAAATCGGTTGCCCTGCTGCCCAACGTGCTGGCGCGCGAAGCCGCCCGCACGCAAGGTGCCGCGGAAGCGATTTTGTTTGATGCTAACAAGAACATTACCGAAGGTGCCGCCACCACCGCGTGGATGGTGGATGCTGCCGGCACGCTGATTACGCGGCCGCTGTCGCACGCCATTCTGCCCGGCTGCACTCGCGCCGCCCTGCTGGCGGAACTCGCTACCAGTAACGTGACGCTGGAAGAACGCTTGTTCACCCTGCAAGACCTTCGCGCGGCCCGCGAAATATTCATTACTGCGGCGACAACGTTTGTAAAACCAGTGACTAAGCTTGATGGCGTGGCGGTAGGTGAGGGCCGCGTAGGTGCGGTAACACGACTGATGTTTGATCTCATCGCACGGCACGTGCAGGCGGAAGCGGCAGGGTAAGGCAAAGGCAAGGCAAGGTGAAGACAAGGCTGGTGGGGCGAAGCCGCCCCCCCAGACCCCCGGCAATTGGTTGACGGAGTTTGAACGGTCTCCGTCAACATAATGCCGGGGGTCTGGGGGGGCGGCTTCGCCCCACCAGCCTTATCTTGCCTTAAAACGTATACGAAACCGCGGCTGAGGCGAAATCTCGGTCTTGTAGGCCATAGTTTGTGGTTGGGCCGAAGCCGAAGCGGTTGACGTAGCCTAGTTTGAGTTTGAAATTTTCTAGCCACGAGAATGTGGCGCCTATGTTGATGGCGGCTTGGCCTTGTTGAAACGGCCCTTCGCCCACGGCATCGCGGCCGAATATGCCGGTGGAGAAGGCGATGCTGGGCTGAAAATCGATATCTTTTGGCAGCACCTGGGGGAGGTCGAATAGGGCGGCGACAACCAGGCCGCTGGCGAATTCTGTCGGGTGTGGGTTGCCGGCGCCGGTGGTGGCGGCGATGATTTTGTTGCGTGATGTGCCGAGGTTATCAAAACCGCTATCGAGCAGCGCGCTTGAGTTTGGAAAATCGTGGATCACGTTCATGCCGATTTCGCCGATGAGGGTGGTGTTGGTAATGCCTAAGGTATCGATGCCCCCGGCTAGGCTGGTGGCGGTGATTTGTGCCTGGCTGACGCCAAAGCGTTTGTAGCCGGCGATGGTTTGCGAAAATCCTGGGTGGCCGAGGGCTTGCCCGGCGGCGGTTTGGCCGGTGGCGACGCATGATGTTTGTACTTGGTTTGCCAGGGCTGCTAAGCCTAATGTTTGCAACTGCTGGGCAAAGTGGCACAAAAACGGCTGTTCGACCACGCCGATGGCATCAGCACCCGATAGCAGCAGGGGTTGATTAAACCGATGCGATAGTTCGCCTTGCAGGCCGATGCCACCAAACACCGTGGTGGAAAAGCTTGCCCCGAGCAGGCGAATATCTGATGGGTAATCGGCGCGCAGTGAAGCGGTTGCGTTATACGGTGTGCCGCCGAGGCCTGCCAGCACGGGGAGCGCGTTGGCGGCGGCGGCTGCCGTGCCGGTGCGGTAGCTTACAAATGGTGTGCGGCTATGGAAGTTTTCGAAATACAGCCCCAGTTCGGCATCGTTTAAAAATGGTGCCAAATACCGTGCGGCTACGCCGAACTCGCCTTGGTCGGATGGGTGGCGATCGACCACGCGCGGGATGAGGGCGCCAAAAATATTATTCGACGGAATATAAATGCGGTTGAGCGATCCTAAATTATCAGGTGCGGTGGGATCGATCACCGCATAGCGCGCGCCATCGGATACATTGTCGTTGATTGAGAGAAAGCTGCCCAGGGGTTCAAATCGGGTGCGCACCCATAGCGCCTGGTAAAACCCTTCGACGCTGATATTATCGGTGATGTTGCCACGCAGATCGATCGCCGGCACGGGCAGCACGGCTTCGCGCAGTTCGGATCCTGGGGCTTCCAGGGCGGTTGCGTCAAATGGGGTAAAGCTGTTGATGCCGCCGGTTAAAAAGGTGCTCTCGCCCCAGTTTAGCACCTGGTTGCCGAGGCGGGCCGCGATCGTGCGCCCGCCGATGTGGGCATCGGCAAATACGTATGCATCGAGCAGGCGCAGATCGGCGCCGAGGCGCCGCGCGGTGGGGCGGGTGACCGGGCGGAAATCCCGCGCCCAGGTGCCATCATAGACCGGGTCCCAAAAGCCGGTGGCGCGCACAAACGCGCCCATGCCATCGCCCTTGATCGCCACTTCTTCGGTTATGCGCAGCGGTGCCGAGGTGATGCTGCCGGGGGCAAAATTCAGATTACCATCATCGGCGTTGGGCAGTAGCGCCCCGCCACCGTTGACGCCGCCGATGGTGTTGTGGTTGCGCGCTGATGCCCGCAGCGACACCCCGGCCGAGACCGTGGTATCGAGGTTAATGCGCCAGCCATCATCGGTGGTAAAACTTGCGGCCCGTGCGCCCCCCGCACTTACCGCGACAATCGCCCCAACCCAAACGCCCCAAATGCCCCGCACGCGCTATCCCCCAAACCCCACCGTTGCGGTGGCGCCGGCGTTTAGCGCCGGTCATCGGCGGTAACAGACTATAGAGAGATAGGTTTGGGCAAGCTTTTCCTGATCCGGTGACGCGATTCGGCGTCAGCGGGCCAGGGCCGCTAGGCTCAGGCCTGGTTCAGCTCAATCAAGCTGCGCCGGATGACCCGCCCGCGGTTGATGCGTTTTTCGATATAATCGGTATCGCCCCAGCGCACGGCGCGCGCCATGGCCTGGGCATCTTCGGTAAAGCGCGCCAGCATTTCCAGCAGGGCTTCACGGTTATTGATAAACACATCGCGCCACATTTCGGGGTCGGATGCGGCGATGCGGGTGAAATCGCGAAACCCGCTGGCGGCAAATTTCAGCACTTGCTGGCGGGTTTCATCGGCTAGATCATCGGCGGTGCCGCAAATGGTAAAGGCCAGCAGATGCGGCAAATGGCTGACGATTGCCAACACCCTGTCGTGGTGGCCGGGTTCCATCACCTCCACCATCGACCCCAGCCGCCGCCACATTTCCGCCATCGCTTCAACGGCGGCGGCATCGGTGCCGGGGGCGGGGGTAAGCAGCGCCCAGCGGCCGGTAAACAATTCAGCAAACCCCGCATCGGGGCCAGAGTTTTCGGTGCCGGCGAGCGGGTGCGCCGGGACAAAATGAACGCCTGCGGGCACAAACGGCGCCACATCGCGGATCACCGATTGCTTGGTGGAGCCTACATCCGATAAAATGGCACCAGATTTTAACGCCGGTCCAATCGCCGCCGCAATGGCGCCATACGCCCCCACCGGCGCACATAAAATCACCGCATCGGCATCGCGCACCGCATCGGCGGCATCCAGCACATACGCATCGCCCAAATTCAGCGCCTGCGCGCGCGCAAGGGTGGTGGGTGATCGTGTGCTGATGACGATCTTTTCCGCAATGTTACCATGCACGCGGGCGGCGCGCGCGATCGAGCCGCCGATTAGGCCTACGCCAATCAGGGTGAGTGTTTTAAAGAGTGGTTTTTCAGTCATGATGTTTGCCGTTACTGTTGTTGCCGGCAAAGTCGCATAGCGCGCCGATCACCATATCGTTTTCGTCGGCAAGCCCAATGGTGATGCGCAAACAACTGGGCAGCCCGTAACCGCCGACCCGGCGCACAATAACGCCATGCGCCTGCAACGCCGCATCGGCCGCTTGGGCGCGCGCTTCATCGCCGAAATCGACCAGCAAAAAATTGGTCTCGCTGGGGCCCACGGATAGGCCGGCGGCGGTTAAGGCTTGCGCCATGCGGCTGCGTTCGGCGGTGTTATAGGCACGGCTTTTGGCAAGCCAGGCGGTGTCGGCCAACGCCGCAAGCCCGGCATCATGGGCCGGCCCCGATACGTTAAAGGGGGCGCGCGCGCGGTTGAGCAAATCAATGATCGCCGCGGGCGCATAAATCCACCCCAAGCGCACCCCGCCCAGGCCAAAGATTTTCGAAAACGTGCGCGTCATCACCACATTATCTGCGCGCTCCACCAGGGTGCTGCCGGCTTCGTAATCGGGCCGATCGACATACTCGGCATAGGCCGCATCCAGCACCAGCAACACATCTGGTGGCAAGGCGGCGTGCAAACGTTCAATTTCGCTAACCCCCAGCATGGTGCCGGTTGGGTTGTTGGGGTTTGCCAGGCACACAAGCTTGGTGCGTGGGCTGACGGCGGCCAAAATCGCATCGACATCGGCGGTGCGCGCGCGTTCCGGCGTTTTGATGATGGTGCAGCCAGCCAACTTGCCGGCGATTTCGTAAATCGAAAACCCGTGCGCGGTCATGATCAGTTCAGTGCCAGCGCCGCCAAACACGTGGGCGAGCAGATATAAAAAATCATCCGACCCGGCGCCGCATAAAATCCACGCTGGGTTTAAGCCAAACTGCGCGCCGATCGCCGCGCACAAGGCCGCCGCACTGCCATCGGGGTAGCGATGCGCGTGGGCGGCCGCCGCCACCAACGCTGCAACCGCACCCGGCGGCGGGCCGAAGGCGCCCTCGTTGGAGGAGAGTTTTACAATCCGGTTGGCACCCGCGATCTTGCTAATCCCCGGCGTGTACGGGGCAATGGATAGTATTTCAGGGCGAGGGCGCGGCGGCATGGGCAGTGGTATCCGGGCGGGGAAAGGGAAGGAAAAGGCCTTCTTTTCTGAAGAAAAGAAGCCAAAGACTTTTATAATGCTGGGACTGGGGCTTCCATGCCAGTGCGGTCTCCTGGCCCAACGGGATAAAAGTCTTTTTGCTTCTTTTTCTTCAGAAAAAGAAGGCCCTTCCCTTCGATGACCCCGCTACGCCCAGAAATCAGCTACGTATCGCTCATTCGCACCGCCCGGGTGCCCTACGGCGCGCTGCTGCTGGTGGGCGCCTGCCTGCTGCTGCCGCCGCAAATGCGCGACATGCTGGCGGCGTTGCGGGATAGTGGCCGCTGGGGGGCCATTGCCGCCTTTCCGGGCGCGATCGCCGTGCTGGGGTTTTTGTGCTGGTTTTGGGCGCGCGCGGCGATTTCGGCGCGGTTTGATCTGCCCGATAGCGATGTGGCTTGGCGCGCCGTTTTGCGCGAAGGGGCGGCTGGCAAGCGGCCCAATATCCACCCCGCAGCCCTGGCACTGGTGCCGCAGGCGCCGATCCCGATTGCCGGGTTGATCGGCTTTGGCATCGCCGGCGCCAGCCGCGCCCCCGGTTTGGGGGCGGCAACGTTGAGCCTGCTGCTGGTGTTGTGGATATTGGTTGATCGGCGGCGGGCCATTCACGCAACCCTGCACCGGCTGTTTTGGCCGCACCGCCCGTTCGACCGCCGGCCCTTAGCACCTGAAACATCGCGGCTGCAGGCCACCGAACATTTGGGCCAGGCGTTGCGCCGCGCGCCATTTCGGGCAGCGACTTTGCTGCGGCGGGCGCCTTCCGGCACCTGGCCGGCCGCCGCCCTGCTAGTGGTTAGCCTTGCGGTGTTTGTTATTACCGCGGCGGCGAGCTTTTTCCCGGCAAGCCAGTTGGCCGACCCGCGTAACCTGATATGGACCGCTTTTTCTGGCCCGACGCCGGCTTTGCTGGGCGTTGCCCTGATGGTTGGGCCAATGACGGTGATTGCCTTTATAGCCGATGGCTGGCGCCCGGTGCTGCGCATTCGCGGCGCCCCGATTGGGCTGGCCCGCCCGCCGGTGGTGCTGGCGCTGACTGCCGCCAGCACGCTGACCCCGCTGCTGATCAGCCTGCATGCGGTGCGGGTTATCCCCGGGCCGCTGCCGGTGCGCCCGACGCTGATCCAAGCCTACCAAAACTGGCAATCTGCCTGCGGGCCGGGGGCGCGGCCGATTATTGTGAGTATATCCGGGGGGGCTGCCCGATCTGGGTTGTGGGGGGCGGCGGTGATGGCGCGGGTTGATGCGGTGATTGGCCAAAGCCCAGGGGTTGGTGCCGATGCCGGGCACCTGCCGGCGGCGATTTTTGCGATCAGTTCGGTTTCTGGCGGGTCGCTGGGGGCTGCGGGCTATTTGGCGGCGCGGGCCACGGATACGCCGTGCCATTTATCGCCGCCGAATGCCGATCGGTTTGCAAGCTACGCCCGCCAGTTTATGGCGGCCGACGCGATTGGCCCGCTGCTGGCGGGGTTTGTGCTGTCTGATATGCCGCGGGCGTTGATCGGCGCGGTGCCGGCGGCTTTTGGCGCTAATCTGCGTGGCGGCGATCGGGCCGCCGCGATTGAACGCGCGTTTGAAAGCAATGCGCAAAAGGCGGCAACCCACAGCGGCCTTATCGCGGTGCCGCTGGATGGCGCGTATTTGTCGTTGGCGGAAAAACCCGGCATGCCACTGTGGATTGCCAACGGTGCCGATGGCGATACTGGCCGGCGGGCGTTGGCAACGCCGGTGCGCCCGCAGCCAGATTCCGCCGCCTGGCCGTTTCGCGGTACCATCGACTTGCTGGGCGTGGCCGGCGCCGACATGCCGATTTCCACCATAGCGAACGCCACCGCGCGGTTTCCGTTTTTGGAACCTTCGGCCGAAATCGGCCCGAACCAGGCCCCCGCCGCCATGTCGGTGATTGACGGCGGCTATTACGACGATTCCGGGGTGGAAACTGCGTTGGAGCTTACCGCCTGGCTGCGCCAGCAGGGGGCAAACCCGATTTTGGTGGTGGCAACCGGCAGTGGTTACGGCCAGGGGCTGGGGCAGGGCATGGCGATGGAGGCGATGGCCGCACGTGACGATGTGCTGCGCTGCGGGCCGGAGACGATGGCGCCGGATCACCCGGCACCGGCGCGGCTTATTGCCAAATTTTTGGCGCCGTTAGTGGGGGTGTACGAAGCCCGTGCGGCCCACGTTGATGCGCTGCTGCGGCGAGCGCGTTACGAGTATTGCGACCCTGGCAATATCTCGTTTTTTCATTTTTACCTGGGCGCATTGGGGGATGAGCCGGTGCCGCTGAACTGGGTGCTGTCGCGCCGCATGGCCGACCACGTTTGGCGCTCGGCCGGGCAGGACATGACGGCGGAGGCGGCGAAGGACCGCAATATTCGCGGCAATTTGTGTGAAGCGGGGCGGCTGGCGGCGGTGCTGGGCGGCCACGGGGCGGGGGCTTGCGACGGGGATTATCGGTAAATGAGGGAAAAAGCCTCATTATAGTGTTGATTGTTTGTTGGCTTTTTTCTCTCATCAGTTGGCTGGGCGGCTATGTGGCAGGCGGCACTAACAGCGCCCGCACATTTGCCAAACTATCAGCCTCAGACACGGGTTTATCCCAGCGCAGGCGGGCAATGCGGGGAAAGCGTAAGGCTACCCCCGATCGGTGCCGGGCGGATAGCTGGACCGCATCGAAGGCCACTTCCATCACCAAACCAGGGGCCACTTCGCGCACTGGGCCGTAACGGTGCATGGTATTGGCGCGCACAAACGCATCGACCCGTTTAAGCTCGGCATCGGTAAAGCCGGAATAAGCCTTGCCCACGACCACCAGCGTGCCATCATCACGCCACACACCAAAGGTGTAATCGGAATATAGCCCGCCGCGGCGGCCGTGGCCGCTTTGGGCATACATCAAGACCGCATCTATGGTTTGGGGGGCGCGCTTCCATTTCCACCACAGGCCGCGCGGGCGGCCGGCGACATAGGGGCTGTCTAGGCGCTTGATCATTAGCCCCTCCAGCCCGTCGGCGCGTGCCGATGCGTTTAGGGCGGCGAGCTGTGTTTTATCGGTGAAGGGGATCAGGCCGGATAGCCCGGCCAAGGCACTAGTGTGCTGGGCACACCAATTTTCCAACCGCGCCCGCCGCACAATAAACGGCAAGGGGCGCAGATCTTCTGTGCCATCAAACAAAATATCATATAATCGGATCACGGCAGGAAAATCGCGTTGCAGTTTTGGGCTTGCTGTTTTGCGGTTAAGCCGCTTTTGCAGATCGGCAAACGGGGCAATGATGCCGTTGCGGGCGATCAGCAATTCGCCATCTAGCACGCAAGGATCAGCCGATAGCGCCAGTAACTCGGGGAAGGCGGCGGAAATATCTTCCCCCGCGCGGGAGAAAAGTTTGACCCCGCTGCTGGCGGCGACATATTGCACCCGGATGCCATCAAACTTCCATTCTGCCGCATGGGTTTGTGCATCTATCGTGTTCAAATCAGCATCTTCTAGCGGGTGCGCCAGCATCGCTGGGCGAAACACCGCTTGGCCGTGCGCATCGGGCTTGGCCGCGCGGCCTTCCACCCAGGCGAATAGGCCGGTGTAGGGCGGGGCAATGGTGTGCCACACTTCTTCGATCTCATCAGATGAAATCGCCTGACCGTGCGCTACGGCGAGATCTGCCAGGGCGATTTTGGCAAGCCGGCCAGATAGCCCGACGCGCAGGCCACCGGTGACCAGTTTTAGTAGCGCATAGCGTACATCGGCATCGTCTGTGTCCAGCCACGATGTCAATAATGCCGGCACAGCATCGCGGGACGCTGCCGCCAGTTGATCGATGCAGGTGCTTAGCCGCAGCGGTGCATGGGCGTTGGCTGCGGGCCAGGCGAGGGCGACGGTTTCGGCCAAATCGCCGACAAAATCATAGGAGAGTTTGAACAGCACGGGATCGATACGCGCTTCCGCCAGCGCCCGCACGGCGCCGGCTTTGGCGGTTGGCAGGTGCAGCGCGCCGGTTAAGGCGGCCAACGCCAAACCACGATCGGGGTCTGGTTGGGCGCAGAAATACTGCACCACATGGGCAATTTTGTCGTTGCGGCCTGGCGTTAGTGCCAGCTGCATCAGCAAATCTGCAAACGGCTTCATGCGGGCGCATCCGCGGCAATGGTTTCTTCATCGCCGTAGCCGATCATGCGCAGGGCGCGCGCCACGCGCCCGGTTTTGCCGGCGGCGTGGATCAGCGCATCTTCCGCCCCGTGGGTTACCCACACTTCCGGGGCTGCGACATCATCGAGTGTTTGCAACAGTTCTGGCCAATCGGCGTGGTCGGATATGATCAGTGGCAATTCTACCCCGCTGGCGCGGGCGCGCTGGCGCAGGCGCATCCAGCCCGAGGCAAACGCCACCACCGGGTCACGCAGCGCGCGGCCGCCGGCGGTGGCCATGGCTGCTGGTGGCACCAGCACGATGGCACCATTCACAGCGCCTGGCGCGGCACCGGCAAGTGGTCGTAACGCGCCAAGCGCCACGCCAAATTGTTCGTACACGGCGCACAGCGGGATCAGCGCGCTATGCAGATAAATGGGCGCATCGTAGCCCAGCCCGCGCAGCACGGCGATCAGCCGCTGCGCTTTGCCCAGCGAATAGACGCAAACCAAATGCGGGCGCTGGGGCAACAGCTGCAAACTGCTGATTAATTTGGCGGCTTCTTGGGCTGCTGGCGGGTGAGTAAATACGGGCAGGCCAAAGGTTGCTTCGGTGACAAACACATCGCACGGCACCGGTTCAAACGGTGCACAGGTGGGGTCGGCCGCGCGTTTATAGTCGCCGCTGATCACTGCGCGTGACCCAAGGTGTTCCAGCACCACCTGCGCGCTGCCCAGCACGTGGCCGGCCGGTGCCAGGCTGATGCGCACGCCGTTGACCACGACAGTTTCGTGCCAGGCCAGCGGTTGCACAGATTTCGCGCATTTGGCGGCACCATAGCGCTGCTGCATCAACGCGATGGTTGGTGCGGTTGCCAGCACGGCACCGTGGCCGGGCCGGGCATGATCGGCGTGGGCGTGGGTTATTACCGCGTGCGGAACCGCGCGGGTGGGGTCGATGAACACATCGGCCGGCACGCAGTATAGCCCCTCGGGGCGCGGGATCAGCCAGGTGCTGGGGTGGGGCATGGTTTTCCGCTTGCGATTGATACTCAGCACGATATGGTGCGCCGGTGCCAGGAACAATACCAGAACAGTTTGCCGTATGGTTTGCAGCGAGGGGCTGGCAGCCGCGGCCGCATCAGCTGGCTATGCTGGCGGCGGACGCCCGCGGCGCTAATGTGCTGCTGATTGCCCCCACTGGCGGGGGCAAAACGCTTGCCGGTTTTTTGCCCAGCCTAGTGGCGTTGGCCGCGCGGCGGGCAAAGCCCGCCCTACACACGCTGTATATTAGCCCGCTGAAAGCGCTGGCCGCTGATATTGCGCGCAACCTGGCGGCCCCGGTGCAGGACATGGCCCTGCCGATTACTATCGCTACGCGCACCGGCGATACCACCAGCACGGCGCGGCGGAAGCAGCGTGTAACCCCACCGGATATTTTGCTGACCACGCCAGAAAGTTTGGCGCTGTTACTATCTGACCCTGATGCTGGCGAAATGTTTGCCGGCTTGGCGCGGATCGTGGTTGATGAAATTCATGCCCTTGCCGGCACTAAGCGGGGTGACCAGTTGGCGTTGTGCCTGGCCCGCCTGGCGCAGTTGGCCCCGCAGGCGCGCCGCATTGGCTTATCTGCAACAATCGCGCACCCGGCGGCGATTGCCGCCTATATTGGCGTAGGGCGGGCGGTTGACACGATCGAAGTTGCAGAAACCGCGCGGCCGGAAATTTCGCTGGTGCTGCCGAGCGAAGATTTGGCCTGGGGCGGGCGCACTGGGCTTGCAGGGGCACCTGCGGTGCTGGGGCTGATCGGCCGCGCGCGCCTGAGTATTGTGTTTGTTAACACCCGCGCGCAGGCCGAGCTTTTGTTTCAGGCTTTGTGGCGCTTGAACGATGACAATCTGCCTATTGCCCTGCACCATGGTAGCCTGGATAGCAGCCAGCGCGACCAGGTGGAGGCCGCTATGGCTGATGGCCGGCTGCGTGCGGTTATTGCCACCGCTTCGCTCGACCTGGGCATAGATTGGGGCGCGGTTGACCAGGTTATTCAACTTGGCGCGCCCAAAGGGGTTTCGCGTTTACTGCAACGCGTCGGCCGCGCCAATCACCGCATGAACGAGCCTAGTGTGGCCGCTTTGGTGCCGGCCAATCGCTTTGAAGCGCTGGAATGCCAGGCAGCGATCGAGGCGATTGCCGCGGGCGCGCGCGATGGCGACCCGCCCCGCCCCGGCGGTTTGGATGTGCTGGCCCAGCACATTTTGCTGATGGCGTGCAGCGCGCCTTTTTTGCCCGATGAGCTGTTTGACGAAATCCGTAGTGCTGCCCCCTATGCCAGCCTCAGCCGTACCGATTTCGATGATGTGGTGCGGTTTGTAACAGACGGTGGCTATGCCCTTGCCGCCTACGATCGCTACCGCCGGTTATTTGGCGATTCGCAAGGCCGCTTGAACATTGCCACCGAAAAAGCGGCGCGCCAGGCACGCATGAATATTGGCACTATCGTTGAACAGCCGATGTTAAAAGTGCGCCTGCGCCGCGGTGCGCTGCTCGGCGAGGTTGAAGAAAATTTTGGTGTCAGCCTGCGCCCCGGCGATGGTTTCGTTTTTGCCGGGCGCCATCTGCGGTTTTTGATACTTCGCGAAACTGTGCTGGAGTGTGAGGAGGGTGTAAATGCAACCGTGGTGCCGATTTTTGCCGGCCAGCGCATGCCGCTATCCACCCATTTATCAGCCGAGGTGCGGGCGATGCTGCACGATCCTTTGCGCTGGCAGGCTTTCCCCGACCCGGTGCGCCAATGGCTAACCCTGCAACAAACGCGGTCTGTTCTGCCGGCCCCCGATGAGGTGCTGATTGAGATTTTTCCCCGCCAGAACAGGTATTATTTGGTGGCGTATTGTTTTGAAGGGCGTAACGCGCACCAAACCCTTGGCATGCTGTTGACCCGCCGCTTGGCCCGCCAGGGTGCCGAGCCGCTGGGGTTTGTTGCCACCGACTACGTGCTTGGTGTGTGGTGCGTGCACAAACCTAGCAATATTGAGGACCTGTTTGCACCCGACATGCTGGGTGATGATCTGGATGCGTGGATGGCGGAAACATCGATGCTTAAACGAGCCTTTCGCCAGGTGTCGGTGATTGCCGGGCTGATCGATCGGCGCCAGCCGGGGGCTGGCAAAAACCGCCGCCAGGTGACGATTAACAGTGATCTGATTTATGCGGCGTTGCGCCGCCACCAGCCTAACCATGTGCTGCTGCGGGCAACCTTGGCTGATGCCGCGACCGGGCTGATTGATCTTGGCCGTTTGGGCGATATGCTGACGCGCACGGTGGGTAAATTGCGCATTATGCAGTTGGCGCGGGTATCGCCGCTGGCGGTGCCGGTGCTGCTGGATATTGGGCGCGAGAGTGTGCGCAGTGAGGACACCGAAGATGCGGCGTTGCTGGAGGCGGAGTTGTTGGCTGATTTGGCGGTGGGGTAGGTTGGGGTTTTGGGATCTTATACCAACCCGCTTAAGGCTTGACCCATGAAGAATGGATCAACGCCGATGGAACGGTCATTGTCAAGGCGGCTTGGTATTGCCGGCGTTCAGCCAAGTGGAACCGGAAATATTCTGTCGGGCGATCTTGGATGCGCACCTTGGTGTCGTTTCGGTGTTTATATGCTTGGGTTTCATTTGGCGACTTGCACCGGTGGGCTGGAGCCCACCCTACACGAACGACTTGCTGTTCGAAACGTATTTGTTTCGAAATAGATCGGCCGCGTTCAGCCATATCCACTCAACAATGGGATCTCAAACGCATCCCCCCAGGCCCTCGCGCCGCACGGTGCCAAATTACAAAAAGTCTTTTGCTTCTTTTCTTCAGAAAAGAAGACTCTTTCTTTCTACCGCAGCACATCGCCCGAGCGTGTCCAGCCCATGCCGCTGGCGCTGCGTACGAACAGCCAGGTGCGGTTGTTTAGCACCGCCTTGCGCATAATCACCACTGGGGTGCCGCGGTTAAGATAGGCCCGCACGCCGGCATCGTCGTGCGGTTCGTAGCGCACGGCCAAATCCTGCACCGCGGCGGTGCCGGCGGTTTCGCCCGGGCCTGGCGGTAGCAGGGCGCTGCGTTCGGCTTCATCGCCGGTTTGCATGTACATTGGCATGCCGGGCACGCCGGTAAGGGGTGCCGTTCGCAGCATGCGGTTGACCACCGGTGCCAAATCCACCGCCACCGCGATGCCGCCGGCGAGGCAGGCCAGGCTTGCCAGCAGTATTGCCCGGTCGCGCGCGTGGCGCAGTTTATTGGCGAGCAGGGCCAGCCTGTCGACTGCGCGCTGCAATTCAGCGGCGACCCCTTGCGACTGGGCCATTTCCGCCTGGGTTTCCGCCAGACGTGACCGCATGGCGGCGATTTGGCGGTCGACCTCGCCGCCGCGCAGTTTCGACGTAGGGTTGGCATTGACCAGCACCTGGCGCTGCAGCCGGTTGGCCAGGTCGAGCAGGGTTAGGCCTTGCGCGCCCAGATGCTCGATCAGCTTGCGGCGCGCGACATCGGCCTCCTCGCTCTGGGCTGATCCCAGCATGGGCAGCAGCTTGGCAAGGCGGGTGGCGTAGGCGGGGTCGTTCAGGGGATCGTTAATCGGGGCGGACATAGGGTTGGGTTTCGGGTATCCTTCGCGCCCTGCATAACCCAGTGCCCCGGTTAGCCCAAGCCCGAGGCCCCCTTAAGCTTACGCACAATACCGCGATGCTTGCCCTGCTGCGGGCTGCGGTTTAAGTCCCTGGCTAAGATTAGCGATACGTTAGGTTTGCAATGTCGGGACGGAACGCCAAAAAACCGGTCAAAAAAATTGTGCTCGCCTATTCCGGCGGGCTTGATACCAGCGTTATTTTGCGCTGGCTGCAAACCACCTACGGCTGCGACGTGGTCACCTTTACCGCCGATCTGGGGCAGGGCGAGGAAGTGGAACCGGCCCGTAACAAGGCGCAACTGGCTGGCGTGCGCGAAATTTTTGTTGAAGACCTGCGCGAGGTTTTTGTTCGCGATTATGTGTTTCCGATGTTCCGCGCCAACGCCTTGTATGAAGGCCAGTATTTGCTGGGCACGTCGATCGCCCGCCCCCTGATCGCCAAACGCCAGATTGAGATTGCCGAGATGGTTGGCGCCGACGCGGTGGCCCATGGTGCCACCGGCAAGGGCAACGACCAGGTGCGTTTTGAGCTGGCCTATTATGCCCTCAAACCCGATGTGACGGTGATTGCCCCGTGGCGCGAATGGGACCTGACCAGCCGCACCCGGCTGCTGGAATTTGCCGAAACCCACCAAATTCCCATCACCAAAGACAAACGCGGGGAGGCGCCATTTTCGGTTGATGCCAATCTGCTGCACTCGTCATCGGAGGGTAAAATCCTCGAAGACCCCTGGGTAGCGCCGGACGAAATTGTCTATCAGCGCACCATCAGCCCGGAAAATGCCCCTGATCGGGCGACCGAGATTGTTATCACCTTCCAGGCCGGCGACCCGGTGGCGATCAACGGCGAGGCGATGTCGCCGGCGACCCTGCTGACCCGCCTGAACGCGCTGGGGCGCGAAAACGGCATTGGCCGGCTTGATTTGGTGGAAAACCGCTTTGTTGGCATGAAATCGCGCGGCGTTTACGAAACCCCCGGCGGCACTATTCTGCTGGCCGCCCACCGCGGCATCGAGAGCATTACGCTCGACCGTGAAGCGGCCCATTTAAAAGACAGCCTGATGCCGCGCTATGCCGAGCTGATTTATAACGGGTTCTGGTTTTCGCCCGAACGCCACATGCTGCAGGCGATGATCGACCAAAGTCAGCATTCTGTCTCAGGCGAGGTGCGGTTGCGTCTCTATAAAGGTCACGCAACTGTGACCGGCAGGCGCAGCCCCAATAGCCTATACGATACCAAAGTGGTGACGTTTGAAGATGATCAGGGCGCATATAACCAGCAGGATGCGGAGGGGTTCATAAAGCTCAACGCCTTACGCTTGCGCCTGGCCGCTCACGCCGGCCGCCGTGGCGGGGCGACTTGATCGTGTGATGCTGACCCGCACCCCCTTAACCGACCTCGACCTCGGCCGCCCGTTTAGCGCCGGCAGCCCCCCGCCGCCGCGCACCCGGCTGCTGGTGGATTTGTCGCACGCGGCCGACGGTTATGTTGGCATAGCCCAGGATATCCGCCTGATATTCGCGATGTTGGCAGGATTGGATAGTGTGGAACTTACTGGCCTGCTGATGCCGACCAGCCGCCACGATCTGCCGGTGCTGCGGCCCAACCACCCCGATGGCCCGGCGCTGACCGCATCAGTGCTGCATTGGATGGAACGTAACTGGGCGCCCGGCCAGCGCCGCATTTTTCCACTTAGCCTTATTCAATTCGCCCAAACCGCCTACCAGCTGCTGCGCCGCCACCACGCGGTTATTGCGCTGGAAGATCGCAGCCAGCTCAATGCCCTGTGGCGCGTGCTGTTCGCCAAAACGCTGTCGCCGCACCAGCGCCGCGATATCCTTGATCAGGATTTTGCCGCAACCGATCTGTCGGTGCGCAGCATTATCGACAGCTGCGCCCACGCGCCTTGGCCGATGCTGAAAACCCTCGATGCCGAAGGCTACGATGCGGTGCTGTTCTGCATGCCCCGCCCGGTGCGGCTACCCCCCGGCGTGCGCCAGATTGTACGCTTTCATGATTCCGTGCCGGTGACCGACCCCGATACCGTGCTGGGCTGGAAAGTGGTGCTCGCCCATGGCCGCTTGGTGCGCGCCTGCGCCGCGGACGCGATTTTTGTGTGTAACTCGCCGCAAAGCCGCGACAGCCTGCTTACCCTTGACCCCACGCGGGAAGCCAACGCGGTGGTTATCCCCTGCGCCATCGCGCCGGTGGATGCTGGTGCTGCTAACATTGATCCGATTGCGGTGATCGATCGCCATGTCACCTTCCGCGCCCTGGGGGCACGCGTTGTTAGCAAACCCGCGGGCTTTCTGCCGCCCCATCCGGCCATGCGCTATGTGCTTTCGGTGTCCACGCTGGAACCGCGCAAAAATTTCTTGGGCTTGATCCGCGCCTTCGAACGCGTGCTGGCAACCACCAGCGAAGATCTGCGCCTGGTTATCGTTGCTGGCCCCGGCTGGCGCGAAGCCGATGTGCTGGCCGAAATGCGCCCCCATGTGGAAAGTGGCCGCATTCTGCATTTGCAACACGTGCCCACCGATGAGCTGCACGCGTTGATGGCCGCCGCAAGCTGCTTTGCTTTCCCCAGCTTTAACGAAGGCTTTGGCTACTCGCCGATCGAAGCCATGCAATTCGGCACGCCCTGCGTGGTATCCGATATCCCGGTTTTTCGCTGGATTTTTGGCGATACCGCCGAATTTGTCGATCCCTACGATACCGCATCCATCGCCGCCGGGATCAGCCGCGTTCTTGCCAACCCCGTGCGCAGCGAGTGCTTCGCCGCCCGCGCCGAAGCCGTGCTCAGCCGGTTTCGGCCCGACACCATTGCGCTGCAATGGCAAGGGCTGCTGGAAAATTTACCGCAATACGCGGGGGCGTGACGCAGGCATAGGAAAACAAAAGTAAGTTCGCTTGGTGGGTCAAACCCGTTTTTTACCCAGCCGCAACAGTGCTTCCTGTGTCACCGTCGCCACCGGCGTGCCATCACGGGCAAAAATCCGCCCCAGCGCCAGCGTGCGGCCGTGACCCGACCACAAACATTGGCTTTCAAACAACAACCATTCATCCGCCCGCGCCGCATTGTGAAAAAACAGGCTGTGGTTCAGGCTGTGCACGTAATACTGGCTCGCCGCCTGCCAATCGGTTACCGCACTGCGAAACACCCCGGCCAGCCAGTAATCCGATAAATAGGCAATGCCGCAGGCCTGGGCGCCGGCATCGGGGTTAGAAATTTTGTGCAGCCGCATCCAATACATCTGCCGTGGCGGGCCAGCGGCGCCCAGCAACATGCGCTCGGGTTCCACATAGCGCATGGCAACCGTGCGTTCGGCCGCCAGCCGCCTGGCCCCGGTTACCCCCAATTTATCGGCATACAGCACCGCCAGCGTCGCCTCATCGGGCAGCGATTCAGGCGCCGGCACATCTGGCATGGCGGTGATAAAATTGGGGCCATCTTCGCCTGCGGTAAACGAAATCTGCGCATGCAAAATCTGCCGCCCATGCTGCAACGCCACCACCCGCCGGGTGGAAAACCCGCGCCCGTCGCGGGTGTTTTCCACCGTGTAGGTCACCGGCACATCACCCACGCCGGCGCGCAAAAATTCCGCCTGCAACACATGCGCCGGCCGTTCGATCGTGGTTTGTGCCGCGCGCAGGCTTTGCGCCAGCACCTGGCCGCCAAACAACGCGCCGGAATCGTTATGTTCTTTCTGCTGCGATAAAAAATGATTATGCCCAACCGGCGTTAGCGCCAGTAAATCGGCAAACTCCTGGCCATTCCAATGCGGCAACTCGGCGCCCACCACATCAGGCGGCACCGGCGTATCAGGAAACAGTGAAATGGCTTGGGCTCCTGGTAAATGAGGGATGCTCACCTAACGCGGCGTCGGGGCGGGATCAAGGGGTTAAGCTAAGACATTGAAAGACAATAATCTTCTTTTCTGAAGAAAAGAAGCAAAAGACTTTTATGATGTCGGGACTGGGGCGTGCGTCTCACCGAGATCTCATCGCCGCCGTTGGCTTTATTCGCCGCTTAAGTCTCTTCTGTGTTTGTCTAGTTCTTCGCTATATCTGCGTAAGGCGTAATGTTCGTTCAGCAGGCCCAGCACGCGCGGGTTTTTGCTGCTTTCCACCACCGCCAGCGCATCGGCGCCAGCATTGGCAAAAATATCGATCGCATCTTTTACTGTCAGCACCGGGTAAAGCACGCTTGTCACTCGGTGCATGATATCCGCAATCGTGGTGCCGGCCGGGTGCGGGCTGTGCGCTTCGGCCAGCCACACAATGCCGGCGTAATGGGCATTGTCATCCACCACCACCACCCGGTTAGTTGACCCCAATGCAAACTTTAGGCGAAAATCCTCTAGCGTTTCGTTCTGCATAACGCACGGCAGATCCCGCCGCATCATACTATCCACCGTCAGTGTGCGCATCCAGCCGATATCGGCGGCACTGCGAATGGTTTCGCCACGTAAGTGAAACCGCCAGGTAGCAAACGAATAGCCAAACAACCTACGCACAGTCAGGGAAGATACCACCGATGCTGCCAGCACAACGCTTGCCAGCGGCAGGCTTGCCGTACTTTCCAGCGCCAAAAATGTCATGGTCAGTGGCCCGCCGATAATGGCGGTGGCCAGCGCGCTCATGCCAATCAACGCATAAACCGGCTCGGGCAACACGCTTGTCGCAATCCATGCTGGCGGCAACAGTAATGTGGCGGCACTGAACATTTTACCCAGTAACGATCCCAGCAGCAGGGACGCAAAAAACAACCCGCCGCGAAACCCCGCCCCCAGCGATATCGCCGAGGCGCACGCTTTGAACACAAACAAAGCCGCTAGCACGCTAAATGGCAACGCCTGGCCAAAAGTTAGCCGCATGGCGCCGTGCCCGCCAGACATCACCGCAGGCGTTATAAACGCCAACACCCCGACCAGCAGGCCGCCCACGCCGGGGCGGGCAAACACCGGCAGGCGGGTAAATTTAAACGCGGCTTCGGCAAAGCTCACCGCGCGCATAATGCTAATACCGGCAAGTGCTGCGACAAACCCCAAAGCCAGCACCAGGGCAAAATCGGTGGGTAGCAGTTGCGCCGGCATGCTGGGGGCAAAGCTTGCGCCCGATATAAACAGTTTTTGGCTAACGATGGTCGCCGCAATCGCCGCACTCACCACCGGCGCCAAACTGTTCAGCGCATACGTGCCAATAACCAGCTCAAACCCATAAAAGGCGCCGGTCAGCGGCGCGTTAAACGCACTGGCAATGGCACCGGCCGCCCCACACCCCACCAGCAGCCGCAAATCACGCCGGCGCACGCCAAACGCCCGCCCCAGGCGCGAGCCGATCGCACCACCCATCTGGGTGTAGCCGGCTTCCAACCCCACCGACGCACCGCACGCGTTAGACAGCAGTATTTGCCCAATCATCACCAAACTATCGTTTAGCGACATGTGCCCGCCATACAGCGCATTGGCCTCGATCGGGTCTACCGCGCGGGTCGGCCGCACCCGGCTAAAATACCAGGTGGCGGCACCGATCAGCACGCCGCCAGTGCTTGGCACCAGCAGCGCCCGCCAGGGGTTGATCGCCACCATTGCCGATAGGCGCTGCCCCGCCGGTAGTGCGAATAAAATTTCATGGCCGTGCTGCGCCAGCATGTTCAGCCCACCCACCAGGGCGCCCGCCATTGCACCCAGGCAGGTTGCCAGCACGGTGAGCCAAATTTCATCGGATCGCACCGCCCCGCGCAGCCGCGCCAGCAGGCGGGTTATCGGGTTAGGGGTGATGTGTGGTGCGCTCACGCGGTCATGCCCCAAAAATTCCGTGCCGGTTTTGCCTAAGCTGTCCCGCTTTGCGTTGCAAAGCCGTTCACAGACACGCCGGTTCCTGCAACACTGATCCACGATATAAAACACCAATCCGAGGAGACCACCACATGACCCTTCCCACGCTGATGCGGGCCATCGCCATGAACGGCACAGGTGGTGCGAATTGTCTGGCGGTGGAACACGCAGCGTTGCCGCACCCGGCCGCCGGCGAGGTGCTGATCCGCGTGCATGCTGCCGGCATCAACCGCCCCGATCTCGCCCAGCGCATGGGGCTATACCCCGCCCCCCCCGGCGCCGACCCGCGGTTGGGCCTGGAAGTGGCCGGCGAAATTGCAGCTTTGGGCGAAGGTGTTGATCGTTTTGCCATCGGCGATCATGTCGCCGCCCTGGTGAACGGCGGCGGCTACGCCGAATATTGCATCGCCCCGGCAACGCAAACCCTAACCCTGCCGCAAGGTATCAGCATGGTGCAGGGCGCTGCCCTGCCGGAAACCTATTTTACCGTTTGGGCCAATGTGTTTGGCCATGGCCGGCTGGTGGCCGGCGAATCGTTGCTGGTGCACGGCGGCACCAGCGGCATTGGCACCACCGCCATTGCGCTGGCCCGCGAATTTGGCGCAACCGTGTATGCCACCGCCGGCTCGCCGGAAAAATGTGCCGCCTGTGTTGAACTTGGTGCGCACGCGGCGATCGACTACCGTGCGCAGGATTTTGTCGCCCGCATCGATGACCTTACCAGTGGCGCCGGTGTTGATGTGGTGCTGGATATGGTCGCCGGCCCTTACGTTTCGCGCAACATCAACTGCCTGGCGCCAAATGGCCGCCTGGTGGTGATCGCCGTGCAGGGCGGGATCCGCGATCCAGATTTTTCCATACTCCCTGTTATGCTCAAGCGATTGGTGATTACCGGATCCACCCTGCGGCCGCGCACATTGGCCGAAAAAGCCGCCATCGCCGATGCCTTACGCACCCATGTCTGGCCCGCCCTGCAAGCCGGCCGCTGCCTGCCGCAAATATACAGAGTGTTTTCGTTCAGCGAAGTGGTGCAGGCCCACACCTTGCTGGAAAGCGGTGTGCACATCGGCAAAATTATCCTGACCCCGTAATGCGCTTGGCGTCATCCAGCATCGGGGCAGGGCCGCCGGTTGTGCTGTTGCACGGCTTGTTTGGCCGTGCCCGCAACTTGGGCACGCTGGCGCGGCGCCTATGCGGCACACATCGGGTGATCTCACTCGATCTGCGCAACCACGGCGATAGCGGCCACGCGCCGGGCATGGCGTATGACGATCTCGCCCGCGATGTGCTACAAACTTTGGCAGATCTTGAGGCCGTGCCGGCGGCGCTGATCGGCCATTCCATGGGTGGTAAAACCGCGCTGATGGCGGCCTTGCTGCAACCGGCGCTGGTTACAAAATTGGTGGTGATCGACATCGCCCCGCGCCCCTATGCCCACCACAACGCGCAGGTGGCGGCAGCGTTATGCGCTGTGCCGCTCAACCAACCGCTCAGCCGGCGAGATGCCGGCGCGCTGCTGGCGCCTACCATTTCCAACGACAGCACGCGCGGTTTTTTGCTGCAAAATTTTGTGCCCGGCGATGCCCCCGCCTGGCGCATAGGGTTGCAAAACATCGCCGCTGGCATTGCCGATATCGAAGATTGGCCCAGTGTAGCTAACGGCCTTACCTATGCCGGCCCCGCTTTGTTTGTCGCCGGTGGCGCATCCGATTATATTTTGCCCGCCGATGCCCCACTTATCCACGCCTTATGCCCACAGGCCACAATCGAAACAATTTTGGGCGCCGGGCATTGGGTGCATGTCGATCAAGCCGAACCACTGGCTGTTCTGATCGAAAATTTTCTTGTGAACGCTTAGAATTTTTCGTTCACAGCACCCGCCCCGGGATGCGGTGGCGAAACGCCAGCGCCTCCGCCACATCTTCACGCCGCACTTTTTCAACCGCCGCCAAATCGGCGATACTGCGGGCCACGCGCAGCACGCGGGTATAACCGCGCGGCGATAAATTTAGCCGCGCCATGGCGGTTTCCGCTAATGCCCTCGCTGCCGCCTCAATCTCAATCTTGCCGCTATCGGCTTCCGCATTCAGCACACCGCGGGCGCGCTGGGCGGCGCGTGCACGGGCAACCCTTTTGGCCACCGCCGCACTATCCTCGCCCACCGGCGCGCGGGCCAAATCAGATGGCGATACCGGCTGCACGTGCACGGTGATATCAATGCGGTCAAGCAATGGCCCGCTGATGCGCGATAAATAATCCTCGCCACAGCGCGGCGCGCGCGCACATTCGCGCGCGGCATTGCCCAAATGCCCGCAGCGGCACGGGTTCATTGCGGCGATCAGTTGAAACCGCGCCGGGTAAGTTACGTGGGCGGCAACCCGGGCAACCGTTGTGCGCCCGCATTCCAGCGGCTGGCGCAAGGTTTCTAGCACGGCGCGGGGAAATTCTGGCAGCTCGTCCAAAAACAACACGCCGCGATGGGCCAGGCTGACCTCGCCCGGCCGCGCCCGGGCGCCGCCGCCAATGATAGCGGCTTGGCTGGCACTGTGATGGGGTTCGCGAAACGGCGGGCGTTTTAGTAAGCGGCCACCTTCCAGCATGCCGGCCACCGAATGGATCATGCTCACTTCCAGCGCCTCGGCCGGGGTTAGATCTGGCAGCAACCCCGGCAGGCGCGCCGCCAGCATGGATTTGCCGGCACCGGGCGACCCCACCAGCAACAGATTATGCCCACCGCTTGCGGCAATTTCCAGCGCCCGCCGCGCCGTTTCCATGCCGCGCACATCGGCCAGATCCACCGTGTGTAGCGCTTCTGCAACGCCGGCTGGTTCGGGCGGGCTCATCACCTGGGTGCCACGAAAATGGTTGATCAGCGTCAGCAAATCGCGCGGCGCTAGCACTTCGACACTGCCGGCCCAGGCGGCCTCGCCCCCTTGCGCGTGCGGGCAGATCAGCCCCAACTCGCGCGCGCCGGCGCCAATCGCCGCCGGCAGCACACCGGCCACCGGGTTTAACGCGCCATCCAGCGAAAGTTCGCCCAAAGCTGCGTAATGCGAAAGTTCTTCGCGCGGCAGCACATCCATCGCCGCGAGCACCGCCAGCGCCATGGGCAGATCAAAATGGCTGCCTTCTTTCAACAAATCGGCGGGCGCCAGATTGATCAAAATCCGTTTGGGCGGCAGCGACAATCCCATGGCGGTTAAGGCTGCCCGCACCCGTTCGCGCGCTTCCCCCACGGCCTTGTCGGGCAGGCCAACCACCAAAAACGCCGGCAGGCCAGACGATATTTGTACTTGTACTTCCACCGGCACGGCTTCAATGCCGGCGAAAGCAAAGCTTTGGATGCGGGCGAGGCTCATGGTGGGGGCGCGAAAATCATCACGACCCCATACCATTCCGTTTTAACTATAAAAACAAGGCCAGCAGGAATTTAGGCCAGCAGGAATTTAAGGCAGCAGGAATTTAGCTTAAAGGGTGTGCCATCACCCCATCCGCCCAGGCTGCAAGCCTCGCCGATTGTTCGTGCAAGCCGCCCAGCTTGGTTTCCACCAGCCCCAAACTATCCTGATACCCAGCCAGCGAATGGCTTAACGCCGCCACCCCAATGCCCAGTTCGGTCATGGCAAAGCGCCAATCTGACAGCGCCCGGCGCTGTTCGTCCAGCGCCGCATCGAGCGCACCCAGCGCCTGCGATAGCCGCGCCTCCCCGGCAATAGTGGGGTCACGCTGCGGAAAAGGGATGATGGTCGCATCTGACTTAGGGGGATCTGGCATGGCAAAATCTCCGGCTGCAATACCGTTCATAAACCATAGACAAATCCAAAAATAAAGACATTTTTAGTTAACGCCGCACTAGCCTCGCCCGCTCACGGTCAACAAAGCTCGGGTCATCAAAGCGCGGGCCATCAAAGCGCGGGCCATCAAAACAGCACGTGGGCGCCCACCATGCGCAGCACAAACACGGTGACCAGAATGGCCATCACCGCAATCGAAATCGCCCACCGCATGGTCATATACCCGGTCGGCATCCAATCGCGCTTATGCGCCCGGCTTTCCACAATCACGGTCAGGCCGAAGCTAAAAATCAGCGTGCCTAAGCCTAAAAACGGGTAGGCGACCACCGCCAAGGCAACGGCGCCCCACCCCAGCAACGGCGGCACTACCCCCAACGCCAAGCGATGCCGGGTTGCGGGATCGGCTTCATCGTCGCCACCCAGCGTAAACCCCCAATGCACCCCGCCCAAAAAGCTCAATATCGCCGCGCCATAAGCCACCAGTAGGGTTGCTGCCACGGCGGCCCGGCCCGAATTGGCGCCGACACTGGCGATGCCCAACACCACAAACGGCAGCAACCCGGCCGCCCCCAAAATGGCTGCCAGCGGCGGTAGTGGACGGTACATGGCAAAACTCCAAAATCAGATAGCGGCGCAGCAGCACCCCAAAAGAAAAGGGCGAGGGTTGCTACCCTCGCCCTTCACACCCACTACGCGCAAGCCTAACCCAAAGCGTTTAGTCGCCGCCCAGTTCCAGCATGGCTGGGAAACGTGCCAGCATCGCCGGTTGGGCAGCAGTCACCCCCACTGGTTTGCGGGCAGGGAAGGCCGCAATCACCGCCACCGCCACTGCCGCCATGTAAGGCAGCGACTGGGTGAACAGCACTGCACACCACAATTTGGCTTCTGGGGTCGCCAGATGGTGGGCAAACCCCACCCCGAACATCGCGGCCCATGTCAGCACCAGCAGCACCAGTTCTTCGCGCGCCATCACCAAACCCTGCACCAGCGCCGGCGCATCTTCCATTTTGGGTGTGCGCAAAAACGGGGCCGAGCGAATAAACAAGCCTTTCCAAACCGCTTTGCCAATGGTGTGGCTTAACGCCAGCCCGGCAATGGCCGCACCTAGGCGATCCTTGCCCGAGCACGGCACCCGCGTTGCATACAGCGCCATGATCTGCACCAGCTTGAAGAAGAACAGCCCGATCGATGGCACCATGAACAGCACGATGGGAAATTCGTAGGTCATTGGCGCCGCAATCAAGCCGATCGACCACAGCAAACCCATCACCACAAAGGCCAAACCCAGCGCATCGCCCACCCACGGCAACCAGCCCATCACAAAGTGCCAGCGCTGGCCCAGGGTAAGTTCGCGGTTGAATGGGTTGAACAAAGCTGCCGCATGGCCGCGCATAATCTGCATGGCGCCATAAGCCCACCGAAAGCGTTGCTTACGGAAAGCGGCAAAATCATCGGGCATCACGCCACGGCCGAAGCTGTGCGGCGAATAGACCGCTTCCCAACCGGCGCGGAACAGGCGCAGGCCGAGTTCTGCATCTTCGCAAATGGTCCATTCCGACCAATTCTTGCCGCCATCCATCAGCGCCGATTTACGCACCAGCGTCATCGTGCCGTGCTGAATAATGGCGTTGCGTTCGTTACGCTGCACCATGCCAACATGGAAGAAGCCAGCGTATTCCCAGAACATCAGCCGCTTGAAAAAGCTGCCGTCGTTATCGTGGTAATCCTGCGGCGATTGCACAAAGCCTACGCGGGGGTCGTTAAAATGCGGCACCATGCAGCGCAGCCAGTCGGGGTCGACGATGTAATCGCTGTCGATCACCGCCACAATCTCGGCATCGGCCGCGGTTTCGCGCAGGCCAAAGTTCAGCGCACCGGCCTTAAACCCCGGCCATTGGCCCAGGTGGAAAAAGCGGAATTTCGGGCCCAGCCGCGCGCAATGATCAGCCACCGGTTCCCACAAGGCGGGGTCCATGGTGTTGTTATCAATCACCAGCACTTCGTAATCGGCGTAATCAAGGGCCGCCAGCGCGTTCAAGGTTTGGCGCACCATCTCGGGCGGTTCGTTGCACAGCGCCACATGCAGGCTGACTTTCGGCAGCTTCATGGTGCTAGGTGCGGGCACAATCGCCGGGCGGCGCTTCATCACCCGGCCAAACACCACTTCGGCCAGTTCAAAACTATCGGCCAGCAACAGCAGCAGCAGCAGCGCCTGGCCCGCCGCCAAGCTGCCCCAAACAATGGCGGCAAAAGTGGAGAGGTATTTTTGCGACATCGCCAGCAGCACCAGCGCAAATACCGCAACGAACCCTTGCGCCAGCCCTGCCACCATCAGCTTGCCGCTGAGCCGAATATCGGGGCGGCGGCTCAGCAGCGCGCCCGCCATCAGCAGGGCGGCGGCAATGCTGCCAGCTGCCCACATTGCCCACGCCGGGGTTTCGTGCACGGCACCGGTCATCGCCCATTTGGCATGGCGATCAAGGTCCATCATGCCCCAGTAACCGGCGGCACGGCCTTCAAAACTGGTTTTCCAGGGCTGATCGAACGCTTCCATCACAAAGTAATCGAGGTGGCGCGCTTGGGCCGCCACAAAGAATTTGCGCAAAAACAGCGCCTGGTTGGCCCGGCTGGCATGCGCGCCACCGATTGCCACGCCATTGGAAGGCCAGCCCACTTCGCCGATCACCACGTGCTTGGTGGGGTAGGCGCGCTGCACCTGGTCGAGCTTGTCCATGATATAGGAAAGGCTCTGGTCGATCGGCAGCCCTTCCCAATAGGGCAGCAAATGGATGGTGATGTAATCCACCGACGCCGCAAGCTCGGGGTGTTTTAACCACACATGCCAGGGTTCCGCGGTGGATACCGGCACATGCACACCGGCTTTGGCTTCACGAATGTAGCCAATCAGCTCCGGCACCGGCAAATCCGAGCGCAAAATCGCCTCGTTCCCCACCAGCACCCGATCAACATCGGGGTTGGCGTTGGCAGTGGCGATCAGGCGCTGGGTTTCGGCCTGGTCATTGCCGGAATTGCCGCTAATCCAGGCGCCTAGGGTGACTTTCAAATCGTGCTTGGCGGCAAGGGCCGGGATCTGGGCCATGGCGCCGTCCACCGAATACGTGCGGATACGGCTGGTCAGCGTGTGCGCGATCGCTAGATCGCTATCAATTTGGGCGGTGGTAGGAAAATCGTGATGCTCGGGGGTTTGGCCGCGCTGATACGGCGCAAACGCCAAGCCGCCCACTGTGCCGTGAAAATCCGGCACCGCCACCGGCCGGTTGGCCACCGCCCAGCCACCAGCCGCAACGGCGGCGGTTAAGCCCAGGGCGAACAGCGTGCCGGGATTGAAAAAGCCAAGTTTCTTGCGTGACTTAGCAAGGGCATCCGTGGCGGCGGCGAGGGTGGTCATGGTCTCGATCTTCCCCAAAGCGGGCCTGTAGTCTGGCCCGGCAGAGGATGAGATAGATGTGCACTGCGGCATCCGCTTGGCCCGAATGTGGCGAAATCAGGGCACGTGCGATGCGTGGGGTCGTACCCAGCCGCCTTGGCATATGCGCCGGGTTGGCGGGCGGCGGCGCGCCCAAAGAGACTAATGCCGACCCGCGTTGATCCATTCTTTATGGGTCAACCCTTGAGCGGGCCTTGAGCGGGCCGGTATTAGGCAAGGCCTTCTTTTTCTGGAGAAAAAGAAGCAAAAAGACTTTTGTTACAAAGGGCCTGGGGCGCGCCGGTGACCGTGTGTGCCGTGTTCATAGCCTCGACCCGCGCCCTTAGCGTGGGTGGCCCGGGTCGCCGCCCCTATCAATACCCACCGCCGGCGACGGCCGCAAAATCGTCGTATTCCTCAGCGGCTTGCGCGCTCATCCCTGCGCCAGCGTCTCGCGGCTGGCGCGCACTTTGGTCACCCGCCGGCCATCGACATCGATCACCTCAAACAACCAGCCACCAAACACAATGCGGTCGCCCGCCACCGGCACCCGCCGCAGCAACGCCAGCAACAACCCTGCCAGGGTATGGTAGCTGCCCTCGGCCGGCAGATCGGGCAGATGCAAGCGCACTTTTAGCTCATCCACCGCGGTGCTGCCTTCCAGCATCAATTCAGCCTCGTCGCTGGCGCCGGCTTCCGCTGCGCTCATCGTGCCAGGCTCCGCCACATCGCCCACAATGGCGGCCAGCACGTCGGCCGCAGTAACCACCCCTTCAAAACTGCCGTACTCGTCCATCACCAGCGCCAGCCCCAGCACATCGGCTTTCAAGCGCTCCAGCGCTTCCAGCGCGGTGACCGTGTCGGGCATAATTTGCGGCTGGCGCAGCGCGCTGACCAGCGACAGTTTTTGGCCTTCCAGCACGCGATCGAGTAAATCTTTGGCCTGCACCACGCCCACCACGTTATCCACCGCGCCATCGCACACCACAAAGCGGCTATGCGGGGCGGCTTTTAGCTCGGCGATAATCTCGTGCTCGGAATCGGTGCGATCCAGCCAAGCCAGCTCGTTGCGTGGCGTCATGATGGCGCGCACCGGTTTGTCGGCCAGGCGCAACATGCGTTCAATCATGTCGCGCTCTTCGGTTTCCAGCACGCCGGCTTCGGTGCCCTCGGCCAGCAAGGCGCGCAATTCTTCCTCGGTCACCGCCTGCGGCCGGTAATGCGCCACCCCAAAGGCGCGCAACACCAGCGATGACGATAGCCCCAGCAGCCACACGATTGGCGCCATGGCGCGCGCCAGCAAACTCACTGGCCCGGCCGCCAAAATGGCGATTTTTTCTGGTGCGAGCAGGGCCAGTTGCTTGGGCACCAATTCGCCAAACACCATGGTCATGTAGGTGATCACCACCACCACCAGGCCCAGCGAAATACCCTCGGCGGCGGTGCCAACGTAGGGTAATTGCGCCACCAGCGGCGTGATGTGATGCGCAATCTGCGCCCCGCCAAACGTGCCGGATAGCGTGCCGATCAACGTCACCCCCACCTGCACCGTGGGCAAAAACCGTTGCGGATCATCCGATAACTCGCGCGCCGCCCGCGCCCCGCGCACCCGGCGCCGCTCCATCGCCGCCAGCCGCGCCCGCCGCACAGAAACCAGGGCAAGCTCGCTCATGGCAAACACGCCGTTGAGCAGGGTCAGCAGGAAGATGACCGAAAATTCTAGGAACACAGACATGACCGGCAGTCTTAGCAGCCATGGGGATATTGTGCGACGCAAAGATAAGGCTCTTCTTTTTCTGTAGAAAAAGAAGCAAAAAGACTTTTATGAATTGGGTTCGGAGGTTGCGGTGGCAGCGTTGCCTCAGTCCCCGCATGGTAAAAGTCTTTTGCTTCTTTTCTTGTAACTGCCCAGGTAGGGTCGAAGCTACACAACCCATTGAAAACATTTATGGCGA
>JBBARC010000030.1:0-42293 GCA_040400005.1 Acetobacteraceae bacterium | reverse complement strand
TTATAAAAACCATCGGCGAAATCCCCAACCAATGCGAAAATGTCGGCCAAAAACGGCGCCAAGCCTATTTGGCCGCCACCCGCACCCCCTGGGGCCACGTCACCGATACCCACGCGTTGCTGCTGCGCGAAGCCCAATCCCTGCCCGAAGATCTGGCCAGCGCCATCACCCAAATGCGCACCAGCATCGGCTACACCTTGGCCGCCGACCGCGGCCACGATATGCTGCAAATGCTAGATACCGCCTGGCAAAATCACGCACTAATTGAACCCATGTGCGCGGCGATCGAAACAACTGTGCAGCAATCCCTGCCCGACGCCCCCAATCCCCCGCCGCCGCAAAACCCAAGCAACGCCCGCCAAACCAAGGCCGGATTTGCCCCAACAGTATACCTCACCGCCGAAGATTTGGGCATCAAACCCCACGCAGCCGTGCGGGCAAAAACCTACCCGGCCGCCCCGGCGCAAGCGCCACCCTGGTAAACCATCGCAAGCGCCACCCTGGTAAACCGTGATGGGATTAAGTGCGCGCCAGCGTTACCCATCGCTTTTCGCAAAAACCTATGCCAGCCAGCGCCTGTGCCACACAAACGAACGCGGGCTAAATTTTAACCTGCCCGTGCTGGTAGCCCGGCATTGATGGGTCGCGTGTCACTCACGCAATCCTACCGTTTACTGGCGTTGGCCTGCTGAAGCACGCCCGCTGCGATGTCGCCTGTGCGGCAATCGTGCGGCGATGCGGGCCACGCGTAGGCGGCCAATAACGCAAACCCAAGCGGCCCAGCCTGGTGCGCGAATGAAGTGTTGACGAAACGGCTGCGCGCCCCCTAAAACACTAAAGTTGCTATTTTGTTCTACCCCACCCTCGCGCTACCCCCCTTGCACGCCCCGGGGGGCCAGGAGCCGCGCCATGCTTACCCGCAAGCAGCACGAATTACTGAGTTTTATCGATCATAAATTGCGCGATACCGGCGTTTCCCCAAGTTTCGAGGAAATGAAAGAGGCGCTCGATCTGCGATCAAAATCGGGAATCCACCGGTTGATCTCGGCACTGGAAGAACGCGGGTTTTTGCGGCGCCATCACCACCGGGCGCGCGCGCTAGAAGTGTTGCGCCTGCCGGAAAATGTAGGTGCCGGTAAAGCCGTTGCCAAGGATATGCCCGCCGTGGCCGCCCCCGCCGCCGCCCCGCCACCTCCTGGCTTCACGCCCAATGTTATTCGCGGCGATTTTTCCAAATCGCTAACCGCCGTGCGCACCGCCAACGATGCGGTGGCGGTGCAACTGCCGTTGTATGGCCGCATCGCCGCTGGGCTTGCGATCGAAGCGATCCATGATGACACCAGCTTTATCGATGTGCCGGCGGCCCTGCTCGGCCGGGGTGATCATTTTGCCTTGCTGGTTGATGGCGATTCCATGATCGAGGCTGGCATTATGGATGGCGACACCGCCATTATTTGCCGTAGCGATACCGCCGAAACCGGCCAAATTATCGTGGCGCTGATCGATGGTCAGGACGTGACCCTTAAACGCTTGCGCAAGCGCGGCAATTCGATTGCGCTGGAACCGGCCAATCCGCGTTACGAAACCCGCCTGCTGCCGGCAGATCGCGTGCGCGTGCAGGGGCGGCTGGTCGGGCTATTGCGCAGCTATTAGTTATTCGGTTGGCGCAAAGGGAAGGTTTGCCACTGCCGGCGCCCACAGCCGGTTGGCCCGCGCATCGGTATCGTCAATAATGCGTGCGCCGCCGAGACGCAGATAAACCGCCGCCGCGCCATCGGCCGTGGTTGTGGCATCCAGAACGGCAACGCCGGGGCACACCCTGCCCACCCGCACCACCGCCACAATAACGGCGACACCGGCACACGCGGGCCGCGCATCGGCATCGCGCATCACCACAATCGTGCCGCCAGCCAGGGCCAGGCGGCACATCGGTGCCGCGCAGGCCGGTGCCACCTGCGCACCGGCGCGCACGCCGAACGCCGCTAAAATCGCGTCCCGGGCAAAACGGTCGGTGTGGTGACTTTGCGCCAGCAGCATTTTGCCGCCTATCACGACCCCGATGGCGCGCGCGCCGGGGCTAACCAGCACATCGGGCAATGGCCGTAGCAGCGCCACCAGAAACGCCGCCGCAATCATGGCCAAACCCGGCGCCCGCCACAGCCAGGTGCGGCCAATGCACAGCAAAAATAATCCGGCCGCGAACAGCAGCGGCACCGCTGGCGGCAGCATACCAACCGCCATAGCCGCCCCCGGCAAACCGGCCACCACGTGCGCCGCCCCTATCAGCCCATCGATCCCCCAGCCCATGGGGTGCAGCGCCAAAAATTCGCCATGCAGCGGCATCAGCAGCACCGCGCACAAACCCGCCGGCAGAACCACAAAAGCGGTTAATGGCACCGCCACTATGTTGGCCGGCACAAACAACAGCCCGGCGGTGCCAAAATAATACGCGGCAAACGGAAGTGTCGCGCCGCCGGCAAGCAAACTGGTCAACACCAAAGCCAACACACCGCGCAACAATCGCACCGCACGCGAGGTAAGGTCCGCCGGCAGATACTGGGTCATCCATGGCCAAATTCGTTCGTAGCCGACAATCAAAGCCAAAACGGCGGCAAAGCTCATTTGAAAACTCACCCCCAGCACGGACGCAGGGTCGGCCAGGGTCAGCCCGATTGCGGCAATGCCGAGCGCCCGCAAACTCAACGCGCGGCGCCCGGCAAACACGGCCAGTACGGCTAAGGCGGCCATGACAAAGCTGCGTTCCACCGGCACATGCGCGCCGGTCAGCGCCATGTAAAAACCGCCCGCCAGCAAAGATGCCAGGGCCGCTATGCGCTTGGTGGGGCAGATGAGCGCCACACGCTCCGGTAGCGCCAAGCCCAGCCGCACCAAGTAAAACACCACCCCCATCACGCTGCCCAAATGTAGCCCGGCGACCGCCAGAATATGGGCAAGGCCGCTGGCTGCAAACTCTGCGCGTAATGATTGCGGCACAGCATCTGCCATGCCGCACAGCAGAGTGGTGGCGATCGCCCCTTCATCGCCGGGCAGCACTGCGCGAATGCGCTGGGCAATCGCGGCGCGCAACGCTGCCATGGCCGGGGGCCGCCCTGGGCTGATCACCTGCACCGGCCCTATGGCAAACCCGTAAAACCCCAAACCCGAAAACCAGGCGGCGCGCGCCGCATCGCGCCCCCCCGGCACTGCCGGCGGCCCGGGCAGGGTCAGCAACGCACGCACGGCAATGCTATCGCCAACAGCCACCGGCGCGGGGTCGATGTCGCGCAGGCGCAGGCGCACCAGCCGGCCAATCGCGCCGCCGGGGTCGAGCGTCACGTGGGTAAGCGTCACCCGCCTTCCGGTTGCCAGCACGTCGACATCTTGCACAATTCCGCTGGCAACCACCCCGCCTGCCGGCGGATCATCCCAGGGCAGCGCTGCCACGGCGCGCCAATCGGCGGCGCCAAATCCCAGTCCGGCGGCCAACACCAAAGCCCCAAAAAACCAAAAACCCGGCCATGCCCGGGCCGCCAACAGGCCGGCCATGCCTGCCAAAACCAAACCCGCCGCAATCCACCAGGCGGGCTCCCCGGGCCAAGCGAAATACCCCAGCGCCCCGCAAATAACCCCGGCGGGCAAAAAAGCCGCGGCCGCTTCGCGTTCCTGCGCCCAAGCGCGCGCCACGGTGCGGCGGGCATGGCGGGGCAAATAGGGGATGCGCATACGCCCCAGTTTAGGTGAAATTGATGCGGTAGTGTAATTTTAATTGCCGCCAAAAACCGTTTCTGTGTTTGCGCCAAGTTCAACCCCGAAACGCATAACCCGGCCCCCTTCCCGCGCCCCCCCCAACCCCGCTACAACCTGGCCATGACCCTGCGCACCCGTTTTGCCCCCAGCCCCACCGGCCTGCTTCACATCGGTGGCGCCCGCACCGCCCTGTTCAATTATTTATTCGCCCGCCATCACGGCGGCGAATTTCTGCTGCGCATTGAAGATACCGATCGCGAGCGCAGCACCGATGAGGCGGTGCGGGTGATCCTGGAGGGGCTCGCGTGGCTCGGCATCAGCCCCGATCAGCCGGCGATTTTTCAATCCACCCGGGTGCAGCGCCACGCCGCCGAAGCCATGCGCCTGCTAGACACCGGCGCTGCTTATCGCTGCTACGCAACGCCGGACGAGTTGCGCGCCATGCGCGATCTGGCAACCGCCGAGGGCCGGCCGCCGCGCTATGATGGGCGCTGGCGCGACCGCGACCCGGCCGATGCGCCGGCCGGGGCAAAACCGGCAATCCGCCTGCGCGCCCCGCGTGATGGCGATACCATTATCCACGATCTGGTGCAGGGCGAGGTGCGGGTGGCCGATACCGAGCTGGACGACATGATCATTTTGCGCAGCGACGGCACGCCAACTTACCTGCACGCGGTGGTGGTGGATGATCACGACATGGAGATTTCCCATGTTATTCGCGGCGATGATCACCTGACCAACACGTTCCGCCAGGTGCAAATCTTTAAAGCTTTGGGCTACGATATTCCCCGCTTTGCCCACATCCCGCTGATCCACGGGGCCGATGGCGCAAAACTATCCAAACGCCATGGCGCTGTCAGCGTGCTGGAATTTGCCCGCGAGGGGTTTTTACCGGAAGCTTTGTGCAACTACATTTTGCGCTTAGGCTGGGGCCACGGCGACAGTGAAATCATTTCGCGCGACGAGGCGATAAAGCTGTTTGATCTTTCCGGCGTTGGCCGCGCCGCCAGCCGGATGGATTATGCCAAACTGAGCCATTTGAACGGGGTGTGGATGCGCGCCGCCGATGATGCGCGGCTAACCGATCTGGTGCTCACCCGGCTTGCCAGCAACCCGGCCAATGTGTGCGATGATATCACCCGTGGCCGCGTGCTTACCCTGATGCCGGGGCTAAAAGAGCGCGCCAAAACTTTGATTGATCTTGCCGACAGTGCGGCGTTCCTCGCCCGCCGCGGTGCGCAGGCGTTGGATTCCAAAGCCGGATCGGTGCTGAGCACCGATGCCCGCAACATGCTGCGCAGCTTAGGCCCGGCGCTGGCGGCGACCGATTTTTCGGCCCCTGCCCTGGATGCCGCTTTGCGTAATTTTGCTGACACCACCGGGCGTAAACTGGGCAACGTTGCCCAGCCGGTGCGCGCAGCCCTGACCGGCACCACCACCAGCCCAGGGATCGACACCACACTGGCGGCATTGGGACGTGAGGAATCGTTGGCCCGCATGGCGGCCGTTGCCAGCTGATGCCGGCCCTATAGTGCAAGCACACGGGCCCGCTTACCCGCGCGCATCGGTGCTGGCGGCGGCGGCGGTGTTTGTCGCCGGTGCGCTGATTATGTTTAATACCATCATCAACCACGATGCCGCGCATTTTCTATTCGCCGCTATCACGCTCAACGATGGCGGCACGCTGTACCGCGATTACCTCGATTATTCGTTCCCCATGGCAACCTGGCTAGCACAAGCCAGTGTCGCCCTTAGCAACCTCACGGGCATGGCAAATGATCGCGGTTTTTACACGGTTATTTTGGTGTTGCAGGCCGCCAGCATTGCCGTAAGCCTTGCTGCCGCCCGTTCGTTAGTGGCCGGCTTACCGTTCACCGCTTGGGTATTGCCGCCGTTGCTTACCGCCTGCGTGGTGCTAACCCCAGGTTACGAAACCGGCCAGCGCGACATCATGTTCGCAACCCTGCTGGCGCCGTTGTTCACGTTACAATTGCCCGCACCACACCGCCGCAAACCATCCGGCGCCGTGCGTGCAGCTTCCCTCACACTGGCCTTCATCGGTAGCGCGCTAAAACCCACATCAGCGCTCACGTTACTGGCACTGGGCGCGTGCGACCTGCGGCGGGCACGCGGCAATCTGCGCGCAGTATCGCCAGACCTGGTTATTTTGGCGGGATCACTTGGCCTCTATGCGGCATTTTGCGAAGTACATTATCGGTATTTCAGCGTCGTTCTGCACCGCGTCAGCGTCGCCTATGCGCCGTTGCAAACAGGTTATGCCGATGTCATCCGCCGCGCTGCCGACCCCGAACATCTGATTAAGCTCGCAGCCCTGGTGGCGATCGCGGCACCACTCGTGCGCCGCCTTCCGGTAGCGGTTTTAACCCAAACACTGGCGGTGTTTGCAGCCCTTGCCGGCACTGCCTTGTTACAGCGCGAAGCCAACATCTACCATATCTGGCCAAGCTATTTTGTCACTGACATGGCGCTGGGTCTAGCCGCTGCGGCAACCCTGGACCGCATCACCCCATTATTTTTGCCAACTCTCGCGTGGCGCCGGGCAGCTTTAAGCATGGCCATTGGCCTTGCATTATTCCTGCCCAGCCTGACCCGCGCCGCCGCCATGCTGCGATCATCATCCGTATCACGCGCCGGCGCGTTAGCCGATCCCGCCACCCGGTTAATGGCAGCCCTACCGCCAGGCGCTCGGGTGGTCTCGCTCGGTAGCGCCGTGCCGCCCATCGCCCAACTGGCGAGCTTAACCCACGCAGGCCCGGGCGCCAGTTTTTCCGAACTCGGCGCGGTTTTCGCCATCATCGAGGATGCCAACCACGCCCAAACCGCCGGCCGCGTGCGCAACCCGGTGTTGGTTGCGATCGAGGCCGATTACCGTAGTCGCGTGCTGGCCGCTCTCGTCAACGCCGGCACAGCGCTGGTGTTTATCGATATGACCCAACCCGCGCGCTGGTTTGAAACCTATCCTGCATGTTTCAGTTTGGCCGGCTGGCTCAGCGCCGATCCACGCTTTGGCCCTGCCCTGCACAGCTACACCTATATGGGCACCATCCAATCGCGCGGCCATTTCACTTTGCAGGTATGGCGCCGCTCAGCAAAACCGGCATCAGTATGAACCAACGCCACAACCACCGCCACATTGTCCCTGGCGAACAAGCCTTAGCCTACGGCGCCGCCTTTGCCGTTCTGGTGCTGGGCGCCCACTTCGTGTTCAACACGCTGATCAACCATGATACGGCGCATTTTCTTAACGTCGCGCGCGCGCTGGCCGATGGCCGCGCGCTCTATACCGGCTATCTTGATTACTCGTTTCCGATGATCACCTGGCTTGCGATGCTGGCCCTGCATAGTGCAAACCTGCTGGGCCTGCCGCTGGATATCGTCATCAACGGGTTGTTTTTAGTGCTGATCGCGGCAAGCGTCGCCGCCACCAGCCGGATTGCGCGCGCCATCCCAGGGCCATGGCCTGTCGGGCGCGCGGTGCTGCCTGGTGCGCTGATGGCGGTGTGTGTGATGTCGCCAGGCTACGATTTCGGTCAGCGCGACATTCTGTTCGTAAGCCTGCTGGCGCCCGTTGCCGCTGCTAGTCTGGCGCGCCGCTTTGGCGCACCGCCCTCACCGTTTCTGACCTTCATCGCCACAAGCCTTGCTTTTGTTGGTGCCGCACTCAAACCCACCAGCGCCATCGCCCTACTTTGCCTGGCCGCCGCCGAATTGATCTTGAACCGCGGCAACCTGCGCCGCATGGGCCTCAGCACCTGGGCGCTGGCTGCACTGCTCGGCGCCTACGCGATTTTCTGCGAAATCCACTATCACTATTTTAGCCAGATACCGCCCCTGGCCAGTCAGTTCTATGGCGCCACCGCCCACCCGTTGCTGGCGGTATTGCGCGATCAGGTGACCGCTGCGAACCTTGGTAAAACCGCCATCATCGTTGCCCTTGCCATCGCCGCCTGGCGCGCCGATCGAACCAAACACGCAGCCTGGCCGTTTGCCGCGGCCTGGCTGTTGATGGCAACCGGCCTGGGCCTGATGGCAACCCTGCAGCGCCGCGGCTATTCGTATCATATGTGGCCGTTGGAGGCGTTTCTGACGCTGTCGCTGTGCATGGCGCTGGCGCTGTTCGCGGATCAGCGACGCGCGCCTGCCGCCGGCACGGCGCGCGCGATCCTGTGGCAAGCAGCGTGGATGCTAGGGATTGCCGTCGCACCGCTCATCCTGTTCGACCTGGCCCGCCTGCACGAACTGCCCCGCGCCGCCGCCCTGGCCGATCCGGCCACCCGCACCCTGGCAGCCCTGCCACCAGGCAGCTACGTGCTGATATTATCCAACGGCCTGGCCCCGGTTTCCCAACTTAGCACCTACACCGCCACCCGGCCCAGCGGCGTCGTTAGCGAGTTCAGCATGATCTACGGCTTGATCCTTGACCGCGACCGAGCGCGCGCCGCCCATGTGGCGCCGAACCCCACCCTTGCCGCCTTTGGTGCCGATCTGCGCCGGCGCACGGCACTTTCGCTCACTGCGCGGCCACCGGCGCTGGTGCTGGTTAATGACGCCCAGCCGCCCGACGGTTTTGAAAATAACCCAAAACCATTTGATCTGCTGGCGTGGCTGCAGGAAGATCCGGTTTTCCAAACCGCTTGGCATGACTATTGCCTAGCAGGTGAAATCATCTCGTTTCAGCACTACCATCTAAAACTATACCGGCGTGGTGATTGCCGCGCACACCAAGCTTCACCGTGATGAACACAACGTTAACACCCCGGGTAGTCCTTATCGTTGTCATACGCTGCTACCAACAAAGATCCGTAATATCGCAGCGTTCCATTCCCGTGGAAGTCTGGCGCCACAAAACATGACAAATCCCCTGCCTCCCCCCACATGGGCAAAATTAAATCTATTATTACCCGCCACTGCCGCGACAATATTTGCGCTGTTCGCCGCCCTCTATCGTGTGGCCCCCGCGATCTATGCGCGCCTTATCGATCTGTGGTCATTCCTACCATTTCGTTATCCATTCCTCGATTCCGAATTTTACGTGTCCAACCGCCAATGCTTCGCCCTGGGCATCGATGTTTATGTCACCAACCCCTGTGACGTCATGAACCGGGTCTTTTCCAATTCGCCCTTCTGCCTGCGCCTGATCCTTATTCCAGCCAACCTTCGCTGGAACCCGCTTTTTGGCCTGATTCTATGCCTAGGATTTTTCGCAAGCCTAGCCGCTTTGCCGCGTATCACTGGCCGTCACGCGACCGCTTGGTCAGTAACAACATTGCTGTCACTACCAGTCGTATACGCGGTCGAGCGCGCCAACTTCGATCTGCCCATCTTTACCATGGCAGTCATTATCATGCTGCTACTGGAACGTGAACTGCGGTTACGGCTGATCGGTTACGCGCTTATCCTGTTTGCTTTTCTTGTCAAACTATACCCGATTACCCTGATAATTCTGGCTCTGCGCGAAAAAAGTCGACCTTGGTTAATCGTGATCTGGGGCGCAGCGCTTCTGACTATCGCGACCTATGCCGCCACATATTACGGCGAATTGCTGCGTATGGTCCGCAACCTGCCAAATCCCGGACCCTTCGGTTACGATATCGGCGCCCGCCTACTCACCCAAGGCTTGGCGCAAATAACCTCGCTAACGCCAATCGCCACCATCGGCCTGCCGATACAAACGCTGATCAGCGCCGCCGCCGCCATTGCCATCGCGCGGCGCGCAAACTTCATCATCGCATACGAAACTCTCACCACGCGTCAGGTTTCGGCATTGCTCACTGGCAGTCTGCTACTATGCGGCTGCTTTTTCAGCGGTGTTAGTGTCGGCTACCGTGCCATACATCTGCTGCTGGTTCTGCCGGGCCTGCTTGCGATCCGAGCCGTCACACCTGACCGCCGCCAAACCCGAGCCTGGCGTCACGCACCGCAGTTGATTTTACTCATTATCTACAGCCCAATCCTCTTTCGCCTCACTGGTGCCTACGATGGCCCGCCCCAACCCGCGTGGGTGCTGGCAACATTGGCCGTGTGGCTAGCGCGCGAAGCCGCCTGGTGGTGGCTGATCACCATTCTGCTTGCCGTGCTGTGGCATTTTGTCTGGCAAGCGCCCGTGCTGGCGCCATTGCGCAAGCGTTGATGATTACCGTAATCCCAAACCATGCTAGCCGCCCAGGTGCCATCAACATCATCTGGCCCGCGCTTGCGCTGTCCATCTTCACCTTGTTCGCTGCACTCTACCTGCTGTACCCAACCGTTTACGCCAAACTTATCGATCTGTGGTCGTTCCAGCCCTTCCGCTATCCGTTCCTCGATTCCGAATTCTACATCACCACCAAACAATGCTTTCAACGCGGCATAAACGTCTATGCCGCCAACCCGTGCGATGGGCTTAACCGGGTGTTTTCCAACTCCCCGATCTGGCTGCGCCTGCCCGGCGTGCCCACCGATACCGCGCTGAACCCGGCCTTCGGCACCATTTTCTGCCTGGCGTTCTTTGCGAGCCTAGCCGCCCTGCCGCGCATCACCACCTTCCGCGGTAACCTGATAGGCATCGCTGCCCTGCTCTCGCCCTTCACCGTATTTGCGGTGGAACGCGCCAATCTCGATCTGCTGGTGTTTGCCCTGGCAACCCTTGCCATGCGCCTGCTTGCCATGCGCCCACTCGGGCGCGGCAAGCTCGCCCGCGCCGTGGGCTACGCCACCATCAACATCGGTTTTATCCTCAAATTCTACCCCATCACCCTCATGCTGCTAGCCTTGCGCGAACGCCCGCGCGTAACCGCAACCCTTGCCGCCATCAGCGCAACCGTTATCGCCACCTACACCGCCATTTTTCACCACGAGCTGCACCTGATGGCGGCCAATCTGCCCCACCCCGATCCCTTCGCCGATGGGTTCGCTGCCCGCGAATTCACCGATGGGCTGCGCCGCTGGTGGCATTGGGGGTTCATCCGCGCAGCCCTCCTGCCCCTGCAAATTCTTGCCAGCGTTGCCATCGCCTGGCGCATCACCCGCACCTCCAGCTTTGCGGCCACCCTCGCCCGCCTCACGCCTGCCGAGCACACAAGCCTGCTCACCGGCGCACTTCTCATCTGCGGCTGCTTCTTCGCCGGCCCCAGCATCGGCTATCGCGCCATCCATCTGCTGTTCGCCCTGCCCGGCCTGCTGGTGATCGCAGCCAGCCCACCGCCCGGCCGCCTGCGCCGCCTGTGGCGCGCAACCCCGGCCATCACCATTTTTCTGATGTGGAATTTGGTCCTCGCCCGCCTCATCGGCACGCTACACACCCCCATCGGCGCCCATGCCACCGCCCGGCTGGAGCAAGCCCTTTGGCTGTCCCGCCAGGCTTGCTGGTGGTGGCTTATCACCGCCCTGCTGGCGGTTGTTTTGCAGTTTGCGGGCACCTCTCGCACCGTAAAAAAGGTGCTACTTTTCTGAAGAAAAGTAGCAAAAGACTTTTTGTTAGTTGGGGCCTCGGGGGCGGCTGGCACCGCGTGCGCAATCATCTTCCGAAAATTCTTGCCCTCCCCGGTTGCCCCGACGCCACCGGCGCGACTACTAACCACTAGCAAAACAACACCACGGGCAAAATAAGTTTGAGCCACCAGCGCCACCTGCTCGCGATCGAAGGCATGCACCCGCCTGCCATCACCCAACTGCTCGATCTGGCAGAAAGCTACGCGTTGCTGTCGCGTTCCGGCAAAACCCAGCGCGATACGTTGCGCGGGCGGACCCTGATCAACCTGTTTTTTGAAGACAGCACGCGCACCCGCACCAGCTTTGAACTCGCCGGCAAGCGGCTGGGGGCGGACGTGATCAACATGTCGGTCTCGGCAAGCGCGGTGAACAAGGGGGAAACCCTGCTGGATACGGCGGCCACGCTGAATGCGATGAACTGCGACCTGCTGGTGGTGCGCCACGACCAATCCGGTGCGCCGGCGTTGCTGGCCAGCAAGGTGGAGGCATGCGTGATCAACGCCGGCGACGGCACCCACGAACACCCAACCCAGGCGCTGCTCGATGCGGTGACCATCCGGCGGCGCAAAGGGCGTATTCAGGGGCTAACCGTGGCGATCTGCGGCGACATCGCGCATAGCCGGGTGGCGCGGTCTAACATCCATTTGCTTTCAGCCCTTGGTGCGCACGTGCGGGTGATTGGGCCGCCGACGCTGATCCCGGCTGCCATCGACCGCCTGGGCGTCGCCGTGTTTCACGATATGGCGCAGGGCCTGCGCGATGCCGATATTGTTATGATGCTGCGCCTGCAACGCGAACGCATGCACAGCGGGCTGGTGCCCTCGGCGCGCGAGTATTTCCGGCTGTACGGGCTGGATGGTGCCCGGCTGGCGCACGCCCACCCCGAAGCGCTGGTGATGCACCCCGGCCCGATGAACCGCGGCGTCGAGATCGCCAGCGATGTGGCGGACGACCCCACCCGCAGCCTGATCCGCGAACAGGTGGAAATGGGCGTTGCCGTGCGCATGGCGGTGCTGGATCTGCTATCGCGGGATAATCGCCGCAATGTCTGACCTGGTCATGATAAATGCCCGGGTGATCGACCCAGCCACCGGCACTGACATCAATGGTGCCGTGCTGGTACGCGACGGTATTATTGCTGGCATCAGCGAAGGTGGCCCATCGGGCACCCCCGGCGGGGCGCGGGTGATCAATGCCACAGGCGCCGTGCTGTGCCCTGGCTTGGTCGATTTGCGCGCCAATTTGGGCGAGCCGGGGTTTGAATACCGCGAAACAATTGCCTCGGCTGCCATTGCCGCCGCCAGCGGCGGGATCACCACCTTGGCAGCCCTGCCCGATACCAAACCGGCGATCGACGACCCCGCTTTGGTGCATTTGCTGACCTCGCGCGGCGCCGAGATCGGATCCCTGACCATTCACCCCTACGGGGCGCTGACCCGCGGGTGCGCCGGCGTTGACATGGCCGAGCTTGGGTTGCTGCGCGATGCCGGTGCCATTGGCTTTACCGATGGGCGCCGCACCATCGCCAACCCCCGGCTGATGCGTTTGGCGCTTTCCTATGCCCGCGCCATTGGCGGGCCGATTGTGCAACATGCCGAGGATATAAATTTGGCGGGCGCAGGCGTTGCCACCGAAGGCGAGCTTGCCACACGGCTGGGGCTTGCCGGCATCCCCACTGCTGCCGAAACCATTATTGTGGCGCGCGATATTACGCTTGCCAAACTCACTGGCGGGCGGCTGCATTTTGCCCATGTCTCCACGGCTGACGCGCTCGCCCTGATCCGTGCCGCCAAAGCTGAGGGGGTGGCGGTGACCTGCGATACCGCGCCGCCGTATTTTGATTTGAACGAAACCGCGATCGGCGCCTGGCGCAGCTATGCAAGGTTATCGCCGCCGTTGCGTAACGATACCGATCGGCTGGCGGTGGTGGCGGCCCTGGCCGATGGCACTATCGATGCCATTGCATCCGACCACCAGCCGCTGGATGCCGATGACACCCGCCTGCCGTTTGCCCAGGCAAGCCCAGGCGGCACCGGGCTTGCGACATTGTTGGCGATTACCCTGGCCCAGGTGCACAGCGGCAATTTAACTTTAATCGATGCACTGAGCCTGCTCACCAGCAAGCCTGCGCAGATTTTTGGGCTTACCTGCGGCACGCTGGCGATCGGGGCCGCGGCCGATATGTGTCTGTTTGACCCCGAACGGGCTTGGCAAATCCGATCTGGCGAGCTGCCCGGCAAAGCGCAAAACACCCCGTTTGATGGGCGCGCGGTGGAAGGCCGGGTGCTGGCGACGTTTAAAAACGGCCGCCAGGTTTTTGGCGCATGACGGCGGTTAGCATCGCCGGGGTTATCGTTGTTTCGTACCTGTTGGGCTCCATCCCGTTCGGGCTGCTGCTGACCCGTGCTGCCGGTTTGGGTGATATCCGCGCCATTGGATCTGGCAATATCGGCGCCACCAACGTGCTGCGCACGGGCAGGCGTGGGCTGGCTGCCGCCACGTTGCTGCTGGATGCCGCGAAAGCCGCGTTGGCGGTTATCCTCGCGCAGCACCTGGCCGGCGCCAACGCCATGCCAACCGCCGCGTGTGCCGCCATTTTGGGCCATTGCTTTCCGGTGTGGCTAAAATTTGCCGGCGGCAAAGGGGTTGCCAGTGCCATCGGCGTGCTAGTCGCGCTCAACTGGCATCTTGGCGTGGCCTGTGCCGCCATCTGGCTGGCAATTGTAATGATCACCCGCATGTCATCGGCGGGCGCAGTTGCCGCCTGCATCGCCGCGCCCGTACTCTCGCTGGTTATCCTGCCACCTGGCTGGTGGCTGGCAACCGGGCTAATTGCCGCCCTTATTCTGTGGCGCCACCGCCCCAACATCGCGCGCTTGATCGCCGGCACCGAACCGCGCATCGGCGCCAAAGGGTGACCGCCGCTGATACGCTAGACCGCCTGCGCCTGGCGCGCACCGACAGTATTGGCCCGGTGACCTGGCGCCGCCTGATGGAAAAATTCGGCACCGCCCGCGCCGCCATCGGCGCCCTGCCCGCTGTGGCGCGCGAGGCCGGCCGCGCCACCCCCTTAAAAATTCCCAGCGAACGCGAGGCCGAAGCCGAGCTTGCCGATGTGCGCCATGCCGGCGCGCGTTTGCTGTTTTTGGGCGATGGCACTTACCCCAGCCTGCTGGCCCTGCTGGCCGATGCGCCGCCGGTGATTACCGTGCTGGGCGATATCACCAGTTTTCTGCCGCGCGCAGTGGGGATTGTCGGCGCGCGAAATGCCTCCAGCAACGGCCAGCGCATGGCCCGTGCCTTGGCCGCCGACCTGACCGCGCGCCAAATTGTGGTGGTATCGGGCATGGCGCGCGGGGTGGATGGCGCCGCCCATGAGGGGGCGATGGAGAACGGCCGCACCATTGCCGCCACCGCCGGCGGCATCGACCAGCCCTACCCGCCCGAACACATAAACCTGCAAGCCCGCATCGCCGAACGCGGCTGCGTGATCACCGAAGCACCGTTTGGCACCGCCCCGCAGGCGCGGCATTTTCCGCGCCGTAACCGGCTGATTGCCGGGCTATCCTTAGGCGTGGTGGTGGTTGAGGCCGCCTTGCGATCAGGCAGTTTAATCACCGCGCGGCTGGCCCAAGATGCCAACCGCGAAATTTTTGCAGTGCCGGGATCGCCGCTGGACCCGCGCTGCCGTGGCACCAATGATTTGATCCGCGCCGGCGCCCATTTGACCGAAACCGCCGATGATGTGATGGCCAATTTGCCCGACCACCCCAGCGCCCTGGGCCTGGCGCGCGACCCGCTGTTTGCCCGGCCGACAAGCCCTGGCGCCGCAGGCTTTGCCGAACCAAACACCCCCGATCTGGACCCTTTTGCAAGCCCTGCCGCCGCCCGCCGCGCGGTGAGTACCGCCCTAAGTGCCACCCCCACCCCTATTGACGAGCTGATCAGAACCACCCACCTGCCAGCCGGGGCGGTGATGTCCGCCCTGGTTTCGCTTGAAATCGCAGGCCTTGCCGAATTGCTGCCGGGCAACCGTGCGGCACTGATTTTAGGCTGAATGTTGTGGCCCGACCCATTCCTCTGTTAAGCGCAGGATAAGTGGCCGTACTTATATAAGCCAGAAAACCTATTACACATTGGGTGCGTATTGGACGTTGTAGTCGTAGAATCGCCCGCTAAGGCCAAGACAATCAACAAATATTTGGGCGATGGGTTCACCGTGCTGGCAAGCTTTGGCCATGTCCGCGACCTGCCGCCGAAAGATGGCTCGGTGCGCCCCGACGATGATTTCGCCATGGATTGGGAAGCCGATGACCGCGGCCGCCGCCAAATTCAGGCCATCGCCAAGGCGCTGAAAGGGGCCAAACGCCTGTACTTGGCAACCGATCCTGATCGCGAGGGGGAAGCGATTTCCTGGCACGTGCGCGCCATGTTGGAAGATGCCCGCGTGCTTAAGGGGGTAGATGTTCAGCGGGTGACGTTTACCGAAATCACCAAATCGGCGGTGACCGCGGCTATGGCGGCACCGCGGGCGCTCGATCAGCCGCTGATTGAAGCTTATATGGCGCGGCGCGCGCTGGATTATTTGGTGGGCTTTACCCTATCGCCGGTGTTGTGGCGCAAATTGCCGGGCAGCCGCAGTGCCGGGCGCGTGCAATCGGTGGCGCTGCGCCTGATTTGCGAACGCGAAGCCGAAATCGAAATTTTTGTGCCGCGCGAATACTGGAGCATCGAAGCCCATCTGGCGACGCCACGCGGGGCACCGTTCACCGCCAAACTCACCCATTTGGCCGGCAAAAAGCTCGATCAATTCGCACTCCCCAACAAGGATACGGCGGCGGCGGCGAAAGCGGCGGTGGAAGCGGCCGATTTTGCCGTGGCAGCGGTTGAACGCAAACGGGTGAAACGCAACCCGCCGCCGCCGTTCACCACATCGACCCTGCAGCAGGAAGCCAGCCGCAAGCTGGGGATGAACGCGCAAGCGATTATGCGCACCGCCCAGCAATTGTATGAAGGTGTTGAGCTTGGCGGTGAGCAGGTGGGGTTGATTTCCTACATGCGAACCGATGGCGTGCAGATGGCGCGCGAGGCGATTAACGCTATTCGCGGCCACGTGAAATCGGCGTTCGGTGCCGATTACGTGCCGCCGACGGCGCGCGAATATACTGCCCGGGCCAAGAATGCCCAGGAAGCGCACGAACCTATTCGCCCAACCGACGTGGACCGCACACCTGAAAAGGTCGCGCGCTACCTTAACCCCGACCAGACCCGGCTATACGATTTGATCTGGAAGCGGGCGGTTGCCAGCCAAATGCAATCGGCCGAGCTGGATCAGGTGGCGGTTGATTGCGATAACGGCCGTGCGCGGTTGCGCGCCAATGGGTCCATTCTGGCGTTTGACGGTTTTTTGAAGCTGTATCGCGAGAGCAGCGACGAAAAACCCGATGGCGGCGCTGACGACGATGAAAACCGCATGTTGCCGCCGATGGGCGAGGGTGATCATTTAAAACGCGGCGACGTGCTGGCGGCCCAACACTTTACCCAGCCGCCGCCACGGTTTTCGGAAGCAAGCCTGGTGAAAAAGATGGAGGAGCTCGGCATTGGCCGGCCGTCCACTTACGCCTCGATCCTGACCGTGCTGCGTGACCGCAATTATGTGATTTTGGAAAACCGTAGGTTTATCCCGGAAGATCGCGGCCGGCTGGTGACTGCATTCCTGAAAAATTTCTTTGAACGCTATGTCGATCCCGATTTTACCGCGAATTTGGAAGGCCAGCTCGATCTGGTCTCCGACGGTAAAATGAACTGGCGGGCGCTGATGCGCGGGTTTTGGGAAGATTTTTCCAACGCCATTGCGCAAACCAAAGATCTGAAAATATCCGATGTTATTGATGCGATCGATGCCGATCTCGGCCCGCATTTCTTCCCCACCCGCGCCGATGGTGGCGATCCGCGCCAATGCACCTCGTGCGGTACCGGCCGGCTTGGCTTAAAGCTAGGCCGTTACGGCAGTTTTATTGGCTGTTCGAACTACCCCACCTGCCAGTTTACCCGGCGCCTGGCGCTGGATACCGGTAACGGCGATGGCGATGTGCTGAAAGAAGGCACCCGGGCGCTGGGTGCCCACCCGGTTTCGGGCGATGATATAACTGTGCGCCGCGGCCCCTGGGGGCTTTACGTGCAGGCCGGCGAGCCCGATCCCGCCGACAAAAAGGCCAAACCTAAGCGTAGTTCGCTACCTAAAGGCATGGATGGAGACACCATGACGCTGGACCAGGCGGTGGGCTTGCTATCCCTGCCCCGCCTGATTGGGTTGCACCCCGATACCCAGTTGCCGATCGAAGCGGGCCTTGGCCGCTTTGGCCCTTACGTGAAAATGGGCAGCATTTTTGGGTCACTGGATAAAGATGACGACGTGCTGGCGGTGGGGCTAAACCGCGCGGTGGACGTGATTTCGCGCAAAATGGCCAGCATCCGTGTGCTCGGCGTGCACTCCAAAGGTGGCGATGTGCAGGTGCGCAAAGGCCGTTTTGGCCCCTATGTGCAGCACGACAAGACGGTTGCCAATTTGCCGCGCGGGGTGGAAATGGATGATGTCACCTTGGCAGAAGGGCTGACGCTGCTTGCCGAGAAAGGCAAACTGCTAAAACCCAAAGGCAAAAACGGCGCCAAGCCCAAAGCAAAAGCGACGAAAACCAAAGTGATGGCGGATACGCCAAAACTTGTGGCAGCGCCCAAGGCTGCGTCTAAGCCAAAAGCTGCAGTTAAAGCCAAAGCCCCGGCCAAGGCTGCGACAAAAGTAAAGGCCAAGGCTAAACCAAAGGCTAAGGTAGGATAAGGAAAACGCTTCTTTTTCTGAAGAGAAAGAAGCAAAAAGACTTTTATGACGCTGGGCCTGGGGCTGCCATGCCACCGAGCGGTCCTGGCCCCCGTGATCAAAAGTCTTTTGCTTCTTTTTTCAGAAAAGAAGTTTCTTACCCTTGCCTTACCTAGCAACATTGCCTTAGCGCGTAGGGCAGCATCACTTTTTCCCGACACCTATCCGCAAAAACCTACTACTCGGCAGCCGCGTCTAGCCGAACCAAATACCCGGAAAGCTCGCCAATCCATTGCTTTGATGCGCTGGCATCACCGCTTTCGGCGGCAATTTCTAAAGCGGCACCTATATCGGTAATTTCGGGAAAGCCGAACATGCCGCCGGCGCCGCGGATGCCGTGGCCCAAAAACGCAACTGTTTCGAAATCATCGCGTTCCAGCGCCAGCAGCATGGTGGTGACATTATGCCTGACGTTCTGCAAAAACACTTCTATGAGATCAGCGAATTTGGGATTGGTCCGGACCATTGCCATTTCCTGGCGCGCGGTATCGGCCGATGATGCTGATTTAGCCTCGCTTGCGTAATCCATAATTGCCTGCAGCAGCACATCCTGTTTAATCGGCTTGGTGAGATACGCAGTACAGCCCGCCGCCAGGCATTTTTCGCGGTCGCCCTGCAAGGCTGATGCGGTTAGCGCCACGATCGGCGTTGGGGCGCGGTTATTGACCCGTTCCCAGGCGCGAATGGTGCGCGTGGCGGTAAGACCGTCCATCACCGGCATCTGCCTATCCATCAGCACCAGATCAAAATGGCTGGAGATGAATTTTTTGTAGGCAATCGAGCCATTTTCGGCAATTTCCACATGGTAGGGCGTATCGCGCAAATAGGCTTCGGTGATCATGCGATTGTCGGGCGAATCTTCGGCAAGCAAAATTCGCAAATGGCGCAACACCGGCGCCGGCACGCTGCCTTCTGGCAGGGCTGCGCGGGCGGCAGCACCGGCCCAAATTTCAAACGGCACGGCTAACGAAAACACGCTGCCAATATCAACCGTGCTTTCAACCCAAATGCGCCCGCCCATCAATTCCACTAAGCGGCGTGAAATGGTCAAGCCCAGGCCAGAGCCGCCGAAGCGCCGCGTGGTGGACGAATCGGCTTGGGTAAAGCGTTCAAACACCTGCGATAATTTACTGCCGGGAATGCCAATACCTGTATCGGTGACGGTAAAGCGCAACGCGGTGGGCACGGTAAAATCGGTATCGCGGGTTATCCGAACGCAGATTTCGCCAATTTCGGTAAATTTTATCGCGTTGCTTAACAGATTAAGTAGCACCTGGCGCAACCTTGTGGGGTCGCCAACCAATTCGGTGGGCACGTCAGGGGCGATCTCGCACGTTAACCCCAGGCCCTTTTCGTGGGCCCGCATTGCCACCATTTCGATCACTTTATCCAGCATCTCGATCAATGAGAACCCGGTACGTTCGAGATCAAGCTGAGATGATTCCACTTTCGAGAGATCGAGGATGTCGTTAATCAGGTTCAGCAAATTATCGCCGGCGCGGCGGAAAATTTGCACATAACGATCCTGTTCAGGCGACAGCGACGTTTTCGCCAGCAATTCAGCAATGCCCATAATCGCGTGCATGGGGGTGCGAATTTCGTGGCTCATGCTGGCCAAAAAATCAGATTTGGTGCGGCTAGCACTTTCGGCGGCGGCCTTAGCCTGCTTTAGTTCCATTTCTACCAATTTACGCTCGGTAACATCGCGGGCGGCGGCAAACACGCCCTGTAAATTGCGTTCACGATCGTAAAACGTTGTGGCGTTATAGGAAACCACGGTTTGCGTGCCATCACGGGCGCGCGCGGTGAGTTCGTAATCTTTGACCTTTTTTTCGCGTAGCACCAATTTAATGCCGGCTTCTGCGCGATCAGGGTCGGTGAAATAGCCTTTAAAGGGGGCGCCTATCAGTTCATCGCGGGTGCAGCCGGTTAAGGCTTCCATCTGCTTGTTGACATCGGTGATAATGCCGGCGGGGTCGGTGGTCATCAGCGCATCGATGTTGGATTCAATCAACGAGCGCGTATAAAATTGCTGATCGCGCAGGCGCTGATCTAGCTTGCGCTGTTCGGCTTCTACCAGTTTGCGTGCGGTGTTATCGGTGCCAATCAGCAAATACCCAATGATGGTATCCTGCGCATCGCGCAAAGCGGTAACCGATACCACGGCGGGAAAACGGCTGCCATCTTTGCGAAAGTAGGTAAGCTCATAAATATCTTCTATGCCGCGGGAGGCTTTAAACACCAGTGCTTCAAACCCTGGGGTGATGATGGTGCCAAGCTCGCTGCTGAGCACTTGGGCGCGCGCAATCACTTCTTGCGGATCGGAGATATCGGCCGGCGTTATGCGGTTAACCACTTCGGCTGCGGTGTAGCCGAGCATACGCTCGGCACCGACGTTAAAGATTTGGATCACCCCGCGCGCATCGGTGGCGATACTGGAAAAATTGGCACTGTTAAAAATCGCCCGCTGCAAAGCCCCGGCTTTGACCAGCGATTCTTCCGAAGGATCCGAAACCGCATCCGGCTGGCGCCGGTCTATTGCGTTCTTAAGGTCAGTCATGTCCCGGTTTCCCGATTATTCGGCCCGCCGCCCAAATGCCGTGCCTGGTCTCGCCCGCTAAACCACCGCAGCGCCAGCCATGGCGCGATCAATCGCAAGCGCCACCCATGGCGCGATTAATCGCAAGCTCCACCCATGGCGCGATTAATCGCACGGGCCACCCATGGCGCGATTAATCGCACGGGCCAGTTCGCTTTCGCTAAAGGGTTTTTCCAGCATCACCGCATCCGGCCGCAGCGCCCGGATACGATCTAAATTGCCGCTAATCAGCACGTGCGGCATGGTGCTATTGGCTTGCATGCGGGCAACCGCCGCTATGCCGCTGCCGACGCGCAACCAGGCATCGGCCACCACCAAATCGGGTTTGTGCTGCAGGGCCGCCGCCACCGCATCATCTTCGGTGGCTTCAATCGCGCAGACCTCGTGGCCCATGTCGCCGAGCAATTCGCCCAGCAGCATGCCGAGGAGCGAATTATCTTCGACCAGCAAAATGCGTAGCTTGTTCGTGGCCGTCGCCAAATGCCGGTGCCCTAGCTTTCATCCGGCGGCACACGGCCGCCGATATTATTGCCATAGCGTGCCCCCCGCCCGCCGGCAACTTCGGAATCCACCTATACCGCCCGCGCCGGCTAGTTTCGCGCTACACTTGGGCCCGGCGCGTGGAGTCGGCGCCCATATAGCAATGGCCATCAAAACCCGCCCTGCACCCCGCCCAGCACCCGGCCAGCACCCGGCCAGCACCCGCCCAGCACCCGCCCAGCACCCGCCCAGCAAAGGCACACCATGGTTAAGAAAAGCGGCAAAGCCCCAAAATCCCCACCCGGCCGGTTGCCCACGCGTGAAGCCTTGGCCGAATTTGTGAGCAGCGCCCCGGGCCGCATCGGCAAGCGCGAAATTTCTCAAGCCTTTAACCTGGGCACTGAACACCGGCCCGCCATTCGCATGATGCTGAAAGAACTTGCCGGTGGTGGCGATATTCAGCCCACCCGCCACCAGCGGTATGTAGAACCGGGCCGTCTGCCGGAAGTTGCCACCGTGCAGATTACCGGCACCGACCCGCAAGGCGACCCAATCGGCCGCCCGGTGGGATTGCCCGCCAATAGCGGCCCTCCGCCGATTATTTATATGCTGCCGGAAGCCCGCGGCCAGGCGGCCTTGGCCCCCGGCCAGCGCGTGCTGGCGCGCCTAAAACCGATCGGGCCCGGCAAATACGAAGGCCGCACGATCAAACGCCTATCCGATAGCCCGGCCCGCGTGCTGGGGGTGTTTCGTGCCCCCGCCCGCCTGATACCCACCGATCGCCGCGCCAAAGCCGAATGGGTGATACCTTTGGGCGAAAGCCTGGATGCGCAGGATGGCGAAATTGTTCTGGCCGAACCGCTGCCCGGGCCGGGCTACGGGCTTAAACCGGCGCGCATCATCGAACGGCTGGGCACCATGGGAGATGCCAAATCGGTAAGTTTAATTTGCCTTTACACCCACGACATTCCGCAAATTTTTAACCCCGAATCGGTGGCCCAGGCCGAGGCCGCCAAAGCCGTACCCTTGGGCACCCGCACCGATTTGCGTGCGACACCGCTGATCACCATCGACGGCGACGATGCGCGCGATTTTGATGATGCGGTTTATGCCGAACCCGATGGCGATGGGTATCGGCTGATCGTCGCCATCGCCGACGTTGCCCACTACGTGCAGGCCGATAGTGCGTTGGACCGCGACGCCCGCCTGCGCGGCAACAGCGTGTATTTCCCCGATCGCGTGGTGCCGATGCTGCCCGAAGCCCTTTCCAACGGCTGGTGCAGCCTGCGCCCCGATGAAGAACGTGGCTGCCTATTTGTTGAGATGCATGTGGATGCGGCGGGCAAAAAAACCGCCCATAAATTCGGCCGTGGCCTGATGCGGTCGGCAGCGAGGCTGACCTACGAACAGGTGGAAGCGGCGCACGAGGCGCAGGATGATTTGCACCTGCCGGCGGGGCAGCTGGCCTGCCTGTATGCGGCCTATCGCGCGTTGCTATCGGCACGCGAAGCCCGCGGCACACTGGATCTCGATCTGCCCGAACGAAGGGTTATTCTTAACGAGGCAGGTGCTGTGGATGCCATTATCCCGCGCCCGCGGCTGCACAGCCATCGGCTGATTGAAGAATTTATGGTGCTGGCCAATGTGGCGGCGGCGGAAGAATTGGAGCGCCTAAAACGCCCGTGCATGTACCGGGTGCACGCGGCCCCCTCGCCGGAAAAACTTTTAAATCTGCGTGGTTTTTTAAGCACGCTGGGTATTTCCCTGCCGCCGGGCAACACCGTGCACCCGCGCGATCTGGACCGCGTGCTGAAGTTGGCAGCCCCCACCGAAAATAAGGTGATGGTGAACGAGATCATGCTCCGCTCCCAAAGCCAGGCCGCCTATAACCCGGAAAATATCGGCCATTTTGGTTTGTCCCTGGCCCGCTATGCGCATTTTACCAGCCCGATCCGCCGCTATGCCGATCTGCTGGTGCACCGCGCGCTGATCGCCGGGCTACATTTGGGTAGCGGTGCGCTGACCGAGGCCGAGGTGGCCGGCTTTGAGGAGACCGCCGAACATATATCCGCCACCGAACGCCGTGCGGCGCTGGCCGAGCGCGACGCCATCGACCGTTACTTATCTGCCTACATGGCCGACAAAATAGGCGCGCGGTTCGCCGCACGGATATCCGGGGTTACCCGTTTTGGTCTATTTGTGACGCTGCTTGGCAGCGGCGCCAGCGGGTTGTTGCCACTTTCGTCGCTGCCTGATGATTACTGGAACCATGACGAGGCCACCCAATCCCTGACCGGCCGCCGAACCGGAGCGGTTTTTCGCCTGAGCATGGAAATGGAGGTGCGCCTGCACGAGGCCGCCCCCATCACCGGCGGGTTGCAATTCACGCTGGTTACACCCCCCGCCCAGGCACCCAACCAGGTGCCAGCACCGGCGTTTCGGGGGCCGGCCGGCGCGCGCCCGCAATTTGGCCGGCCCAAGGCACGGGCGCCGGAACCAGCCAAACCGGTGGCCAAACTTGCCCCAAAACTTGGCAAAGCGGCAAAAGTAAAGAAACCGATTGCGGAAACGGCAGCAGCACAAAAGCCTGCCTCGGCCAAACCAGCCACGCCAAAACTGGGCAAAATCAAACGTGCCAAAGCCGGCCTGAAAAAAAACAACGCCAAGCGCAAGCAATCCTGATTCGGCTGTGTTTGGTGCTGGTGTTGGCCGCAAGCCTGTGGCCGAGCCTGGCCTGCGCCGCCGACCCCGCGTTCGATGCCGATCTGGCGGCCGGGGTGTTCACCAGCGCGTTGAGCTTTATGGCGCCACGCACCCTGGACCCCCTTGCCCCCGGCGATCTCGCCATCTGGGGGCTGCATGGCATTGCGGCACTCGACCCCAATTTTGCAACCACGGTCAAAAACGGCGAACTCACCCTATCCCAAAGCGGTAAAATCCTGCTGCATGTGCAACCCGCACCGGCAACCGATGCCGTGGGCTGGGGCCGCATCGCCGCCAACATCAACGATGCCGCCTTTACCGCATCCCCCACGCTGAAACGCGCCGGCCAGCAAGCCCTGGTGCAAAGCTTCTTCGACGAGATTTTTAACCACCTCGATAGCTACTCGCGCTACGTGCCGCCAACGCCGGCCGAAGCCGCGCGCGATCGCTTAGCCATCGATGCCAGCGCTGGCATCAACCTGATGCGGCGGCCCAAAGCCGGCAACGGCGATGGCGTGATGATCTCCGATATCGTGCCCGGTGGCCCGGCCGAAGCCGCCGATCTGCGCGTTGGCGATCGCCTGATCGCCATCGACGGGCAAAGCATCGCCGGCCACAAACTGGCGACCATCCGCGATGACCTCACCGGTGAAGAAGGCCAAACCCTGACCCTGCGCGTGCGTGGCCTCAACGGCAAACTGCGCGAAGTTGTGGTAACCCTGGCCCCAGTGCCGCCAGAAACCGTGTTCGCCAGCCGCATGGGCCGCGCACTTTTAGTGCGGGTCAGCGCCTTTACCGCCAACACCGCCGAACGCTTGAGCCAGGCGCTGGAAGCAGGCCTGCTGGCCCGCCCCAGCGCGGTGATCGTGGATTTGCGCGGTAACCGTGGCGGGCTGGTGCGCCAGGCGGTAACCAGTGTCGCACTCTTCGCCGAAACCGGAGTGGTTGCCTCCACCGCCGGCCGCGCCCCCGAAGCCACCCACGATTGGCGCATCGAAGGCGGCGATCTTACCCGCGGCCTGCCCGTTATCCTGCTGGTCGATGGCAATACCGCCAGCGCCGCCGAAATTATGGCAGCCTCCCTCGCCGATCTAGGCCGCGGCGTGGTGGTGGGCAGCGCCACCCTCGGCAAAGGCCTGGTGCAAACCCTGACCCGCCTGCCCGATGGCGGCGAGCTGTTCCTCACCTGGAGCCGCGTGCTCGCGCCGCGCCACTGGCCGCTGCAAACCCTGGGCGTCATCCCCCAAATCTGCACCAGCATCGGCGAAGACGATATCGCTACCCAACTCGATGCCCTCGCCGATGGCGACTTCACCCTACCCAAAGCAACACTCGCCGCCCGCGCCACCCGCGCCCCCCTGCCAGCCGCAAAAGCACTCGATATCCGCGCCGCCTGCCCCGCCGCCGAAGGCACCGACGCCGACCTCATGGTCGCCCGCTACCTCGCCACCCACCCCGATGCCTACGCCCAGGCGCTCATACCCTAGGGTTTTTGGGGGGCGCGGGCTGGGAAAAGGCAAGAAAGGCGAGGGCTCCGCCCTTCGATCCCGCTAAGGGCAGGCCCTTAGAACCCTAGCTTGGGGTCGGGGGGAAGGGGCCGACGGTGCTGTTGCCAACCCCGTGCTGGCCCCTTCCCCCCGACCCCAAGCTAAAGGATTTTAAAGGCTTGCCTTTAATGGGGATCGAAGGGGCAAAGCCCCTCGCCTTCCTTGCCCTTTACCAGCGCACGCCCCCCCCAAAACCCCAGGTTATTGAACACCGAGTATATGCAGCAGGGGGTGGAGGGCGACGCCGGCGAGGCCGCCGACGAGCATGCCGTTGAGGCGGATGTATTGCAGGTCTGGGCCGACTTCTATTTCGAGTTTGCGGGAGACTGTATCGGCATCCCATTGTTCGACGGCATCGGCGATGAGGGCGGAGAATTGTGGGCCGAACAGGGTGAGCACTTGCACGATGAGGCGGCGGAGGCGGGCATCGATTGCGGTGATCAGGGCGGGGTCATCGGCCAAGCGGGCGCAGACGCGGGCCAACATGGCGGCAAATTCGGCGGCCAGTTCCGGGGATAGCAGGCGATCGTTGGTGGTGCCGGCGCCGAGAAGGGCATTTTGCACCAGGGTTGCGGGGTCGAGGCGGGCGAGCACATCGTGTTGGGCTTGGCGCAGTTGGATTTGCACGTCGGGGGTTTCGCGCAGGCCTGTGGCGATGCGGGCGAGTTCTTCTTCGACCAGGGCGCGCAGTTCGTGGTTGGGGTCGGCGGCGACTTCGGCGGCCATATCGACGATGGCATCGACGAAGCGGTTGACCAGGTAGCCATCGACCCAGAACGGGGTGAGGCGGGATTGCTGGGCGAAGCGGGTTTTGATGAAGGGGCGGCTTTTGTGCAGGGTGCTGGCGACTTGGGCGATGATGTAATCGACGACGATTTTGGCGTGTTCGCTGCCGCTGAGGGAGTCCAGCAGGCGGGCGAGGATGGGGGCGATTTCAACCTGATCGAGGAATCGGCCGACGACATTACCCAGGGCGTGGCCGGTATCGCTGCGGGCGAGATCGCGCAGCAGGCGCGGCAGGGCATCGCCGGCGGCATCGACCACATGGCTTGCGTTGGCGGGCTGGCTTAGCCAGGTCAGGCCGATGCGGGCCAGGCCTTTTTCGGTGAATTTACCGGCAACATTTTCAGGCGTTAGAAAGTTTTGTTCAACGAAGCGGCCGAGTTCTAGGCCGATGCGGTTTTTATTGCGCGGCACGATGGCGGTGTGGGGAAAAGGGATGCCCATGGGGTTGCGGAAAAGGGCGACCACGGCAAACCAATCGGCGATGCCGCCGATTAAGGCCGCTTCGCAAAAGCTTTGCACCCAGGCAAGGGCGGGGAATTGCGCCTTAAAATGGCTGGCGGCATAGAGGCCGGCGGCGGCCAGGGGCAGTAATAGGCTAATCACCCGGCGCAGATGGTGCAGGCGGGCGGCTTTTGCGGCCTCGCGTTGGGCGGCGTCGATCACGGTTTCAGACATGCGAACCCTTCCCAACACCAAAAAAATGGGCCTGAAGCGTAACCGCCCCAGGCCCATCTTTATTTAGCTTATCGCCCCCAGGGGTTACACCCCTGGCGGCGGTAAGATTTAGGCGGCTTTCTTAACCTGGTCGGCGGCTTCGAGTGCACGCGCGGTGAGCGGGGCGATCGCATCGCCGGCGACTTTTAGGTAGCCTTCGACCAGCTTGGTGCTCTCGGTCAGCGCGCGCTTGGCGGTGCTGCGGGCGAGTTCGGTCTGCAGTTCGATCACTTTGCCGATGCTGCGGGCGGCCACCAGGTTACGCAGGGTGGCGACGGTTTCGTCGAACTGCTCGCGGGTGGCGCCGGCGGCGTGGGTGGCCAGGCCCTGCAGGCCTTCGCCGTAGATCTGGCCGGCTTTGACCACAGTTTCCACGGTGCCTTTGTTGAAGCTGTAGGCTTCACGGGCGAACTCGGTTGCCTTGTTGGCACCGTCACGCACGCGGGCCTGGACATCTTCCATGGCGGCGGTGGCTTTGGCGGTCACGGCTTCGATTTTGGATTCCACTTTGGTTTCGACCGCTTCGAACTTCGCGTCGGTTTGCGCCGCAACGGCTTCGACCTTCGCGGTTTCGGTTTTGATGTCCGCTTTAACGGCTTTGGCGGTTTTGAATTCGGTGTCGCTCATGATCTGTGTCTCCGGTTATTTGGCGTTTATCGGCGTTTTGCCGCGCCCAATCTGGTGGCTGAGTGCTTTGCTGCACTGCGGCATGACGGTGGGATAGTCGTGTCGAAAGCCGATTGCAAGCGAAATTTTGTGCAGCGCACAATTTTGTGTTGAACCGCCCGATCCGGCTTGCTACGCCAACCGGGGATAAGCTTGCCAAACGTGACTTGGACGAGAAAGGTTTGTCCAAACAAGGTTTGGACGTGGGCCAGGGGGTGTGCGATGGTTGCAAACGTTAAGAAAATCAAAAACCAGACGAGGACAATAGCATGAGATTGCAAGGCTTGGACGCGACATTTCTGTATATGGAAACGCCGCAGACCCCGATGCATGTCGCGGGCTACACCTTGTTCGACCTGCCAGAACACTGGCGCGGACGGTTTTACGAAAACTACCGGGCATTTTTAGTGCCGCGCTTAAAACTGGCGCCGCTATTTACCCGCAAACTGCGCGCGTCCCCCATGCAGATCGACCACCCGGCTTGGGTGGAGGATGACCAGTTCGACCTCGATTTTCATTTGCGCAGCATGACCCTGCCCGGTCCGGGCAATTGGGAGCAGTTAGAAGATACCGTAGCCCGGCTGCACGGCGAGTTGCTGGATCGCACCCGGCCGCTGTGGCAATTTACGGTGATTGAGGGTTTGGCCGATGGCCGCGGCGCACTCTATTCTAAGGTGCACCACGCGGCGTTGGATGGTGGTGCGGGCATGGTGCTGACCAAAGCGATGTATGATGTAACGCCGCAGCCGCGCACTTTATCGCCGGTGGGCGAGGTGAAACGCCCCTATGCGACGCCAGAACCGGTTTCGCCGGCCGCTTTGCTGGGCGGTTTGGGCAGCATGTATATGAATTTCGTGCGCCAGCAGATTGATGCGATCGCCCAGGTGCCGGCGATGATGAAGGCAGTGAACAACGTGTTGCTGCCCAAATTGGGCGAGGATGCAAAACTTACCGATTTGATCCCGATCAAATCGCTATCACGGCTGCCACCGCTGATTGCGCCGAAAACCCCGTTTAATGCGCAGATCACCGGTGACCGCGCCTATGCAGCGCGGCCGCTGCCGCTGGCGTTGGCCAAAAAGATTGGTAAAGCCACTGGCACAAAGATGAACGACGTGGTGATGGCGATCTGCGCCGGCGCGTTGCGGCGCTATTTGGATGAAAAAGATGCGTTGCCGCGTAAGCAGCTGGTGGCGTTTGTGCCAGTTTCGCTGCGTGAGCTCGGCAATACCGACATGAACAACCAGGTGACGGGCATGATGTGTGGTCTGGCGACCCAGATCGCCGACCCGATCGAGCGGCTGCAGGCGATTGCGGCGGCCGCCGTTGGATCTAAATCGCTGACGGCAGACGTAAAAGATGCCTCGCCCAAAGATTTCAGCTTTGTCGGGGCACCAGTGTTGCTGAGTGGCTTGGCCAAATTATTTGGCCGGTCGGGCGCTGCGAACTGGATGCGCTTTCCCTTCAACGTAGTGATTTCTAACGTGCAAGGGCCGCCGGTGCCGTTGTTTTGTGGCGAAGCGCGGGTATCGGGGTTGTATCCGGTATCTATCCCCAGCCATGGTTGTGCGCTGAATGTGACGGTGCAAAGCTACATGGATGAGCTTGATCTGGGGCTGACCGCCGATCGCCGCGCGGTGCCGGACCTTGGCAAATTGGCTGATTACCACAGGGATGCGCTGTTTGAACTGGCGGAAGCGGCGGGGGTGCAGATCACCGCACCTCCGTTGCGTGCGGATGCCGCGGCTTAGGCCGCGGTTTTCATCAGCCAAGACAGCAAAAATGAGCGCGCCATGAACGATATCCCGATGCCCAAACGCTTGCCGGTGATTGGGCATCTGCACCAGATCCCGCGCGGTAAATTTATACAGCACCTGGTGAGTGTGGCGCGCGCGCACGATGGCATCGTCAGCCTCGATTTCGGCGGGCGGATTGGCATTATTGTGTCATCGGCAGACCTTGCCCGCGAATTATGCGATGAAACGCGATTTCGCAAAGTGCTCGGCGCGGGCTTGAACAAAGTGCGCGATTTCGCTGGCGACGGGTTGTTTACCGCGCATGGTGACGAGCAAAACTGGGCGAAAGCGCATCGCGTGCTGATGCCGGCATTTTCTGGCCGGGCGATGAAGGCCTATTTTCCGATGATGCTGGAGGTTGCCGACCAGCTGGTGGCGAAGTGGAACCTGCGCCAGGACCACGATATTTTGGTATCCGACGACATGACCAGGCTGACGCTGGATACCATTTCCATCGCCGGTTTCGGCTACCGGTTTAATTCGTTTGCCAGCGAAAACCTGCACCCGTTTTTGGCTAGCATGACCCGCGGCTTAGAAGAAGCCATGGCCGGCCTTACCCGCCTGCCGTTTACTAAATTGTTTCCGCACAAAGATCGCGAACGCCGCTACGAAGCCGATATCGCATCGATGTTCAAGCTGGTCGATGACGTTATTGCCGAGCGCAAACGCCACCCGACCGATGGCAATGATTTGCTTAATCTGATGCTGACATCGGTGGACCCTGAAACCAAAACCACCCTTGAAGATATCAATATCCGCTTTCAGGTGATTACGTTTTTAATCGCCGGGCACGAGACCACCAGCGGGTTGCTGACGTTTGCGCTGTATTTGCTGCTGCGCCACCCGGCTGTGCTGGCGCAGGCCTATGCCGAGGTTGATCAGGTTTTTCCCGAAGGCCACACACCAACATACGCTGATCTGGCTAAGCTTACGGTGATTGAACGGGTGCTGAAAGAAACCCAGCGCCTGTGGCCGACAGCGCCGGCGGTGACCTTGGGCGCTTACGAAGATACGGTGATTGGCGGCAAATACCCGATTAAGAAAAACTACCCGGTGGTACTGCTGATCGCCGCCCTGCACCGCGATGCGAAAGCCTGGCAAAACCCCGATGCTTTTGACATTGATCGGTTTTTGCCTGATCGCGAAGCCAGCATTGATCCCTATGCTTACCGGCCGTTTGGCACTGGCGTGCGCGCCTGCATTGGCCGCCAGTTTGCGCTGGCCGAAGCCAAGCTGGCGTTGGGCATGATTTTGCAAAATTTTGCCCTGCGCGATGCGCATGATTACAAACTCGATATTAAAGAAACCCTGACGCTTAAACCGGACAATTTCTTTATGCGGGTGCGCGCCCGCCGGCCGCACGAACGGTTGGCATTAAGGGCATTTAGTACTGCACCGGCGGCACAAGCCAAACCTGGCACGGCGCAAACCCTAGCGGGGGACGGCCGCACGCTGACTGTGCTGTATGGCACAAGTTTGGGTACCTGCCGCGATATCGCCGACCAGATCGCCGATCGTGCGGAAGCCGGTGGTTTTGATGTTGCCCGCGGACCACTGGATGATTGCGCCGATGGCTTGCCCGATAGCGGCATGGTGATTGCCATTACGGCCACCTACAATGGCCGCGCGCCCGATAGCGCCGCGCGTTTTGAGGCGGCGATTCTGACCGGAAAAATCGCCAGCACCCAACGGCCAAATGTGCGGTATGCGGTGTTCGGCTGCGGCAATACGCAGTGGCGCGATACCTATCAGGCGTTTCCCAAACTGGTGGAAAACGCAATTGCTTCCACCGGCGCCAAAGCTTTGTTGGCGCGCGGAGAAGCCGATGCGGATGGCGATTTTGATGGTGCGTTAGATACCTGGCTTGCCAGCCTGTATGCGTTGCTGGGCGACACGGCGAGCATCCCTGCTGCCAAATTGGTCGCCAATTTTGTTGATGCCAACGCCACGCGCGCTGATGTGCTGCCCGAATCGGCAATTGCCATGCGCGTGCTGGAAAACCGCGAATTGGTGCGCGATGCAACCGGGCTTTGGGACCACGCAAGCGAGGCGCCGCGGCCGGCGACGCGCCACATTGTTTTGCAGTTGCCGCCAGGGGCGACCTACCAAACCGGCGATCACATTGCGGTGTATGCCAAAAACCGCGCCGAGCTGGTGGATGCGGTGATCGAGCGTTTGGCGCTGTCGCCCGATCAGGTGCTGGTGCTGGCCGGCCAAGGTGGCCGCATGCGGCATTTGCCAATTGGCAAGCCGGTGACGGTGCGCCAGTTGCTGCGCGATTTCGTCGAACTGCAAGATCCCGCCACGCGCAACGACATGCGCGTTTTGCGCGATGCGACGCGCTGCCCCAATACGATTGCAGCCCTTAATCGCCTGATCGGTGATGATGCTGAGGCGCGCGCCATTTTTCAGGCCGAGATCACCGATAAGCGGGTGACGGTGTTGGATCTGCTGGCGCAATACCGGGCGATTGAACTGCCGATTGAGGGTTTTGTGGAACTCTGCTCGGCCATTCGCCCGCGGTTTTATTCGGTCTCGTCGACGCCGCTGAACGGTGCCGATCAGGCAACGCTGACGGTGGGCACGGTTGTGGCACCGGCGTGGTCTGGGGTTGGGCAGTATCGCGGCTTTGCCTCCACCTATTTGATGGGTTTGCAGCCGGGCGATACGTTGCTGGGCTATTTCCGCCGGCCGGCACCGCTGTTTGCACCACCTGAAGACCCCGCCCAGCCGATGATTTTGATCGGCCCCGGCACCGGCATCGCCCCGTTGCGCGCCTTTTTGGCGGAACGGTTGGCGCAACAGCAGGCTGGCACAAATGTTGGTAAATCTTTGCTGTTCTATGGCTGCCGCCACCCCGAGCATGATTGGTTTTATCGCGACGAGATGGACGCCTGGGTTGCCGCCGGCATTGTTGATCTGCACGTGGCGTTTTCCAGTGATGCCCGTTCCCCGCACCGGTTTGTGCAAGATGTGATGGCGGCAAACGCCGATGCGATCTGGGCGGCGCTGACCGAAAACGCGGCCATCTATGTGTGCGGCGATGGCCGGTTTATGGCACCAGCGGTGCGGGCGGCGTTAATTGCGATCTACCAGGCGCGCGCAAACGTCAGTCACGACGTGGCTTCAAGCTGGCTGGAAGGTTTGATAGAAGCCGAGGTTTACCGCCAGGACGTGTTCGGCAGTTAGCGGAGTTATCCCGTTACAACCCGCGATGTCTCATTCAGTGGGTCGCTCGGATCAGCCACGGCATAATATCTAAACGCCGGAAATCTTGCGCCAATCTCGGCATAGGTCACGCGTGATGTCGGCGGTTCGATCTTGCGATCGGCGGGCTGCCCAAGCGGAGTGTCATGATCGGCAAGCGCAAGCTCATCCAGGGACCTTACGATTTCTTCCGTCAACGGTGCAGCACCGACGGTCATTAGGGCGACAAAGCGACGTGCCGCAAAGATGTTCGCGGGCAGCGATGCCCCTTGCCGGTCAGGGGGCACAGAGTTGGTCATGGGTTTAAGCTAGGTGAACCAAATAAAAAGAGGAAACCCGTTTACCAGCAAGGCACGGTGCCGCCGACACCCCAGAACCCAACACTCAAAAAGTCTTTTGCTTCTTTTCTTCAGAAAAGAAGACCTTGCCTTTCCTTACCTTGCCTAACCGCCACCGCGTATCAAATTTAGCAAATCATCCTCGGACAGCCGCGCGCTGGCATCGGCGCCTTCCAGCAGCGCATCGGCCAGATCGCGCTTGCGCCGGTGCAGGGCGACGATGCCTTCTTCGATGCTGTTTTTTACGATTAGGCGGTAGATGGTGACGGGCTTGGTTTGGCCGATGCGATGCGCGCGATCGGAGGCTTGGTCTTCCACGGCTGGGTTCCACCAGGGGTCGAGGTGGAGCACATAGTCGGCGGCGGTGAGGTTTAGGCCTGAGCCACCGGCTTTTAAGCTGATTAAAAAGAGCTCGCCGAAGCCTGCCTGAAAATCGGCAACCCGGCGTTCTCGCTCGCGCGCAGGCGTGCTGCCATCGAGGTATTGATAGCTGATGCCGCGGGCATCTAAGGCGGCCCGCACCAGGCCCAGATGGCCGACAAACTGGCTGAACACCAGGGCGCGGTGGTTATTGGCGCGCAGCTCGTCGATCAATTCCAGCAGCGCTTCTAATTTGGCCGAGGGCACGCCGGATTCGGGCACGGCGAGCACCGGGTTGCAGCAGGCTTGGCGCAGTTTGGTGATTTCGGCGAGGATGTGAATGCGGGTGCGCCCGCTGGTGTCGCTATCCAGGCGCTGCATGGCGCGCTGGCGCAGCACTTCGTAAAAGGCGCGTTCTTCGGCGCCCATTTCGACCAGCCAGGTTTGTTCGGTGCGCGCTGGCAATTCGCTGAGCACCGCGGTTTTGGTTCGGCGCAGCATAAACGGCCGCACCAGGGTTTTGAGTGCGGTTTTGGCGGTGATGTCATTATCGCGCTCGATCGGCGTGCCAAACCGGCGGCCAAAACCATCGCGGCTGCCGAGCAGGCCTGGCACGACGAAGCGAAACAGGCTCCATAGCTCATCCAAGTCGTTTTCGACCGGGGTGCCGCTGAGGGCTAAGCGAAACCCGGCGTTGAGTTTTTGGCTGGCTTTGGCGCGCAATGTATCAGGGTTTTTGATCGCCTGCGCTTCATCGAGCACGGCGACCGACCAGGAGATGGCGCTGAGCCGTTCTTCTTCCCGCCCCAACAACCCGTAGGATGCGATCAGCACATCGTAGGGGCCCATGGCATCCAGGGTGAGCCCGCGATCATCGGATTCGGCCAAGCGGTGGGTTTTAATCGCCGGGGCAAAGCGGTTGAGCTCGGCTTCCCAGTTGCCGCAGACCGATGTTGGCGCCACCACTAAACTTGGCCCTTTACTGGCCAGATCCAGCATCACCGCAATTGCCTGCACGGTTTTGCCCAGGCCCATGTCATCGGCCAAGCAGGCGCCGGCGCCCCAGCGGGCCAGGCGGGCCATCCAAGCGAACCCGTCCATTTGGTAATCACGCAGTTCGGCATCCAAGCCGGCCGGTAATTTGGGCTGCCAGTCGGTTGCTTTATCGACGTTGCCGATAAAATCGCGCCATTTTTTATCGGCGGTGAGGCTGCCGGCCTGATCGAGCATTTCGCGCACGGCGACGCCGGCGATGGCCGGGATATGGAGATCGTTGCCGAAGAGTTTGAGGCGTTCCAACTGGCTGCGGAAATGGCGGTCGAGTGCTATAAACCCGCCGTCATCGAGCTGAATAAAGCGCCCTTCGGCACGATCGAGCCGGGCCATGAGGTCTTTTAAGTTCAGCACCAGGCCTTCGTTGATGGTGATTTCACCGCCCAGGGTAAACCAGTTTTCGGCCTGGCCCTTATCGCCGCCGCCTTTGACGCTGGCTTTAAAGCGGGCGGCCGTTGCCGTGCCGCGCATCGATAGTTTTTGGCCTTCTGGCCATTCGATCAGCGGTTGGACTGCCAGGCCTTGCAGATCGGTTAAAAATTCCAGGGCGGCGACCTGGGTGTCGAGCTCCCAATCGGGGCCTTCGCCGCCGAGTGATTCGCAGGCATTGGCGAGCGCGCGGGCGTGGGTGAGTTCCATATCCAGATCCCGCCTACAGCGCACCGGCTTGCCATCGACGTGGCCGGCGACGACGCGGCCGCCGAGGCCGGGCAGAAAATGCGGCCCTTGCGGGCCAAACGGGCGCACCACTTGGGTGACTTTTATGCCGGCGCCAAAGGGCGATAGGCGCAGCACCGCGGTGGGGTCGCCGGCGGCAATTTCGCCTTCGTCGAGCTCTGATGTTTCGATGCGCAGCGGCAAATGCGGCATGTTGCTGTGGGCGAGTGTTACCAGGCGATCGCGCGCGGTGAGCGGCACCAATATGCCGCGCTTGCCGAGCACGCTGGTGGCAGCAATGGCGCTGGCATCGGCGCAAATCACCCGCCAGCGGCCGGGGGCTTCGACCTCGATAAACACAGAACCCTGATCGGCGCTATGCGATAATGCCAGGCGGTAGCCGGTGGCTTCGCGTGATAAAACCAGTTCGGTGCGGCCGGTGAGCAATTCCACCTGGCGTTCGGGCTTGGCCATATCAAACACCCGCGGGTGGCCGATCATGGCGGCGAGTGCGCGTTCGGGCATCAATTCAAAATGTTCTTCATTGGCATAGCCGCTGCTGGTGCGGCGAATGGTGCGGGCCACCGCCCGATCGGCTTCATCGAGATAATCCAGCCGCGCATCGTTCTGCTGCAGGCGTTTGAGCGACACCGGTCGCCCGGCGCTCCACCCGGTGCGCGCCATCGGGGTTTGTTCGAGCGGTTGGATGTGGGCGGTGACCGCATCCACCAGCCAAATTAAGCGTTTGTTTTTGGCGAGCTTGGCGTGCACTGGCCCTTCGGTGGGCACCAGCAGGGCCTGGAGGCTTTCTAGCGCGCGTTCCCAGGTTTCCTTGCCGCTGAAGAGATTTTTGAAGCGAAACGCCACCTCGCGCCCCGGCCGGACCAAACGCTCGCGGTAGACGTCCACGTCGCCGCCGGCATCTTCCAGCGCCTCGGCCAAAATATCGGCGGCAAGCGGTACCGATTGTTCCACCCGCTTGAACACCGTGGTGAACACCAGATGGTGTTTTTGCAGCAAGGGCGGGTCGATTAGCAACGCCGCCACGGCCAGCACGCCGGCACTTAGGGGGCTGGCCGACAGCACATTTTGTATAGTGGTGAGGGCCACGCCGACATTGGCTTGCGCCGCTTTGGGCCGATTGCGGGCCAAATCGAGCAAGCCACGAACCGCCGCATTGCCAATGGTGTTACCGGTTTTGGGGTCGGTTTGCAGTTCGATATCGGCATGCAGGGCGCCGTCATCGGCGGCCAATTGCGCGACCAAATGCAGTAAATCGAGAAAACCTGGCAAATAGGCCCGGCGCTTGCGGGTGAGCTTGCGCTGGCGGCGCAGCGCCTCGGCAAACAAAGGCACCGCGTGTGGGATATCACAGCGCAGCAGCGCCAGGCTTGCTTCAAACGCCACCACCATATCATCGGGCGCATCGGGCGGGGCGCTGGCGATGCAGGCGGCGAGATCGGCCAGCCTGCCTTGCAGCAAATAATAGGTGGCGATGGCGGTAAACAGCGGCGCCAGGGCGGGTTCGGCTAAATAGGCCACCGCATACCAATCGATCAGGGCGCCGATATCCGGGGGCGCGATGCCGGCACTGCTTAGGCGGTCAATTTTGGCGGTCATAATGGCGCGCTGAAACGCCGGCGCACGGCTGGCGAGCCAGGCCACGCCAACATCGACATTGGCAAAGCTTTGGGTGATCACCACGGGCGCCACGCCCGCGCTGGCGCGCACGCACATATCCCACAGGGCGGCGAACTGGCCTTCCTGGTTTTGGTAAATCGCCAGGCGCATATAGCGCGTGGTTTCGATCACCGCATCGCGCGGGTAAAACGAGTAGCGCTGCGGGTTGATCGGCCAGGTTTGTTCGATCGCCGCCAGCAATTCGGCGGCCATCGGCTCGGCCAGTGCGTGCACGCATAGTTTGTGCACCCAGGCCTTGTCGCAGGCCATGTCGCGATCCAGCAGGCCGTCGGCGCGCAGCGCATCCAGTATCGGGTTGGCCAGCGCCGGGGTCCAGATCGCCGCATCGGTTGGCATGGCAACCCGCTGCAGGCAATCCAGAAATGTTTGCTTTTTAGTCGGCTCCCCGAGCAAGGCTTTTAACGCCAAAATCTGCCAGGCGGCAGGCGAAAGCGAAGACACCAGCGCAGTGGCGTCGGGCAGCAATTCATCGGACATAGGGGCTTGGGCCTTGCAAACAGAACGGGCGAGGTGCGGTTAAGGTTAAGGTTAAGGCCTACTTTTCTGGAGAAAAGAAGTAAAAGACTTTTATGACGCTGGTGTGGAGAACGCAGTGGCATGGCAGCCGCAGGCCCAGCATTATAAAAGTCTTTTTGCCTCTTTTTCTTCAGAAAAAGATGAGTCTTTCTTTACCACGTCACCCCGGGGCGGGTTGAACCACCACGTCCTACCTCATGCCGGGGCCAATTCACAGATGCGTCTTGCACAGGGGCTGGGCAGGCTTGCCATCCTGCCACACCGTCTCGCGCGGCTGGCCGTGATATGCTAGCGTGCGACGATCAACCGCGCGGAATTTACCTATGGCCCGCTACCTTGTTACCGGCGGCGCCGGCTATGTCGGCAGCCATTTGGTGCTGGCACTTTTGGATGCCGGCCATCAAGTGACCGTTTACGATAATCTGCGGCAGGGCCATCGCGCCGCGGTGCCGGCGGCGGTGGAGTTGATCGAGGCCGATCTGGCTAATACACGCCGGCTGGATATGGTGCTGGCGGATGGGCCGTGGGATGCGGTGTTTCACTTTGCCGCCCTTTCGCTGGTGGGCGAGAGCATGCGCGACCCATTTTTGTATTTGATTGAAAATGCCGCCAACGGGGTGCGCTTGATCGAGGCTTGCGTGCATCATGGGGTGCGCAAATTTGTGCTGTCCAGCACCGCCAATTTGTTTGGCAACCCGAAAAAAATCCCGATTGATGAGCACGAAGCGATCGAACCTGGGTCGCCGTATGGCGAGAGCAAATACATCCTGGAACGCACGCTGTTTTGGGCTGATCAGATCCACGGGTTTCGCAGCGCCTGCCTGCGTTATTTTAATGCGGCAGGGGCCGACCCGGCGGGGCGCGCGGGTGAGGATCATAACCCGGAGACCCATCTTATTCCGCTGGTGATCGATGCGGCTTTGGGGCGGCGGCCGGAGATTGCGGTGTTTGGCACTGATTATCCAACGCCGGATGGCACCTGCATTCGCGATTATATTCATGTGGCCGATCTGGCTTCGGCCCATCTTGCGGCGCTGACGCAGTTGGATGCGCGCTCGGTGACCTATAATCTGGGCAATGGCGCCGGCCATTCGGTGCTGGATGTTATTCGATCAGTTGAGAAAATCAGCGGGCGAAAAGTGCCGGTGCGCTTGGCCGAGCGGCGCCCTGGCGACCCGGCGATATTGGTGGCGGCGTCGGATTTGTTGAAGCGCGAAACTGGGTGGGCACCACGGCACGATACGCTGGATACGATTGTGCGCGATGCGTTGGCGTGGCGGGAAGCGCACCCCGATGGGTATGGCGATTGATGGTAGCGGGTAACTGGGGCCGCCGCACTGCATGACAGCCAGCCCGCAGGAATTTTTCAAGCCGGTTTCGGTGCGCTACACGCCGACTGCTGTGGGGCGGGCGATGTTCGCGCTACGTTGCCTGGCCGATTTGCAGCTTGGCACGCTATATGCGTTTCTGCGCGCAGAAGTGCCTGGCCTATCGGGTGCCATTCTCGATGTTGGTTGCGGCGAAAGCCCGTATCGCCACTTGATCAGTGCTGCTGGCAGCTACACTGGTGTTGATATTGATCAGGCGGCATCGTTCGGCATGCGTGCGCGTCCCGATATCGTGGCTTTTGATGGTATCAACCTGCCCTTCCCGGATCAGCATTTTGATCACGTACTGTGCACCGAGGTGCTGGAGCACGCAGCCGACCCGGCCGCCCTGGTGCGCGATATTCATCGTGTTCTTAAGCCTAGCGGCACGCTGATTGTGACCGTGCCGTTTTCTGCCCGGGTGCATCATGCACCGTACGATTTTCAGCGTTTTACGCAGTATGGGTTGCAGCGCTTATTCGGCGATTTTGCCCGTGCCAGTATCGCCCCGCGCGGCAGCGATATTACGGCGATTGCGGCGAAAGTGGTGGTGCGCGCCATTGTGCTGGCGGCGCCACCTTGGGGGTGGTCGTTGCTGTGGCGTGTGCCGGCGCTGGTGGTCGTTGGGCCGCTGGCGTTGGTGGCGTTGGTGGTGGCCCATTTGGCACTGTATCTGGGAGCTGGGTCGGCGGATGATCCGCTGGGTTATAACGTGATTTGCCGGCGCTGAGGGCGCTAAACGCCGCGCGAGCGCTTACTGGTTAATTGAGTGCGAGGCGGGCCGCGGGCGGGCAGCGATCAGCAAAATGCCAGGTTCAAGCCGGGCGCAATGCAGAACGCCCACCAATATGTCTACTTCATCACGCGTGTGTGGCAGGACTGTTCGGCACTGTTTATCTGTGTGATGGTGATATGTTCGGCGTGGCAAGCGCCGCGCCCGCCATAAGCCGTTGGAGCCCGCGCCATGAGCTTTCCGCCCGCCTATCCCCATCTGCCGATTGAGCCGATCGGCGACAATTTGTTTATGGCCCGCGGCAGTATTCAGATGCGATCTATCCTACGGCTATCGCGCAACATGGCGATCATCCGGTCGGGCGGCGATCTCAGTTTAATCAATCCGATCCGGCTGAGTGAGGCCGGCTTGCGCGATCTGGATGCTTTGGGCCGGGTGACGCACATTCTGCGCCTGGGCGGGGCGCATGGCAGTGACGATCCGTTTTATGTCGACCGCTACAAGGCATCTTTTTGGTGCCAGGACGGCGGCACGATGTATCGGGCACCGGCGATCGACCATGTGCTGACCGAGGGCGGCGCGCTGCCGTTTGGCGGCGCCCGCCTGGTGAATTTTGGGGCTGCCAGCTTTCCCGAATGCGCGCTGGTGCTGACTGCGGGCAAGGGCATTCTGCTGACCTGCGACGCGGTGCAGACCTACGCCGATTTCAGCAATTCCAATTTGCTTGCCCGCCTGCTGCTGCCGTTCCTGGGTTTCACCAAAACCACCCTTATTGGCCCAATTTGGCTTAAGGCGGCGACCCCGGCCGGCGGATCATTACGCGGCGATTTTGAGCGGCTGCTGACGCTGCCCTTTGATGCGCTACTGGCGGCACATGGAACTTTTTTAAAGACCGGGGCGCATGCGGCGGTGGAGCGGGCGTTCGCCAAGGCTTTTCCTGGCACGTTGGTGCCTGGCACCACGCCAGTGGCCGGGTTGGTGTCGTAAAACCAAGCCATATCCACGCCAAAGCCAAAATACGGGCTGAACCGTTCGTGCGGCATAAAGTGATACTGCAACACCAGCGCCGGCGGCAGAACATAAGTGCTGCCGAGATCGATCTTGTTGCCGAGCAAGCCGCTGAGCGAGGTGTTGTTGGCGGTGAGCGTGTGGCGCGTGCTGGTGGCAATTAGTTCAACCGCCACGCTATCGGTAAAGAAATAGGAAAAATCAACTTCCGGCATCGCCGAATTGCTTACCCCAACCGAGCTGCCGATCCGGTCGATTTGGCTCGATGCGTTCAGCGGAAACACCCCGGCCAAGCCCAGCCGCACGACCAAACTGCCACCTTGCTTGCCCATGGTGGGATCCGTGCTGGTGTTCAGCCTGCCGGTATCGGCCGCTGTTTGCGCCTGTGCGGCACCCGGCAGTGCCAAGCCCGCCGCCAACACCAGCGCGGTTGCCGCGCCCGAAAACCGAATGCCAGAAAATTTACCCATGGTGACGAGCCTCAATAAAAATTGCCGCGCGCAAACCAGGGTCACCAACTCCAAACCACCACCCGGTGGTTTGGGTGTACCCTGGCGCGCAAGGCTGCTCTGCACCCGCCAAAACCCCGTTTCGTTGATTTGCCTCAATCCCCACAGCCAGAGGCCCATATAGTGGTAATCATGCCACGCCATCTGCGCCTGCGCCGCGCTATCCAAGCGCGCGATCTAACCGCATCCCTGCTGGTGTTCCTGGTGGCGCTACCGCTGTGCCTGGGTATCGCGCTGGCCTCGGGCGCCACCCCGGCACATGGGATCATCACCGGTATTATTGGTGGGCTTGCCGCCGGCAGCCTGAGCGGCGCCGCCTTGCAGGTGAGCGGGCCGGCGGCCGGGCTTACCGTGCTGGTGTTTGATCTTATTCATAGCCACGGTATGGCCGCCCTCGGCCCCGCCGTGCTGGCGGCGGGCGCCCTGCAACTGGCCGGCGGCATGGCCGGCGCCGGGCGCCTGGTGCGCGCCATCCCCGCGGTGGTGGTGGAAGCCATGCTCGCCGCCATCGGCATCACCATTGCCACCGGGCAAATCCACGTGATGCTTGATCAAGCCCCGCGCTCGGGCGTTGCCGCAAACATCGCAGCCCTGCCCGCGTCCCTTATCGCCGGTCACTGGGCCGCGGCCGCTACTGCTGCGCTGACCTTGCTGAGTGTGCTGGGCTGGGAACGGTTGGCCCCACGCCGGCTGCGTGCCGTGCCGGCCGCTCTGCTTGGCGTTATCATCGCGACCCTTGCCAGCGCCGCGCTCCAACTGCCGATCCACCACGTTGATTTGCCGCAATCGTTGCTGCACGCCATCGCCCTGCCCAGCGCGGCCGGCGCCCGATCGCTGCTATCCGCCGGCGGCGCCATCACGGTTGTCTCGATAGCACTTATCGCCAGCATCGAATCGCTGCTGTCGGCGGCCGCGATTCAACGCATGACCGGCCGGCGTGGGCGCGCCGACTTTAATCGCGAATTACGCTCGCAAGGCATTGGCAACATGCTGTGCGGCCTCGCCGGCGCCCTGCCGATGACTGGCGTTATTGTGCGCAGCGCCGCCAACGTCAGCGCCGGCGCCCGCACCCGCACCGCCGCGGTGCTGCACGGCGTTTGGTTACTGGCCTTGGTGGAACTTGCACCCAACCTGCTGCGGCTGGTGCCAACGGCCGCCTTGGGCGGGCTGCTGCTGCTGGTCGGCGTGCGGCTGGTCAGCCCCGCCCATATGAAAGCTGCCCGTGCGCAGGGCATGGCCTGGGAATATGGGGTGACGCTGGGGATTGCGCTGTTCGGCAACCTGCTGCTGGGCGTTACCGCCGGCACCGGGCTTGCGCTGTTGCGGCAATGGTATGCCCGTCGGTTGGCGCTGCGGCGGAGTTAAGAGCCTTCTTTTCTGAAGAAAAGGTAACTCCCAAGCCCCTAGGCGTTAAGGGTCTCGGCAAGCGTATCGGCTG
>JBBARC010000029.1:0-42608 GCA_040400005.1 Acetobacteraceae bacterium | reverse complement strand
CAGGTGCCCGGTCTAAAGTGTCACCTATGTGCCCGGTCTGTACCCCTTAGAACCCACTACTTGGGTTTTGGGGGAAGGGGGCCAGCACAATGTGGGCGACGATCTCAGTTGGCCCCCTTCCCCCAAAACCCAACTAAAAGGATTTTAAAGGCGAGCCTTTAATGGGGATCGAAGGGGCAAAGCCCCTCGCCTTGCTTTTCTTCCCCCCCAAAAACTCCAAAGCCTCAATCGAACAGCGAGCTGACGGAGCTTTCGTCGTTGATGCGGCGCATGGCTTCGGCGAGGAGGCCGGCGATGGAGAGTTGGCGGACGTTATGGGCGAGGCGCACGGCTTCTGTTGCCAGGATGCTATCGGTGATGGTGAGCATTTCGATCGGGCTTGCGGTGATACGGGCGACGGCGCCCCCCGATAGCACGCCGTGGGTGATGTAGACGCCGACCGATTTGGCGCCGTTTTTGATCAGCGCTTCGGCGGCGTTGCAGAGTGTGCCGCCGGAATCGACGATGTCGTCGATCATGATGCAATCGCGCCCCGACACATCACCGATGACGTTCATCACTTCGGAGACGCCGGCGCGTTCGCGGCGTTTATCGATGATGGCGAGATCGGTGTTAAGGCGGGTGGCAAGGGCACGGGCGCGCACCACGCCGCCGACATCGGGGGAGACGATCATCACGTCGCGGCCGGCGTAGCGGTCTTTGATGTCGTTGGCGAAGAGGGGGGCGGCGAATAGGTTATCGAGCGGGATATCGAAGAAGCCTTGGATTTGGCCGGCGTGGAGATCGAGCGTTAGCACGCGGTCGGCGCCGGCTTCGGTGATGAGGTTGGCGACCAGTTTGGCGGAGATGGGGGTGCGCGGGGCGGATTTACGATCTTGCCGGGCGTAGCCGAAATAGGGGATGACGGCGGTTTTGCGCCGTGCTGAGCTGCGCCGCAGCGCATCGAGCATGATGAGCAGTTCCATCAGGTTATCGTTGGCGGGGTAGCTGGTGCTTTGGATGACAAAGACATCTTCGCCGCGGACATTTTCGTTGATTTCGACGAAGATTTCCATATCGGCGAAGCGCCGGACTGACGCGCGGGTGAGCGGCAGGTTGAGGCTGGCGGCGACCGCCTCGGCGAGCGGGCGGTTGCTGTTGCAGGCAACGATTTTCATGGGGCGGGGCACTCATGTGAAGGCGGGCGGGCGCGTTTTAGCAACCTGTCGCGGGATTGTCACGTAAGGGCCGGGGCCGGCGCGGGGCGGGTGCAATTTCGCTTTTAGCCGGCGCGCGCGACAGGGCAGGCTTCAGCCGGGACGGTGAGCGCGCACCTTGTGGTTCGCACTCTTGAATGCGCGATATCATGGGCGCATAAGTAATAGCATTGCTTGCAACGGAAATAACGTGCCGCGGTGGCCGCTTTGACAATGCGGAACCTGCCTGAGGAAACCCATCGGGCGCTGCGTGTGCGTGCGGCCGAGCACGGAAGAAGCACCGAGGCAGAAATTCGCGACATCCTGGAGAAAGCCGCCAGACCCGAGGGGCGCATCAAGCTCGGATCCCTCCTCGCCGCCATTGGCCGGGAGGCCAGCCTTACGAATAACGATGTGGAGGCCATCCGGCAGTACCGCGACCAAACACCAGCGGTGCCGATGACATTCGAATGATCCTTCTCGATACAAACGTCGTATCGGCGCCGTGGAAGCCCAAGCCTGATCCGCAGGTGGTGGCGTGGATCGATGCGCAAGCGGTCGAGACGTTATATTTGTCCGCCGTTACGGTGGCCGAGTTGCGTTTTGGCATTGCGGCGATGCCGGTGGGGCGGCGGCGCCACATTCCGCATGAGCGCTTGGAAGGGGAGCTGCTACCGGTGTTTGCGGGGCGTATTCTGCCCTTCGATTTTGACGCGTCGCGCGTTTATACTGACCTCATGTCAAAGGCAAAAATTGCGGGACTGGCGATTAGCATGGCCGATGGCACTATCGCGGCAATTGCCGCGGCGTGCGGCTTTATTGTGGCTTCCCGCGATGTTGCGCCGTTTGACGCGGCTGGCGTACGGTTCATCAACCCATGGGCGGCGGTGACCTAACGCCGGGCAGCTATGTGTCCATTTTGGTCATCGCTAGGCGGCAGGGCATCACCCAAAGCCGGACATTCGGCGTTTTGTATGATTCCGTAAGGCGCAATGCTTTTCGCATTGCACCTCTTTTCGAGACATGGCACTTTTCTTGTAATGAGGGTGCAATGCGAAGGGCATTGCACCCTGCGGCTCGCTGCTATTATATTGATACCACTCGGTGATTTGTCCCCCTGGAACAGTAAAGTTGATGGCAAAAAATCATTTCATCCTTCAGGGATTAACGCCCCGCACACACGCCAAAGCTGTTCAAGAGTTGTTCGGTATTTTGGATATTCAACACGTCATCATAAGCGTGGCTTTTATAACTGAAAGCGGCGTCGCTCTTTTAAAGGCCGAAATCGGGAGTTGTGGCGCCAAAGTAACCGTATTTGCAGGTGTACGAAATGATATTACATCATACCAAGGGCTGAACAGCCTTCTTGAATTGGATGCGACCTTATATGCTGTCGATACCGGATCACGGAACGTTCTGTTCCATCCCAAACTCTATCTCGTTCGCGGAAAAAAGCATGCTGGCCTTGTAATCGGTAGTGCAAACCTTACTCTTGGCGGCCTAAACAATAACATCGAAGCGGGGCTGCGACTCAATTTTGATCTCTCCGACGACAATGACAAAGCCGTCGTTGAATCTATTGAAAATCAATTTGAATCGTCGCGGACCGATTTTCCTGGGCACATACTCAAGGTTCCGTCCGTCACTTTGCTTGAGGAGATGCTCGCGAGTGGCCGGCTGGTTGACGAGATGGAAATACCGCCGCCAAGGCCAACGACGGTAGCAAGCAGCGGCAGCGAAGACCCCATTCCTCGTATCAAGCTAAAAGTAATACCCATTCGAAAAGCGCTTGCGTTCGCAAAAAAGGCGGCGAAGCTGGGTAAGGGCGCTCCAAAGGCCAAAGCCTCCACGGCTGCCACGACAGCTCCCGCAGCTCTTGGTGTGGAATTTCAACTGCTGTGGAAAAGTAAACCTCTCACGCGGCGGGATTTAACAATTCCGACCGCCGCGAACACTCACCCGACTGGCTCAATAAACCTTGATAAAGGCTTGCTCGACGCCAGTGTCGATCAACGGCATTATTTTCGGGATGAAGTATTTGATGATCTCGCTTGGGCACCAACTAAGAAACCCGATATAGAAGAGGTTTACGCAAAATTTCAGCTCGTGATGAAGAATGTGAGCTTCGGCGAGTTTGATCTTCGCATCAGTCACAACACAAGCACCACCAGCAAAACTTATCTGCAAAAGAACGCAATGACACGTTTGAGCTGGGGGCCGATGAGGTCGCTTATCGCTCGGCCGGACTTAATCGGTCGAACAATAGCGCTTTACCGCGACAAAGCAGCTACTAGCCGATTCATTCTTGAAATCGACTAATCAACCTCCGCCGGCACTTCCCTCGATATTCTTTGCCTGCGATCACGCAAATGCTGCCAACCGGATAAAACTTTGTCTTGCTGGGCAGCCGACAAATTCAGCGCCCCCAGTACAATGCGCCCCTGCTGTTGCAGGACATCATCCATACGCGTACTGCGGACAGATTTATCTAGGGCACGAAGGTCAATATTGACCTTTGTCGGCAACGGTAGCAATAGCCGCTCGATCTCAGAGGGAACCAGTTCTAAAACGCCGCCGCCATAATGGCGCCCCTCTAACTCCGCGCTGAGGGCAGTTAGGGGATTTACGAAGCATCCGACGAATGTCTCCAATTTGGTATCGCGCACGCGGATGCGATAAGCTGTGTCCGTCGTATAAGCGCCGATCGTGTTGAGGATAAGGCGTGGAGAGTCATGCGCGCGCTTGAGCATGCCCACCTCTGTCGAATAAACTGACGGCACCGTGAACCAGGGAGAGCGAGTGCGACATTTATAGCGGGTGTGAAGCGACTGCCCCTCGCCTTCTTCAATGTAGGCACGTAGTGCAGCGCTCCGTTGAAGTGCCTCGCCCTGGAACCATAAAAAATTGGTTGGCAATCCTGCCCGCGCGTTCGCTTCGTGCTGTTTCTTATCATAGATGATGCCAGGGCAATGATCGCTACGCCCGAACATCGGGTGCGCCCATTTCGACAAGTTATAGCGGTCAACCACTTCATCCGTGACAAGAAAATATTTATTTGCGCCGGTTACAATTCCAACGTCAACCTTCGCAACGTCTTCAAAGCGATAAACGTCTGGGTGGCCGGAAATCTCGTCGAACAAAGCACGAGTGTCCGCATCCAAAATCGCCCTAGTCCATTTTCCGGCAACAGTTTTACCATTGATGGCCTGCGGCGCATTAAAAACATCGGCCGGATCGAGGTTGAGAAAGTTCCGGCCTTTTACAGGGTATATTCCCAAACCCTGTAATTTCTCATTTGCGTTAATCCGCTTCTCGGCCAACAAAAGCACGGCACCTTGGAGGGTATTCTCAAACCAAATTTCTTCCGGGTCAACAATAACAAGCCGCCGGCATTCGCGGCCTAAGTGCGAGCGCACGGACTGTGCGTGCATAACATGAATAATCTCGGCCGGAACAACCATCGCTAGCCGTCCACCAGGGCGCAGCAAGGACATCGATGCCAATATAAACGACACCCAAGCGTTGGTGTGCTTCGTAAAGGGAAGTTTCAGCTCGGCGAATATCTCTTCTGCACGAGTCTGAAATGGTGCTGGGAGGTACTGATAACGAATAAATGGCGGATTACCTAAAATTGCATCAAACCGCATGGACTCATCGCCCATATGCTTGAGCGCCCAACCCAGAAAGTCCTCTTTATGAATAGTTGTGTTTTTTAGACCAACCTGACGCGCCCTATCTTCTGACTTCGCCGCTTCAATCTCATCAAGCTCGACACCTGTGACGGCTACTTTTGAAAAGCCTTTTATCTTTGCTAAGGCACTAAAAAAAACCCCATCGCCACAGCTAGGCTCCAGAATTTTCTTGGGGTTTATAGCTTTTACCCATCGTGCCAAAAAAACAGCCAGATCAGGCGGCGTATAATAGCCACCCCTAAGCTTTTGAGCGGACTCGTTCTTCATAAAGTTCATGATTTTTTTCCGGGTTCACTTTCCACCGCTCAAATCGGGTATGCTCGGCTGCTCTCGCTCTGCGATGTAGTTTGTGGCAGCTCTCACAAACCAATCCTTCAGCGTGGAGTTGTTGTCCCCGGCGAGTGCAATGTAGAGTTTGGTTTTGAGGGCTTGATCGACCTCAACAACAATCCGCCCAGAGTTCCCTTTTGGCATTTTGCACAATCTCATGTTATATATGTTATATAACATAGAATGTGCAATGCAGTCATGTCAAACTCACTTTAATTCAGCCACCCAAAAATTCGCGGCGGAGATCATTGAGGGTTTTGCTCTCACTGTGGCGCCCGCTCACCCGCCAAAATAACCAGCCATTGATTGACCAATAGTTTCGTCCCGGCGATTTTTGGCCGCTTTTCGACGTAATGCCGTGGCCGGCCGCCACGGATGGAGATGACGAGGTAGTTGACCCACAAACGAAGGTGCCGTCGCCGTCGAGCATGGCTTCAATCCGATGTTCTCGAAACTGGCCAAAAAGTTTCGTGGGAGTGGGGACCAAGTCGGCCTCAATAAGATCGACAATTCTCACCGGCCGCACGGTGTCGATCATACCGCAAGCCTCCAAATCATGCTGTGGCTGACGTTGTAGCTGTGGACAATTTCCCGCATCGGCTCTGGCCTGCTCACATCGGGTGGTGCAGGTGAAATGTATTGCCAAATTTGGTCTGACGCCAGTCCTGGGGTGGCCAAGCGTCCCCGCAAGTGACGGAATAGCCGGAAACGCTCGCCCGTCAGGACGGCCGCCAGCGCTTCCCAGGATTCGAACGCCAGCACGCGCGACGATGCGAATTGTTCCCCTTGCTCCGCGCGCTCCCAGGCGTCGACGAACGATTCGGCGTCGGTCTCTGCGTTGTCGCCCACCACGATCTGCCTTGTTTCATTCATCGTCGCTTCCTTCTTTGGCTCGGCGGGTTGCGCGATTTCGGCGGTTGCTTACGCCCCAATCCGTGCGGCAACTTCACCGGGGCTCATGCGCACCAGCGCCTCGTAATCGGCGGCAAGAGTTGCGGTAATCGCGCCCGGGGTAAAAATTTGGCCGCCGATTTCGCGCACGGGGGTGACTTCTGCCGCGGTGCCGGCCAAAAACACTTCTGTTGCTTGGGCCAGTTCGCCGGGCTCTATCACCCGTTCCACCACTGGGATCTGGCGGCGATGGGCCAGGGCCATGACCGCGCGGCGGGTGATGCCATCGAGGAAACAATCGGGGGTTGGCGTGTGCAGGGCGCCGTCGATGACCAAAAACACGTTGGCGCCGGTCGCTTCCGCCAGTTTGCCGTGATAGCCCAGCATCATCGCATCGGCGTAGCCGGCGGCTTCGGCTGCGTGTTTGGATAGGGTGCCGATCATGTAATTGCCGGCGGCTTTTGAGGCGGTGGGGGCGGTGCGCGGGTCTGGCCGGCGCCAATCGGCCCAGGCTAGGCGGATGCCTTCCATGCGGTTGGCGAAATAGGCGGGCCAGGTCCAGCAGGCAATCGCCAGATGGATTTTGGTGGCTTGCGCGGAGACCGCCAGCTGTTCTGATCCGCGCCAGGCGATGGGGCGCACGTAGCCTTCGGTGAGGCCGTTGGCGGCAAGGGTTGCGATGCAGGCGGCATCGATTTGATCAGCGGTGAACGGAATTTGGTAGCCCAGGATGCGGGCGGAGGCGAGCAGGCGATCGGTGTGGGCGCGCAGGCGGAAGATATTGCCGGCGTAGGCGCGTTCGCCTTCAAACACCGCGCTGCCGTAATGCAGGCCGTGGGTGAGCACATGCAGCTTGGCATCGCGCCAGGGTACCAGGGCGCCGTCTAACCAGATATGGCCATCGCGGTCGTCAAAGGGTACCAAGCTCATGGGCTATCCTTATTTATTTTGGTGTGGGCCGGCCGATTGGGCGCGGAGCCACCGTAAGCCCCTTGCATAACGCCACCAGAAGGCAAAATATATGGCAATGGACCTGACATAAATTGGGGGGAGCTATGTCTGAGACGAAAGCGCCCTCGCCCGGCACCGGGCTGCTGTTTCTGCGCGAGCAGGAAATGCGGCTGGCGCAGGATTTGCTGTTTTTTGCTATGCGCGATTTGGGCGATGCCGCCGATCCGGTGCTGGCCGCGGCTGGGTTGGGCCGGGCGCATCACCGCGCGCTACACTTCATTGGCGCCCGGCCGGGGTTAACCGTGGGCGATTTGCTGGCGATTTTGGGCATTACCAAGCAAAGCCTGGCGCGCGTGTTATCGGCGCTGATTGGCCAGGGGCTGGTGCGCCAAACGGCTGGGCGTAACGACCGGCGCCAGCGCAATTTATACTTAACCGATGCCGGCGCGGCGATGGAGCGCACTTTGTTTGAGCGCCAGCGCGACCGGCTGATGGCCGCCTACCGCGATGCCGGCGGGCCGGCGGTAGAAGGGTTTCGGCGGGTGCTGCGCGGCATTATGGGCAACGCGGCGCGCGGGTTTGTTGATGAAACCCGGCCAACCCGGCCCGATGCCGCAAGCCCGCCCAGCGTGCGGCGGGTGGTATGACCGCCGCCCCGCATGTGCTGGTGGTGGATGATGATGCGCGGCTGCGCGGGCTGCTGGCGCGCTACCTGGCCGAAAACGGCTTTCGCGTGACCACTGCGGCGCATGCCGCCGAGGCGCGCGATACGCTGCGGTTTTTGCAGCCTGACGCCATGGTGCTGGATGTGATGATGCCGGGCGAAACCGGGCTGGATCTGACCGCATGGCTGCGGGCTGAGGCGAACCCGACGCCGATTTTGCTGTTAACCGCGCGCGGCGCGCCGGAGGACCGTATCGCCGGTTTTGAATCGGGTGCCGATGATTATCTTGGCAAACCGTTTGAACCGCGCGAATTGGTGCTGCGGTTGCGCGCCATGCTGCGCCGCGCAGCGCCAGTGGCGCCCGATATCCCGAGCGGCCCGATACGGCTGGGGGCATTGTCGTTCGATACCAACCGCGCTGAATTGTCTGGCCCCAACGGGGTGATTTATCTGACCGGCGGCGAGGCGGCGTTATTATCGGCGCTGGCGTTGCGGCCCAATGATGTGTTTACCCGCGATGATATTGCGGCAGCCGTAGGCACCGATGATAGCAACGAACGCGCGATCGATGTACAGGTGACAAGGCTGCGCCGCAAAATTGAAACAGACCCGCGCGAGCCACGGTTTTTGCACACCGTGCGGGGCCGCGGCTATGTGCTGAAGCCAGGTATGTAACGATGGCGCGGTTTGCCATCGGCTGGGAACGGCCTGCGCGCAAATTTTTGCCGCGATCGTTGCTGGCGCGATCGCTGTTGATTATTTTGGTGCCGCTGGTGCTGGTGTTGATTGTGGCGCTAGTGATTTTTTATGGCACGCATTTAAATACGATTTCGCGCAGGCTTTCCGGGGCTGTGGCCGGCGAACTTTCGCAAACTGTGCGCTTGTTGCAGGCCGCACCGAATAGCGTGGCGCGCGATGGGGTGATGCGAGATGCCGAGCGCGATTTTGAATTTCGTCTGCGGTTTGATGCCGGGGCTCAGGTGCCAACCGGTAGTAGTGCCAATATTTTGGGGCCAATGGATGATGATTTAACCGTGGCTTTGGCGCAGCGCGTGGGATTAAGGGTTGCGACCAACTGGACCGCCGATCCGCTTTACGTGCTAATTGCGGTACAATTGCCCGATGGCGTGCTGCATGCCGATGCGCCGCGCAAACGGCTGTACACCAGCACAATTTATTTGTTTGTGATGTGGCTTGGCGGGTCGGCGGTTGTGGTGTTTGCTATTGCCGCCCTGTTTACCCGTAACCAGGTGCGCGCGATTCGCAGGCTTGCTGCCGCCGCCGAAGCGTTTGGGTTGGGTCGTGATCCCGGCACGATCCGCCCCGAGGGGGCTGCTGAAGTAAGGCGTGCGGCGACCGCGTTTAACCGCATGCAGGATCGCATTCGCCGCTTTATGACCCAGCGCACCGAAATGCTGGCCGGTGTCAGCCACGATTTGCGCACACCGCTGACGCGGATGAAACTGGCGCTAGCGATGTTGCCGGCCGAGACTCGCCAATCTGCCGATGTTGGTGAAATAACCGCCGACATTGAAGAAATGGAAGGCATGATTGAAGCCTATCTGGCGTTTGCGCGGGGCGAGCAGGCCGAACAGGCGGAGGCGGTGAATGTGGCCGATCTGCTGCGCGACATTGCTGCCGGCGCGCGGCGCACCGGGGCCGATATTCGGGTGGACGCACCAGCATCGTTGCCGGTTAACCTGCGCCCCGGCGCGATACGCCGGGCGATGACCAATTTGGTGGATAATGCGCGGCGCCATGGCCGGCTTGTGGCGTTAGCCGCCAGCACCACCGGGCGCTACGTGCAGGTGATGGTGGATGATGATGGCCCAGGCATTAGCGCGGATAAGCGCGAAACGGTGTTTCGGCCGTTTGAAAGCGGGGCGGCTGGCGGCACTGGGCTTGGGTTGACCATTGCGCGCGATATTGTGCGCGCGCACGGCGGTGACATTGTGCTGGAAAAAAGCCCGCTGGGTGGTTTGCGTGCGCGGGTGAGTTTGCCGCTGTAAAAGGTACGCCCCGCCCGATGGCGGTGCCGGGCTACACAAAGTGGTGAGTGGGCGGCCCCTATCGGTGTTTTGCTTGACCGGGTTTGGTAAAGCTGTGAACGCTTCGTAAAATTGGGGCGCTAGATTTGGCGCTTTACCTTGGGGGGATACCAGTATGCTGCGGGCCAGTCGTGTTGCTGCCTTTACCTGCCTAACCGCCGCGGTGGCGTTTGCCCCTGGTGCTGCCCCTGGTGCAGCAAATGCCGAGAACCGCCCGCATTTCGCGCATGGGGTTTATGTGCCGCGTGCCGGTGCTGCGCGGCTGGTAACGCCTGGCATTCCAAGCTGGACATTCAACTGGTCGTATGCCGGCACGAATTATGCGGCAGACTTTGTTGGCACCGATCCTGCCAGCGGCCTTGCGACCGTGGTGCCGGTTTATATTATTCCGGTGCAAATCACCTATGGCACCACAAGTTATTCGCCATTATCGACGCTGCCCAATGGGCAAACGGTGATTGCCAACACATTGGCATCGCCGATGTTTGCGCGCACGCTGGCGTTTAGCCAGGCGGGGGTGAATTTGGGCGCCACCCAGTATATTGATGCCTATCAGCGCGGCAATCTATGGGGTGTGGTGAAAAGCCACCGTACCTATCACGTGCGCCTGGGTGTGCCGCATGTGAAACCCCTGCTGACCCTGACCGTACCGACAAGCGAGGGGCAAATTGGCAGCGCGTTTGGTGCCTCCGTTATTGAAGCGGGGATTAACTGGTTCGATGGTGCGGTGCAGACGCAACTGACGGCGATGAAAATACCCGCCAATGCGCTGGCGATATTTGTCACCACCCAAACTTTTCTCACCGATAATCCGCAAAGCGGTTGTTGCATTGGTGGGTATCATAGTTTTACCGGCGTGCAGACCTATACGCATTTTACCTACATTCAGAACGCCGGCGCGTTTTCGCAGGATGTGTCGGCGCTGAGCCACGAGATTGGCGAATGGATTTTGGACCCCTTCACCACCAACGGATCGCCGTGCGGCCTATTGGAAAATGGTGATCCGCTGGAAAACCAGCCTAATTATGGCACCTATCCCTACGTGCTGGGCGGGTTCACGTACCATCTGCAAGATCTGGTTGATCTGCCCTATTTTGGCGCGCCGGCCAGCACAACGGTGGGTGGCCAAAAAACGTTTAAAGGCACCGCCCTCAGAGTATGCCAAAACGGTGCCTGATGCACGATGGGGTTGGGGCACAGTGCCGCCCCAACCCCATTGCGAAACTTTACGGCCCTTGCAGCAATTTTAAAAATTCACTGTCTGGGGTTAGCAACAGACGCGCGTGGCTGTTGCTGCCAAACACCGATTTATAGGCCTGCAAAGTGCGCCAGATGCCATAAAATTGCGGATCGCGCTGGTAGGCATGGGCGAAGGTGGCGGTGGCTTCGCCCTCGCCTTCGCCGCGCCGCGTATCGGCGGTGGATTTTGCCTGGGCCAGCAGCACGGTTTTTTCGCGATCGGCGTTGGCGCGAATTTTGGCAGCCGCTTCCGCCCCTTCGGCGCGCGCTTGGGCGGCCACGCGCTGACGTTCAGATTGCATACGCTGCAAAATGGCTTCGGTGTTTTCCGCCGGCAAATCGGCGCGGCGAATGCGCACATCGACGATATCTACACCAAAGCTTTTCATCTCGTTATTCACCTGGGTGCGGATCTGCCCCATGATGCGCGGGCGTTGGGCGGAGAGCACATCGATCAGCGATTCATTGCCCAGCACCCGGCGCAGGCTGGATGTTACCACCGAATTCAGGCGCTGGCGGATGCCATCTTCGGTGGGGCCGACCGCCTGGTAATATTGCAGCGGGTTGACAATGCGGTAGCGGGTAAAACTATCCACAATCAGGCGGCGCTGGTCGCCCAAAATAACCTCTTCGCTGGGGGCGTCGTAATCGAGCAAACGTTTATCAAACGAAATCGCCGTTTGTATAAACGGAATTTTGGCGTGTAAGCCTGCATCTTCAATCAGCCGGCGGGGCTGGCCGAATTGGGTGATCAGCACGGTTTCGGTTTGCTGCACCGGAAAAAAGCTGGCGTCCACGGCGAATAGCACTACGCCTGCGGCGATCAGGGCGAGCCAAAGTTTGTTGTTCATTTAGTGGCTCCCTGTGGGACGTTGGGAATTTGCGTACCAATACTTTGCGTACCGGTGGGTAGCAGCAGGCCGCGCAATTTATCGTCGATCACCGTGGTTTGGGTGTTTTTCATCACCTCTTCCATGGTTTCCACATACAGCCGCTTCATGGTGACGTCTTTCGCCAGGGCGTATGCCGCATAGATGGTTTCAAAGCGCTTGGCAGCACCTTGGGCATTGGCGATGTTGGCCAATTTTTCACCTTCGGCGGCGGCTAAAATCGCCGATGCTTCGCCGCGTGCACGCGGCACAATGTCGTTGGCGTAGCTTTGCGCTTCGTTGCGGGCCCTGTCGGCATCGGTGTTGGCGCGCTGCACATCGCGGAAACTTTCGATCACCTCGGCCGGCGGATCGACTTTTTGCAACTGCACCTGGGTGATTTCAACGCCGGTGTTGTACTGGTCCAAAATCGCTTGGGTGCCGGTGGTGACCGCCAGTTCAATGGCGGCGCGGCCTTCGGTGAGCGCGCTTTGAATATCTGTTTTCCCGACAACCTGGCGCAATACGCTTTCGGCGGCGGCTTTAACTGTCACATCAGGGTTGCGGGTGTTGAACTGAAAGGCGCCGGCATCGCGAATGCGCCAGAACACGCTGGCGTTGATATCCACGATGTTTTCATCGCCGGTGAGCATCAGGCTTTCTTCTGAAAGGTCGGGGGCGCCATTGGTGGCCCCGCGCAAAGCGGTGCCGGCATCGTCGGCCACGGTAGAGCGAAAGCCGATTTCAACCCGCTTGATGCGGGTGACCGGTAGCAGCACGGCGTCTTCTATGGGGTAAGGCAGGTGGTAGTTCAGCCCCGGCGGGGTGGAGCGGTCGAACGCGCCAAAGCGCATCACCAGCCCCTGTTCATCGGGTTGCACCCGGTAAAAGCCGGTGGCCAGCCACAGCGCGCCAGCGGCAATGCCGATCATGGCGATGCCGCGGCCGCCCGATCCACTGCCGCCAAAAATACGGTGCAGGGCGGCGCGCAATTCTACCAAGGCGCGGTCGATTTCGGGTGGTAGCCCGTTGGGGCCGCCCGGGCTGCCGCCAAAGGGCCCGCCACCGCCGCCAAACGGCCCATTGCCGCCGGGTTTGCGCGGGCCGCCGCTGCCGCCACCGCCACTGGGTGGGGTGCCGATGTTCCATGGGTTAGGGTCGGAGGCCATTTTTGCAGGTGCTCGCGGTTGAGGCGTTTGGCAATCGCGCAGGCCGTGATTGGCAGGGGCGCGAGGCGTCGCCATATGTGGGGTTCAGAGATAGGGATATTGCGCGCCCCACCCGGTCTGACAAGCGCGGCACCCGTGCCGGGGTTTGAAGCTGGGCGATCGGGTGAAGGTGAGACTCTTCTTTTTCTAAAGAAAAAGAAGCAAAAAGACTTTTATACGCCGGGCCTGGGGCAACCCTGCCACCGCGTTCTACGAGATGGCGTCCAAAAAAGTCTTTTTTGTTTCTTTTTTCTTCGGAAAAAAGAAAATCCTTATTTTTCGGCATTCACCCGATTGCCTTGGGGTTTAATAGTGATGGCGCGTTTGGACGGTGACGAAGCGCGGTTGACCGAGATTTTGCGCGCCGTGCGCGGCCCCGATGGCCGCGATATTGTGGCTGGCGGGCGTATTGAAGGCTTAGTGTCCAAAAACGGCATGGTACAGGTTTCGCTGGAAACCACCCGCGAAGAAGCGCCGTTCATGGAAAAAGCGCGGGCCGAGGCACAGGCCTTATTGCGCGCCGCCCCCGGGGTGCTGAACGCAACCGTAGTGCTAACCGGCGCCCGCGCACCCGCCAAACCCGCGGCGGCGCACCGCGCGCCCCATGCGCCGCCGGATGCGGGCGAGAAATTACTGCCGCTGGCGCGCCACGTGATTGCGGTGGCATCGGGCAAGGGGGGCGTTGGTAAATCGACCACGGCGATCAATTTGGCGGTGGCCCTGGCCGGCATGGGCTTGCGGGTGGGGTTGGTGGATGCCGATATCCACGGGCCCAGTCTGCCGCGCATGCTGGGGGTGGATCGGCGGCCTGATGTGCGCGACAAAATTTTAGTCCCGATCGAGGCGCACGGCGTTGCCTGCATGTCGATGGGGTTTATGGTGCCGGAAAATCAGGCGATGATCTGGCGCGGCCCCATGGTGATGGGCGCTTTGCAGCAGATTTTGGGGCAAACCGACTGGGGCCCGCGCGATGTGATGGTGGTGGATTTGCCGCCCGGCACTGGGGATGCACAATTAACCTTAACCCAGCGGGTAAAGCTGGATGGCGTGGTGATTGTGTCGACGCCGCAGGATATCGCGTTGATCGACGCGCGGCGCGGGGTTGCGATGTTTGAAAAAGTCGGCACGCCGATTTTGGGCCTTATCGAGAATATGAGCTTTTTTGTGTGTCCGCATTGCGGCGAGCGCGCCGATGTTTTTGGCCATGGTGGCGCGCGCGATGAGGCGAAAAAGCTCGGCGTTGCGTTTTTGGGCGAGGTGCCGTTGCGCCTGGCGGTGCGCGAAGCCGGCGATGGCGGGGCGCCGGTGGTTATCGCCGCACCGGCTGACCCGGCGGCGGTAGCGTTTCGTGATATTGCGGCGCGGGTGTGGCGCACGCTTGCGGCGGGCACGCCGGCATGACACGCCCCCCCCCCCCCGCTTGGCCTGGGTCATTGCCGGCGACAGTCAGTTTTGCCGATCTGGATGATATATGGCAGCGGCTTGTGCCGGTGGACGCCACCGACCCGGCGGCTTTGGCCAAGTTGGGCATCGTGATCACCGGCCGCACCGATTGCATGCTGCTGGTGTATGACCCGGAAAAATTGCTGGGCAAAATTCATATACAAAATGCCGGCGCCAACAGCTTGCTGGTGTTTGATAATCGCGGTGCGGCGGGCGGGTGCCATATCTCGGCGCGCCTCAACGCGCCCGATAGCGCGCTGATTTTTGTAGGGTTGGCCGGCGCTAGTGTGAATTTGCCGACGGTGTTTTTACGCCGTGCCGGGCAGGTTTTGTTTTGGGGCGCCGGTGCCACTGCGGTGCAGGTGCAAATTGAACTGGAAGGGGCTGGCGCCAGTTTAATCGTTGGCGATGATTGTATGCTGTCCAACGAGATTTGGATACGTAATTACGATATGCACACCGCATTTGATATCTATAGCGAAACTATACTTAACGATATCACCCACAGCATGGTGCTGGAACAGCATGTGTGGGTTGGCCAAGGGGTTATTCTGCTGGGCGCTAGCGTGGGGTATGGCAGTATTGTTGGGGCCAAAAGCCTGGCCAAAGGTAATCTTGCGCGCATATCGTCGTTTGGCGGCATACCGGCGCGGCTATTGCGCGCCAACACCAGCTGGTGCCGTAGTGTCACCGGCATCGCCCCCGACACACGGGCGCGCTTGGCGCGCCTCGCCGCTTGCGCCGCGGCGGCGGCCACCCAAATCAATGATGCACCACCAAAAGGGGACACCGCCGATGATTAAAGCCTTCTTTTTAGCAACCGCCATGCTGGTGGGGTTAAGCCTGCCGGCGTCGGCCGCCTTAACCGTGGGGGCGGCGGCCCCTGATTTTACCGCACCGGCAACCCTGGGGGATGCGACCTTTAATTTCGCGCTGAAAGATGCGCTGAAAAAAGGCCCGGTGGTGGTGTATTTTTATCCCGAAGCGTTTACCGGCGGCTGCACCGCCGAAGCCCATGCGTTTGCCGAAGCAATGCCTGATTTCACCAAGGCCGGCGCCACGGTTATTGGTGTTTCGCAAGATGGTATGGATAAACTGAAAAAGTTTGCGACCAGCGAGTGCCGCAAAAAATTTGCGGTAGCCTCCGACGCCGATGGCAGCATCACCAAAGCCTATGATGGGGTGATGGGCATGAGCCTTCTGCACATGTCTAATCGCACCAGCTACGCCATCGCCCCTGATGGGCATGTGCTGGCGGTGTGGTCGGCGCTAGACCCCGACGAGCATGTGTCGCGCATGCTGGCGGCGGTCAAAGCTTACACGGCGCCAGCCAAGTGAGGCTGGGCCGTTAGGTTAAGCCGCCGCCGCCGCCGTACGGGCGGCGGGGGCTGGCGTGCTGCGCCACCAATTGCGCTAGCGTCGCCCGCGCGGCTTTGGCGTCGCGTGCCAGTTGCAGCAGCGCCGGCACCTGCCACGGTGCCAACAGCACCGATTGCGCCACACGCCAGGCGCCGATTGCCCCTGCAGCGTTCAGCGCCACCAGGGCCGCCGGCGGCAAATCGCTGGTGGCCGGATCGCACACCACGCGCAGAGCCAAAAACGGCAGCCGGTGGCGGGCCGCGACGCGTGCCACCGCGCCACTTTCTAGATCCACCGCGGCTGCCCCGGTTTGGGCGAAAAGGGCGGCTTTTTCGGCGGCGGTCGCGACAATTTCGTGGCCGGCAAACATCGCGTCAACGGTGGCACCACCGAATCGTGCCAGCAGGTTGAAATCGGCCTCAAATTCCGGGGTTTCGCCGATTATCCGGGCTGGCACCACCAATGTTCCCGGCAATAAGGCGGGGTCTAGCCCCCCTGCTAGGCCGAAGCTGATCAGCGCGCAGGCGCCATTTTGCACTAGGCGCTCGGCAGCAAAGGCGGCACCGGCGTAATCGCCGCCACCGGCCGCTACCAGCGATGATAACGGCCGCGCCAAATCGGCTTCTGCCGTCAGCCCAGTCACATAGCCAATTTCACTGCCTGCACGCGCCAAACCTGCCCCCTGTGGACAATTTTTCGCTGCCCTCTTGACCCAACCGGGCCGATCGCGCCACCACCAATCCCATGTCCCAAACCAAACATCGCGTCTTTTCCGGCATTCAGCCCACCGGCATCCCCACTTTGGGCAATTATCTCGGCGCCATTCAAAACTGGGTGGCGTTGCAGCACGACCACGAAGGTTTGTTCTGCGTGGTCGATCTGCACGCGATTACCGATTGGCAGGATCCGGTGCTGTTGCGTGCGCAAACCCGCGATATGGCGGCAACTTTGCTGGCCTGCGGCATTAACCCGCAGACATCGGTGCTGTTCGTGCAATCGGCGGTGCCGGCGCACACCCGGCTTGCGTGGATTTTTAACTGTGTGGCGCGCATGGGCTGGCTCAACCGCATGACCCAGTTCAAGGATAAAGCCGGTGCCGACCGCGAAGGCGTGTCGGCCGGGTTATACGTTTACCCCAATCTGATGGCCGCCGACATCCACGCTTATCACGCAACCCACGTGCCGGTGGGGCATGATCAGTTGCAGCACCTGGAGCTGGCCAACGACATCGCCGAAAAATTTAACCACGATTACAGCGTCGATTTTTTCAAGCGCATTACCCCGCTGGTGATGGGGCCGGCGGCCCGGGTGATGAGCCTGCGCGATGGCAGCAAAAAAATGTCGAAATCGGATCCGTCCGATCAAAGCCGCATTAACTTGACGGACAGCGCCGATCTGATTTCGCAAAAGATCAAACGCGCCAAAACCGACCCCGAAGCGCTGCCCGATAGCATGGAGGCGCTGGCCGACCGGCCCGAGGCGCGCAATTTGATCGGTATGATGGCGGCCCTTACCGGGCGCACGCCGGCCGACGTGCTGGCAGATTTTGCCGGGCGCGGGTTTGGCGCTTTTAAGCCGGCCCTGGCCGAAATAGTGATCAGCAAGCTGGCGCCGATTGCGCTGGAAACCACCAAATTGCTGGCGGCCCCTGATCATTTGGCGCAGGTGTTGCGTGACGGGGCAGCGCGTGCCGATGCTATTGCCGGCCCGATTGTGGCCGAGGCGGAGCGAATTGTGGGGTTGGGCTAGGCATGATGGGCGTGGCGCAGGAGGATGGTTTAGTCGGTCAACACGGTGCCAGTGATGCGGCTGGTCAAACAGCGCGGCTTGCGGAGGCCGCGCTGCGCGCCCGTGTTACCCAGTTTTCGGCGGCCGATCGCCTGACACGCGATAATGCCCATGCCCGTGATGCATCGCAGCCGTTGCCGCGCTAAAAATCGTTCATTCGGCCCTGCGGCGGCCCGCCCCATCTTTGACCACGCCCCCCGCGCCGCCATATACCGGGTCAGACACTCCGCCTAAGCACCACCAAAGGTTTGCCCCAGATGAGCAGCTACCGCCCCTATCAGCACATCGAACGCCGTAAATCGCGCCAGATCCATGTCGGCGCCGTGCCCGTGGGCGGTGATGCGCCGATCACCGTGCAAACCATGACCAACACCCTGACATCGGATGCCGCCGCCACCATCGCGCAAATCCGCCTGTCGGAGCTCGCCGGCGTTGATATCGTGCGGGTGTCGTGCCCCGATGAAGCCAGCACTGCCGCCTTGGCCGAAATTGTGCGCGAAGTGAACGTGCCGATCGTCGCCGACATTCATTTTCACTACAAACGCGCGATCGAAGCCGCCAAAGCCGGGGCCGCCTGCCTGCGCATCAACCCCGGCAATATCGGCAGCGCCGAACGCGTGCGCGAAGTGGTGAAGGCGGCGCGCGATAACAACTGCTCCATGCGCATCGGCGTCAACGCCGGATCGCTGGAACGCCATCTGCTAGAAAAATACGGCGAACCTAACCCCGAGGCCTTGGTGGAGAGCGCGCTGGAGCACGCGAAAATTCTGCAGGACCATGATTTTCACGAATTCAAAATCAGCGTGAAAGCGTCCGACGTGTTTTTGGCCGTCGCCGCCTACCAGCAACTGGCCGATTGCTGTGATCACCCGCTGCATATCGGCATTACCGAAGCCGGTGGCAAACGCACTGGCACGGTAAAATCCGCCATCGGCCTGGGTAGCCTGCTGTGGGCCGGCATTGGCGATACCGTGCGCGTGTCGCTGTCCGCCGAACCCGAAGAAGAAGTGCATGTCGGGTGGGAAATTCTCAAATCGCTGGGTTTACGCCACCGCGGGGTGAAAATCATCTCCTGCCCATCCTGCGCCCGCCAAGGCTTTGACGTGATCCGCACGGTGGCCGCGTTGGAAGACCGCCTCGCCCACATCGAAACCCCCATCACCTTGTCGATCATCGGCTGCGTGGTGAACGGGCCAGGCGAGGCGCTGATGACTGATATCGGGGTAACCGGCGGCGGTAGTGGCCGCCACATGGTTTACTCCGCCGGCAAAACCGACCACACCATCGCCGGTGCCAGCATGATCGACCACATCGTAGACCTCGTCGAAACCCGCGCCGCGGCCATTAAGGCCGCCGAGCCGTCGGTCGCGGTTGCTGCAGAATAGGACAGGAAGACTCTTCTTTTTCTGAAGAAAAAGAAGCAAAAAGACTTTTGTAAAATTGGGTTCGGAGGTCTCGGTGGCATGGAAGCCCCTGGCCCAGCGTCATAAAAGTCTTTTGCTTCTTTTCTTCAGAAAAGAAGTTTCTTGCCCTTGCCTTCCTTTCTACTGGCGCCAACGAGGATTTTTAGCATTGTCTGAGACCACTCAAGCCCGCCGGCGGCCTTTTGCGGCGTTGGCGCTTTTGCTGCCGTATTTGCGGCCCTATAGTGTGCGCGTGGCTGGCGCGTCGCTGGCGTTAATTACCACGGCCGGTCTTACGCTGGCGATTGGCCAAAGCCTGCGGCGCTTGATCGATCACGGTTTTGGCGATGCCAGCCCTGCCGCCCTAAATACTGCCGCCTTGACCATGTTTGCCATTGTTGCCGCACTGGCTGCCGGCACGTTTGTGCGGTTTTCGCTGGTGTCGTGGCTGGGGGAGCGGATTGCCGCCGATTTGCGGCAGGATATTTTTAAAAGTGTTATTCGTTTGTCGCCGGGGTTTTTTGAAACGGCGCGCACTGGCGATATTTTATCGCGCATGACTGCCGATATTTCGTTGTTGCAGGCGCTGATCGGGTCGTCGATTTCGATGTGGCTGCGCAATATGCTGTCGATGATTGGCGCGCTGGTGATGTTGTTGCTGACCAGCGCCAAGTTGACCGGCATTATTGTGCTGGTGGTGCCGCTGGTGGTGGTGCCGGCGATTATTTTTGGCCGGCGTGAACGGGCGTTGTCGCGCAACGCGCAGGATCGCGTGGGTGATTTGGGCGCTTATGCCGAAGAAACCATCACGGCGCTGGCAACGGTGCAGGATTTTACTCACGAAGCGATTGACGTGGCGGCCTACGGGGTGCGGGTTGAACGATCGGTGCAGGCGGCTTTGCGGCGCATCCGTATTCGCGCGTTTCTGATCCTGACGGTTATTCTGATGGGGTTTGGCGCGATCACTTTTAGCCTGTGGGTGGGCGGGCACGATGTGATTGCGGGGCGCATGAGCGGCGGGCAGTTGGCGGCGTTTGTGTTTTACGCGGTGATGCTGGCAACCGCAGGGGCGACGTTGAGCGAATTATGGGGCGAGGTGCAGCGCGCTGCCGGTGCGGCCGAGCGTATTCACGAATTGCTGTCTGAACAGCCGGTGATTGCAGCCCCTGCCGTGCCGGTGGTTTTGCCGGTGCCGGCACGCGGTGAAATTCAGTTCGATCATGTCGTGTTTCATTATCCATCGCGGCCGGCGACACCGGCTTTGCGCGATTTGAATTTTACCGTGGCACCGGGCGAAACAGTGGCTCTGGTGGGGCCGTCGGGGGCCGGTAAATCCACCGTGTTTCACATGCTGCTGCGCCATTTTGATGTAAAATCTGGTGCGGTGCGCATTGATGGTGTGGATGTGCGCGCGGCCGACCCCAGCGATGTGCGCGCGCGCATTGCCGTGGTGCCGCAGGACCCGGTGATTTTTTCGACCAGTGCGGCGGAAAACATCCGCTATGGCCGGCCGGCGGCAAATGATGCTGAGGTGCGCGCCGCAATCGAGGCGGCTGCGGCCGATTTTCTGTTTGATCTGCCGGAAGGTTTGGGCACGTTTTTGGGCGAAAAAGGCGTGCGCCTATCGGGCGGGCAGCGCCAGCGTGTGGCGATTGCGCGCGCCATTTTGCGCAATGCGCCGATTTTGTTGTTGGATGAAGCGACCAGTGCGCTGGATGCAGAATCTGAACAGGCCGTGCAACACGCGTTAAATGTGCTGGCTCATGATCGCACAACCTTGGTGGTGGCACATCGCCTGGCAACCATCCGGCGTGCCGATCGTATTTTGGTGATTGAAGACGGTGCGGTTATTGCCAGCGGCAGCCACGATGAATTGCTGCGCCAGGAAGGTTTGTATGCACGGCTGGCCGCGTTGCAGTTTGATCCGGCCTAACCGGCCCGCTTAGCCCCCAAGGGCAATCGGGTGAATGCAAAAAAGTAAGAGTTTTCTTTTTTCTTCAGAAAAAGAGGAGTCTTACTTTCACTCGATTGCTCTGAGCTAACCCCCCAATGTGGTTGCGTAAATCAGCCCCAGCCCGTAATTACCGCCGTGCGCAATGGCGGTTTTGACCGTGCGATCGTAGGTGCCGGCGCGCGCCCAATCGCGCTGCAGTTCCAGCAAGTATTGTAGCGATGTGATGGGCCGTGCGCCGGCCTGCATCATGCGCTGCAGGGCACGTTCGTGGGCTTCCGCGCTCACGTCGCCGCAGGCATCGGTGATGATGTACACTTCAAACCCCTGATCGAGCGCCGATAGCGCCGCCCCGGTGATGCACACCGAGGTCCACAAACCGGCCAGCACGATGCGTGATTTATCAAACGCGTTGACCAGATCGGTGATGCGGGCCACTTCCCAGGGGTTCATATTGGTGCGTTCGATCACATCAGAATCGCCAAAGATTTTGCGAATTTCATCGAACAGCGGGCCCGAAAAGGTTTTCTCGCTGATCGCGGTGAGGATGGTGATCACGTCGAATTCACGTGCGGCGCGGGCGATCAGGGCGGCGTTGTTGCGCAGATTGGCGGCATCGATGGAGGTTGCCGCGAACGCCATTTGCGATTGGTGATCGACCATCATCAACACGTGATCGCCGGGGGAGAGCAGTGTTCTACCGGGCACGGGGCTGGCGGTTGGCATGGGGCGTCTCCTGGGTGTGGCAGGGCTTAGGTGCCCCCGGTGTGGCAAGCCTTGCCACACCTAGGCGTTGCTTTCCATCCGCCCGTTCCATCCGGGGCTGCCGTCCTGCGGCAGGAAGCATCCAAAAAAGTATAAAATACCGTCGCCAGGATGTAACACATTTTTAGTTGGCTAAAACCGCGTATGCCTCTAAACGCCTGAGTCTTATATTTGCTTATCGCCGGGGGGCTTGATGATTAGAGGTGCCATAGAAGTCGCGCAGAAGGACCGGGTTGCCGGTTGGATCTACTGCGAGGCAGAAACCTTGCGCGAGCGCCTGGTGCTGGCGTTTTCTGGCGCGCGCTGCGTCGGCGCCGGCAAAGTTGACCGTTTCCGCAAGGATTTGTTCGAAGCCGACCTCGGCGATGGCTATTGCGGCTACGATTTCGCGATCAACCTGGAAATCGGCGAAACCATCGGCTCGGTCGTGGTAAAACTGCAAAACTCAGATGCGGCACTGATTTCGGGTGAAAGCCTGATTGTTGGCAGCTCCGATGGTGGTGCCTCGGGTGAGGCCGATCTTGGCCCCATCCCGCCGGCAAGCCTTGCGTATTTGCAGGATCGTGGTTGGATTGAGCAGAGCGAGTATGATTTTCTGCGCGGTGTGCAAATCATTGGCGCTTACGAACGTAGTTTGCGTTCGGCCAAGCGCCCTGGCGGCGATACCCCGCCAGTGGCGCGGCCGGAAGTGGTGGCCGCTGATTTGTTCAGCGTGTTTAACCTGGCCGAGTGCGGCATCGGCGAAACCCGTTTGGCGTCAGTTTCCGATCTCGGCGGTGTTAAATCGCCATTGCGCAGCAGCCCCTGCCCGATTGTGGCGGTATGGAGCGCCGAACGTGGCCGCGTGTCGGTGGCTGAACGCAGCCATACCGGCCCTGCTGAGTCGCGCGCCGCGGTGTTGAGCGAGCCGCCGCCGGGTGGGGTGGAATACACCTTTGGCCCGGACCGGCTGCTGTTTTTGCACCGCGACCTGGTGCTAGGCCCGCAGGGTGCGGCGCCGGCCGCCGGCATTACGTTGTTTACTGCCGTGCCCAAGGCGGCCGCCAAAACCGGCAAGTAGGGGCCAGCGCTGGCTTTTCAGGCGGCGCGCACCCCGGCGAGAAACGCATCGACCTCCTGGCGCAGCCCGGCACTGCGGGTGCGCAGGGCGTCGGCGGCGTGTTGCACCGCCACCACGGCGGCGCCGGCATCATCGGCCGCGCTGCGCATATCCACCATGGTATCGGCGATGGTGCCGGTGCTGGTGGCGGCGTGCTGCACATTGCGGGCGATTTCGCTGGTCGCCGCCCCTTGCTGTTCCACCGCGCAGGCGATGGCGGTGGCAATGGCGGCGACTTCGGCAATGCGGGCGCCGATGGCGGCAATCGCCCCCACCGCGCCGCCCGATGCGGTTTGAATGGCGCCAATCTGGGCGCCAATTTCGGCGGTGGCGTGGGCGGTTTGGGCGGCGAGCGATTTTACTTCGCTGGCGACCACGGCAAAGCCGCGCCCGGCATCACCGGCGCGGGCGGCTTCAATGGTGGCATTCAGCGCCAGCAAATTGGTTTGCTGGGCGATGCGGGTGATCAGCCCGACTACATCGCCAATACGCTGGGTGGTATCGGATAGGGTTTTCACCACCGCATCGGTGCGCCGCACTTCGGCCACCGCGGCATCGCTAGTCGCCGCCGACCGCACCACCTGGCGGCCAATTTCGCTGATTGATGCGGCAAGCTGGGCGGCGGCGGCAGCGACCGCGTTGATATTGGTGCCGGTCAACACCACTCCGTCCGCCGCACTTCCCGCCTGCAGGCGGGCAAGATCGGCGGCATCGGCCATGCCGTGCGCGGTATCGCCCAAATCATCGGCCGCTTGCCCTAATGACACGCCAAGGGCGCCGATACGCGTTTCAAAATCCTGGGTTAGCCCATCCAGCTTGGTGGCGCGCTGCGCGTTGGCCCGCGCCGCCAGACGTTCGGCATCCCTCGCCTGGGCGCTGGCGCGCATGGCATCGCGAAACACCCCCAGCGCCTGGGCCATCTGGCCAATTTCATCGCGGCGGCCCAGGCCCGGTATGCCGGTATCCAGGGCACCGGCGGCCAATTGCCGCATCACGGCGGTGATGGCGCGCACCGGGTGAACAATGCCGCGCAGCAACGAAACCCCCAGCACGCCGGCAAGCCCCACCGCCAGCGCCAGTATGCCAAGCACCTGCACCCGGCCGCGGGTATAGTCGGCTTCCACCCGGGCCGCCGCCGCGGCACCTGCCTGGCGCTGGTCCACCACCACCTGATCAAGTGATTCGGATGCGGTTTCCACCAAATTGCGCAGCGACACACCAAAGCCGTTGCGTGCCCCTTCAATATCGTGCTTGGCGACTGATTCAGCCAAATCCTTGGCTTCTTCGGCGACTGAATCCCAAATATCGGCAAAGCGATGCAGCAAAATACGTTCATCGTGACCGGCAGCCCCGCTGAGCGATTTTAGGTTGCGGTCAATATCAAACAGATCGTCGTCCAGCTTTTTGCCCAGCATACTGCTTTGGCTGGTATCGCTGGGGTCGGCCAGCACGCGCAAAAACAGTTTTTCGACATCGCCGGTATCGCGTTCGATCAGCACCACCTGTTCACGCTTGATCAGCGCTTCCTGCTGCATCAGCCGCACGCTATCGCGCATCCGGGCAAAGCGATCCAGTGAGGTAAGGCCCAACCCGGCCAATAAAACCAGCATCACCGTAAAGGCCAGGCTGACCTTGCCGCGTATGGTTAGCGCCGGCAAGCGCACACGCCCCCGAAAAAGCAACCCCGCGAGCTTCGGCCTGAGTTTTTGCAACCGCATCGCTGCCTGCCCCAATCAAGATGCTAAACTGCGACATCGGGATGAACAAATGGTTGGCAGGATTTCGCCGGCCGGACGCTTGGGCCGGCAGCTGCCAAAATTCAACCACAGATGGCGCGGCCCATCCAGGGGTGCACCGCCGAGCAGATACAGCCCGCGTCCCTTATGGCCGCCGGTTAGCGGCAACGCCGCGCCGCGCCAAAAAAGACTAACGCCGACCAGCGTTGACCCATTCTTTATGGGTCAACGCCCGAGCGGGTTGGTATAATCCTGGGATAAGGTCTTTACATACACGCTGGCTTCCGGCGCGTGGCCGTTGGCCAGCAGGCAGTCCGCCAGCAACGACGTGCGATCGCGCACCACCGACCGCACCGCGTCGCACGCAAGCCCGCGCGCCAGCGCTTCCAGCGCGGCGACCATGGCATTGGCCAGCGGCCGCGGATCGAGAATATCCAGCGCCACAAAATAATCGGCAGTCACCACCCGGCCCAGGGTGAGGTCGCGGGTAAAACAATAATGAAACATGCCCGACGGGTACGGCCGGCCGAGGCGGGTGGCGACAATAATGCCGCGCCGCTTACCGCGCGCGGCGCGGGCAAAGGCGAGCCAGGCGGCAAGCTCGACGCTAGGGTCGACCAGCCGCACCAAAGGGTAGGCCAGACGGGCGTCGTTGGGCGGCAGCCGGGTGATGGCAAAATCGCTCATTGGCTCGGTAAACCGCGTGCAACCCCACAGGACATGGCAAAACCTGCACGATTGGGCGGCGCTGCTCCTTGACGTGGGTCAATACCCCTGTGCGCTTCCGGGGGGGCGCTTCCGGGGGGGGCGCTTCCGGGGGGGCGCTTCCGGGGGGGCGTTGCCCGGGGGTGCGCTGCCGGTAGCGTGGCCGGCCAGTTAAGGTTACGTTCAGCGCAGCCTTGTCGCCGGGGCCGCCTTTTTGTCGGGATGTGGGTATGTTTATCGACCAGACACGACCGATCGTGATCGAACGCAGCCCGGCGAATGCCGGCATGCCAGACCCCTGCGCCAAATGCGATGCGCGCGGCCAGTCGGTGTGTAGCGCGATGGATGCCGCCGATCTGTCGCGCCTGGCCGATATTGCCGTTGTGCAAAGCTATGATCCGGGCGCGACGGTTGTGGAAGAAGGCGACCTGGCCGCCTATTTTTACAATATCACCGCAGGCTACGCGCGCCTGTGCAAATTGTTGCCCGATGGCCGGCGCCAGATTATGGGCTTTCCGACCCGCGGGCATTTTCTGGGCCTGGCAGTGACCACCACCTACGGGTTTTCGGTCGAGGCGATCACCCCCCTGCGCCTATGCCGCTTTAGCCGCGCCAAACTGCGCGCGGTGATCAACGATTTCCCGCAATTTGAATCCCGCCTGCTGGAAACGGCGGTGCACGAGCTGGTGGTGGCGCAGGGGCAAATGCTGCTGCTCGGCCGCAAAACCGCGCGCGAGCGGCTGGCGTCTTTTCTGATGAGCGAACTGGTAACGCAAGAAGCCTGCGCCTGCCCGCGCAACCACGTGCATCTGCCGATGACCCGCGCCGACATCGCCGATTATCTGGGGCTGACCATCGAAACCGTCAGCCGCAGCTTTAGCCGCCTAAAAACCGACCGGCTGATCGATCTGCACGGTGGAGCGGCCGAGGTGACCATATTGGACCGCCGCAGGCTTGCCGCCATTGGCGATGGCGAAACCTAACGCCTGCGACCTCTCCAGCTTGCGTTGTTTTAGGCCATTAACGTGGTGCCGGTGACCGGTTCCAGCCAGATCATCTGATCGTCGACTGCGCGCACGCCGCGAATATCCTGCGCCGCCACGCGGATCGCTGGGCGCACCGATTCGGTGAAAATCACCCCTTCCAGCGTCACCACACCATCTTCCACCCTTACATGCGCATTATGCGCATTGGCCCAACGCACATTGGCAAGCTCGGTTAACAGCGCATCGCGGATCTCATCATCGGTGGGCGGCGGCCCGGGCTGTGGCGCGTCCTCGGCCCGCATGGCGCGGCCTAAGGCCCGTACGATATCGGAGCGGCTGACCAACCCCACCAGCGCACCGCCGTCCAGCACCGGCAGGCGCTTGATGTGGCGCTTTTCCATAAGCTTGACTGCATCGGCCAGCGTGGTGTCCGCCGTAATGGTCACCACTGGTGTGGTCATCACATCGGCGACCAAGCGCCCATGCGAATGCACGTAATCGCGTGCCGTGCGGCCTGGCCCTAGCAAAATATCCAGCCAGCCTGGGCGTGTGGTTTCGGTTCCCGTTTCCACCCGGCGCAGCAAATCGCCCTCCGTTAACACGCCAACCAGCGTGCCGGCGGCGTCCAGCACCGGCAGCCCGCTGACGCGCGCATCCACCAGGCAGCCGATCGCATCCACCAGCGGGGTATCGGGGCGCACCGTGGTTACCGTTTTGGTCATAATATCGCGGGCCAACATAAAGAACTCTCCTGGCACGATTGATACGGACACCATGCCCTTTGCAGGTGGTGACAGCCTTGATCCAGGTCAAGCATGGCAGGCCAAGGGCGGGACTTCGCTTGCCCAAAGCCGGCCAATGCCGCAAAACTGCGCCATGCGGATTTTTAACGATTGGCGCGGCTTACCGCCGGATGCGCGCGGCGCCAGTGTGGCTTTGGGCAATTTTGACGGCGTGCATCTTGGCCACGCCCTGCTGGTGCGCGCCGCCCACGCGGCCCGCCCCGATCTGCCGCTGGCGGTGCTGACGTTTGAACCCCACCCGCGCGAAGTGTTTCGCCCGGATGACCCGCCGTTTCATTTAACCCTGCCCGAAGACCGCGCCCGCCTGCTGGCAGGTTTGGGCGTGCGGCTGATCTATCAGATCCCGTTTGACGCCGCCTTTGCCCATCTCTCGCCCGAGCAGTTTGTGCATGATGTGCTGCACCGGGGCATTGGTGCCGGCCACATTGCCTGCGGGCCAGATTTCGCCTTTGGCCATCGCCGCGGTGGCGATACCGGGTTTTTGGCGGCCCGTTCGGAAGCGCTGGGGTTGGGGCTGACCCTGGTGCCCCCGTTGGCCGATAGCACCGGGCCGTACTCATCTAGCCGGGTGCGCCGCGCCTTGCAGGATGGCTACCCCGAACGGGCGGCAAACGTGCTCGGCCGGCCATGGAGCATTAGTGGCGTGGTCGCGCACGGCGATGCGCGTGGCCGCACCATTGGTTTTCCCACGGCAAACGTGGCGTTGGGCCGCCATCTGGAACCGGCGCGCGGCGTGTATGCCGTGCGGGTGGCGCTGGCCGATGGCCAGGTGCTGGGCGGGGTTGCCAATATTGGCCGCCGCCCGACCGTGGCGTTGGGCGCAGAATCGCGCCTGGAAGCGCATATTTTTGATTTCGATGGTGGTCTGTATGATCAAACCATTGTGGTCTCCCTGCTTGCGTTTCTGCGCGAGGAGAAGAAATTTCCCAGTTTCGATGTGTTGCGTGCCCAGATCGCCTGCGATGCAGCCGATGCGCGCGCAGCCTTAGCTGCCTTTAGCGAGTAATTTTATGCCCGAGACCCAGCCGCCAACCGAGGCCAGAACTGACTATCGTGATACGGTTTTTCTGCCGAAAACCGATTTTCCCATGCGCGGTGATTTACCCAAGAAAGAGCCGCAAATTCTGGCGCGCTGGGCGCAGAGTCATTTGTGGGAAAATCTGCGCGCGCAATCTGCCGGCCGCCCATCGTTTATTTTGCATGATGGCCCGCCTTACGCCAACGGCAATATCCATATCGGCCATGCGCTGAACAAGATCCTGAAAGATGTGATCAACCGCGCCCGCCAGATGGCCGGGTTTGATGCGTACTATGTGCCGGGCTGGGATTGTCACGGCCTGCCGATTGAATGGCGTATCGAAGAAGAGTACCGCAAATCCGGCCGCGACAAAGATGCGGTGCCGCTGCTCGATTTTCGTGCCGAATGCCGAACCTATGCGCAACACTGGATGGCGGTGCAGGCGGCCGAATTTCAGCGCCTGGGGATTTTTGGCGATTGGCAAAACCGCTACGCCACACTGGATTTTCCGGCAGAAGCAACCATTGCCAACGAAATTGGCCGCTTTGTGCTGAACGGCGCGCTCTATCGCGGCCTGCGCCCGGTGATGTGGAGTGTGGTTGAAAAAACCGCGCTGGCCGAGGCCGAGGTAGAGTATGCCGATCACATTTCCACCACCATCTGGGTGCGCTTTCCGCTGTTGGGTGCGCACGCACTAACGGGGTCTGCTGTGGTGATTTGGACGACAACGCCGTGGACCATGCCAGGCAACCGCGCCATCGCTTACGGGCTCGAGATTGATTACGTCAGGATCGTTGTGGATAGCGTCGGTGATAGCAGTTTGCTCGCCCCCGGCGCCGATCTGCTGGTGGCGGCCCCGTTGCTGGAAAATTTTATCCGCGATTGTGCCATCACTGCGCATCGCGTGATTGCAAATGTTAAAGGTGCTGATTTGGCGGGCATGCTTGCCGCCCACCCGCTGCGTGGCCAGGGCTATGAGTTTGACGTGCCGCTGCTGCCGGGCGAGTTCGTGACCACCGACCAGGGTACCGGCTTTGTGCACATGGCGCCGGCCCATGGCGAGGATGATTTTGCCCTCTGCCGGGTGCATGGGATCGAGGTGCCCGAAACGGTCGCCGATGATGGCACCTACTACCCGTGGGTTGCGCTGTTTGCAGGCGCGCACGTGTTTAAAGCGGCCGAGCCGGTGTGTGCGGCCTTACTGGCCGCTGGAAACCTCATGGCGCGTGGCAAGCTAGTACACTCTTATCCACATTCGTGGCGCAGCAAGGCGCCGCTGATTTTTCGCGCAACGCCGCAATGGTTTATCCGCATGGATGGCCCTGAGCAGATCCGCGCCCGCGCATTGGCGGCGATCGCGCAGACCCATTTTGTGCCCGATCAGGGGCGCAACCGGATTGGCTCGATGGTGGCTGGGCGCCCCGATTGGTGCATTTCGCGCCAGCGTGCGTGGGGCGTGCCGATCCCGGTGTTTGTTGAAAAGCGCTCGGGCGAGATTTTGCGCGATACTGCGGTGATGGCGCGCATTGTCGCGGCCTTTCGTGATGAAGGGGCGGATGCCTGGTTTGCCTCGCCAGCGTCGCGGTTTTTAGGCAATGATCGTGATCCCGCCGATTACGAACAAGTGCGCGATATTGTCGATGTGTGGTTTGAAAGCGGCTGCACCCACGCCTTTACGCTGGAAGATCGCGGCCTGCCGACACCGGCTGATTTATACCTGGAAGGGTCGGATCAGCATCGCGGCTGGTTTCAATCATCCTTGCTGGAATCCATCGGCACGCGGGGCATGGCACCGTTCAAGGCGATCCTGACGCACGGGTTTACGCTCGATGAGCAGGGCCGCAAGATGAGTAAGTCGCTGGGCAATACCGTGGCCCCCGAAAAAGTGATTGCCGAATACGGCGCCGATATTTTGCGGCTGTGGGTGATGAACACCGACATCACTGAAGATCAGCGCATAGGCAAGGAAATTCTCAAGCAGCAGGCCGAATTGTACCGCCGCCTGCGCAACACGCTGCGTTGGATTTTGGGCGGGCTTGATGGATTTACCGAGGCCGAGCGTGTGAATTACGCTGACATGCCGGAATTGGAACGCCTGGTGTTGCACTGGCTGGCCAGTTTCGATGCGCGTATGCGCCAGGCTAACGAGACCTATGATTGGGCCGGTGTTTTCCCCGCCCTGCACAATCTGTGTGCCACCGATTTGTCGGCGTTTTACTTCGATATCCGCAAGGATGCGCTATACTGCGGTGCCCCCGATGATCTTACCCGCCGCGCCTGCCGCACCGTGCTGGATCATTTGCACCGCAGCCTGACCCTATGGCTGGCGCCGGTGTTGTGCTTTACCGCCGATGAAGCCTGGGCCGCGCGGTTTGGCGAATCATCCAGCGTGCATTTGGAAAGTTTTCCAAACATTCCATCCGAGTGGCACAACGAAGCCTTGGCAGCCACGTGGGCGCGCATCCGCGATGTGCGCAGCGATGTGACCACCGCCATTGAACAAAAGCGTGCCAGTGGCCTGATCAAATCATCGCTGGAAGCCGCCGTTCACATCGGCATCAGCCCCGACATCATCGCCGTGCTCGGTGATCAGCCCTGGCCCGACATTGCCATTGTCTCGGCGGTCGCCCTCACCACCGGCCAATCGCTCGATGGCGCGGATGATGTCTATCAAAGCACCAAAAAAGCTGGCACCGCCGCCGCGGCAACGCGGGTGAAAGTTACCCGCGCCGTGGGCCAAAAATGCGCGCGCTGCTGGCGCGTATTGCCCGAGGTGGGTAGCATCGCCGCCCACCCGGCCTTGTGCGGGCGCTGCGCCGATGTGGTTAGCCGGTTTGCCTGTCAGCCGGCATGATGAGCAACGCTCGCAACCGCCGGGCGCTGGGCGCGGCGCTCGCCATAGTGGTGCTCGCTCTCGATCAGGCATCAAAATACTGGGTGCTGCACGGGCTTGATTTGCCCAATCGCCGGGTGATCGCGGTGCTGCCGCCGTTTTTCGACCTTGCCATGGTATGGAACCAAGGCGTCACGTTTGGCCTGATGCAGGCGGGCTCGCCTGCCGGCGTTGCCTTACTCTGCGCGTTCGCGCTGGGCATTACGGTGATTTTGTTTATCGCTCTCAGCCGCGCCGAGCATGTGTTACCGGCCGCCTGCTACGGCGCCATCGGCGGCGGCGCCATTGGCAATGTCATCGATCGCTGGCGCTTTGGCCGGGTGGTTGATTTTATCCATCTGCACTGGGCCGGCTTCGACCCCTTTCCCTATGTCTTCAATGTCGGCGATAGCGCCATTGTCATCGGCGTTGGCGTGCTTTTGCTGGATAGTTTCCGCCCCCGCTTGCCGACCCCGCCCGCCGCGGCGTAGAGACAAAGCCATGCGCGCTGCCCTTAAAATCCTGCCGGTTCTTGCCCTCCCCCTGGTTCTCGCTGCCTGCAGCGGTGATGCCGAGCGCGTGTTGGGCCTCACCCGCGACGTGCCGGACGAATTCACCGTCACCACCCGCGCGCCGCTGTCGCTGCCGCCGGATTTTTCGGTGCGCCCACCCAACCCCGGCGCGCGCCGCCCGCAGGAACTCACCCCCCAGCAAGCGGCCGAAGCAAGCCTGGCCCCCGGCACCGCCTTGGGCGGCACCGCCGGGCCGCAAACCCCGGGGCAAGATGCGCTTATTGCCTCCGCCGGCCCCGCAGCCCCTGGCAATATCCGTGATCAAGTGGCGTCGGAAGCCGCCCTCGACCGGCCGCCGGAAGGCTTGTCAGATCGGCTGATGTTCTGGAAATCGCAGGCCGTGCCCGGAACACTGCTCGACCCCAGTGCCGAAAGCCAGCGCCTGCGCGAAAACGCGGCGTTGGGGCAGCCGGTCGATGCCGGGCAAACCCCGATTATTCAGGACGGCGGCAAAAAACCGAGCTCGAGCGGGTTTTTGGGCATTTTCTAAGCTGCCAAATCCCGTGCGCGCGGCTTAAACCAGCCTGATCGGGCCAGGGTAGGTGGCAACCAGCGGGTCGGCGGTCAGCAACATAATGCCCTCGGCCATGGCTTGCGCCACCAGCAGACGGTCGAACGGGTCTTTGTGGTGCGCCGGCAGCAGATCTAACTGCAAGGTGTGATCGCTGGATACCGCCATTTCAGCGTAACCGTGATCGCGCAAGCCGCGCCGCATTTGCATGCCCGGCGCAATCACCGCTTTGCCCCGATCGCGATCACCCCCCATCTCTTAGCAACGGGTTTCGTGTAAGCTACCCCGGCGATGCCCCTGCACCCGAGTCCCGACCCGCCGGTTCTAGCCACTCTCCCCTCCGCAGGGCTGGCTAATCTTGCCCCTGCGGGGCTGGCTAATCTTGCCCCTGCGGGGGTGGCTAATCTTGCCCCTGCGGGGGTGGGGCGTCACGTCCGCGCGCTGCCGCTGCTGGTGGTCAACCGTATCGCCGCCGGCGAAGTGATCGAACGCCCGGCGGCTGTGGTGAAAGAACTGGTCGAAAACGCAATCGATGCCGGCGCCACCCGCATAAGTGTCGCGATCGACGGCGGCGGCATCACCCGCATCGATGTCACCGATAATGGCTGCGGTATGGGCCCGGCCGACCTTGCCCTGGCGGTGCAGCGCCATTGCACCTCTAAGCTCGCCGATGACCAGCTCATCCGCATCGAAACTTTGGGCTTTCGCGGTGAAGCCCTGCCCAGCATAGGGGCCGCCGCGCGCCTCGCCATCCTGTCGCGCCCGCACGATGCCGATAGCGGCCACCGTATTACCGTTGAAGGCGGTACGGTATCAGCCATTGCCCCGGCAGCCGCACCCTTTGGCACCCGCGTCACCGTAGAAGATTTGTTTTTCGCGACGCCTGCGCGCCGCAAATTCCTCAAATCCATCCGCGCCGAAGCCGACCACGCCGAAATCGCGGTGCGCCGCCTAGCCCTCAGCGCGCCGGCCATCGCCTTTCGCTTGCACGTCGATGGCAAACCCGCCTTCGACCTGCCCGCCCAGGCGACGCTTGCCCGTTTGGGCGGCATTTTGGGCGCCGATGTCGCCCTGGCCCTGCGCCCAGTTAATGCCAGCCGCGGTGAGATCACCCTGTCGGGGTTTGCTGCCCTCCCCTCAATCCACCGCGCCACCGCCGCCGGCCAATCCCTGGTGGTCAACGGCCGCCCGGTGACCGACCCCAATTTGCGCACCGCCGTGCGGGTGGCCTACCGCGATGTCATCGTCTCCGGCCGCTTCCCGGTGGTGGCGTTGTGGCTCGATCTACCGGTCGAGGCGGTCGATGTGAACGTCCATCCGGCCAAATCGGAGTTGCGCTTCGCCGAGCCCGACCTCATCCGCGGCCTGGTGATCTCCGGCGTGCGCGCAGCCCTCGCCGAAGGGGCAGGCTTGGCGGCCCAAGTCGCCCGCCCGAGTTTCCGCCCGCAGCCAAGTTATGGGCGGTCGTATAACCCGGCCGCCAGGTTGGCGCCCGGCCTATCCCTTAGCGCACCCGGGCCCACACCTTTAGGCATGGCGGAAGCATTATTGCCGCTCGACGCCCCCCCTGCGGCCCGCGCTCTTGCCCCGATCGCCCCGCCGCCGCTGGCAACCCACCCGCTGGGCGCCCCGGTTGCGCAATTGCTCGATACCTACATCATCGCCGCCACCGCCGATCAGGCGATTATCCTGGTCGATCAACACGCCGCCCACGAACGCCTGATGCAGGAGCAGTTCAGCGCCGCCCTGAGCGGCGCCAACGCCGCAAGCCAGCCTTTGTTACTGCCCGCCGTGGTCGAATTACCGCAGCGCGATGCCCAGCGCCTGACCGATGCCGCACCCGATCTGGCCGCCTTCGGCCTGATCATCGAAGGGTTCGGCGCCGGTGCCGTGCTGGTGCGCGCCCTGCCCGCCTTGCTCGGCGCCCCCGATCCCGCGCCATTACTGCGCGACATCGCCGATGAACTGGCCGAGTGCGGCGAAACCACAGCGCTGGCCGCCCGCATGGAACGCGTCATCGCCCGCATGGCCTGCCACGGCAGCATCCGCGCCGGGCGCCGCCTGAACTTTGCCGAAATGGATGCCCTACTGCGCCAAATGGAAGCAACGCCGCGCGCCGCCACCTGCAGCCATGGGCGGCCCACTTACCTGAAACTTACCCGCGCCGGCATCGAAAACTTGTTTGGCCGGTCGTGACAGGCACACAAGAAAGAACCTTCTTTTCTGAAGAAAAGAAGCAAAAGACTTTTATTTGTCAGGGCCTGCGGGGCGCGAACAGCGCGGGACCACACTGATGGAATGGCAGGCGCCGGCGGTTATTTTGCATGTTTCCGCCTACGGTGAGGGCGATGCCCTGGCAACCGTGCTGACCGCCGAGCATGGCGCTTGGCGCGGGCTGGCGCGCGGCGGGCTATCGCGTGCCAAAGCGTCCACCTGGCAAGCCGGCAATTTGGTTGAAGCCCGCTGGGTCGCGCGCCTCACCGATCAATTGGGCAGTTTTACTGGGGATTTGGCCGAACCGGTGGCCGCCGCCGCCCTGTCCGATCCCTGGCGCCTCGCAGTCCTCAGTGCCGCCCTGGCAATCACCTGCGCCGCCTTGCCCGAACGCGAACCGCAACCGCGGGTGCTGGCCGGCTTGCTGCGGGTGTTGGCGCATTTGCCGCTGGCAATGGCGGCCGTCGCCGAGTTGGTGCGCTTCGAGGCGGTTTTGCTCGGCGAACTCGGTTACGGGCTTGATCTTTCCGCCTGTGCGGTGAGCGGTGCGCGCGAAAACTTGGCCTATGTCTCACCGCGCACCGGACGGGCAGTTGCCGCCAGCGCGGCTGGGGAATTTCGCGACCGCCTGCTGGTGTTGCCCGCCTTCGTGCTGGCCCCGGACGCCCCGGCAAGCCCCGCCGACCTCGCCGCCGGGCTGCGCCTGACTGGGCATTTTTTGGCGCGCGACCTGTTCGGCCTGCAACACAAACCCGTGCCGGCCGCCCGCACGGCCCTGGCGGATCGCTTTGATGCGTTACGCCTTAGCTGACAGACGGCCCGGCTTTCGCTAACCCGCCAGTTTCGCTAACCCTGCCACCATGACCGCACCCGCCACTGACCGAGTCGAAGAAACCCGCCTGACCGATGCGCTATCGGAGCGCTATTTGGCGTACGCGCTGTCCACCATTATGTCGCGCAGCCTGCCCGATGTGCGCGATGGGCTTAAACCGGTGCACCGCCGGCTGATCTACGCCATGCAGCAGCTGCGTCTCGATCCTACGTCGGGGTTCAAAAAATGCGCCCGCGTGGTCGGCGATGTCATTGGTAAATACCACCCGCATGGTGACGTGGCGGTGTACGAAGCGATGGTGCGCCTGGCGCAGGATTTTGCCGTGCGCTACCCGCTGGTTGAAGGCCAGGGTAATTTTGGCAATATCGATGGCGATAACCCCGCCGCCATGCGCTACACTGAAGCGCGGCTGACCGAGATCGCCACCACCCTGCTGGCGGGTTTGGGCGATGATGCGGTTGATTTTCGCCCGACCTATGACGGCGAAGAACAGGAACCGGTGGTGCTGCCGGCCGGTTTCCCCAATTTGTTGGCCAATGGCGCCGCCGGCATCGCCGTGGGTATGGCGACATCCATCCCGCCGCATAATGCCGGCGAAGTGCTGACCGCCGCCATTCACCTGGTGCAGCACCCCGAGGCCAGTACTGCCGATTTGCTGGCCTACGTGCCGGGGCCGGATTTCCCCACGGGCGGTATTTTGGTGGAAGACCGCGCCAATATCGTCACCGCCTACGAAACCGGCCGCGGCGGGTTTCGCCTGCGGGCGCGCTGGGCGGTGGAACAGGGGCGCTTTGGCACCTGGTTTATCGTGGTCAGCGAAATCCCCTACCAGGTGCAGAAATCGCGCCTGATCGAACAAATCGCCGAACTGATGGAGCAGAAGAAGTTACTCCTGCTGGGCGATATCCGCGACGAAAGCACAGAAACCGTGCGCCTGGTGCTGGAACCCAAAACCCGCACAACCGATCCCGCCATGCTGATGGAAACCCTGTTCCGCGCCACCCAGCTGGAAACCCGCTTTCCGCTGAACATGAACGTGTTGGGCGCCGATCGCACGCCGCGGGTGATGAGTTTGAAAGAGGTGCTGCGCGCCTGGCTCGATCACCGTCACGAGGTGCTGGCGCGGGTCAGCCGCCATAGGCTTGCCGCGATCGAACGGCGCGTGGAGATTCTCAACGGGTTTTTGACCGTTTATCTGAACCTCGATGAAGTGATCCGCATCATCCGCGAGGAGGAGGATGCCAAAGCCGGGCTGATCGCGGTGTTTACCCTGACCGATACCCAGGCCGAAGCGGTATTAAACATGCGGCTGCGCTCGCTACGCCGGCTTGAGGAAATTGAACTGAAGCGTGAGCACAAAGAGCTGACGGCGGAAGGCCGGGCGCTGCAATCGCTGCTGAAAAGCGACGATCTACGCTGGCAGCGCATCATCACCGAGCTGGAAGCCGCGCGCAAAAAATTCGGCGGCGGGGTGTTGGGCGCCAGGCGCACCGATATCACCGGCGCGCCCACGCCGATGGCGCTGGAAGCGGCCGCCGCCGCATCGGTGGAACGCGAGCCGATCACCATTGTGCTGTCCGATAAAGGCTGGGTGCGCGCGCTGCGCGGCCACATCACCGATACCGAGACGCTAAAATTTAAAGAAGGCGATAAGCTGCGGTTGACACTGCCGTGTGAAACCACTGATCGCATCACCTTGTTTGCCACCAACGGCAAAGCGTTTTCGCTCAATGCCGCCGATTTCCCGCGCGGCCGTGGTGATGGCCAGCCGATTAAACTGATGGTTGATCTGACCAACGAAGATGATTTTATCGCGATCTTCATCTGGCGCCCAGGCCAAACCTATCTGGTGGCGTCTGCTACGGGGCGCGGTTTTGTGGTCGGATCGGATGATCTGATCGCGGAAAAACGCACCGGCAAGCAGGTGCTTAATCTGCGCGCCGGCGAGGAAGCTAAGCTGTGCATTCCGGCTGCCGGGGATCACATCGCGGTGCTTGGCGATAACCGTAAATTGCTGATCTTTGCGCTAGCCGACCTGCCGGTGCTGGGCCGGGGCACTGGCGTTACCTTGCAAAAATACAAAGATGGCGGGCTTGCCGATGCCAAAATCTTTAACCGCGCCGATGGCCTGACCTGGCGCAGCGGTGAACGCACCCGCACCGAGCCCGATATCAGCCCGTGGCTGGGCGAGCGTGCGGCCGTGGGTAAATTGCCGCCCAATGGGTTTCCGCGCAGCAATCGGTTCAGCGGTTAATCACCACTGGCTTTCGTGTTGCCCCAGGAGGACTTAAGTCAACGCGCCGCGGTATCGGTTGCGATTGGCACGCTGCGGCCGGCCAACCCGGCGCACCGTAGACGCCAGCATTGCCTAAAGAAATGCCATCGCCGCAGCTTGTTGGTTTACGTGCGTACAAAAACGCCGCAGATGGGCCCCCGGCCGCAAACCATGGGCTTCCCCAAACGCTGGCTTGCGGTTAGCGTCCGGACAAAGCCCGCGCATGATGGGCTGACGCTACAGGGGGATACGGATAATGGTCGCAACACGCGGATTTCTTAAGTTTTCAGCAGCCTTGCTGCTGGCAGGCACGGCCTTAGCAACCCAGGCCCGCGCCACCACCCTTACCCCCACTCCGGTTGTGACCATCGCCTCCGGCCAGGTGCAGGGCGCTATCATTGGCGGGGTCAATAATTTTTTGGGCATCCCCTATGCCGCACCGCCAGTAGGGGCCCTGCGCTGGGTGGCACCACAGCCGGCCGCATCGTGGACCGGCGTGCGCCAAACCACCGCCTACGGCAATTACTGCCCGCAGGGCTTTAGCCAGATCGGCGTGGGTGGCGGTGATGAAGATTGCCTGACCATCAGCGTGCAGGCCCCTGCAGGTGCCACCGCGAGCAGCAATTTGCCGGTGCTGTTCTGGATTCACGGCGGCGGCCTGCAAACCGGATCGGCGCAGGAATATGATGGCTCGGCCATGGTACGCCAGGGCAATGTGGTGTATGTCGCGCTGAATTATCGTTTAGGCGCGCTGGGCTTTTTGGCGCACGCGGCCCTCACCGCGGAAGACCCCAATCACCGCTCGGGCAATTACGGGCTGCTCGATCAGCAGGCGGGGCTGGCCTGGGTGCGCGCCAACATCAAAAAATTCGGCGGCAACCCCAACAGCATCACCATCTTTGGTGAATCGGCTGGGGGTTTGAGCGTTATTTCGCAACTAGTATCGCCGCGCGTGGGCAAATTGCGCGCCGCCATTATCGAAAGCGGCGGCTATTCGCAAACCTACCAAACCCTGGCTGCGGCCGAAACCGGTGGCGCGCAAAATGCCGTGGCCTTGGGCTGCCCCAATGGGGCCACCCAGCTCGCCTGCCTGCGCAGTGTTGCGGCAACCGCCGTGGTGAAAGCGGAAGCAACTCTGCCCAGCCGCGCCAGCGGTTCACCCAATATCGATAATTACATCCTCACCGAACAACCGTTCCAGGCGTTCCTTGATGGGCATTTTGCCCATGTGCCGATCATCAACGGCACCAACCACGATGAAGGCCGTTTGTTTGTATCGGAATCCGAACTTTTGGGCGGCAGCCCGTACACGGCGGATAGTTTTACCGCCGCCCTTTCTGCCATCACCCCCACCGCATTGGCGCAGTATCCGCTGACCAGCTACGACAGCCCCAACTATGCGTATGCTGCGGCATCCACAGATTATACATTTTCTTGCCCAGCCTATATTCTTAGCGCGTTAGCGAGCCAATGGACGCCGGTGTATTCCTACGAACTGGCTGATCCCCACTGGCCAAACAAGTTTTTGCCACCCGATCCGAATTTGCCGGACATTGGCAATCCCCACGCCGCTGAACTGACCTATCTGTACCCGCAATACAGCGTGCCGTTCCTCAATTACGGCCCGGCCAACGCGTTGTTTACCCCGGCGCAGCAATCGCTTGCCAGCTACATGCGCTCGGCGTGGACATCGCTGGCCCGTTACGGCCGCCCGCTCAGCCCGCGCGGTGGTGCGTGGCCGGCGTACTCGCCTGCGCAGGTGAACGTGCTCAGCTTGGCGCCGCCATCGCCCGTGCTGAACACCAGTTTCAAAACCTTCCACAAATGCGATTTCTGGACGCCCTTCTTGTTGAACAAAGCAGGCTTGCCGGCGGGATCGGTGAATTGACCGGCCCGGTGGCACGCCGCACGGTTTTGCTGGGATCAGCAATCTCGCTTATCCTGACGGCGGGCATTGTGTCCGCTGGGGCGAAAGCACCGACCAGCGTGCCACCAACGGTTACCATCGGCCAGGGCACGTTGTCGGGCATCACCACCGCGGGTGTCGCCAGTTTTAACGGTATTCCCTATGCTGCCCCGCCGGTGGGTGCGTTGCGCTGGAAAGCGCCAACCGCTGCCCCCAGTTGGACCGGCACGCGCGATGCCACCGCCTTTGGCAATCAATGCGCCCAGCCCACCAGCCAGTTTGGCCATCAGGGCAATGCCGAAGATTGTTTATATCTAAACGTGCAAGTGCCCGCCGGCACGAGTGCGAGCGCTGGGCTGCCGGTGATGGTGTGGATCCACGGCGGCGCGTTTATCACCGGCGAAGGCTGGGATTACGATGCCAGCGCCCTTGCCACCGAAGGGCATGTGGCGGTGGTGACCATCAACTACCGCTTAGGCCTGTTTGGCTTTATGGCGCACCCGGCGCTGGCCGCCGAAAACGCCGGCCAAAGCGGCAATTACGGCATTGAAGATCAGCAGGCGGCGATCGCCTGGGTGCAGCACAATATCGCAGCCTTTGGCGGCAACCCGAACAACGTCACTATCTTTGGCGAATCGGCTGGCGGCGCCAGCGTGATTGCACTGCTGGCATCACCCAAAACGCCAAAAATTCAACGCGCGATTATCGAAAGCGGCGCTTATGGGTCCTCCATCCCCACCCTCGCCAGTGCAGAAACCGATGCGATTGGCCGCATGGGAAAGCTGGGCTGCGCATCACTCAGCGACACCACCTGCCTGCGTGCCTTGCCGGCAGCATCGCTGGTGGCAGCGGTTAACCCACTGACCGATCTTGGCAAAGTGTCGCCTATTGTTGATGGCGTGGTGCTGCCAACCCAACCCACGCTTGCCTTTAACGCCGGGCAATTTATGCGCGTGCCGGTGATCGATGGCAGCAACCATGATGAATGGCGCTTGTTTGTCTCACTCTACGATCTGTTCGGCGCACCGTACCCGTTAAGCGCCACCGGCTATGCTGTTCAGATCGCCGCAGGCTTTGGCTCGCTGGCCCCAAGTGTTTTGGCGGCTTACCCAGTGACCAGCTACACCAACGCCAACTACGCTGATGCCGCCGTGATCACCGATTCTGGCTTTGCCTGTGGTGCGCATCTAACGCGTGCGCTGCTGGCGCAGTATGTGCCGGTGTTTGGCTACGAACTTACCGATGTGAACGCGCCCAATCTATTTTTGCCCGATGATCCGGCGATGCCGCAAATCGGTGCGGCGCACGCAGCCGAGCTGCCGTATATCTTTCCGCTGCTGCAAAGCTCGTTGTTTGGCAAAGGGGTTGCCAAATTCACCCCGAGCCAGCTGACCTTAGCCAAATCCATGCGCACATCCTGGACCAATTTTGCCCGCTACGGCCGCCCGCTGAGCCCGCTTGGCGGTGCCTGGCCGGCATTTTCGGTGAACACTGCGTTTGTACAAGGGTTTAGCCCGCCATCACCGCACGCGGGCAGTGGGTTTGTGGCCGATCACAAATGCAGCTTCTGGAAACCTCATTTGTTAACCAACGCCGGGCTGCCGGCCGGGGTGCCGTTCTGATGCGCACAGCGATTGCCGCAGCCCTTCTGTTAGCTGGCGCCGTGCCGGCGGCGCTGGCGCAAACCCGGCCCACCGAAAGCGGCCCGGTGCAGGGCTTTACCGCAGGAACTATCGCGCAATTTCGCGGTATCCCGTACGCGGCGCCACCGATCGGTGCATTGCGTTGGCGCCCGCCGGCATTACCAGCCGCCTGGACCGGCACCCGCAGCGCCGCCAATTATGGCCCGGCTTGCCCGCAATTATTTAACGCCAACACCAGCGAAGATTGCCTTTCGCTGAACATCTCGGTGCCGCTGAATGCCACCAGCACCAGCAAACTGCCGGTGATGGTGTGGATCCATGGCGGCGGTTTTATCAGTGGCACGGGATCGGATTTCGATGGCGCGGCGCTGGCCAATGCCGGGCACGTGGTGGTGGTGACGATCAATTACCGCCTCGGCTATCTCGGGTTTTTGGCGCACGCCGCGCTGACCGCCGCCGATAGCAACCATGTTTCGGGCAATTACGGGCTGCTTGATCAGCAGGCGGCCTTGGCCTGGGTGCGCCGCAATATCGCGGGTTTTGGCGGCAACCCTGGCCGGCTAACCATTTTTGGCGAATCCGCCGGCGGCCAAAGCGTGGTCGATCAACTGATCTCCCCCGGGGCTGGCAAATTGGCCGGCGCCATTATCCAAAGTGGCGCCTATGCGCTGACCCTGCCCACACTGAGTGCTGCCGAAACCACCACCGGCGCGGCGGCTGCCACCAAGCTGGGCTGCCCCGATCAATCGGCGGCCTGCCTTTATGCGCTGGACGCCACCAAAATTGGCGCCGCCCTCAATCCGCTTAGTGATCTGGGTGCGGTATCCGCGGTGGTCGATGGCCGCACCTTGCTGGAAACCCCGGCCGTTGCCCTCAATGCCGGACATTTTCAGCGCGTGCCGGTGATCAATGGTAGCAACCACGATGAAATGCGTCTGTTCACCGGGCTGACCATCGGCTTTGGCGGTGCCGCCAAAACGGCGGATCAGGTGGCAGCGTTCATCACCAGCGGCTTTGGCAGCGATGCCCCGGCGTTTCTCGCGGCCTACACGCCCAATGCCTACCCCGGCCAAACCTACGCGCCGGATTATGCGTATTCGGCTTTACTGACCGACCAGGTTTTTGCCTGTTCCGCCCATTTGTTCAGCGCCTTAATGGCGCCATACACGCCGGTGTATCAGTACGAATTGAACGACCCCAACGCGCCGACCCAAAGCGGCCCGGATATCGCGGGCTTTTCCTATGGCAATGCGCATTCATCCGACCTTTCCTACCTGTTCCTGAACTACAACGTGGCGTTTCATCCGGGGCCGGCGGTGTTTTCACCCAGCCAAAAACGCCTGGTGAGTGCCATGCAAGGCTATTGGACCAGCTTTGCCCGCTACGGCCGGCCGCTTGCCAGCCAAAGCGGCGCCTGGCCTAAATTGGTTCAGCCCGGTAGTGCGGTGCTAGAGTTGCGCCCCCCATCGGCCGCAGCAAGCGCAGGGTTTTTCAATGATCACCACTGTGATCTGTTAAAATCCAGGATTCTAACCGGTGCCGCCCTACCAGACACCGCCCCTTACTAGGGCAAGGTGCCGGTAGCCCCCCAGCCCCAAAATTCATAAAAGTCTTTTTGCTTCTTTTTCGTAACTCCCAAGCCCCTAGGCGTTAAGGGTCT
>JBBARC010000028.1:9032-42858 GCA_040400005.1 Acetobacteraceae bacterium | reverse complement strand
CTCGGCTGCAGGCCGCTTGATCAGACCGGAGAGACCTGGGCAGTTACCTTTTTTCGGAAGTCAAAAAGAAAATTCTTACTTCTTTCCATTCACCCGACTGCCCTGAAATTGAGCAAGATGACGCTAGCGTGCGCGCGCCGCCTTTGCTAAGCAGGCGTCAATTACAGGTGGCCCGCGAGGGCTGAAACGGGAATGCGGTGTAAGCCCGCAGCTGCCCCCGCAACTGTCAGCGGTGTTTACGCGCCCCACATGCCATTGCCGCACAGCGGTGAGAAGGCGGGGTGCCTGGTTTGGCACACTCCACACCGCACCGTGAGCCAGGAGACCGGCCTGTAACCAGACTGTGCGCGAGCATTGGGCGGGGTGCACCAACGCAGCGGGAGCAAGACCCGTAGGCCGCATTCGCCCTAAAAAAACCACCCCTGCGTAAAGCATGGGTGTGAGGTGCGGAGTATTGCCCATGCGTGGGTTGTTATTAATCACGGTTTTTACCGTGGCATGTTACCCAGCGGTCGCTTTTGCCGAAAGCGACACCATTGTTGTCACCGCCGATCGGGTGCCAACGCCGATTAAAAAATTACCGGCGTCCACCACCATCATCGACCGTAAAACCATCGAAACCCGCGGCTATGTCACCCTGGTGGATGCATTAGCCTCTGTGCCCGGCTTAAGGGTTGTGCAATCGGGCGGCGCCGGCAGCGTTGCCAGTGTGTTTATCCGCGGCAGCAATTCCAACCAGGTGCTGGTGCTGCGCGATGGCGTGCCGGTAAACGACCCTGGCGATCCCGGCGGGTTGTTCAATTTTGGTGTGGATACCTTGGGCGATGTTGAACGCATCGAAATTGTGCGTGGCCCGATGTCTAGCGTGTATGGATCTGGTGCAATCGGCGGGGTGATCAACTTAATCTCGCGCCAGAGCCGCGATGGCCTGCATGGCGGCACAACCCTTGCCGCCGGCCTGCCGCGGGCGTTGCGTGCCGAAGGCGATCTTTCCGGCCGCTTTGGTATCTGGGATTTTAGCGCCAGTGGCGAAAGCAATTCCGATCGCGGCAGCGACCAAACCCCGCACCGCGAAACTGCTGTTTACACCGGCAAACCCGATGGGTTTCGCAATGCCGCCGGCCAGGTGGAACTTGGTGTAACCCCGATCAGCGGCACCAGATTTTCGCTACAACTGCGCGGGCGAGAAGCGAAATATGGCTACGATACCTATCAATTTGATGGCGGCAACGCGACCGGCGAAGACAATTCCCTGTTTGGCCGTGTCGGTGTTGCCAGCAAATTGGCCGATGGCAAGGTGGATACCAATCTATTTGTCAGCCGCCTGCAAACCGATCGCCGCTATAATGTTACCCTTAATGCCGCAGACCCCAACCAATCAGCCGAAGATGATCGTTATGGTGGGCGTCGCAATGATCTCAGCTCCACCACCATCTGGCATGCCGGCGATATCGGGCCGCTGGTCAATAGTAGTGCAACCTTCGGCTACGAACATATCAACGACCAATCCCGCACCACCATCGACAGCACCAGCCCGTATTCACCGTATTTAAGTCGCGCGGTCGCCCATAGCGATTCCGATGCGCTCAGTTTGGGCCTAGCAACAACGGTGCTGCAACGCCTAACCACCACCGCCCAGTTGCGCCAGGATTGGACCACCCTTGCCGGTGCTACCACCACCTGGCGCGCTGGTGTGGTGCTGGGCTTACCCGAAATCGCCAGCCGTGTGCGGGTATCTTACGGCACCGGCTTTCGCGCCCCCGCCTTGTTTGACCGCTACGGGGTGGATAGCTACGGGTATGTTGGCAACCCATACCTCAAACCTGAACGATCGGAGGGCGGCGATATCGGTATCGAACATGATATTGCCATCGGCACAAAACCGGATGCGGCACATATCTCGGCGACCTATTTTAATAACCGCACCCGCGATCTGATCAGTTTTGTGTATTCGCCGATCAATACGTCGGTCAATATCGGCAGCGCCCGCGCGGAAGGGGTAGAAACCGAACTGATGCTGCCCCTGGCACCTGGCATGTCGTTCGATTTTACCTACACCTTTACCGATGCGCAAAACCTGCACACGCATAGCGCATTACTCCGCCGGCCCCGCCACATGGGATCGGCGGCCTTAGAACTTTCGCCGATACCCAGTGTCACCATCGCGCCGATTTTGCGTTATGTCGGTGCCTTTGATGATTATCTATCTGATAGTACCGGTACATCAGCCTATAGCCCCGGAAAGTCACCCGAAGGCGTCGTGCTGGACATGACGGTTACCTGGAAATTCCAGCCTGGGGCAAGTGTGTTTGTTGCCGCAAAAAATCTGGGCAATACCGCGTTTGAACCGGTCAATGGCTACCAGATGCCGGGTATTTCGTTCCTCGCCGGTGTGCGCGCTGGGTTCTAACAATTGGCACGGGCAGTGGGTAACCACTGCCCGTTACCGGTTAGCGCCCGGCACCCAAACCACATCGCGCGCGCCATTGTCATTCAATACACGCCCCAACACAAATAAATGGTCAGAAAGCCGATTAAGCGCGCGGATCACTTCAGCGTTGACCACTTGGCTGTGCGAAAGTGTCACTGCTTCGCGTTCTGCTCTTCGTACAATGGTGCGCGCAAGGTGGGCGTAGGCGGCCCCCGGTGTGCCGCCAGGCAGCACAAAACTAGATAGCGCCGGCAAGTGTTCATTCATCGCCGCCACTTCCTGGTCCAGCCGAAGCGCTATTGCGTCGGTAACCCGCAGCCGCGCCCCGGCATCACCTGGCACGCATAAATCTGCCCCAATATCAAAAAGATCGTTCTGAATACGGGCAAGCATCGCATCCGCCACTGGGTTGGCGGCAGTATGCAACCGCAAAATACCGATGGCGGCATTCGCTTCATCTACTGTGCCATAGGCACCAACACGGGGCGCATCCTTGGGCACGCGCGTACCATCGCCCAAGGAAGTTTCCCCGCCATCGCCACCGCGCGTCACCACGCGATCAATTCTAATAACCATGCAATCCATCCTTCGGGTTGGGTGTGGTGGCGATTGGCAGCAAGCGCTGCGTGCTATCAACCGCTAAGCGCATATTAAAAACACTCGCTATCATAGGCAATGTTTGTACCGGCGTCCCATCGGCAACAATTTTCCCGGCCTGCATCACCACCATGCGGTTAGCGTAGGTGCAGGCCAGATCAAGCGCGTGCAAAACCGCAACAACCGTGCCCCCACCGGCGGCAAACCCCGCCAGCACCTGCATAATATTATGGGCTGCGGCCGGATCGAGATCAGCCACCGGCTCATCCAACAGCAACACAGCAGGGTCACCGGCAAAGGCGCGGGCCAGCATCACGCGGCGCGATTCACCGCCCGATAATTGCGCAATCGGGCGATTTTCCCAGGTGGTAACACCACATAAGCGCATGGCGCGGGCAACTGACGCCGCTGCATCATCACCATGCGGCAAGCGCCCAAGCTGCACAACATCACGCACACGCATCATGCCCCACGATACGCTGGCCCCTTGTTCAACGTACGCCACCCGCCTGGCATCAGGCTTTCCACCCGGCAAGATACCCGCCAGCGCCTGCAAACATGTGGTTTTGCCAGCGCCATTCGGGCCAGTGAGGGCGACAAATTCGTAAGCCGCCACCTGCAAGGTGATATTTTTCAGCACAGCCGTATTGCCATGCGAAAAATGCAAATTCGTCACCCCAATCACAGATTACCCCGCCGGGCGATAGCAATCAGCACAGGTGCGCCAAGCAAGGCGGTGATAACGCCCAAACGTGGCTCGGCAGCGGTTGGCACCAGCAACGGTAAGCCGCGCGCGGCAACATCGGCGCACACAACAAGCCCAGCCCCCAACAGGCAAGATGGCGCCAGCAAGGCACCAGGCCGGGCACCAAAAAATGGCCGCAGCAGATGCGGCACCATCAAGCCGACAAACCCAATACCGCCGGCAACCGCACACCCCGGCCCCACGGCGAGCGCCACGCCAACGCCACATAGCACCAAACTCTTGGCCGCCGGAAACCCCAAGCTGGCTGCGGTTGCCTCACCCAATGCCAAGGCGTCAATGCCAGGGGCCAATCGCCACAACACAGCAATACCAGCCAAAATAGGCGGTACGGCGAGAGCAACATGCAGCAAGGACCGATCTTCCAGGCCGCCCATCAGCCACAAACTGATTTCTGCTAAGGCAAACGGATTGGGCGCCAGGGTGAGTGCCAGCGATAACAAGGCGGCCGCCAGGGAAGACAGCATCAACCCGCCCAAAATAAGCGATGCAACACTCGGCCGCCGGCCGGCAAGGTGCATCAGCGCAAACGCGCCTAGCATAGCGCCAGCCATGCCGCCTAAAGGTAGCGCCGGCGCAAAATACGCCGAAATACCCCAGTAATACACAATAACACTGCCAAGGGCGGCACACCCGCTAATGCCCAGCAAACCGGGATCGGCAAGCCCGTTGCGCAGCACCCCCTGCATGGCGGCACCCGAAATACCCAAGCCCGCACCAATGATCGCTGCAAGCAATGTGCGCGGCAGGCGCAGTTGCACAAAAATCCAAGTGTCCGGCATGCCAAACCCGGCAGGGCCGGTCGCCAGCGACACGACCATGGCCACAGCAAGAAGAACGCCAAGCCGCTTCATTGGCGCGCGATCCGTGCAACGGCGCGCGCCGCATCGGGCCCACCGCAGGTTAGCCACGCCGGCGGTAGCGCCACTACGGCCAGGCGCTGCAGCGCCGGATTACGCAAAAGGTCTGTGGCAAGCGAAGGAAAACGCGGTTGTTCATCCACCACCACAAGGTCTGGCTGGGCAGTGATCAGCGCTTCTAGCGACATGGTGCCGCCGGTGCCGATATTGTGGTAGCCGGCCGCGCGTAAAACGCTGTCGCCTAGCGATCCCGGCCCTGCGGTAAGTCCACGCGCCTGCCAAATAACCGCACGCACCTGCTGGCGGCTGGCATCGCGCAGCTGTGGCAAGGCTGCTTGCATGGCGGCGTTGATAGCAAGCCCTTGTGCCGGCCTACCCAAAATTTCTGCTATATGAGCGATGGTTGCGGTGATACCGGCAAAATTTTGTGGGTCATCAATGCGTTCCACCCGCACGCCGCGCGCCCGCAGCACCGCCGCCGTGGTAAGCCCGCCCCAGGCGCCGACCAGCACCAGATCCGGTTTTAAGCGCAGCACAGCTTCCGCATCGGGGCGCACCATGGGAAATTGTGCAGCCCCCGCTGCCACCGCGGAAATACTTGGGTCGCGCGCCAGCGGGGTGAGTGCGGCAATCCGGTCGGGGGCCAAACGCACCAGCCATTGATCCGTGCACAAATTAAGCGAAACAACGCCGCCCGCCGCCAATGGGTTTGCCGCCAGCATCGCCAGCATCGCCAAGGCCAATGTCCTAGCGCAGCGCAATTGCGCCATCGGGTTTTATTTTGTGTTCGGGTTCTACGTGAATATTAATCACTAAATGCGACATTTCACGGCGCAACGCGGTTTCTATCCGATCGCAAATTTCATGCGATTGCACCACGGTCATTTCACCCGGCACCACCAAATGAAACTGCACAAACGTCATGCGCCCGGCACTACGCGCACGCACCTCGTGTGCTTCAATCGCCCCTTTGCCATTGGCGCGAATAATGTCTTCAATGCGGGTCACCGTGCCATCGGTTGGCGCCATATCCATCAGCGCCCCCATGGATTGGCCAATAAGATGCACACCCGACCACAACACATACACGGCGGTTAAGGCTGCCACCACAGGGTCAAGCCACAGCCGCCCAGTTTCTACCGCCAGCGCCACACCCATGGTAACGCCGATACCGGTCACCACATCCGCCATCAAATGGCGCGCATCACCACGCAACGCCGGCGACCGCATGCGCCGCGATACACTGAATAAATGCAACGCCCAGACCAGATTTATCGCCGTGCCCGCAAGGTTAACCGCAATACCGATAAGCGGCGCTGTTAACGCGCGTGGAAACAAATAGGTGAAATAGGCGTGGTTCAAAATAGAAACCGCCGCCACCACAATTAACGCGCCTTCGGCAACGGCCGCGATAAATTCAACTTTCGCGTGGCCGTAGGGGTGGTTGTGATCAGCCGGTTGGGCGGCAAAGCGCACCGCCCAATAGGCAATCAGGGATGCCACCACATTCACCACCGTTTCCAGCGCATCGGAATACAACGCCGCCGACCCGGTGATGTGCCAGGCATAGGTTTTTAGCGCCAGAACGGTTATTCCGATGCCGATGGTCGCGAATGCCGTGCGCTGCGCTGTTTTCATGGCTTATGCTGCTTACCGCTAAACCGAGAAATATTTCGCATGCCCATTCAGCACCACGATGGCGCTGGTGGATTGTTCTGGGTGCAACTGCCATTCATCCGATAGTGACACGCCGATACGATCGGCTTTCAACAAATCAAGAATCTGGGTTTGGTCCTCCAACTGCGGGCACGCCGGGTAGCCAAACGAATAACGCGACCCGCGGTAGGATTGCGACAGCATTTTTTCCATATCACGATCGTCTTCGCTGCCAAACCCCATCTCGGCACGAATGCGCTTGTGTACGTATTCCGCCATCGCTTCGGCCATTTCCACCGAAAGCCCGTGCAGGTACAAATAATCCTGGTAGCGATTATCATCAAACCAGATGCGCGCGGTATCCGATGCTTGCTGGCCCACGGTCACCACTTGCAAACCGATCACATCGCGTTCGGCATCATCCACATCGCGGAAAAAATCGGCAATGCACTCACCATTTTCCCGCGGCTGGCGCGGCAGGGCAAAGCGCGCCACTTCGGTTTGCCCATCTTCGGCAAACAGCAGCAGATTATTACCCTGGCCGGCGGCTTTCCAATACCCATACACCGCTTGTGGGTGCAGAATGTTTTCCTGATCGGTGATCGCCAGCATGCGTTTTAACACCGGGCGCAATTCCTGCCGTGCCCAGTGCATAAATTCTTCCAGCGATTTGCCCTGTTTACGAAATCCCCATTGAAACTGAAACAGGCTGCGTTCGTTCAAATAGGGCAGCACCGCCTTGGGGGAGGCTTCTAGCACGCGGGCCCCCCAAAACGGCGGGGTTACCACGGGCTGATCGCCGGTCAGGCGCTGGCGCCGGGCACGCGCCGCCGCCACATCCACCGGGGCAAACCCCCGCGCACTGGCTTCACCAATTTTCTTATCACGGGTGCGGGTCGCAGGCCCGCGGCGCGATTGTACGGCCGCCAGGTAATCATCAAACGCGTTACCGGTAACGCGGTCCATCAAATATAGCCCATCGAACGCATCACGCGCGTAAGCCACACGCCCGCCGGCATAGGCGCGCACGCAATCATCTTCCACATACGCACGGGTTAATGCGGCACCACCCAGCAATACCGGAATATCCAGACCCTGGCGCGACATTTCGGCCAAATTCTCCCGCATAATAACGGTGGATTTTACCAGCAGGCCAGACATGCCAATGGCATGCGCACGATGTTCGCGGGCGCTATCCACCATGGTTTGCAACGGCACTTTTATGCCCAGGTTAATCACCCGGTAGCCATTATTGGTAAGGATAATATCGACCAGGTTTTTGCCAATATCGTGCACGTCGCCCTTAACGGTTGCCAGCACGATGGTGCCTTTTTCCTGGCCGTCGATTTTTTCCATCAACGGTTCAAGGTAGGCCACCGCCGCCTTCATGGTTTCGGCACTTTGCAGCACAAACGGCAGTTGCATTTTGCCGGCGCCAAACAATTCGCCCACGGTTTTCATGCCGGCGAGCAAAATATTATTAATAATATCCAGCGGCGGATGGGTTTTTAACGCATCAGCCAGTTCGTCATCTAACCCCTTACGGTCACCATCGACAATGCGGTCCTGCAAGCGGCCTTCTACGGTTTCGGCGCGGGATTTTTTAACCGAATCAGTGGCTTTACGATCGGTAAAAATTTCCAGTAATTTTTGTAGCGGGTCGTAACCGTCGCGGCGCCGATCAAAAATCAAATCCTCGGCTACCTGCACTTCTTCAGCGGCAATCAGGTGCAGCGGGCGAATTTTACTAACATGCACAATGGCGCCGGTCATGCCGGCGCGCACCGCATGATCCAAAAATACCGAATTCAGTACGGCACGGGCCGCCGGATTAAGGCCAAAACTGATGTTAGAAAGACCCAGAATAATTTGCACATCGGGGAATGCGTCGTGGATAAGTTTTATGCCTTCCAGCGTGTACTGGCCCAGCTTACGATCATCCTCGTTACCCGTAGCAACGGTAAAGGTGAGCGGATCAATCAATAAATCGCTCTGCCGTAGGCCGTGCCTATTACACGCAAAATCTACCAGGCGGGCAGCTATCTCCAGCTTGCGCTCTGGCGATTTCGCCATACCTTCTTCATCGATGGTAAGCGCTATGACACTGGCGCCGAATTTTTTAGCCAACACCAGGCGCTCAGCAGCGTGGCCTTCGCCATCTTCAAAATTGATCGAATTGATAATCGGCTTGCCGCCGTGCAATTTTAGCGCACTTTCCAGCACCGGGGTTTCGGTGCTGTCAATTACCAGCGGCGCATTCACCGATGAGGTAAAGCGCGTGATCACCTCATCCATCTCGGCCACTTCGTCGCGCCCAACAAACGCTGTGCAAATGTCTAAAGCATTAGACCCTTCCACCATTTGCTCGCGGCCAACCGAAACGCAGCCGTCCCAATCAGCACTTTCCTGCAATTGGCGCCATTTTTTCGATCCATTGGCATTGCAACGCTCGCCAATAGAAAACAAACTGTTTTCCTGGCGCAAAGTCACCTGCCCATACAGGCTTGCCACCGCCGGCACCCAATGCACCAAGCGCCGCACTGGCACCGGCCGCAGCAACCCGCCGGCGCGGCCGCGCAACATGCCATCCAGCGCCTGAATGTGGCCAATACTGGTGCCACAGCAACCGCCGATCAAATTCAGCCCGTCTTGTTCTACAAACCGCTCAACCCAGCTTGCCATATCAGCTGCCGATAGCGGGTAGCGGGTTTGGCCATCAACCAGTTCCGGCAAACCAGCATTGGGTTGCGCGCTGATCAGGCCTGGCCAGTTGGCCGATAGCCATTTAATATGCTCGGCCATTTCCTGCGGGCCGGTCGCGCAATTCAACCCCATCAGCGGCACATCCAGCGATTCAATCACGGTCGCCGCCGCCGCAATATCAGGCCCCACCAGCAATGTGCCGGTGGTTTCCACTGTCACCTGCACAAAAATCGGCGTGCTGCGGCCGGCCTCCTTGCGGGCCATTTTGGCACCATTGACGGCGGCTTTTATTTGCAGCGTATCCTGGCAGGTTTCGATCAAAATCGCATCAACGCCACCAGCAATCAGCCCGCGGCTTTGTTCGGCCAATCCAGCTTCCAAATCATCATAGGCAATATTGCCCAAGGTTGGCAGTTTGGTGCCTGGCCCAATGGCGCCCACCACATAGCGCACCCGGCCATCGCAAAATTCTTCCGCCGCCTCACGCGCCAACTCAGCGGCGCGCTGGTTAATTTCGCGCGCCCTATCACCCAGGCCGAATTCCGCCAAAGTGACCGGCGACCCGCCAAAACTATTGGTTTCCACCATATCAGCGCCGGCGGCGAAATAGCCGCGCGCCAATTCACGCACAATATCCGGGCGCGATAAATTCAGCACCTCGGTGCAGTTTTCCTGGCCCCAATAATCGCGGTCAATTTCCAGATCCATTACCTGCACACGGCTGCCCGTGCCACCATCGCATAACAGCACATTTGCGTGCAGGGCTTCCAATATATCGGGGCGGCTCATGCTATAATTGTCTCCAGAAAAATTTTCGCAGGCGCCGGCGCAGGCACCGCTTGCGCACACCAGATAGTAATTGGGTAGGCGGCATCCATCGTTTCGTTGTCAACACTATGCAAACCAAACTCGGCCAAACGCGCCGCCATCTGGTGGCTGTCGAAACCCAGTTGGCGATGTTTATAGCGAGTGATCAAGGTTTGGTCGTTATGCGGCGCCAAATCAACCACCACCAACCGGCCACCGGGGGCAAGCACGCGGCAGGCTTCGGCCAGCACCTGGTCGGGGTCGGTTGCGAAATGCAGCACCATGTGCAGCACCACCAAGTCAAAACTTTTATCGGCCAGCGGCAACGCATACATATCGGCCAAGCGAAGGGCGATATGGCCAAACTCTGGCCGTGCCAAACGCAACCGGCATAACGCCAGCATGGCGCGGCTGGCATCAATGCCCAAACCGCTGGAAATATAGGGGGCCAACACTTCCAACAACCGGCCGGTGCCGGTGCCGATATCCAGCATACGCCCCAAATCTGGCTTGGTTGCATCAGGCGCGGCGGCCGCTGACAAAACCGCTTGCAGCCGCGCCTCCACCTGCTCAGCGGGCAGGCCCAGCGCGCGCATCTCATCCCAATCGGCGCCGGCATCGGTAAAATGGGCGGTGGCGGCACGCGCCCGTTCGGCCCGCACACGGGCAGCACCACGCCGATCGGCGGCAATCAGGGGGTCGGCCGCATCCAGCTTGCGCAAAATATCCTGCGCCAGCGCTGCTTGCGGCCCCTGCGATAGGGTAAACCACACATTGGTGCCCTCGCGCGCACGGTTCAGCAGCCCGGCCTCGGTTAACAGCCGCAAATGGCGCGAAAGCCGCGGCTGCGATTGATTGAGGATGTCGCAAAAATCATTCACGCAGAACGCACCACTGGCGGCCAGCGCCAGCAGGCGCAGGCGGGTGGGGTCGGCGGCGGCGGCAAGGGCGGTTAAAATCGGCTGCATGGCAGCTTGCATAAATACATAAAGATGCCTTTATGTAAACTATGCCGCACCGTATCCCTGTTCACTTCGCCATCCCGGTTGTGCCGGGCGATGCCGTGTTGCTTGGGGCTAGCGGCACGGCCCCCGCCGGCCTGCCATTCGCCCGCATTGGCACCGCCAACTTAACAAACCACCAGGCAAACTGCGCCTGCTGCAACCCACGCGACACCATCGGTATGGCCCTGGGCGCGCTGCATCAGGCGCGGGCGCGCGGCCAGGTTGCGTGGTTTAACCGGCTGGTGGTGCTGGCACCGCCAGAAAATTGGCCCGCGGTGCGCGCTGCTTTAACCGAGGACCGGCTGGCAGCGGCGCGTTACCGGTTGGCATAGCTTTGCAGCATGCCCATAGCGGTGCGGCGCCACGCCGCAAACACCGCATCGCCCTCGGCCACATCCAAGGCTATGGCAAAGCGCACCGCGGCACCGGCCAAATGAATGATCAGCAAGCAATCAGTGGCAAACGCCGCGTGATGCTCGGGCGCCACGATGCGGCTGAGGGCCGCAAACACAATCGCCGCATTGGCGCGGCTATCGGCGATATCCAGATCGGCGATCAGCTTATCGGCCTGGGTGCCGCACCAAATATCGCGCATCACTGGCTCTGCGCGAAACAGCGCGTAGTAGGCGGCAAAGGCGGCATCGGTTGCGGCCATCGCCTGCGGCCAGGTGGTTATGCCGCCAAATTGCGCGATCAGGCCTGCCGAAATGCGAGCCATAAAACGCTGCGCCAATTCACTCAAAATGGCGCTTTTGTCGGGAAAATATTGATAGATTGATCCCATCGGCATGCCGGTGCGCGCGGCCAAATCGGTCATGCGCAGATGATCGCTGCCGTGTTCGGCGATCATCACGGCGGCCTCATCAAGAATTTTCTCAACCCGCGCGATCGATCGCGCCTGGCGCGGGGCGCGACGGGCCGGGGCGGCGGTAGGATGGGGTAACGGGTAGCTGGCCATAGGGTCATTTTCTGAAAAATCGGCGCAATAAAGGCTTGCGCTGATAAATATGACTGTTTATCAGATTATTCAAATCTGACGACCCCTCACGTTCAAGGAGCACCCCATGCCGCAGCTAACCAACACCGCCACCCCAACCCGTGTGTGCGTGGTGGGTGCCGGGCCCGGCGGCTTGGCCTGCGCGCGGGCGCTCACGGCGCACGGAATCGCGGTGGATGTGTTTGAGCGCCACAGCGGCGTGGGCGGCATCTGGGATGCCAGCAATCCGGGATCGCCGGTTTACAACTCAGCGCATTTTATATCATCAAAAACCCAATCACATTTTGTCGGCTACCCCATGCCAGAAGGCTACCCCGACTACCCATCGGCCAAACAGATTTTTGCCTACATGCAAGGCTTTGCCGAAAAGTTCGGCCTGATTAAAATTATTCAGTTTAACACAGATGTTGTAAATGCGCACCCAATAGATGGTGGTTGGCAGGTGACACTCAGCACCGGCGACACACGGTTTTACAGCGATCTTGTTTGCGCCAACGGCACCAATTGGCACCAGGCGATGCCGATCTACCCTGGCAATTTTACCGGCGAAATCCGCCATTCGGTGACCTATCGCGATATGGCCGAATTTAAGGGCAAGCGTGTGTTGGTCATAGGTGCTGGCAATTCGGGCTGCGATATCGCCTGCGATGCGGCGCAGGCGGCCGATGCGGCGTTCATCAGCCTGCGCCGCGGCTATCATTTTATCCCCAAACATATTTTTGGTGTGCCGGCCGATGCGTTTGCCGCCAACGGGCCGCAACTGCCAATGTGGTTGGAACAGCGCGTGTTTGCGGTAATGCTCCGCGTGCTGGTGGGCGACATATCGCGGCTGGGCCTGCAAAAACCCGATCATAAATTGTTCGAAACCCACCCGATTCTCAACACCCAGTTGCTGCATTTTCTGGCGCATGGCGATATTGCGGCCAAACCCGATGTCGCGCGGTTTGATGGCGGCCAGGTGCATTTTACCGATGGGTCGGTAGAAAACATTGATCTGGTGCTGTGTGCGACTGGTTACAGTTGGAAAATCCCGTATCTGCAGGATGATCTGGTGGAATGGAAAGGCGGGCGGCCGGCGATGTATATGAATTTGTTCAGCCGGTCGCGCAAAAATTTGTACGCTATTGGGTTTATGGAAACCAATGGTGGCGCCTATAAACTATTTGATGAAATGGCGGATTTAATTGCGCGCGCTATTTTACTGCGGCATCAGGGGCAAGGCAGTGCGGCGCCGTTTAATGCGCTGGTGGCACAGGACAAGCCCGATCTGACCGGGGGAATCAAATTTGTCGGCTCGGCGCGGCATGCGGCGTATGTGGAAATTGGCGCGTATCGTAAACAGATGAAAAAATTGCGGCGCGCGTTGGGGTGGCCTGCGTTGGCAGCATAATCGTTAAACAAAAACGGCCGGGGCTTGCACCCCGGCCGCCACTTCAATGCCAATCGTTGCTTACTTCATAACACCTGGCAGTTTCTGAGTGCCTTCGGCCACCACCGCCTGAAGCTGCATGGGGTCAAGCCCCAAAGCCGCTAAAATGGTTGGCGCGATTTGCGTGGTTTTTACTGTGCCGGGCATGGTTTTGCCCTGCTGCTTCACTGGCAGCCCGCCGCTAACCAGCAACGGAACATTGCGGTCTTGCAGGGAATAACCGCCATGTTCCGAAATTTTGGACGAGTTAGTGGTGTAAACCACGCCCAACTGGGTCACACCCACAAAATCAGGCGCGCGGGGGTCGGTTGCGGGATCACCAAAGCCAAAGGCGTTGGAGCCACCTTTTATCACCTTGGCTAAGCCGCCGGTTGCCGTGGGGATACCACGCAGATATTTCGCCGCGGCATGGGTTTGCGCCGCCTGTTGGGCGGGATCTAGCCACAACAACAAACCATCATCGGCGATTTCAAAAGCAAAGCCAGGGGTTTGCGGAAAATAGGCGCCATCGTCGATTTTGTGCAGCAGGGTTGGGTCGATCGGTGCCTGGCCATGCTTGGCACTAACAATAATCAGTGTCGAGCTATACAGGTTTTGTGCTTTTAGCGCGCTTACCATGCGGCCAATGGCGCCATCAACATAGGCGAACTGCGCCGAAAGGGCGTTGCCCGGGGCTGCATTGGCATCAAGGTAGCCACCGGTAAGCCCGGCATCCACCGCGTTTTTCGACGACGCCAGTTTTTGTCCGACGCTTACACTTTGGAAATTCATCCCCAGAATAGCCGGCACACCAACGGCTGTGCTGCCGGTGCTATCCATCCCGGCAACTTCGTTCAACACCGACTTCACTTTAGTATCATCGTAGGCGCGGATGGCGGCGAAGCTTTTGGTATTATCGCCCGATCCACCAAGGATATTACTGGAATTTACTTCCGGCGTGTACAAATCGTCGATGCCGGCGCCCGATGGCCCGTTCAATACTTCATACGCCGGGTGCTTGTCGGTCCAGGCGGTGCGCATGCCGGCGGCTTTGATCACTTCAAACACTGTGTTTACCCGTATAATATTATGCGGGTAAACCGCGATGCAGCTGCCATCAGCATTTTTGCGCATTGGCAGTTGGGTTGTATCAATCTGCGTCAGCGGCTGGCCCAGCGTGCCGCCACCGGTGACCGAGCTCAGGCTTTTGTCCAAATTTTCGGCAAAAGCGGTTTCCGTGCCAACAGCACCCACGCAATTCGACCCTGGCGCGTAGAGCGAGCGATCGTAGCTATCATCATAATACAGGCCGGTGGTTTTTGGCGTGCCGCCGGTGACCTGCGCGATCATGCCAGGAAAACTATCTGATGGCGCTGTGGTCAGCGCATTGGTGTACTGAATGCCGCCCTGGGCCAGGGTGGCCAACGTTGATGTGGCATGGGCGGCGATCCAGTTTTGCAGATCGACTTGGTGCATACCGTCAACACTAATCAGCAGCACATGCGCATAAGGCGCTTTGGTGGCGGCGAGGGCGGGGAATGCTGCCAGCATAGTGCCGGCAACCAAAAACATTTTGCGGGTGAAGGGCATTTTTTCGGCCTTTGTTTGGCGTTGCGAACCGCCATGTCATGCCAAAAAAACCCCATCGTGAGCGTGATGTTTCGGGTAAAGTTTTGTGGCGGATTGGTGCGCTCCGGCTGAAAAGCGGGGCCAAAAGCGAGACGTAAAAATCTGCTTTTTGAGGCGCCGCAATTACATCCCCCTAAATCACAAACCCAGCGCCGCCTCCACCCGTGCCACCCACGCCACAACTTTGCCAAACGGCGCCAAATCAAACCCGCCTTCATGCGCCAGCCGCGTGTACGCAACCAGCGCAATATCGGCCAAACTCAACCCATCGCCTGCAAAAAAATCATGATTTTCCAAATGCTGATCCATCACCGCCAGGGCCGCATTGCCCTTAATCAGCAGGGCGGGATCGATCGCATCCTCTGCCATGTGCAAAAAATGCTTTTTATAGCGGCGCACCGCAATGGCGGTTTCGTGGCTGTGCTGTTCCCAAAACATCCATTGATACATCACGGCGCGATCGTAGCGGTCGGCCGGGATCAGCGCGCTGCCTTCGGCCAAATACAGCATAATGGCAGCCGATTGGGCCAGCACGCGGCCATCTTCCAAAATCACCACCGGCACTTGGCCGGCCGGGTTGATCGCTAAAAAACGATCGGTGCGGGTGGCACCTTCCAGCACGGTAATTTCTACCCAGTCGAACGCAATGCCCAACTGGGTGGCGACATAGCCGATTTTGAGGCAATTGCCCGATCCGCTATCGCCATAAATGGTTAAACCCGCCATCGTTTGCCACCTACCCCAGCATCGCCGCAATTGCGGCGCGATCAACATCTGCCAACACTGCCGGCTGCCATTTGGGCGCGCGATCTTTGTCGATAATCATCGCGCGCACACCTTCCAAAAAATCATGATGCGGCACCACACTGGCAGTTAAATGCAACTCGGCGGCCAAACACTCGGCCAAATTGCGCGCAACGCCAGCGCGTAATAATGCAAACGACCACAGCAGCGAACTTGGCGACATTTTTGCCAGCACCGCCAAAGTGGCCGCACCAAAATCGCCTTCATCGGCCAGGCGGGCCAAAACCGCATCGTAGGTATCGGCCGCAAACGCGCGGGCGATTGCCGGTAGATTATCTGCCAGCGTAAACGGCAGCAGCGGTTGGGCAAATTCGCCCAACGCGCCAATGCCATCGTTGCACAACGCCGCAAACAGATCGCCAAATTGCGCACTGGGCACAAAGTGGGTGGCGAAACCGGCATGCACGCCGTCCGCCCCCTGCACCCGCGCACCAGTTAGCCCCAGATACATGCCCAAATGCCCAGCCATACGCGGCAGAAAATAACTCGCCCCGACATCGGGAAACAGCGCAATGCCGGTTTCGGGCATGGCGAACATGGCGCGTTCGCTGGCTATACGGTGGCTGCCGTGCACCGATACGCCAATGCCGCCGCCCATGCAGATACCATCGACCAGCGCAACGTAAGGCTTCGGGTACTCGGCGATCATGCGGTTGAGCGCGTATTCCTGGCCGAAAAAACTGGCAATCCACGCGCTATCACCGGCGGCCCCAGCATCGCGCAGGGTGCGAATATCACCGCCGGCGCAAAACCCGCGATCGCCGGCGCCGGTGATCACCACCAGTTCCACGCCCGCATCGTCGCGCCAGGCGGCCAGGGCGGCGGTTGCCGCTTTTATCATCCCCAGATCTAGCGCGTTTAAAGTGCGCGGGCGGTTGAGCAAAATATGCCCGGCCCGGCCCTGGCGGCTGATCACTACGGCTGCATCGTCGCTCATGTTTATAGCTCCCCTGTTGCCCGCTGGGGTTCCGCATCCTGGCGACGCCGTCAAGGGGCTGGGTCGGGTGGAGCAGGCAATTAAGTGAAAGTGAGATTCTTCTTTTGACTTCCGAAAAAGAAGCAAAAAGACTGTTGAAACTAGGGGCCCGCACCTTTGGCTGCACCTTCTCCGCAACCAAACGTCTAATTGCCCCAAGCCGCCAACGGCGCCAAAGCCCCCCAGTTAAATTTTCTAACTTAATGCGCAGCCGCCACACAAAAAACGCTTGCCCAGAAGATGTGTCATGATGTAACGTTATTAATGCAAACTAGCCAAAGTCCAAAACTCTGAATACAACCCAGCCCAGTCAACCGCCAGACGCCGAAGACCGCACGCAGCGCCACCTGCGCCTGTGCGCGGAACTGGCTGACCTCGCCATGGGCCTGGCCCGCGCCGCCGCCGCCCGCACCCTCGCCGACTGGGCCGAACCCGAACAACCGCCGCGCAACCCGCCGGCGGAACCGCCATTCACCCAACCGGCCGAGCCACAAGCCGAACGCGAAGCGGCACCACACGCCAACCCCGCGCCCCGCCTTGCCGCCAGCCGCCTGTCCGCTCGGTCATCCCCCAAACCAACCGACCCGGCCGTGCTCTTCACTCGCCTCGCCGCCGTCGTGCGAGATTGCATAGCGTTGGAAGCGCGCCTAGCCGCAGGCACCGCCGGCACCTCCCGTGCCCCCGTACGCCCGGCCGACCCCCGCCGCGCCAAACTGCAAGAGGCGCTCCGCCTCGTCACCACCAACCACCCCGACCGCGCCGCCCTATTGCGCGAAACCACCTACCGCGCCGACGAACATTTGGCCGCCGACCCCGATCAAACCATCGAAATCCCCGACCTCCTCATCAACATCTGCGAAGACCTCGGCATCGAAATAGATTTCACCAAACTGCCCGACGAATTTCTCTTCACCACCTACGACCCAGTAGATTTCGACGACTCCGCCCCCGACCCCCGCGCCCACTCCCCGCCCCAATAGCCCGAGTAGCCCGGGTGAAAACCCGGGGCCCAACTATCCACAAATCCCGCGGGCGGGTAACCGAAGACTAATCCGCCGTCGCAAGTCACCAACGCAACAATTTTTGGGTTAGCGCGGAACAGTCATCTGCCCGCGTTGCCAAAATTGGCGCATCCCGCGACCCTGGTGCGCCCTTCAGCGAACGGAGCATGCCGGCTGCGCGCGTCGCGTGCCCAAGCACGCCCGATTGCTGGCGGGTCGGATAAACGTGCTCTGGCGGGCTGAAAGCCGATCCCACCCCCTACAAACCCACCGTGGTAAGATCACGAGCACGGCGCTTAAATGACGAAACTTTGCATTTATATTTCATAGATTGATTTTGTGAAAGAAAAATGCTAAACACCCCTTTGTCCCCAGTCCCGCCGGAGCCCAGCCATGACTGCCACTGTGCACATGCTTGATCGGACAAAACCTGCGATTGCGGCGTGCCGCCGTGGTGGGCACGCCGGCCGTGGCGGCCCGTTTAGGGCAGCCGACGCGCGGAGGTACGGCATCGGCCAAAAAACTCGTGCCGTTATGGGAGACTACTGATGGCAAGTGCAGTCGCTAATCTGATCGATGACCTTCGCCAGCGTGGCGGTCTTAAGGGCAGCGACGTTGCGAATATCGCCGCCGTTTCACCGGCTACCGTGTCGCGATGGACGGCCGGCACGTCGTTTCCCCATCCGAAAACCCAACTGCTGATTTCCGATCTTCGCTATATCGTCGATCGCCTTGCGGAATTATATGACCCCGCGGAAACCCGTGTGTGGCTCTATTCCAGGCATCGCCTGCTTAACGGTGAGCGCGCGATCGATCTGATCCATGCCAGGCGCGCCGATGAGGTGCTGTCGGTGATCGAAAGCTTGAGTGAGGGAACTTACACATAACCATGGCGCGTGATGGGCGGGTGCACGAGCGGGCTATTCTCGATGCCTTGGAGGCTATGGCGCCGACACGGTTCGACAGTTCTGTCTGGCGTATCACCAGAGCAGGTCACGATGCGACCCGCGGCTCAGCGGCCAATGGGCGCTGGAGCCCGGGTGGTTCGGTTGAGGTGCTGTACACAAGTTTGGAACGCGAAGCTGCCCTGGCTGAGATCGGGTATCGGCTGTCGCTTGAACCGGTATGGCCTAGCCGCCTGCAGCACGAGATTTATCAGCTAACCGCAGTGCGCGAAAGCAGCCTGCGCTTCGCCGATATCGCGAGTTTGGCCCCGCTTGGCGTTGATGTTTTGCGGTATGAGTCCTTTGATTATAGCGCGACTCAGGCGCTGGCGGCAGCCGCTCATTTTTTGGCGTTTGACGGTTTGCTTGTGCCCAGCGCGCGGCATAGGTCTACGAATTTGGTATTGTTTATGGATCGGGGTTTTTCTGGCTCGGTTGGGGTTAGGGCGGTTGAAGCGGTTGATTGGGGAGTTTGGCGGAGGCAGCGGTGATCGTGATGATTAAAACTGGATGATTTACCGCGTCAGTTCGCATTGGTGTGCTGGAGGACGCCCTACGCTTGCTGGCTGGCATCCAAAACCGAAAGGAGTGTGTAGCTTTTCTTCGGCTGTTGGCCGCGAGATTTAAGCTCGCGAATCCGCAAACGAACCGATCGTATGGTTCCGATAATACCGGGAATAACCTCCGTTCCGCCACCCGTCAATTGTGCAAGGCAATCAGGAGCTATCACGCCTTTGAGTGCATCGCTGCCGCCATCCGGGTGAAGCTCAAACCGTCGACCAACCGGAAGAACATAAATCGCACCGGTGAAACCGCCTTCGTTCTCGTCGTATATTGCATCTTCGGTCCGTTCCCGCGCAAGGCCAATTTCATCACGGTGTAGCGTAAATTCCCGTCGATCTTCCACGATGCGTAACGTTGCGCCCGCTTCATCAAGTATTTTAAAGAATGACCGGAGCGAGCCAAGCACTCGGCTATCGACGTCTTCCGTGATGCTCTCGAACGTTTCCTGGTCCGGTGAAGCGACGCGGAAGATGAGATCAATAGCGCTGCTTAACACCGCTTTCATGGGGCTTTCAAAGAGTTGAGGATCGTCCGATTGTTGAAGGATAAAACCGAACGAGCCACGCGCGATATCCGTCAGCATAAGCTGTGTACGGTCACGCTGGGGTACCGGACCGCGTGCACCAAGCGGCCCTTCAGCTGCGGCAAAAGCGCTGGAAACGAGTGCCTGAAATTCGACAACAGCCTTCGCGCCAAACTCCGCCTGGATGCCATATGATCCGACCACTGGGCGACCACCGAAGAAAAGCCCCACCTCAGCGCTCGTTGATGGTCCATCGCCTATATCCTGAAGCCGCAGCGTCAAATCACGAACCCGACTTGAAAATTGCATATACCCTACAGGGTCTTCTTCAGGTGTGCGGTCACCCAACAGCGCCTCGACAGCAGCGAGGTCGGCCTTGGTCGCATCACGTTCGAGCCGCTTAAGCATTACCTGACCCTCTTATCATTCGCCACGCAGCAGCGTCGTCAGAAGAAAGACTAACGGAAATCATGCCCTTCCATAGGCGTGTGCTCCGCTGGTGAGAAAATAGCCCGTTAAAATAGGCCGTATCCGAGACCATGAGATGCGCCGCCTTGTTAAGGTCAATGTAGTAAGCGTCGCACTTAAAGATAGCTTTCGCACGCATTGGATCGAAGATGTCTAAGTTGGCGTGGATCACTTGCGCCCAATCTTGACCCGCACTAGCCGCCTGCGGTCGATAGGCGAATGTTACAATATCGACATCTGAAGGCGGGCGATTCCAAATTGTTTCGCAGTCTTCGACGAAACTTCCGTCGATCCATTGGGAACCGTTGACAATACCAATCCCCGCGAGTGCCGCGCGATACGCAAGAAGCCCCCGCAGAATCGCGATCCGCTCGCTCGATATCGCAAATCGGTCCACGATGTCCGTCATGCTTGCACCATAGGGCGACATCGAAGGTCGATTGGCGGGGTCAGTTCCGACGTATGGCGGTAAAACGCCGGACGGACCAAATGCCGGTATCACTGCCATATCACCTCCAAACGCTCCTAGCGGGTAATCGTACCGCCATTGGTGTCTTTTGCACAAGCGGCGTGCATGGGCGAAGCTGGCTCCCACCTTTAGGACAATTTGAATAAGTGGCAAACTATCTCCCAGTTGAGCGTGCGCAATAGGCGTCTGTTCTCCGCTGCTAAATGCCGGTAGCTGCCATTCTGCTCCCGACCACAGCCCCTGCCACCAACAAAAATTCAAACTGCCCACACCCCTTCGCCCCAACCGTTGCCCGCGCGCGACCTGAGCGCCTAATGATACCCCACAGGCTTGCACCAAACCCCGCCTGCCCCCTCGCCCCGCCAGTCCCCCTGGCGCGCTACCGGAGTAAGCCATGGCCGCGGCGTTACAAATCACCTGCATCTCGCGCCATTTTGGCCGCGTGCGCGCACTCGATGGCGTCACTCTGGCTCTGGAAGAAGGCCAAATCACCGCCGTCCTCGGCCCGGCCGGCAGCGGCAAAACCAATCTGATCAACATTATCGCTGGTTTTGATCGTGGCTATCGTGGCGCCGTCACCATGGGGCGGGCGCCGATGGATGATGTGCCGGCCCATAAACGCGGCTTTGGCGTGGTGCAGCAGGGCGATGCGTTTTTCCCCACCCTAAATTTACGCGAAAACATCGCACTCCCCCTAAAACTGCGTGGCATTGCCCGGCTGGCGCGCGAAAAACTGGTCGATACCGCCATCGACCTGGCCGAGCTGGGGGCCGCCGCCCTGCTACTGCCAGCCCAGGCCTCGGCCGGCGAATGGCAGCGCGCAGCACTCGCGCGGGCGGCGGTGCACGAACCGCGGGTTTTGCTGCTGGATGAACCCTGTGCCGATCAGCACGGCCACGCCCGCGCCGCCATGCTGGGCGCCATCGCCCGGCTGCACCGCGTGCTGGGCGCCACCACACTTATTGTTACCCGCGATGATGCGGCCGCCCTGGCGCTGGCCGATCGGTTGGCGGTGCTGCGCGAAGGGCGCATTATTGCGGCAGGCACCCCCGAAGACCTTTATAACCGCCCGGAAACCGCGGCGGTGGCGGCGATGATCGGCCAAAGCAGCCGGTTTGCCGGCACTATTGTGGATGTGGACGACGATACTGTGCGCATAAAACTCGATTGCGGGCCAGAAGTGGACGGCGCCGCCTATAGCGGTGCCCAAGCGGGCGCGCGCTGCCGCCTGTTTATTCGCCCCGAACGGGTGGCGGTGGCCGCCACCACAGCGGCCGAAATGAGCGAAAGTGCTGTGGATGCAACGGTGATCGAGGCGCGGTTTTGCGGGGAGCATAACATGATGCGGCTGCTGATTGGATCCGGCGCTGAACTGGTCGCCAGCCGCCCGGCCGCCGCCGGCATGCGCGGCTTTAAGCCGGGAAATGCTGCCGCCGTCGCCTGGCAGCCGCACCATACCCTGGTGTTTCCGGGATGATCACCAAATATTTTACGTCAATGCTGGCAACGGTCCTGGCCTTGGTGCCAGCGGCAAACGCCGCCCCCGCAACGGCGGCCCTACCCCCCTTTCACCTAGCCGCCAGTGCTGGTTTTGCGGTGCCGGCGGTGCGCAAAATGTTGCTCAGCCCGTTTGCCGGTGCCGCCGGGCTTACCCTTACCGATACTGGCTGGGATGGTGATGCGGCCAAACTTGCCAAACTGGCCGATAGCAAAACCTTGGATCTCGCCCTGCTGGATGGCGCCGCCCTACAAACTGCCTGCCGGGCCGGGGTGCTGGCGAAACCACCAATGGGGCCCTTGCCGCACGATCGGTTTGTGGCGAACGCTGCCAGCGATTGCGGCATAGCGGTTGCCCTGACCGCCACAATCCTGGCCTGGGATACCGCCAAACTGACAAATGTGCCGGGCTGGCGCGATTTTTTCGATGTCGCGCGCTACCCTGGCCGGCGGGGCTTGCCGCGGGATGCGCGGGTAACGCTGGAAGCAGCCTTAATGGCCGATGGCGTGGCGCCCGGCGATGTGTACCGGGTGCTGAAAACGCCCGATGGCACCGATCGCGCTTTTCGGCGCTTAGAACAATTGCGCCCGTACATCGTGTGGTGGGTCAAACCCACCGAGCCCGCGCAGTTACTGGCATCGGGCAAAGTGGCACTTGCGGCAGCGCCTGCCGCCAGTATTGCCGGGCTGCGGGCCACCCGGCGCACCGCTTTTGGCGTGCAATGGGCCGGCGCCTTAATGGGCCCAATCTCGCTCGCGGTGCCGCGCGCCGCGCCAAATGCCAATTTATCGTGGCTGGCGGTAGTTTCCGCCACTGATGCGGTGCGCCAGGTTGAATTTGCGCGGGCAACCGGGCTAGGGCCATCGGTTGCCGCGGCACTCGATCTGCTGGGACCGCACGCCGCCGAAAGCCCAAGCAACCCGATCAACCGGCGCCAGGCACTCGACGTGGACGCTGGATTTTGGCAGGACAATGGTGCGCGGCTGGATGCGCGGTTGGCCGCCTTTTTGGCCAAATAGGGTGCGACCATGTGCGCCATAACCTAACGGAGCAGGCAATGCGCTTTACCGTGGACCGGCTCGATCATGTGGTACTCACCGTCAGCGATATTGAACTGGCAGCCGCCTGGTATCAGCGCGTGCTGGGCATGGAACGCGATGCGTTTGGCGCCGATAACCGCACCGCGCTGCGCTTTGGCGGCCAAAAGATCGATCTGCGCGAGGCGCCCAACCTTGCGCAAAACGTGGCCCACAACCGGCAGTCAGCACGTGCCGATTTTTGCTTTGTTACCGCTGTGGGGCCGGAAGATGTGGTGGGCCATTTGCACAGTTGCGGCGTGGTGATCGAACGCGGCCCGACCCACGGCACCGGCGCACTCGGCCCAGTGACCTGCGTCACCTGCCGTGACCCCGACGGCAATGTGATTGAGATCGCGTCTTACCTCGAATGACCGTGGGACTAAGTCTGCGCACCGCCGATTTCGATTTTGATCTGCCTGATGCCAACGTAGCCCAAAGCCCCGCCAGCCCGCGCGATGCCGCCCGGCTGCTGGTGGTGGGCGGTCAGCTAACCGATGCCACCATGCGGGATCTGCCCAGCCTTTTGCGGTCGGGTGACATGCTGGTGGTGAACGACACCAAAGTGATCCCGGCGCAACTGAGCGCGCGGCGCGGGGCCGCCCATATCGGCATCACGCTGGACCGGCCGCTGCCTGATGGCACCTGGTTTGCCCTGCTGCGCAATGCCAAACGGGTGCGCGTGGGGAACAGGTTAACCATTGATGGCGCCAGCGATTTTGCCGCCGAGGTTGTCGAAAATGCCGGCGATGGTGCGGCGCGGTTAAAGTTTAACTGCACTGGTGATGCGTTCAGAACCGCGTTGGACCAAGCCGGCCGCCTGGCGTTGCCGCCCTACATCACCCGCGCCGAGGGACCCACAGCGCAGGATGCCGCCGATTACCAAACGTTTTTTGCAGCCCACGAAGGGGCGGTGGCAGCTCCGACTGCGGGCTTGCATTTTACCGCCGGTTTGCTGGAAAAGCTGGCAAGCTGCGGGGTGAACCGGGCGACCGTCACCTTGCACGTCGGCGCCGGCACGTTTTTGCCGGTGCGGGCAGATCACTTAGCCGATCACCGCATGCACCCTGAACGCGGCGTGATAAATGCGGCAACCGCGGCCAGTATTAACGCCGCCCGCGCGGCCGGCGGCCGCATTGTGGCAGTCGGCACTACCAGCTTGCGGCTGCTGGAAAGTGCGACCGGCGCCGATGGGCTGGTGCACCCGTTTGACGGCGACACCGCGATTTTTATCCACCCCCCGAAAAAAGTGCTGAGTGCGGATATGTTACTGACCAATTTTCATTTGCCGCGATCGACACTGTTTATGCTGGTGTGCGCCTTTGCCGGCACCGGCCGCATGCGCGCCGCCTACGCCCACGCCATTGCCAGCGGCTACCGGTTTTATTCGTATGGCGACGCCACTTTGCTGAGCCGCACCGCATGACCGTGTTCGGCTGGGAACTTGGTGCCGCCGATGGCGCCGCTCGGGCGGGCATTTTGCGCACCGCGCACGGCGATGTGCCAACGCCGGTGTTTATGCCAGTGGGCACCGCCGGCACGGTAAAAGCGATGACCGCCGATGCCGTGCGCGCCACCGGTGCGCGCATCATTCTGGGCAACACCTACCATCTGATGCTGCGGCCTGGGGCGGAGCGGGTGGAAGCCTTGGGGGGCTTACATAAATTCGCCGATTGGCCGGGGCCTATCCTGACCGATTCGGGCGGGTTTCAGGTGATGTCGCTGGGCAAGCTGCGCACGCTGGATGCCGATGGGGTGACCTTCAAATCGCATCTTGATGGCAGCGTGCACCGGCTGACACCGCAGCGCGCGATAAACATCCAGCATAGCCTGGATGCCACAATCAGCATGGTGCTTGATGAATGCACGCCGTTTCCGGCAACGCGCGAGCAGGCTGAAACATCCATGCGGCTATCAATGGATTGGGCCGGGCGCAGCAAAGCGGCGTTTGTTGCGCGTGAAGGGTATGCGCTGTTTGGCATTGTGCAGGGCGGCATCTACCCCGATTTGCGGGCGGAATCGGCAGGCTGGCTGACCGATTTGGATTTTCCCGGCTACGCCATTGGCGGGCTTGCGGTGGGCGAAGGCCAGCAGGCGATGTTTGATACGATCGACGTCACCATTCCACATTTGCCGGCCGGCCGGCCGCGCTATTTAATGGGGGTGGGCACACCGGATGATCTGGTGGGCGCCGTGATGCGCGGCATCGATATGTTCGATTGCGTGATGCCAACGCGGGCCGGGCGCACCGGGCGGGCTTATACCAGCCGCGGCGTTTTAAATATGCGCAACGCCCGCCATGCCGCCGATGCCGGCCCGATCGACCCCGCCTGCGGCTGCCCGGCCTGTGCCCGCCATGCCCGCGCCTATGTGCATCATCTGTTCCGCTGCGATGAAATGCTCGGGCCGATGCTGCTGACCTGGCATAATATCACCTATTACCAGGATCTGATGCGCGGGCTTGGCGATGCTATCCGTGTCGGGGTATTGCACAGCCATGCGCAGGGGCTACGCGATGCCTGGCGCGCCGGAGATGATGAATGACCACCGGGGATCTATCCCAGCTAGGCCGCCAAACCGCCCTGCCCGCATCGCCGGAGGCGGCCGTGCTGGAACGTGTGGCATCACCCGATCCCAGCGCCGATTACGTGGTGCGCTTTGCCGCACCGGAATTTACCTCCCTTTGCCCGATCACTGGGCAGCCTGATTTCGCCCATATCGTGATCGATTATGTGCCCGGCGCCTGGATTGTGGAAAGCAAATCGCTAAAACTCTACCTTGGTAGTTTTCGCAATCATGGGGCGTTTCACGAAGCCTGCACCATGATGATCGCGCGCCGGCTGGTGGATTTGCTGGCGCCGCGCTGGTTGCGCATCGGCGCTTACTGGTACCCGCGGGGCGGTATCCCCATTGATGTTTTCTGGCAAACCGGCGCACCGCCTGCGCATGTGTTTTTGCCCGACCAGGGTGTTGCACCTTACCGGGGCCGCGGATGAGTTTTTACCAACGGATTTTGCGGCGGTTGCGCGGCGGGCCAGTGCCGATGGCGGTGGCCGTGCCTTTGGCAAGCGTGCCGGCGCCCGAGCCCGTTTTGCCCGCCTACACAGGGCCTGCTTACGAAGGGTTTGTGGAGGAACGCAGCACCCACCATGTGTCTGGCTGGCTGCGTTATGCTGATGATACCAACAGCAAACCTACGTTTTCAGTAGAGCTTGCCGATAGCGGCGAAGTGCTGGCGGCAGGCGTCGGCAATCAGTTTCGCCTGGGCGAAGGCCGTGAACGGCGCGGCTATTTTGTGCAATTCACCCGGCCATTATCCGATAACGAACGCGGCTATGTGGTGGTGCGCGGCCCCGATGGCGCGCCCTTGCCTGATGCACCCTATGTGCGGCCGGAGTACCAGCCGGTGATGCTGGTGGCGATGGATATTGTCGATAATTGCAATTTGCGCTGCCCGTTTTGCCTCTACGATTATGGCAACACTCACGCAACGAACATGATGACGCCGGAAACCCTGGCCGCCGCCATTCGGTTTGCGCCCTACACCATGGATGGCAATTTTTGGCTGTCCTGCCTGCACGAACCCAGCCTGCATCCGCGCTTTACTGAGTTTATGGAAAGCGTTCCGCGCGAGCTTAGGCATAAATTGTTTTTTACCACCAACCTCGCCAAGCGCATGAAGCAGGAGTATTTCGATTTTCTCGCCAGTAGCGGCGTCGGGCATTTGAACATATCGATCGAATCGCGTGATCCCGCCTTGTATGAACGCATGCGCAAGGGGGCGCGGTTTCGTATTTTTTCGGAAAATTGGGATAAGTTGATCGATGCCTACAAACTGGGCACCGCACCGCCGCGGCTGCGCTATATTATTATGGTTTACAAATCGAATCTGGCGGAAATCCCTGAACTTGCCCGCTACTTGATCGAAGAACGCTTGGCCGATGAAGTGCAACTGCGCTTTACTTTCGATGTGCCCTATATTCCGCGTGAATTTCGCGAAACTGAGTTTTTGGATGATGCCGATTGGGTAATTTTGCAAAACTCACTTAAATTTTTACCGGCCGATAAAATTGTGCTGGTGCTGCCGCCGCAACCTGATGTCGGCACCGCGGAAATTGCCGGCGCCGATGATTTTCTGCCGGGACGCTATGAATTCAAACTGTCCTGGGATGGTCGGTTGATCGTTAACCGGTATTGGTCGGTGCCCTACGATGGCGCCAATGAAGATCGCGTCGCCGATGTGAACGTGGCTGATATCGAAGATCCCCTAGCGTTTTTGCAAAGCCTGTCTGCATGAAAGCGGCGGTGGCGGGGCGCGATCCGGCCGCCGCCATTCGGGCCCACGCCCATAGCTTGGGGTTTGCCGCCGTGGGCTTTGCCCCGGCTTCCCTTGCCGCCGAAACCCGCCGGCATTTGCGCGATTTTCTGGCGGAAGGCCATCACGGCAGCATGGCGTGGCTCGCCGAACGCGAAGCGGAACGTGGCGATCCGGCGGTGTTATGGCCCGATGTGCGCAGCGTTATTGCGCTCGGCCTATCCTATGCGCCGGCCGATGATCCCTTGGAAAGTTTGGACAAACCCGATTGCGGCAGTATTTCGGTTTATGCCCGCAACCGCGATTACCACGATATTTTGCGCGGCAAACTTAAACATTTGGCGCAGTTTATTGTCAAAAACTTTGGCGGCGATTTGAAAGTTTTCGTTGATACTGCGCCAGTGATGGAAAAACCGCTGGCCGTGAAAACTGGCATTGGCTGGCAAGGCAAACACACCAATCTGGTCTCTCGCGCGCATGGATCATGGCTGTTTTTGGGGGAAATTTTTACCACTCTGGATTTACCACAATCCGAACCTTTGGGCGGCGCCTGCGGCAGTTGCACCGCCTGCCTGGATATTTGCCCGACCAACGCTTTCCCCGCGCCCTACCAGCTCGATGCGCGGCGCTGCATCGCTTATCTTACCATCGAAAACGCTGGCCCGATCCCGGACGAGTTTCGCGCCAGCATTGGCAACCGCATCTATGGCTGCGATGATTGCCTGGCAGTATGCCCGTGGAACCGCTTCGCCCAACCCGCGCATGAGATGAAACTGGCCGCGCGCGATGATCTGGTCGCACCCAAACTTGCCGAGCTGGCCGCCCTAACCGACGCAACCTTCCGGGCGAAATTTTCCGCAAGCCCAGTCAAACGCATCGGCCGCAACCGCTTTGTGCGCAACGTGATGATCGCCATCGGCAATTCGGCTGATGCCAGCTTGCGCCCAGCCGCCCAGGCTGGCGCCAACGATGCCGATGCGGTGGTGGCAGAAGCCGCACGCTGGGCCTTGGCGCGCTTGCCATGCTGATCAAACGCAGTTTTTCGCTCGCCGGCCATCGCACCAGTATCGCCCTGGAAGCTGAATTTTGGGCGGTACTTACCAACATCGCGGCACGTAAAACCATGCCACTGGCGCGCTTAGTGGCGATGATTGATGCGGATCGTGCAACACCTTTGGCGTCGGCTTTGCGGGTTTATGTGTTGACGGATTTGCAGGGCGAAGGGCAGGAAGATCCTTCTTTTTCTGAAGAAAAAGAAGCAAAAAGACTTTTGTAAATGGGGTGTGCGGTGGCAGCTATGCCGCGCGGCGGGTATCGATGACCGAACCGGCTTCGAAACGCTCGGTGATTAACTTGCCGATCGCATCCAGCGTTACCGGATCGTGCCTGAACTGTACCTTTAGCCTGTCCTTGTGTACACCAACCACCCGCGCCGGCAGATCGATCGCCGTCAACCCAGCCACCGCCAACGCATCGCCCATCCGCAGATCGAGATTGATCGCAATCGTCGCGCCGCCGCCAGAAATATCGATTAACGGGGCCGCCACCTCGCGCCCGCTACTCAGCCGTAGGCGGATTTTATCCTCGGCTGGGTGGCACTGGCAACTGCGGCGGTCTTCGCTGTTTTTGGTGGCATTGAGAAACAGCTCAATTTCGCTACGCAAATCGTCCGATTGGCGGCCCAGATCGCCGGCCGCATCCTGCATCACCTGGGCGGCACTGCCGGTGGCGGCGGCATCGCCACGCAGCGCTTCCATACTGCCGGCAACCGAGCCGATACTGGTGGCGGCTTCGTGCACGTTGCGGCTGATTTCGCCGGTTGCCGCACATTGCTGGGTAACGGCGGCGGCGATCGCTGCGGCGTTCTGCTGCATAGTATCGACCTGTTCGGCCATGGCGCGAATAAGGATTGCCGCCCGATCGGCCGATTGGCGCACGGCACCTATGCGGGTGCCGATATCATTGGTGGCGCGCGCGGTTTGGCCAGCGAGTTGTTTTACCTCGGCTGCCACTACGGCAAAACCGCGGCCGGCATCGCCTGCGCGGGCGGCTTCTATGGTTGCGTTCAACGCCAATAAATTGGTTTGCCCGGCAATACCGGTGATCATTTCCACAACGTCGCCGGCGCCCAGCACAACGCTGGTGAGCTCATCGACCAGCGTGCGTGCTTCGGCCGCTTCACGCAGCATGCGGCTGATCGACTGCCCTGATCGTTCTACCGCCTGGCTAATTTCTCGCGAGCTTGCCGCCAGTTCTTCGGTCGCGGCGGCTACCGCATCGGCGTTTTCGTGGGCATCGCGGGCGCGGCCGGTGACCGCCACCGCGCGCGCGGCAATTTCATCGGCGCGGGTGGACATATCGCCCGCCCGGCCGCGCAGCACGCCAACGGCATCGGATACGCCACCCAACTGGCCACCGACCGCACTGCTAAAATCGCGCGACATGGCTTGCACCGCCAGATGCCAAGTGTGCTGGGCCGCCTGCACCCGCGCATGGGTTGCCTCCATATCGCGATTTTGCACGAGCACATCGCGAAACAGCCGCAAGGCGGCCACCAACTGGCCGACTTCATCGGTTGATACGCGATTGGGCAGACTGGTTTCCAGCTCGCCCTTGGCCAGGGCCAGCGTTGCCCGTTGCAACGCGCCCACCGGGCGCACCACCGCCACCCGTATCAGCCAGGTGATCATCCCCATCGCCGCGATAAACAACCCAGCCGCCCCGGCCAGCGCCATTGCCTGCTCGCGCACCTGCAGGGTAACCCGTGCCGCCAGCAACTGGCCCAATTCGGTGCTGGCGTCGGCGGTAAAACTGGTGGTCTGGTCGACGAGGGACAAGGTTTCACTGGCCAGGGCTTCACTGGTCAGGGCTTCACTGGTCGTGCCGGCCCCATTGCCGGCCTGGCGCACCGCCGCAATGTGCTGACGCAACGCTACCACCAACGCCGCCCCACGGGCTTGCAACGCCGCCGCCACGCCGCCATCGGGGTTATTGATGATCGAGCGGTGCAGCGAAGCTTCTAACCCATCGACGGTGTCGGACAGCCCGCCAAGGGCCACCAAAACCTGCGCCCGCGCCTGATCGCGCGCCGTGCCGGTGCCGCCCGCCGCCGCAATTGGACCCGGCGCCGCCGCTGCGGCGAGTACACCAGGCGCCGCCGCTGCGGCGAGTAAACCAGGCAAATCCACCAGCTTATCGCTGATCGCCGGCAGCCGGGTTTCGGCGACATCGGTTAAAAAATACGTATCCAGCACGTTATCAAGGATTAGGTTACTGCGCTCGGCCAATTGGTCCGATAAGCCGCTCAGCGCCGTGCGCGCAGCTTGACCTTCCGCGCGGTTCGCGGCACTTGCGGTTTCGGTCAACCCTAAGGCGGCAAACACCTCGGGGTTGAGCAACGGCACGAGACTGCTGCGCCCAAGCACAGCCGCATTCAGCGCTGCCCGGCGGGGTACGATGTTGAGTAGCGCCGCCGCACCATGGGTTTCAGCGCGGGCAAAATTCTGTTCCTGGTTCTGCCTAGTGACCAGCAGCCAAATCAGTAAACTCATCGGCAACGCAAACAAAGCTGCGGCGGCGGCGATTTTGCCGGCGATCGGCAAATTATTAACGACCGTGTTGAGCCATTTAAGAAACATAGACATCGGTCATCCTGTTCTGCAAAAACATACAAGAGCGCCCCGCTGGGCGGGCGATGCATTGACTATCGGCGCCAAACCTTGCCACACCGCTAACACTGCCCGGGCGGCGGCGGCCACCTTGCCCGGCCGGGGCACGCCGCCGTGCATATCTTGCGCGCGCCGCCGCACACCCAGGGCGCGCCGGCGCATGGCCGCCTCACACTTGACCCCAGCCCCCCATTGCGCCATTGCGCAGCGCTTCTGACCCCGCGCCGGCCGTGCCGCGCATTGTTTATATCAACCGCTGCCAGGCTGGAGTTATCGCCAACATGCGCGACACAGGCGACTTTCTGTTTACCTCCGAATCCGTCTCGGAAGGCCACCCCGATAAGGTCGCCGATCGCATCAGCGATACCGTGCTCGATGCGTTTTTGGCCGCCGACCCCCAGGCCCGCGTCGCCTGCGAAACCCTGGTCACCACCAATCGCATCGTGCTGGCCGGTGAAACCCGCGGCCCCGCTGCGATCACCGCTGAATATCTGTGCCACCTCGCCCGCCTAGCGGTGCGTGATATTGGCTACGATCAATCGGGATTTTCGTGGAAGCACGCCACAGTAGAATGCCATTTGCACGCGCAATCGCCTGATATTGCGGTGGGTGTCGATGCGTCCGGCAATAAAGATGAGGGGGCCGGCGATCAGGGCATCATGTTCGGCTACGCCACCACCGAAACCGAAAGCCTGATGCCGGCGCCGATCCACTACGCCCACACCATTCTGCGCACCATCAACGAACTGCGCCACGCCGGCGACCCGCGCGTGCACGGCCTGCTGCCCGATGCCAAAAGCCAGGTCACGCTGCGCTACGTCAACGGCCGCCCGGTCGGCACCACCAGCATTGTGCTGTCCACCCAGCACGAAGCCGGTATCGACCAGGCCGATCTTTCGCGCCGCCTTAAACCCTTGGTGGAAAGCGTGCTGCCCGAGGGCTGGATGTGCCCGGAACGCGAATTTTACGTGAACCCCACCGGTAACTTCGTGGTGGGTGGCCCCGATGGCGATTGCGGCCTCACCGGCCGCAAAATCATCGTCGATACCTACGGTGGTGCAGCACCACATGGCGGCGGCGCGTTTTCGGGCAAAGACCCCACCAAAGTTGACCGTTCGGCCGCCTATGCTTGCCGCTATTTGGCCAAAAACGTGGTCGCCGCCGGCCTTGCCGAAAGCTGCACGCTGCAGCTTTCCTACGCCATTGGCGTCGCCCACCCGCTATCGCTGTATGTCGATCTGCACGGCACTGGCCACGATATCGATGAACAACGCCTGGAAAAAGTGCTGCGCGAGCTGATGAACCTCACCCCACGTGGCATTCGCGAACATCTGCGCCTGAACCGCCCGATCTACGTGCCAACCTCCGCCTACGGCCATTTCGGCCGCACCCCGGACGAAGCCCTTGGCACCTTCACCTGGGAACGCACCGATTTGGTGCCCGCCCTGCGGACCGCGTTTTCGCGCTAAGGTGACGGTAAGACTAGGAAGAAACTTCTTTTCTGAAGAAAAGAAGCAAAAGACTTTTATGACGCGGGGACTGGGGCTGCCATGCCACCGAGCGCTCCTGGCCCATAGGTATAAAAGTCTTTTTGCTTCGTTTTCTTCAGAAAAAGAAGAGTCTCCCCTTTGAAACCCCCGCCGGACCGCCTGTATGGCCGCACCCGCACCCATGCGTTGCGGCCACGCCAGCAGCTTTTGTTGTCGCAGACCTTGCCGCGCTTGCGCTTTGCCGGGCCTGGCAACCCGCGTGCGGCGTTCGGGGGTGCGGTTGATGAGGTTTGGCTGGAGGTCGGGTTTGGTGGCGGCGAGCATGCACGTGCATTGGCCGCAAGCCACCCGCAGGCGGGGCTGATTGCGGCTGAGGTGTTTGAACAGGGGTTGTGTTCAATTCTGGCCGCCTTGGTGCTGGAAGGGGGCGAGGCCGATGCGCCGTTGCCGGCCAATTTGCGCTTGTGGGATGCCGATGCGCGACGCTTGTTGCGCGATTTACCGGCCGGGTCGTTGGCCAAGATTTTTCTGATGTTCCCCGATCCGTGGCCCAAGATACGCCACGCCAAGCGGCGATTTGTGCACCCCGAGATCGCGAGCCTGGTGGCCAGCCGGCTGGTGGCGGGCGGCGAGTGGCGCATTGCATCGGATGATCCGACCTATCAGGGCTGGGTGGAGGAGGTGATGCAGGGCCGCGCCGATTTCGCGCCCTGCCCGGCCATGCTGGAACGCCCGGCCGGCTGGCCGCCAACGCGGTATGAAGCCAAGGCGATCGCTGCCGGGCGGCAGCCGCAGTACTGGTCGTTTTTGCGCCGGTGACGGTGGCGGCAGCATAGGTGACGGGCCGGGCTAAACATTTTCTTGCGTAAAAGACCGTTTCACGACATTTTGGCGACACTCGATCTTCCCCAAGGTCGTGGTCAAGAACACGATCCGGGCCCCTCTGGCAGGACACCGCCTATACCCCCACCGGGCGGTTAACCTGTGATGTCGGATCAACGCGCGCTTGCGCGATGGTCTGGGCTGTCTGGTGTTCGTCTCCTCCTATCAGGCTGACCCGGCTTGCAACCATCGCGCAGCGCGCTCCTTGGCCCCTGTCGCGGCGCGCTCCTTGATCTAGGTCGCGGCGCGCTCCTTGATCTAGGTCGCGGCGCGCTCCTTGATCTAGGTCGCGG
>JBBARC010000028.1:0-8932 GCA_040400005.1 Acetobacteraceae bacterium | reverse complement strand
CGCGCAATCGAGGACCCCGTAATTGAGGCTCGACAAGTTAACCGGCGCGCACCACTTTGCGGATATACTCGCCTTACTCCTGGCTTGACCCACCCGTGATGGAGCGCGCCCGCGCATGAACATGATCACCCGCCTTGATGATGAAGACCCCGACACCGGGGAAGACCCCGCAGCCCCCGCCGGCAAGACCGAAAAATCCCCCCGCGGCGCCGGCAGTGAACTGGAACACCGCCTGCTAAAACAGCGCAAAGTGCTGATTTTTGGCGAAATCAATGACCGCGTCGCCCGCGATGTCACCGCCCGCCTGTTGGCGCTGGCCGGTGCCTCGACCGACCCGATCGATATTTACGTCAACTCCCCCGGCGGGCACGTGGAAAGCGGCGATACCATCCACGACATGATCCGCTTTGTTGATGCCGAAGCGCCCGTGCGCATGATCGGTACCGGCTGGGTTGCCAGCGCCGGCGCGCTGATCTTCCTCGCCGGCCACAAAGATCGCCGCTTCTGCCTGCCGCAAACTCGCTTTCTGCTGCACCAGCCGATGGGCGGCGTGCGCGGCCCGGCCACCGACATCGAAATCGAGGCACGCGAAATAATCAAAATGCAGGAACGGCTAAACCGCCTGATCGCTTTTGAAACCGGCCAAACCTACGAACGCGTGGCTAACGACACCGATCGCAATTACTGGATGGGTGCCGAAGAGGCGATCACCTACGGCATGGTGACGCGCATTATTAAGCGGCAGAGCGAGTTGGCTGTTTAAGGGTAAGGAAGAAACTTCTTTTCTGAAGAAAAGAAGCAAAAGACTTTTATGACGCTGGGCCTGGGGCAACCAAGCCACCGAGTTCTCCAAACCCGCATAGTAAAAGTCTTTTTGCTTCTTTTTCTTCAGAAAAAGAAGACCTTACCTTAAGCCGCAATGGCAAATTCAAGCGCAGTATGAAGCCGCACGGCGATGGCGCGGTGATCTGAGGCGCACCAGTCCAAGGCGCTTGTATCCGAGCACATCATTTGGCGCACGTAGCAGCGATCTAGCCGCAGGGGCCACATATCGGCGCAGAGGTGGGTTGGGGTGCGCGGGCCGACATCGCGGAAATCGGCGAGCATGGCGGGGCCGACTAGGTTGTAATCGCCCAGCACGGCGGCGCGTATGGGCAGGTGTTTTTCGATATGGCGCAGTTGGCGGCGGTTCATCACTTGGCCGTGGCTGAGGTGGACGTTGGCGACCGAGAAATCGGCAAAATCGAGGATTTGGCAGACGCGTTTCACCACCGGGCCGCTGGGCAGGGACAGCACGCGGATCGGCGGCAGGGGGGTGGGGCTCCAGGCGGCCAAACCGTGGATGCGGCCGGGTAGCGGTGTGCGGCTGTAGAAGCCGCCAATTTCGCCCGCCAGCGCGTCGATGGTGTCTGTCGCTTCCTGCAGCAACAGTAGGTCGGGGCGTTCGCGGGCGACCAGCCGGGCGATATCGGCGGGCTTGGCGCCTTTGAGACGCAACAAATTCCAACTGACGATACGGGTCATGCGCCCCATTCAACATCCAAAGATGTTACAATACTATCATGCTGCACTGCACACAGGCAGCGGCGTAACATGAACGCGGCGCCGAATGATAGTGAATTCGCGCACACTGAGGCAGCGTTTGGGCCTACCTGCCGGCAATGGCCGCGCAGGCTGCGGGGTTTTCCAGGTTGACGTTCCAGTTGGATTTATTGGCCAGAATATTGGCATTTACGGTGCGCAGAAAGCTGGCCGCCGGGGTTTGGGCGATCCGCACCTGGCCATTGGCATTTTGGGCGGCCTGATAGCCGACATTATTGTAGTTATTGATCAAAAACTCCTTTAACGCGATGGCAAGCTTGGGATCATGAAAGCATTGCGGCAGCACGAACGCGGTGTAACTTACGATCGGGTAGCCGCGGGTGACCGTGGGCAGGCGCGGCAGCCAGTTGAGCGGATTGGCAGCGGCAGGCCCGTTGCTGGGTGGTGCGGGGTTAATCGCGCTAGGGCCGGGGTTGCTTAAGCCCAGGCGGATTTGATCGACGCTGGGCAAAATCGCCAAAAACCCCTGACCGGTTAGGGCCGCGACGAACAGAGTGCTGTGCAGGCCGCTGGGCAAAACCGCATCACTGGCCGGGGCCATGGTGGTCCAGTCTGGCGAGATGTAGGAAATTGCCGATGTTTCCGCGGTGTTCATGTCGGCGGCGAGATTGGCCAGCCCTTTCACCGCTTTGAAATTGCCCGGCACGTTGGCGCCAGTGAAGAGATTGGCGAAGGTGGTGGACGGCACGGTTGCCATGGGTTGCGCGAAATTGCTGTTTTGCGCGCTGCATACCGCGGCCAAATGCTGGGCCAGCTGGAAGCTGGTGCCGGCACTTTCTGGCCGGTAGACCACGGTAATGGCGCCTGGCGTGAGGCTTGGCGATAGCTGCGACCATTCGCTAAGTTTGCCGGAGAACACGGCGCAAAGCTGATCATCGGACAGCACCAGCTGGCCATTGGCGCTGACCGCGCTGTTGACCACCGGGATTGCCAGCCCGGCGCCAAAGGCGGGAATTTGTAAGGTTGCCGGCGGCGGCCTGGCCGGTGGCGGCGCTTGCCCAAGCGGTGGCCTGGGTTGCCGACAGCGGCTGTTCGCTGCTGCCAAAATGGATGGTTTCAGAGCCCGCGACCAGGCCGAGCTGGGTGGGGTCGTTATTAATGACCGCCGTTTGCACGGCAGTGCTGGTGGTGGCGATGTAGGGCGAAAAACTCACTTTGCCGGCGTGGGCGGCAGTGAATAGGCCTTGTTCTCGCACAATGGTGGCGGCCGATGCTGCAGCCCCGCCGCCGCTGATCACGATCTGGGCGGTGGCTCGCTGACCGGCGCCGATGGCGGCCAACAGCGGTGCGGCGAGGAATGCGGCGCGATGCAGCATGCGGCGGGATATCCTTAAGGGGGGGCAGCGCCACTGGAGCCACCGAAGATCGTTATATCTGGCTGAATATAACGATACGTCAAGCTGGGGGGTGTTACCGCCCAGGGACGGTGGCGCAGACGGCGATATCCTCGATATCGGCATTCCAGCCATTGGCGTTTTTAAGCAGGTTTAACGCGATCGAGCGCAAAAATGCCGCCGCCGGGGTGTTGGCAATTTGCACATAGCCGTTGCGGCGCTGAATGCTTTGATAGTCGCTGATAAAATAATGATTATGCAGCAATAACTTAAGGCCTTTAGCGACGCGTTTATCGGCGAAACATTGCGGCAGGTTTAGCGTTGAATACGACACAATCGGGTAACCCCGCCGGGTGGTGGGTATCAGCGGCAGCCAGTTGCTGGCGTTGCTGGCGGCGGCGGCATTGGAAGGTGGTGTTGCATTGATTGCGGTTGGGCCGGGGTTAGCAAGGCCGGTTGTGATATCGGCAATATTGGGCAGATAGGCGGCCGAACCGGCACCACTGAGGGCGGCGACAACCAGCGTGCTGCGCGCGCCGCTGGGCAACAGCGCGTTGCTGGTGGGGTTGATAGTGGTCCAATCAGGCGAAATATAGCCGATTGCCGAGGTTTCAACCGTGTTCAAATCCTGCGCCGAATTGGTCAGCCCCTTGATCGCCTTAAAATTGGCCGGCGGCTTATAGTTGGTGAACAGCGAGACAAAATAAGTGCTGGCGGCGAACGGCACGGCGAAGTTGGAATTGGTGGTGGTGCAGACCGCGGCGAGATGCTGAGTGAGCTGATACGACAATGCCGTACTTTCCGGGCGGTAAACCACGGTAATGGGGCCTGCCGCCACGTTTGCACTCACCTGGTTCCAATCGAACAGCTTGCCGGAAAAAACCCCGCAAAGCTGATCATCCGATAGCACCAACTGGCCGTTGCCGGTGACCGCGCGGTTAACGATGGGGATCGCCAGCCCAGCGCCCATCAGCGGTATTTGCAGCAAATTACCGGCCGCCACCCGCCCGGTGGGCAAATTTGCCCAACTGGACAACTGCGCCGAGGAGAGCGGCTGTTCCGCCGCACCAAAATCAACCGCCTCGGACCCCGCCGGCAGGCCAAACTGGGTGGCATCGTTATTGATCAGCGCGGTTTGAAACACCGTGCTGGTGACCGGATAATAGGAATGAAAAAAGAAGGCCGTGCTGCCGATAGCGTTGGTGAGCAACAGTTCGTTGATTATCACTGGGGCACTGGCAACGGCGCCGCCGCCATTGATCTGCGCCGGCGGCACGGCGGCGGTCAGCGGGGAAACCGGGCACAGCACCGCCACCGCAGCAATGCCGGCCTGCAGCCAAAGCTGTGCAGCAGGGCGCCTAATACGGGGTAAGCTAATGCACCAACGCGGTATCGTGCGGAACATCCCGCGAGCCATCCTGACTATCAAAATCTGCACCCCTCTTGTCTGCGGTATGGCCCCCGCGGGTCAAGATGGCCACGCGAATGTGATGACCCCGCCACACGCAAGACGGGCAGCAAGGGTAGCAAGGGCAAAGGTAAATCTATCTCGGCCAACGCTGCATTGCAGCAACGCCCGATTGACGCCGCCCGCGAGACAAGACTGACTGGGTTTATTATAAGGCTAGGCCATTCCTATGAGCACCACGGCGACCCTTCCACCGGCGACCCGCCAAGCAGCGACCAGCCCGGCCCAGCCGCAAAATGCCACGATGGCGGTGCTGCTGGCGGTGAGTGCGGCGCATATGGTGAACGACCTGCTGCAATCACTGCTGCCGGCGATCTACCCCATTCTGGCGATACGTTACGGCTTAAGCTTTGCCCAAATCGGTATGATCACCCTGGTCAACCAGCTTACCGCCAGTGTGCTGCAGCCGCTGATTGGCACAACCACCGATCGCTGGCCGTTTCCGGCTGCCCTGCCGTTGGGGATGGCGGCGACGCTGGTCGGCCTGCTGGTGCTGGCCAACGCCGGCAGCTACGCCGTTGTATTGATGGCGGTGGCCCTGGTTGGCATCGGTAGCTCGGTTTTTCACCCGGAAAGTTCGCGCGTGGCGCGCGCCGCATCGGGCGGGCAGCACGGCTTTGCCCAATCCATTTTTCAGGTCGGCGGCAATGCCGGCGCGGCCCTTGGCCCGCTGATGGCAGCCCTGGTGATCGCGCCCAACGGCCAGCACGCGGTGGCCTGGTTCGGCGCCGTCGCCCTGGTGGGGATCGCCCTGCTGAGCGGGGTTAGCCGGTGGGCCAAAACACACCTGCCGCGCACCCGCAAGGCGCAGATTGCGCCCGCCACGGCCGCCGGCGTGCGGGTGCCGCTGGTGATGGGCATTTTGCTGGCGCTAATGTTTTCGAAATTTTGCTACATGGCGAGTTTTAGTAATTTTTATACGTTTTACCTGATCCACCATTTCGGCCTGGCGGTGAGCCAGGCGCAACTCGGGCTGTTTGCGTTTTTGGCCTCGGTTGCCCTGGGCACCCTGCTGGGCGGGCCGATTGGCGACCGCATTGGCCGCAAACGGGTGATTTGGGGGTCGATTCTGGGGGTGCTGCCGCTTTCCCTGCTGCTGCCGCACATGGGGTTATGGGGCACCATAGGGCTATCCCTGCCGATTGGCCTGATGCTGGCCTCGGCCTTTCCCGCCATTGTGGTGTACGCCCAGGACTTGCTGCCCGGGCGCACCGGCATGGTATCGGGGCTGATGTTTGGCCTGGCTTTTGGCCTAGGTGGCATCGGCGCTGCCCTGCTGGGCCGGCTGGCCGATGCGCACGGGATCGACGCGGTTTACCAACTGGCCGCCTTCCTGCCGGCACTAGGCCTGCTGGCCGCTTTTCTGCCCGAGCTGGGTGGCGAACGCCGCCATGACGCAAGCCCTTCTGGCGGTCAGGCGGGCCGCAATTCAGGGCAATCGGGTGAAAGGTAAGACTCTTCTTTTTCTGAAGAAAAAGAAGCAACAAGACTTTTATGACGTTGGTTACGAGACCTCGGTGGCGGCGTTGCCCCAGGCTCAGCGTCAAAAAAGTCTTTTTTGTTTCTTTTTTTCTTCAGAAAAAAGAAAACCCTTACTTTTTTTGCATTCTCCCAATTACGCTGGGCCGCAACTGATGCCCGCTTTGCGGGGGCTAAGCAGACGTGCTAAGCGCGTTTGAGACGCCGTACTGCCACGATCACCACGCCTGTCCGGCGCGGCTGTTTTGTGGCGATCGGCGGGTTTATTTCGTGATGCCACACTAAGGCTGGGGACCAGGTACACATGAGCGACATCGCCGATAAGGTTAAGCAGATCGTTATCGAACACCTTGGCGTGGACGAGGCTAAAGTTACCCCGGAAGCGTCGTTCATCGACGATCTGGGCGCCGACAGCCTGGACACCGTGGAACTGGTGATGGCCTTCGAAGAAGCTTTTGGCGTCGAAATCCCCGAAGATGCTGCCGAAAAGATCAGCACCGTGAAAGATGCGATCGATTATATCGAAAAGCAGAAAGCGGCCTGATCGGGCGGCTTAACCCACCATGGATGATGGAAGCCGCCGGGTTGTTGTGACCGGCATGGGAATCGCAAGCCCGTTAGGCTTGGGGGTTGAACGCGTCTGGCAACGCCTAATCGCCGGCCAATCTGGCATAACGGCGATCCAAAGCTTTGACACCAAAGACCTACCCGCCAAGATTGCCGGCACCATCCCGCGCGGTATGCGCGCGGATGGGGCTTTGGACCTTGCCGAATGGATACCGATTAAAGACCAGCGCAAAATGGACCCCTTTATCCAGTATGCGCTGGTGGCGGCAACCGAAGCTGTGGAAGATTCCGGCTGGCAACCCAGCGAAGACCCCGATCGGGAAATGACCGGGGTAATGATCGGGTCGGGTATCGGCGGCCTGCAAACCATCTATGATGCCTCGATTCTGGTGCACGAAGGCAAAGTACGGCGGCTTTCGCCGTTCTTTATCCCGTCATCGCTGATCAATCTGGCCTCTGGACATGTGTCGATCAAATACGGCTTTAAAGGGCCCAACCATTCCGCGGTGACCGCCTGCGCCACCGGCGTGCATGCCATCGGCGATGCCGCGCGGTTGATTATGTTTGGCGATGCCGATGTGATGGTGGCCGGCGGCGCCGAAGCGCCGGTGTGCGAAATCGGCATGGGCGGATTTTGTTCAAGCCGCGCCCTATCCACCGGCTTTAACGATACCCCGCAACGCGCATCGCGCCCGTGGGATAAAGATCGTGACGGTTTCGTGATGGGCGAAGGTGCCGGCGTGGTGGTGCTTGAAGAACTGCAACACGCCCGCGCCCGCGGGGCCAAAATTTACGGCGAAGTGGTCGGCTATGGCCTATCGGGCGATGCCTATCACATCACCGCCCCCGCCGAAGGCCACGATGGCGCCTTTCGCGCCATGCGATCGGCCTTTCGCAATGCCCGCATGACCGCCGCCGACGTTCAGTACATCAACGCCCATGGCACATCTACGCCGATGGGCGACGATCTCGAACTGCAAGCCGCCGAACGATTTTTTGGCGACAGCGGCCGCACAGTTGCGATGTCATCAACCAAATCAGCAACCGGCCACCTGCTGGGTGCCGCCGGTGCGATCGAAGCCATATTCTCCATTCTGGCGATCCGCGATAACGTCGCCCCCCCTACCCTGAACCTCGATGAACCGAGCCGGCCCAGCGTGATCGATCGCGTGCCGCACACCGCCCAGCAGCGCCCCATTAACGCTGTGCTATCCAACAGCTTCGGCTTCGGCGGCACTAACGCTAGCGTGATTTTCCGCCGCATATAGGTGGTTTTTGTTACAAAACAAGTTAAGATAAAGACCTTCTTTTCTGAAGAAAAGAAGCAAAAGACTTTTATGATGCTGGACCTGGGGCACCGCAGCACCGTGCGTTACAGGTGCCATCATCATAAAAGTCTTTTTGCTTCTTTTTCTTCAGAAAAAGAAGTTTCTTACTGCCTATGCGCCGCGCGTTAATTGCTGCGATCACCGTGCTGGGCAGCGCTGGTGCTGTTGCGTGGGGTGTTCAGGCTTATCGGGCGGCGGGGCCGTTGCGTGAGGCGCGGGATATTGTGGTGGCGCGGGGCACGGCGGCGCATATTGCGGAGCAGCTGCGTGATGCTGGGGTTATTCGGTATAGTTTGCTGTTTCGAGCGGCATCTTTTGTAACGCGCGGGGATGGCGCGCTGCATGCGGCCGAATTTCATTTTGCACCTGGGGTAAGTTTGTTGCAGGCGCTGGATGTTTTGCGCCATGGCAAACCGGTGCAGCATTTTGTCACGTTTCCGGAAGGGATTACGGCGGCGCGGGTGGCAACCATACTGGCGAACGCTGAACCTTTAAGCGGTGACGTGATGGTGCCGCCCGAGGGGTACGTGTTGCCGCAAACCTATGGTTTTCCGCGTGATACACCGCGCGCCGATATTTTGCATCGCGCCCATGCCGCTTTGCAGGCTGTGTTGTTACCCGCACCGGCCGAGGGTTTAAGCGCACATGATGTGCTGGTGCTGGCAAGCCTGGTGGAACGCGAAACCGCGCTACCGGCAGAACGCCCGATGGTGGCGCGGGTTTTTCTCAATCGGTTAAAACTGCATATGAAACTGCAATCGGATCCCACCACCATTTATGGTGCCAGTGGCGGCGAGGGGAATTTGGGCCGCGAGATCAGCCGCGCCGATCTCGCCCGCGCCGATAGCTATAATACCTACGCCATCACCGCTTTGCCGGCCGGGCCGATTTGCGCACCAGGCGCCCGTGCGATCGATGCCGTGCTGCACCCGGCCGAAACCGACGCACTGTATTTTGTCGCAACCGGCCACGGCGGCCACGCCTTCGCCCGCACCCTGTCCGACCACACAAGCAACGTGGCCCGCTTTCGGGACCAGCATTAGCGGGGATGTTGGCTAAGGAAGGCGAGGGCTCCGCCCTTCGATCCCGCTAAGGGCAAGCCCTGGTACAGACCGGGCACATAGGTGACACTTTAGACCGGGCACCTGGGTTAC
>JBBARC010000027.1:41259-43118 GCA_040400005.1 Acetobacteraceae bacterium | reverse complement strand
GGCCTGACGCTCAGCCCAACCCCGTTGGGGCCGATCGTCTGCCTATCGATCGGGCCAAACAGCGCGCCTTCATCGATCGCCGACGCGCCGCTGGTAGTAACGTTCGTCGCCGGCGACACGGTGCTGATCAACCGCGACGGCCAGCTAGAGCAGATCCCCTATACCGACCTGGTTGACACCAGCTGGGTGACGCCGCTGGCCACCGAAACGGCCACCCGCGCCGCCGCAGATGCGGCCGAGGCAGCCACACGGGCCGCCGCGGATACCGCCGAAGCGACCACTCGGGCCAATGCGGATGCAACCCTGGCGGCCCTTATCGCTGCTCAACAAGCCCAAATTGTGCTGTTATCTAAGGTACGCGTGCCGATCAGTTATCCCGGCGTGCCACAGCCTGATGCCGATGGCGGCGCGTTCTCCATCCTTGTCCACCCCAAGCGGCAAATCGCCTTTGCGGCCGATCTGGCGGGCTGTGGCTGGCTGGCTAAAATACCCGATGCCTGCGTTTTTCAGATCGATGTGGTGCACCCGGATTGGACAACCTCAGCCCTTGGCACCGGCACCGGCACCAATGCTGGCCACGCCGCCATGACGTTCGCCAGCGCCGGCAGTGCCGCCATTACCATCGCCGACACCGACGCGATCCGGCTCACGCTGACGTCCGGCGGCGGGCTGCTGGATAATTTCTGCCTCACCCTGATTGGAGTGGACGCCGCGATATGACCGAGCTTTTTTGGGGCACAAATCCAAACTGTTTCCGGGTGAAAGCGGGCTCGCTTGGCACCAACATCACGGCGAATACGGATGGCAATACTTACCGCCTACCCAATCGGTGCAGCGTGCAGCTTGGGCCGGAATATGCTGGTCGGGTAATTGTTGCTGCGGACTTTGCCGCGCCAGCCACCTCCTTCTGGACCACGGTTAGGTTTGGGGGAACAGACAACTCGGGTTACCCAGCGGCAGGCCCGGCACCCATCATTCAGTTTTTAGATGCAGGGGGCCTCCCCCGCCTTGAAATCATTTCGCCATTAAGCACCTCGGTAGCAGGCCCGCTCAACGTCAATAAAATCGATGCCGCCGGGACCCGGACGCTGCTGTTCACCACGTCGGATGGCCTCACGATCAATGCAGTCCACGGGGATAAGTTCGATATCTACGTGAACTACATGACCACAGGTGCCCTGACCGTTTACAAGAATGGCAATATCATCGGCGCTTGCACCAACACTAATATCACGACAAACGGCGTTACCCAGCTTGTAGAGGCAGATTTCTCTCAGTGGTTGGTAAGCGGCTACAACCAAGGCAAGATCAACATATCGGAAGTCATTGTTCGCACCACCAGCACGCTGGCGGTGCTGCTCAATTCCAAGCACATGACCGGCATTGGGCCGCTAAACCAATGGGGCGGCACGGTCGCCGAAGTTGGCGGCCTGATCGCCGATCCGTCGCAATATGACAGCACCGCCACCGCCAACCAGGTTGAGCTTTGGTCAGCAGGAGGCACCTTCGCGCTGCCACCAGGGGCGGTGATCCTGGGTGTGATGGATGTGTTGGTGTGCACAGCCGGCACCGGCACGCTGGCGCATATTGCCCCGGTGCGAAACATCGGCGGCACCACTTATATCGGCGGCACGCTGACCGCCACCGTGGGTGGATTTGGCGTGCAGCGCCTGGCTTGGGGGCCGACAAACCCAGCCACCGGCTTAGCTTGGACGCCTGCTAATATGGACGATGCGACGATCTATTCTGGCTATAAAAGCCTCGCCTGATGACCCTGCCGGCGTCGCTCGCGGTCTCTTTATATGGTGGCCTGGTGCTGACCGGCGCCGGGTTGGCTGTGGCTGGCGCCTCAATGCTGG
>JBBARC010000027.1:30104-41159 GCA_040400005.1 Acetobacteraceae bacterium | reverse complement strand
CTGGTGCTGACCGGCGCCGGGTTGGCTGTGGCTGGCGCCTCAATGCTGGCGCTGAGCGCGCCCGCATTGGGCGTGTCGGCCGCCTACGAATTGGTGCTGTTTGTGCCGCCCCCATCCACCGTGGCGGTCGATAAATACGACAGCCTGGTGCTGACCGCGCCGCGGCTGGCGGTGGCTGAATTCTATACCCTGGTGCTGATCGGGACGGCGATAACGCCGGTTATTTTGCCGTTTCAGTAGGGCGACGTACCTGACTATCCCCCGCCAGCAGACGGGGGCCGGGCTGCTGATCTCGAACCATAAGAGGCGGGGTTCTTAGTTGGGCCTTGAGAGGCTCTTAATGGGCGCCTAAGAGCCTCTTAGAGAGGGCGCACGCCGATGAATTTGGGTCCAAAATCAAGTGAAAGTAATTCCAGAATCAAGTGCGCCCCTACAGTGGGGGATCCAAGGGGGCAAAGCCCCCTGGCCTTCCGTGCCCCACACGCAGGCCCCACCCAATGCCCGGCCATCCAGTGCTTGACACTGGCAGGGGCCAGGGGCTTGATCCGCGCGACTCCCCGCATCGGAAAATTTTCTCGCATGGCCCTTAAGTCCCACTCTGCTAAAGCGCCGGCTAATGGCTTGATCGAAAACATAAAAACCCTGCTTTACGCCGGCCTCATCGCGGTTGGCGTGCGCACGGTTGCGTTCGAGCCGTTCAACATTCCGTCGGGGTCGATGATCCCCACGCTGCTGATTGGCGATTACGTTTTTGTTAGTAAGTACAGCTATGGGTATTCGAAATTTTCGATGCCGTTTTCGCCACCGCTATTTTCGGGGCGCATTTTTAGCACCATGCCCAAGCGCGGCGATGTCGCGGTGTTCCGCCAAACCCATGATACCTCGATTGATTACGTCAAACGGGTGATTGGGCTGCCGGGCGACAAGGTGCAGGTAAAGGCCGGCCAATTATACCTCAATGGTACGCTGGTGGTGCGCGACGCGGTGGGCGATTACGAGGCCGACGATGAAAACGGCACCCATATTCTGGCGAAAGAATATATCGAACATTTGCCGGCAGGGCCCACCCATCATCTGCTGAAATACGGCGATGAAGAGCATTACGATGCGGCCAACGAGATCGACCCCAACAACACCCCAGAATATTTGGTGCCGGAGGGGCATTTGTTCATGATGGGCGATAACCGCGATAACTCGCTCGATAGCCGCTTTATGGCCAGCGGCCTGGGGTTTGTGCCGATGGAAAACCTGGTTGGCCGCGCCGAATTCGTGTTTTTCTCGATCGACAGCCAAAATCCGGTTTGGCAGTTCTGGTACTGGCCGATGGAAATTCGCTGGACCCGCCTGCTGCACGTTCTGCATTGACCAGGGCAATCGGGTGAAAGTAAGGCTCATCCTTTTCTGAAGAAAAAGATGCAAAAAGACTTTTATCATGCGGGGACAGGGGCAACCCTGCCACCGCGTTCTCCGAACCAGCGTCAAAAAAGTCTTTTTGTTTCTTTTTTTCTTCAGAAAAAAGAAAATTCTTGCCCTTTTGGCATTCGCCCGATTGCCCTGCTGCATTGACCCCCTGGCATTGAACGACGCCACGGTTTTGCCGGCAGGGGCTGATGCGCCTATGCTTGCCACCATGACCGAGGCGCCCGCCACCGACATTTTTGGCTACCATTTCACCCGGCCGCTGCTGCTGCGCGAGGCGTTGACCCACCGCTCGGCCGCGTTAGGGCGGGCGCGCAAGCGTGCCAGCGCATCAAACGAACGGCTGGAATTTATCGGCGACCGGGTGCTCGGGCTAATTATCGCCGAATGGCTGGCCGAGCGTTTCCCCGATGAACCCGAAGGTAAGCTGGGCCCGCGCCTAGCATCCCTGGTGTCGCGCGACACGCTGGCGGAAGTGGGGCAGGAGATTGGCCTAACCCCACACTTGACCCTGGGCGCCAGCGAAGAGCTTGGTGGGGTTGGAAAACTGGCGAACGTCATCGCCGATGCTATGGAGGCCATTATCGGGGCTATGTATTTAGACGGCGGCTTGCAACCAGCGCGCGATTTTGTGCGCACGCGCTGGGAAAGCCATGTGAGTTCGCAAAAAAAGCCGCCACAGGATGCCAAATCGGCGTTGCAAAGCTGGCTGCAGGGGCGCGGTGCGCCATTACCGGACTATGTCGTGGAATCCACCGCGGGGCCGCCTCACGCGCCGATTTTTGTGGTCTGCGTGCGTGGCGCCGGCAAGGAAGGGCGAGCCAGTGCGGCGTCCAAACGGGCCGCCGAACGTGATGCCGCCGCTGCCTTGCTGGCGCAACTGACATGACCGACGAGACCCCCACCGAGACCCCCACCGAGACCCTGGTCGCGAACGAACCGCCACGCTGCGGGTTTGTGGCAATCGTAGGCGAACCCAACGCCGGCAAATCCACGCTTCTCAACCGCATGACCGGCGCCAAATTATCGATCGTCACCCCCAAAGCGCAAACCACGCGGTTTCGCGTGCTCGGCATTGTCATGCGCGGGGCGGCGCAAATTCTGCTGGTCGATACGCCAGGCATATTCAAACCCAAGCGCAAGCTCGATCGCGCCATGGTGCAGGCGGCCTGGGCCGGCGCACAGGATGCTGACCTGACCCTGTTTTTGGTCGATGCCAAAGCCGGCTTCACCGATGGGGTGCAAGCGATCGCTGCGCGCATCGGCAAAAGCAAACGCCGCACCTGGCTTGTGCTCAACAAGGTGGATTTGTGTTCGCGCCCGGCCTTGCTGCCACTGACCGAAAAACTGGCGGCGGCCTGCGCGTTTGAACATATCTTTATGATCAGCGCCCAAAAAGGCGATGGCGTGGTCGATGTGCTGAACGCGGTGGCCGCCGGCCTGCCGGCCGGCCCGCATCTTTACCCCGATGACGATCTTACCGATTTGCCCGATCGCCTGCTGGCGGCGGAACTGGTGCGCGAGCAGATTTTTCTGCAAACCCACGAAGAAGTGCCCTACGGCACCACGGTGGAAACCGAAGGGTTTGAAGAAAAACCCGATGGGTCGCTGCGCATCGATGCCACCATCTACGTGGCCCGCGCCGGGCAAAAAGCGATCCTTATCGGCGATGGCGGATCGCGCATAAAAATGATCGGGTCAAAAGCGCGATCAGAACTGGCGCGGCTGCTCGAGCGCCGGGTGCATTTGTTCTTAAACGTCAAAGAACGCGCCGGCTGGGACGAAGATCGCGCCCGGCTGCGCGCGATTGGGCTGGATGATCCCGGGTAACGCCCAGGGCAAACGGCTGAAAGTAAGACACGTCTTTTGACTTCCGAAAAAGAAGCAAAAAGACTTTTGTCATGCGGGGACAGGGGCAACCCTGCCATCGCGCTCGCCGAACCAGCGTCAAAAAAGTCTTTTTTGTTTCTTTTTTCTTCAGAAAAAAGAAAATCCTTACTTTTTGTACACACCCGATTGCCTTGCCTTGCGCTAGTAGCGCTGGGCGCCCAAATTTTGTAAGGTCGTGAAGAAGCAGCGCCAAACGTGGGGCGCATGGAGGATTTTATGGGTGGCTTGAGCATTTGGCACTGGATGGTTGTGCTGCTTGTGGTGCTGCTGCTGTTCGGCGGCAACAAAATGAGCACGCTGATGGGCGATTTCGCCAAGGGAATCAAAGCGTTCAAGAAAAACATGGCGGATGATACCGACGTGTCGATGGAAGCAACCGAACGTGCCGCCGGCGCCATTCAGCCGCCCAGCAGCGCGGGTACTGCAACCGTGCGCGAGACCAGCCCCGCATCGCACGGCTAAACCATGGCGGCAATTCCGGTTCGGGCCCAGGAAGATATCATCCGGGCCGGGCGGCGCATGGATGCACGTGGCTGGGTGCCGGCAACCGCCGGCAACATCAGCGTGCGCATCGGCGGGCCGCGCATCGCCATCACCAAATCTGGCGGGCATAAAGGGTTTCTTGATGCGTTTTCGGTGATCGAGGTTGACCTTGCCGGGCGCGCGGTCACCCCCGATGCCAAGCCATCGGCGGAAACCCTGCTGCATTGCCAGATTTATGCGCATTTTCCCGATGCGGGCGCGGTGTTGCACGGCCATTCGGTGGCCGGCACGGTGCTGTCCATGGCCGAACCGGGTGCGGCCTTGCGGTTTGAAAATTACGAAATACAAAAAGCCTTTGCCGGGCAAACCACGCATGAAGCAGCGTTAGATTTGCCGCTGATCGCCAACCGCCAGGATATGGTGGCGCTGGCGGCCGATGTGGCGCCGCATCTGGGTGCCGCGCCGATGGGCTATTACATCCGCGGCCACGGCGCCTATGTGTGGGGGCCAGATATGGATGTGGCGCTGGCCCGGCTTGAAGCTTTGGAATTTTTACTGGCCTGCGAGCTGGCGAGAAGGAGCTTAAAATGAGCCGTTTATGCGTTTACGCCGAAGATGGCAGCGCCACCCTGGATACCGAAAATTTTGGCGAAATTACCGCAGCTTTGGCGGGCTTAGGCGTGCGCTTTGAACGCTGGGCGTTGCCGGTAAGCCTCCCGGCCGATGCCGGTGCCGACGCTATTTTGGCCGCCTACCGGCCGCACCTAGATGCGCTGATGGGCGAAAACGGTGCCGGCAGCGCCGATGTTATGCAGTTGCGCCCAGGCAACCCCGCCTACGCAACGATCCGCCAAAAATTTCTGGATGAACATACCCACACCGAAGATGAAGTGCGGTTTTTCGTTGCAGGCCACGGCCGCTTTACCCTGCATATCGCCGATCACGTGTACGAAGCGCGCTGCGATGCCGGCGATCTCATTTCCGTGCCGGCCGGCATAAAACACTGGTTTGATGCCGGGTTGGAACCGCATTTTACCGTGCTGCGGGTGTTTACCGATACCACCGGCTGGACCCCGCATTACACCGGCGATGCGATCGCCCAACGGTTCGCCATCGCTTAATGGCAATCCGCGCCATCCTCACCGATATCGAAGGCACCACTACGCCCATTGCCTTTGTGCATAACGTGTTGTTTCCCTATGCGCGCGCCGCCTTGCCAGATTTTCTGCATGCCCATGCTAACGACGCGTCCATGGCTGATGTGATGGCCGATATCGCGCGGCTAGCCCAAGGTGTTGATCCACTCAGCGCCTTGTTAGCTTGGATGGATCAAGACGCCAAAATCACCCCGCTGAAAACCCTGCAAGGGCTGATCTGGGCAGAAGGGTACCGCTCGGGTGCCATTGCATCGGTGATCTACCCGGATGTCGCCCCCTGCCTGCGTGCCTGGCATGATGCTGGTCTTCGTTTGGCAATTTATTCGTCAGGCTCGGTTGGCGCACAAAAATTGCTGTTTGGGCACACCCCAGATGGCGATCTTACCCCACTGTTCAGCGATTTTTTCGATACTGGTGTGGGCGGCAAACGCGATGCCGCAAGCTACGCGGCGATCGCCAACACCTTGGGGATGCCCGCCGATACGATCCTGTTTCTGTCTGATATCGGTGCCGAACTTAATGCGGCCGCCCTAAGCGGCCTGCGCACAGCCCAGTTGCTGCGGCCAGAAGATGGCGCGCAAAAATCGCCCGCGCATCCAGGTTTTGCCAATTTTACTGACATCGCCGCTGATATTTTGCCGCCCACAGGTTCCGCATGAAGCACGCCCTACGCCGCCTGGGGTTTGAAGCGGCCTTGCTGCCACGCCTGTTGCTAGACACCAGCATGGGCTTTTGGCCGCAGATGGCATTCGCTGTATTGGCCAGCTACGTGCTGTGGCCGCACGATTTTGTCCCCGATAGCACGCCGTGGGTGGGCTATGCCGATGATCTGACCGCCCTTATTCTTGCCTGCATGGCGCTGCGGCTCTTATCGGCGTCAGTTCGGCCGCGCGATACGCCCGCCCCTGGCGTTGTGGAAGCCGGGCAGTTTCGCCTGCGTATTCTGCAAGCCGATTTAGGTAATTTCTTCTTCGCACAGCAACGCCGCGAATCGGGCTTTTTGGTCACCGGCAAAAACTCCGGCTCGCATTGGTTGAAATTCATGCTGAATGTGGCGCTGTCGTCGCATTTTGATGTGGCGCCACCGGCCCGATCAAGCGGCGGCGATGCCGATCATATTGTTGGCGGCGCGCGGGTTAAGCGGCGTTTCGCCAACTTACCCCATTTTGCATCATCACATTCCATACCATCGGTTTTTTTCACCTGGCCAATCACCTGGCGCTACCTGCCTAGGCGGCCGATTGTGGTGCTGGTGCGCGATATTCCCGATGCGATGGAATCCAATTTCGCCAAATGGTCGCAAAAATACGGCGGCACCCTCACCGGTTACGCGCAAGGCGACCCGATGCGCCGGCGTTATGTCACCGATGCCTGGTGGTATGTGCATTTTTTCAATCGCTGGGGCGACATGGCAGGCACTAACCCAGGCCAGGTGCTGATCGTGCGCTACGAAGATCTGCGCCAGGATGCCGCAACGTGGATCGGCAAAATCGCCGCCCATTGGGGGATTGTGCTAACCCCAGACGACATCGCGCGCGCCACACAGTTTACCGATCGTTCTAAAATCAGCGAACTTGAAGATGCCACCTTCGGTCAGGTGATCGTACCGGCCCAAGATACCCGCCAGGCGATTCGTTTCAGCACCGAACAACGCGCCATGCTAGACGCGATCTTTGTCCAGCATTTGCGCCACGACCCCGGCTACGGCTACCCTACCCTGCCAACGGGCCGCGATGCCTACTTGCCCACCGCGTAAAGTGTGCCGTTGTTAATCGCGTAGATCGTGCCATCTGGCCCAACCAGGGTTGGCGTGTACGCTTCCGGGCGCGGCGCATTCAGGGTCAGGCTCTGGGTTGCCGTGCCGGTGGTAAGATCGTAACGGTACAGCCTGCCATCTTCAGAATTCGCAATCACCGATTTCGTGGCGGCATCAACTACGCCCGAATTGATGCACCATTCGTAAACCGCACCGGCAACACCGGGGAATGCGGTTTGCCCCAGCAGGGTTTTCACATCCTTCATCACCAGCACGTTGCTGTTGATCGTGTCCACCATGGTGGCGTTGGGATCGATCACCGCGATCTTGTTATCGCCAGCGCCACCCAATTCGATGTAATTGTTGTATTTGGTAAACAGCAAATAGCTTGATGTGCCCGTGTAACTGGGCACGGAACTTGCCGGCACCACAGAAACCGTATCATCCCAGCCAAACGACCCCGGTATTTTAGTGGTTGCAAGCGTTGCATCGTAATGCAGCAACCAGCCGCGATCGTGGTGGGTCATCGGCGATTCCAGCACGCCGAAATACACATCGCCATCGGGGCCAACGGTGGGGCTGGCTGAGGATTCGTTAATCAGCCAAGCCGGGCTGCCACTATTGGGGTCAATCAAGGCCACCTTGTGTTGCAACGCCAGCGTGCTTGCATCCAGCGCCACCAAGGCGCCACCGGCTCCGCTGGTTACCGCTACATAGATCGTGCGGCCATCGTTGGAAACGGCGGGCGCCGCATTCATCGCAACCGCGATCATGCTGCTATCGGCTGCGGCATTTGCCGCACTCACCCAACTGCCCGTGCCATCAGCCGCAATGCGCGCAATACCACTGGAAAGATGCGCCGGCGTGGTACCGGTGACCAAAAAGCCAAAATAGATATTACCCGCCGCATCCGCGGTGATCGGCGTATTGATCATGACATTTTTATTGAAAACGCTAGCCGCCGCCGCGTACGCGGCGTTGCCGTAAAAGGCAATTTTGCCCGCAACGCCGGCCTTAAGATCGGGCGCATCGCGAAACTTTACGTTACCGCCAGCGGCTGCAAAATATACCCGGTTGGCGGTAAGGGCCGCCGGAAAACTCGGGCGCCAGCTCGCTGACGGCGTCACAAAATTAGACGGCTGCGCCCACAGCAGCACCCCATCGCTACCGCGCCGCGCCTCCAGGTGAAACCCGCCGGTGGCCGTGGTTTTCACTGGGATCAGCACCGTATTGGCCGCCGTCATCATGGGCGATCCGTAGTGAATCAACAGCTCAGTGCCGCTAAATTGCGGCGCCAGATCAACCGGGGTCTGCCAATGAATTTTAACCATCGCCTGGGCCGCCGCCGGTGCCTGCGCACTGTGCTGCGCATTACCCGCATACCCAGCCCAGGCCGGTGCCGCCGCGTGCGCCGCCGCCGATGCCGCACACAACGCCGCCACAGCAACGCTCGCCGTCAAAATTGCCCGCATCGTATCCCCCAAAAGCTGCGCATATATTTTGCTCCACCCTAAGGCATGCCAGCCACCAATGCCTAGCGCGCCGCCAGCAAAACTGTGATCACGTTTTTATGACAATGACGTTTAAGGCAAGGCAAACAAAAGGCTGGTGGGGCGAAGCCGCCCCCCCAGGCCCCCGGCGATTTGTTGACGGAGTGCGTTCAAACACCGTCAACCAATTGCCGGGGGTCTGGGGGGGCGGCTTCGCCCCACCAGCCTTGCTTCTCGTCGGCCTTAAGCTGCCCGCAAAGCTTTGGGCAAAGATGCAATGGCATCGTCAATCAGCGGGGCGCCGGCGTCGGCGGTTAGGCCTTCGGCAATCACTTGTGATGCGGCGGCCACCGCAATGTCGGCGGCCAGCGCTCGGATTTCGTTGATCGCGGCTTTTTCGGCGGCGGCAATGCGGTCCATCGCCATGCGCTCGCGGCGACCAGCGGCGGCTTTGGCGTCGGTCGCAGCGGCGGTTGCCACGCGGGCGGCTTCCAAATGGCTGCGTTCGATCACCAGGCGGGCTTCGTCCAACGCGGCCGTTTTAGCGGCTTGCGCGTCGGCCAGAAGATGTTCGGCGTCAATGCGCAGGCGCTGCGCTTCGGCCAGTTCGCTGCGCACGTTATCGGCGCGCGCATCCAGCATACCGGTGATGGCGCCGGCCAGGCGTTTGCCAAACAGCGTCACAAAAATCAGGAACGACACCAGCACCCAAAACTCGGGGTTGGTGAAATATCCGTGCGCGTTTGCCATCACTTAAAACCTTTCTGGCGCGTATGTTGGCATATCAGGCCGCGTTAATACCGCGCGCGGCCATCACCGTGCCAACGGCGCCGGCCAAATGGTCGGGCGATGCGCGTTTGCCGGTCAGCCGGGTAATCAGCGCACCAGCGGTTTCGGCGGCAACCTCGCCCAACGCACCCATGGCGGCACCGCGAGCGGCCGCGATCTGCTGTTCGGCTTGCGCCAACTGGGCATCGAGGGCGGCGTTCAGGGTGGCGGCTTGGGCGGCGGCGGCGGCTTTTGCGCGGTCGGTAGCGGCCGTAATGGCCGCTTGGCCCTCGGCCGCGGCCTGGTGGCGAGCGGCGGTAACGGCATCACGCGCAGTATCGGCAGCAGCTTTTGCGGCCAGCGCTGTGTTCAGATCGCCGGCTATGCTTTGCGCCCGCCGTTCCAGCACCGCCCCAACTTTAGGCAGGGCCATGCGCGAAAGGGCCAGGTAAAACACCACAAAGATAATCGCCCCCCATACCACCTGTGAGGTGAGCAAGGGGTTGGCGAAATCCAACTGCGGCATCGTGCCGGCGTGGGCAGCATCTGGGGCTGCGAGCAGCGCCAAAGTGCACAAACCCAAGAACAAGCGCGTGCGCGACACAAACATCAGCACTGCCTACTGATCAGGTGAACAGGATCAGGAACGCGATCAGCAGCGCGAACAGAGCAACCGATTCGGTCAGTGCAAAGCCCAAAAAGCCGATCGGCTGGATCTGTGCCTGCGATGCCGGGTTACGGGCAACGCTTGCGATCAGCGACGAGAAAATGTTGCCAATGCCAATGCCAACACCGGCAAGGGCGATCACGGCAATGCCTGCACCCAGGGCTTTTGCGGCGGCGACGTCCATGGAAAAAATCCTTCTTTATCTAAACGCGAGACGAAAACAGAGATGTTAGGCGAAGCAGACTGCGTAACGCTCAGTGCAAATGCACCGCATCGTGCAGGTAGATACAGGTGAGGATGGCAAACACATAGGCTTGCAAGCCGGCCACCAGAAGTTCAAAGCCAAACAGGGCAACGTTTAGCGCCACCGGAAAGGCGCCGCCAATCAGGCCAATGCCACCGGCGCTGCCCATCATCACAACGAAGGTGGCAAACACCACCATCATCACGTGCCCCGCCATCATATTGGCGAACAGTCGCACCGATAGGCTCACTGGGCGCGACAGGTACGAAATAACTTCAATCGGCACGATCAACGGCGCCAGAAACAGCGGCACGCCGGCGGGCAGAAAATAGCTGAAAAAATGCAAGCCATGTTCGCGCAGGGCAACCGCGGTTGCGATGGTGATCACCAGCAGGGCGAGTGCCCCGGTCACCGCAATATGGCTGGTGTAGGCAAACGAAAACGGCACCAGGCCGAGCAGATTGCCCATCAGTACGAACGCGAAAATGGTGAACACGAAGGGAAAAAAGCGTTTGCCTTCCTCACCGATCTGATCAACCGCCATGTCGTGGATGAACGCATATAGCATCTCGGCCGCGGCCTGCAGGCGGCCGGGGATAATGGCGGCCGGGCGCGCACCATAGTGCAACAGCGCCAGCATCAGGCCCGTGCCCGCCACCATAAACAGATTGGCCTGGGTGAAATTCACCGAGGCGCCAAAATGGCCGAGCGCATGGTGCAGTTCAAACTGCTCCATCGGCTGAATTGCTACACCGGCTGCCACGTGCCCTTAACCCTTTGTCCCGCGATCGGGTGGTGTGGTCATGCCCACAATCGCCCGCCGCACATTCAACAACCCCGCCACCCATCCGAGCAGCGCGAACCCTATCGTAAAGGCTGGCCTGGTGCCGAGCCAGCGATCGAGAAAAAACCCGATACCGACGGCAACCGCCACGGCGGAAGCAAATTCCACCCCGCTGCGCAACGCAACCCCTGCAAACCCGCCGCCCGCCGGCGCCTTAGCACCTGCCGCATCGGCTGGTGTATTCATACCCTGGCGCGCGCGGGCGGCAGCCAGACGATCCTCGAAAGAGTTATCCGTGCCACCCATATGCTTGCTCACCACCAATCCGTGCCTGTATTGCCACCCGGAAGGCAGCGGCTTGCTAGATGCCGGGGGGGATGGTGTCAAGGCGATTGGC
>JBBARC010000027.1:11123-30004 GCA_040400005.1 Acetobacteraceae bacterium | reverse complement strand
ATGCAGGCCTTGCGCACCCCGGATGACCGTTTCGCCAATCTGCCCGGCTATGATTTTCCAGCCCTCTATATTGATGACCTGCCTGGCTACCCGGGCTTGCGCCTGCACACACTCGATCTCGGCCCGCGTGATGCCCCGGTAGCCCTCTGCCTGCACGGCCAACCAGCGTGGAGCTACCTTTACCGCAAAATGATCCCGGCGTTTTTGGCAGCCCCCATGCGCGTGGTGGCACCCGACCTGTTCGGCTTTGGCAAATCCGACAAACCGGCGAATGAAGCGGTTTACACGTTTGACTTTCATCGTAACGCGCTGATGGCGCTGATCACCCGGCTGAACCTCACCGACATCACCCTGGTCTGCCAAGATTGGGGCGGCTTACTGGGTCTGACCATCCCGATGGACATGCCCGATCGGTTTTCCCGCCTGCTGGTGATGAACACCATGCTGGCCACCGGCGATGTGCCGCTCAGCGAAGGTTTTTTGGCGTGGCGGGCGTTTAGCAACAGCAAGCCGGATATGGATATCGCCGGCCTATTCAAACGCTCGGTGCCGGGTTTGAGTGCCGCTGAGGCCGCCGCCTACGCCGCCCCCTTCCCCGATGCCACTTACAAAGCCGGTGTGCGCCGATTCCCCAATCTGGTCGCCGAAACCGCCGATGCACCGGGGGCGGCGTTAGCCCGGCGCGCCCGCGATTGGTGGCAAAACGAGTGGCGCGGGCAAAGTTTTATGGCGGTGGGCATGCAAGATCCGGTTTTGGGCGCTCCGGTGATGGCGACCTTGCGCGCCACCCTGCACGGCTGCCCGGCACCGCTGGATCTGCCCGATGCGGGACATTTTACCCAGGAAGCCGGGGCGGTGATTGTCGACGCCGCCCTCGCGCGGTTCGGTGTTTAAGCAATGGCCTATGGCGTTGATCAGTGCCGCGTGTGCGGGGTAAGGATACCGCTACGTGTCGCCACGGGCAAGGAACGTAAAATGATCGAACAGGCCACCAGGAAGTTCAAATTACTACCGGCCGAAACCGAGTGGCGCGCCGCCGGTTTTCGTGCGCAGCCAACACCGTATCAAATGCTCCACCCCTCTGTGGGTTGCTGTGTCGCCTGTGGCGTCAGCCAAGAGCACAAAAAACGACAGACCCTACAATGGGTGCTTGTCATCGCGGTAGCAATGCTCGCCGTATTGGCCTTGGTCATCGTGACCTTCACCTTCGTCCCGCGCTGACCAGACACAGCACGCCTGACGCTGCCCCGAGCCGCTCAAGCCGCCACCGCCGCCCCACCCTCGGCCACCATCTCACTCGCGCGCTGCAAATCCACCGACACCACTCGCGAAACACCACGTTCCTGCATAGTCACCCCATACAGCCGATCCATCCGCGACATGGTCAACTGGTGATGCGTCACCACCAAAAACCGCGTGCCAGTATCGCGCACAACGTCTTCCAACAGGGTGCAGAAGCGCTCCACGTTCGCATCATCCAGCGGCGCATCCACCTCATCCAGCACCGAAATCGGCGCCGGCGTGCAGCGAAACACCGCAAAAATCAGGCTCAGCGCGGTCAACGCCTGCTCACCACCGGATAGCAGCGAAAGCGTCGACAGCTTCTTGCCCGGCGGTTCAGCGTAAATCTCTAACCCCGCCTCTAGCGGATCGTCCGACCCGACCAGCGCCAGATGCGCCCGCCCGCCGCCCATCACCCGCGTAAACAACGTGCGAAAATGCCGGTCCACCTCGGTAAACACCGCGGCCAACCGTTCCCGCCCCTCGCGGTTCAACGACCCAATCGCCCCGCGCAGCTTGGCAATCGCCGTTGTCACCTCGTCGCGGTCCACAATAATGCCGGCGATGCGGGTTTCCAGCTCGTCCAGCTCCTGTTCGGCCAGCAAATTCACCGGCCCCATCTCGTCACGCTCGCGGCTCAGCCGGTCGCATTTCTTGCGGCCACGGTCTTCCGCGGCATCGCTGACATCGTCGGGCACCGGCAGCAGCACACCCTCGCCCAAAGTTTCGGCCGCCCGAGCCAGCACCGCGGCCAAGGCAGCGGCCGTGGTGTCGTGCGCACCTTCGCTGCGGGCCAAGTGTTCACGCGCGCTGGCAGCAGCCAAATCCGCCTCGCGCTCAGCCCCACTCGCCGCCCGCGCCAAAACCTCGGCCGCGGTCAGGGCGGCCGATGCGGTTTGGTGGGCGGCCTCGGCTGCGGCCAAGTCATCGCCCGATAGCGCCACCCGTGCGGCGATATCGCGCGGGGCGACGGCAAAAGCTTCACATTCGGCAAGGGCTGCCAAGCTGCGGCGGGCAAGCGTCGCTGCCGCCATATCAGCCTCGGTTTGCCGGGCGCGCCAGCCGGTTATTTCGCCAGCGAGGTTAGCCATGCGCGCCTCGGCGCCTGTGTTTTCAGCGGCCAGCACCATCGCCGCCTGGCTGGCCTCGGCGTGCGCCACGCGGGCAAGACCCAGCGCCAGGCGCGCAGCATCGGCGACGTCAGCCAGGGCGGCGCTATCGCCCAGCGCTGCCACGTCCGCCGCCGCCCGCGCCCGCACATCAACGGCCGCACTTAAATCTTGCGCGGCCCGCGCACGCTGCGCACTTGCCGCCGCGTGCCGCCCATCGGCCGCTAATTTTTGGCGCGCCAAATCGCTGGCCGTCACCCGCACCGCTTCCAGTGCGCGATCCGCTGCCTCGGCCGCGTCTCGGCAAGCAATTTCGTCGCCCCGCGCATCGGCGGCAATTTGGCCGGCGGCACGCGCCTCGCCCGCCGCCAGTGCGGGGTCGGGCAACTCGGCGAACGCTACCTGTGCCAACGCCGCCGCATCGGCGGCGGCACCGTGATCCGCCCGCCGCCGCTCGCGCGCTGGCGCCCCGGTCGCAATGCGCGCTTGCGCCGCATCATGGGCGGTAAGCAACGTAGCCAAGTCGCGCTCGGCGGCAGCAAGCGCCGCGCGCGCGGTTTCACGTAACCTGCGGGCTTCCGTGTGCGTCCCTTGCGCCAGCACATGAGCCGCCTGGCACCGTGCGGCCAATGATTCAGCCGCCACATCATCGCCGCAGCCAGATCGGGCCGACATCGCCTCATCAAGAGCGCAAGCCGCCGCATCACTTGCGGCAACCGCGCGCGTCAGCGCACCGGCCGCGGCCAGATATGCCGCCTCGGCGCGTTCACTGGCACCGGTTAGTTGCGCCCAATCGGCCCGCACCAAGCCCAGCTGACCATCCGCTTGCGCCAACCCGTCGCGTGCTGCCACTTCGGCGCCAAGGGCTTGCTGCTCCAGGCGTTTTACCGCCGCACACGCAGCCTCGTTTGCCGCCACCACCGCATCAACGGCGGCAATCCGCTCATCCAGTGCCGCCACCTGATTGCGCATCGCTAAACGCTCACCGGCAGCCCCTGCCTGCCCCGCAGCCGCGCTAAATCCGTCCCAGCGCCACAGTTCGCCCGCCCGCGATACCGCAATCTGGCCGGGCACCAGCAACGCCTGCACGGCCGCCCCGTGCGCCACATCATCCAGCAGCACCGCATGCGATAATAACCGCGCCAACGCCGCCGGCGCCTCAATCAACCGGCCCAAATCCGTGGTGCCAACCGGTAAAACAGGTGCCACCAACCCCGGCAAATCAGCAAAATACCGCGCGCCGTTAGGGTCAACCGAGGCTTCGGCAACGCCGAGCAAGGCCGCCCCAATGGCCGCCTCCAGCCCAGCCGGCACCACCATACTATCCAGCAGGCTGGCCTCATCGCTGCCCAAAGCCTGCAGCGCCCGGCCCAAACCATCCGCTTCGGCGCGCGCCCGGGCGCAATCGGCCTGGGCTGTGGCCAAATCTGTCTGCGCCCGCGCCGCAACCTGGGTGGCGCTGCGGGCAGCAGCCGCAAGCTGTGCCAAAGCAGCACTTGCCTCCGCCTGCTCAGCTACCGCCTGGCGCATAGCCGCATCTGCCGCATCCACCCGCGCCCTCGGCACCTGCGCCGCATCGGCCGCCGCCAGCGCTGTTTCGGCAGCGGTCGCAAGGGCGGTTTCGCCATCCCACCGGGTTTGCGCCGCGCGCACACCATCACGCGCCCGGGCAATCGCCGCCACCACATCGGCCGCCATCCGGCGCGCCTCGGCCGCGTCATCACTGGCCTTACGGGCCGCTTCACTCGCGCTGTCCTCGGCCGCGGCAGCCGCGGCCGCGGCCTCCGCCAACTGCGCTACCAAATCGCGTTTCCCAGCGATAACCTCCGCCGGGATACGCGCAGCAAACGCCGCCTGCGCATCGGCCTCTGCCACCGCCAACGCCGCCGCCAAATCCGCCACCCGTTTGGCGTTATCACGCGCCCGGGTTTCGCATTGCTCATAAAGCGCCGCCTGCGATTGCGCCTCGCGCGCCGCCGCCGCCGCCGCCAAATCGGCCACACCGCGCCGCTGCTCAGCAGTCTGCACCGCCGCCCTGGCCTCGGTCAGCCCATCACGGGCGCAGTTCACCGCATCCTCCGCCGCAACCTGCACCGCAGGATCAATCACATCCTGCGCAGTTTGCGCACAACTAAGCTCCACCGCCGCCAAGGCCGCATCGGCACTCGCCTCACGCTCAACCGCCTGCGCCAAAGCCGCCCCATACGCGCGCGCATCCGCCGCCGCCTGGGCCGCCTCACGCGCCGCACAATCCAACGCAATCTCAGCCTCAGCAACGCCTGCCGCCGCCGCATCCCGCGCCTGTTCCGCCCGCGCTAATGCGCCCGGCAAATCCGCTAACCGGCCAGCAAGCCTGGTATCCTCAGTCAGCCGCTCGGCCAGCGCTGCGGCGGCATCATCCGCCCGCGCCGCTGCCGCCTGTAAATCGGCCTCAATCTCAAGCACCCGCGCCTCAGCATCGGCCAGCGCCTGCGCCGCCCGTGCCGCCGCGGCATCCAGCTGCTCCACATCCACGCGCTTGCGTTCCAGCGCACTTCGGCTAAGCGCCTCCGCCGCCCGCGGCGCCGGCAAGCCTGCCTCAGCCGCCGCCACCGCAGCACTCGCCGCCAGCACCGCCGCTTCGCGTAAACCAACCGCTTCCCGTGCCGCTGCCATGTGCGCCTGCGCCTGCGCATACGCCGCCGCAGCCCTCGCATGCTGTATCGCCAAATAATCAGCCTGCGCCGCCGTCACCAGGCCAGACATATTGCGATACCGCCGTGCCTCGCGCGCCTGCTTGCGCAAAGCCTCGCGGCTGGCCTCCAACTGACCCAGCAAATCTTCCGACCGCGCCAAATTGGCCTCGGCCGCCCGTAATTTCAATTCCGCCTCATGCCGCCGCGCCCGCAGCCCGGTAATGCCGGCCGCTTCTTCCAGCACCTGCCTCCGATCTTCCGGTTTAGCATTAACCAGCGCCGATACCCGCCCCTGGCTCACCATGCCAGAACTGCGCGCTCCACTGGCTAAATCAGCATAAAACGTCTGCACATCGCGCGCCCGGATCTCGTGCCCGCCAGCCCGGTAGCTCGATCCCGCCCCGCGCTCAATCCGCCGTGTCACTTGCAATTCGGCATCATTGTCGAACGGCGCTGGCAACTTACCATCCAGCGAAATCGTCACCTCGGCCAAATTACGGCTGGCGCGCGATGTGGTGCCGGCAAAAATCACGTCATCCATCTCGCCGCCGCGCAGCGATTTGGCCGAACTTTCCCCCATCGCCCAGCGCAACGCTTCTACAACGTTGGACTTACCGCAGCCATTGGGGCCAACGATACCGGTCAACCCCGGTAGAATATCCACACTGACCGGTTCTGCAAAACTTTTAAACCCGGCAATACGAATGCGATTGATGCGGGCACCTGGGGCGGCTTCACTATCGGTCATTCTGGCGAGACCCCGGATGCAAAGAAGGAAGAATTTTCTTTTTCTGAAGAAAAAGAAACAAAAAGACTTTTATAAATTGGCGGCTGGGGCACCCGACTGCCGATCGTTACAATCGCCATGAGCGCCCCGCCCATACCTCTACAGGCTAACCATCTTTACAAACTCATCGTAACTCTTTTCACCCGCAATCGCCTTGCCACCCACCACAAACGTCGGCGTTGACGATATTTTGAATTTGGTTTCAGCGTCCTGCTGCTTGGCCAAAATCGCATCACGCAACGCATTATCGGCAATCGCCGCATCAAAAAACGCCCTGGGCATCCCCGCCAGCGCCGCCATCTTGGCAAGCTCTTCCTTCGAATCCTTGCCATGATCAAACGCCCACACCGCCTGGCTTTCCAGCAGCGCAAACACAAACGGCTCATACCGGTCGGCCGGCAAACTGCGCGCAACCATAATGGCCGTCAGATCAAGCTGGTTCAGCGGATATTCGTTAAACACATAGCGCAGCTTGCCCGTCTCGATCAGCTTGGTCCTGATCTGCGGAAAAACCTCCCGCGCAAACGCCGCGCAATGCGAACAGGTCAGCGAAAACCACTCATCCACCACCGCCTTGGCATCAGCATTGCCAACACTGCGCTCCGCCATGCGCGGATCGGCCGCAGGGGCGGGGGGTGAGGCGGGGGGTGGAGCAGCAGGCGCCGGCGCCTGGGCAAGCGCCACACTGATCGGCAGCGCACTCAGCGCACCCGCAGCCAACACAAAACGGCGGGAAGGATTGCGAAAATCTTGCACGGCGAAAAAACTCCTATGTGCGCGTTTAGCCCGGTTTTCCGGGTTGTTCCTGCCCATGCCGCCCACCACCGCGGGCACAACAGCAGACTGGATAGCAAGCTGTCCGAGTCGTTCACTCGATATTAGCTAACTGCTCGCAAAGTTGGACCAGAGACGGTTGGATGCAAATGACCATTGGGCAATGAGACGAACCTTACCAAACGGTAAGCGCCACCTCACCCGCGGTCCGCGCCAAAAACCGCCCGCCCGTTCGTCCAACCACAAGGCCCCGCATGACCAATTTCCGTGCTGCACCGCCAAAACCGGACGCGCCCGCGCCATGACCGCCATCACCTGGGGCACCGCCAGCCTCAGCGGCGCCTGGACCAACGCCACCCTATGGGCCGGCGGCGTCGCCCCAGGGGCGGCCGATACCGTCACCATCGCGGCGTTAGGCAGCTACGCCATCTCGCTCACCGGCCAAGCCCAGGTCGCCGCCCTTACCCTCAACGCCCCCGGTGCCCTGCTATATAATACCGGGTCGCTCACCGTATCCGGAATCTGCCAATTATCCGCCGGCACCCTGGCCTTAGCCGGCGGCACCTTATCAGGCGGCACACTGGCGCTGGCCGGTGGCACCCTGGCCTGCAACGGCGGCAGCCTGGCCGGCATTGCGGTTGCAGGCTTGCTGGATCTGTCAGCCAATTACGCAACGCTATTTCTGCGCCAAGGCGTAAGTTTTGGCGGCCTTAACGGCACCGGCACCGGCAGCATTACCCTCACCGGCGCCTACGCCATGCTGGCCGCCATCGGCAGCCAGGCGATCACCAATACAAATATCACTCTAGGCACCCAGGCCGGCGGCGCCATTACCGGCGGCGCGGCAACCCTTGCCGCCAGCCACGCCTTTGGTGCCACCACGGCCGCAACCCTCACGCTGGGCGCCACCACAACCCTGCGCCAAACCAGCGGCGCCGGCTTACTCCTAGCCGGCGCCAGCAACACCCTGCCCGGCAGCACCCTGCCCGACCAAATTTTCAACGCCGGCACCATATCACTTACCGGCGGCAGCCTGGGCGCCTTAGGCAACGGCGTGTTCGCCAATGCAGGCACAATCAACATCAGCAATGGCGCCACGTTTACGGTTGCCACCGGCGGTTTTAGCAACACCGGCAGCATCGCCGTTAGCAACGCAACACTGGCCTTTGGCGGCAGTTTTGCCGCCACCCGCCTAACCGCACTGGGCCGGGTCGGGTTTTCCCAAGCAACCCTGCTGGTATCCGGCATCGCCGATAATCGCGGCGGCACCTTAACCTTGGGCGCCGGCGGCAATGTCGCCGCCCCCCTCACGCTGGGCGGCACCATTCTGGGCGGCACAATTGTTGATGCCGGCAACGGCCTGCTACTCGGCCCGGCTAACGGCGTGCTCGATGGGGTAACCTACCGCGGCACGCTCACGCTGGCCGATCGCAACGCCCTCACCCTCACCAACGGCGCAGCCCTCACCAGTGGCGCCGGCAGCGCCCCCGGCATTGCCAACATCACAGGTGCCGCCGGCGCAATTTTACTGCGCGGCACCACAACCCTGGATCGCGCCACCATCAATTTGGGCAACGCAACCAGCGCCGCCATGCTCGGCACATCCGATCCGTGGCTGGCAAGTTCTGCCACAACCGCAACGCTGGGCGCCAATCTGCAGGTGGTGCAAACTGCCAAATACGCCGCCATCCTTACCAATGGCACCACCCCCCTGGCAGGCGTTGGCCTGGCCGACGTGCTGATCAACCAAGGCACCATCACCGGCACTATCGCCAGTGGTGCGTTTGCCTTGGGTGGCGTTGGCCTGTTCATCAACGCCGGCACGCTAAGCATCGGCAACGGCGATACCCTCACCGTATCCGTTGCAGGCTTTAGCAATACCGGATTGCTGGCAGTGAACGCCGGCGCCGTTGCCATACTGGGTGCCGGCGGCAGTTACCTGGCACCCGGCAGTGCCTGGACCAACACCGGCACCATAACACTTAACGCCGGCACCCTAGTGCTGGCCGGCATCGCCCAAACCGGTGCGTTGGGCCGCATCACATCGGGCGCCACTGCCGGCAGTGTTGTGCTCACCGGCACACTGCAAAACACCGGCACCACACTCACCCTTGGCGCAGGCTTCATGCTGCCCAACCTCACCCTTGCCGGCACCCTGCAAGGCGGCACGCTGATCGATACCAGCACCAGCTTAACCATCGGCACCACCGGTGCCGCAGTGTTCGATGGGCTTGCCTATCGCGGCACCCTCACCATGGCCAATGCGGCATCTATTCTGCGCATCAAAAATGGCTTTTCCGCAACCGCGTTGGCCATCAGCGGCGCCGGTGCCGCACTCAATTTTCAAGGCACACAAAATTTCAACACCAGCAGCGTGGCCTTGGGCAACGCCAACACCGCAGCCATCATCGATATGGTACATGATTACACCAGTCTTGCCGCAACCACCCTCACCCTGGGCACCGCCCTTAACATCACCCAAAGCAACACCCTGGCCGCCATCGGCAGCGTCCGCGGCATTGCCGGCGACATCATCGTAAACCAGGGCACCATCACCGGCGCCATCGCCGGCGGCACACTATCTTTGGGTGGGCCAGGGTTTAGCAATCAGGGCATTGTCGCCATTAGCAATGGCGATACCTTGGCGATAAACACCGCCAATTTCACCAACACCGGCAATGTATCGGTCAGTAACGCAACCCTCGCCATTGGCGGCACACTTACCCTAGGTGCTATCAGCAATATCACCTTGAACGCCGCAAACCTGGCGGTTAGCGGCGGGCTAGATTGCAGCGGCGGCACGCTTGCCGTTGGTGTGGGCACACGCTTTGGCCGCGTGTCACTCACCGGCACACTGCACGGTGGCGTTATCGCCGATAGCGGCCAGGGCCTGGCTACTGCCGGCAACGCCACGCTAGATGCGCTTTCCTACTGGGGCACACTCGATCTTTCCCGCCCCTTCGCCCAAGTCGCCCTCACCAACGGCCTTACCTTCGCCGGCAACAGCGGCACCGGGCAAGGCGCCATCATGCTCACCGGTGCCGGCACCAGGGTGATCGCCACCACCAGCCAAACCCTGGATAACGCCACCATTTACGATGGCAATTTCGGCACCTTCTACCTCGGCCAGCGCATCGGCGCCCCGTTACTGGCGGCAGGCCCCGGCACCACCCTCACTTTGGGCAAAAACCTGCTGTTTCGCACCGCTGGCATGGTCGCAGCCTTAGGCGATGCCACCACCGGCCGCTGGGCCGATACCATCATCAACACCGGCCAAATTCTGGCCGCAACCACCGGCGGCACACTCACCATCGGCAGCACTTTTTTTATCAACCAAGGCGGCATCGCCATCGGCCAGGGCGGCAATGTCTCCATCACCTGCGCCGGCTTCACCAACGCCAGCAACATGTCACTGGTCGCAGGATCAGCCATCGCCGTGCAGCTGTATAATTTCTACGCCGCCCCCAACGCGCCAGCATCCCCCTTCACCAACACCGGCACACTGCACATGCTGGGTGGCGCCTTCGCCGAAGTCACCGCCGGTGGCATTTTTCCCACCATCCCGTTCCTAAACCAGGCAGGCGGCCTCATTCAGGGCGTCGGCAGTATCAACGCGCCCGTGCAAAATAACGGCCTGATGGAAGCAAAATATGGCCCTCTGATTCTACTGCAAGCCATCACCGGCACCGGCACCTTGCAAATAGCCCAAGCCAGCACAGGCCAACTCAACACACTAGATTGCGGCACAACCATCGGCGCCGGCCAAACGGTAAACTTTACCGGCATCAACGAAGCGCTAAAACTGGAACAACCTAGCCTGTTCGCCGCCACCATCAACAATTTTGGCGCCGGTGACCAAATTCAACTCATCGCCACCACGCTATCCGCGCTCAGCGTCAACAACACCCAGCTCACCCTCGCAACCGCCGCCGGCATCGTAAAACTCACCACCACCACACCCATCACGGGCGCCATCGCCGCCAGCACCGATGGCCGCGGCAATGCCATCATCACCATAACCCCGCAAACCCTCGGTGGCGGCGCAACAATAGTCAACGCCAGCCAATCCGGCATGCTGTTCTACGCAGGCACCACCGGCGATGTCTTCACCGGCACCGCCGCCAACCTAACCGCCGATCGCATCGGCAACTGGACCAACACCGACACCATCGACATCACCGACATAGCCCCCGCCGCCGCTACGCTCAAATTCACCCAAGGCCTAGGCGCCGCAACCCTCACCCTAACCGACCCTACCCACAGCGCTATAATTACCCTACCAGGCACCTTTGCAGGCCCTCACTTCGCGCTAGTGTCAGACGGCCACGGCGGTACGTTGGTTACGTATAGTTAGGCAAGGCAAAGGCAAAGGCAAAGGCAAAGGCAAGAACCTTCTTTTTCTGAAGAAAAAGAAGCAAAAAGACTTTTATTACGCTGGTTCGGAATTCTCGGTGGCAGCGTTGCCCCAGGCCCAGCATTATAAAAGTCTTTTGCTTCTTTTCTTCAGAAAAGAAGACCTTATCCTTACGCCTTATCCTTACCGGGTAACCTGCAACTCCCGAATAGCATGCACAAAATTATTAGGTGCGATATCGATTTGGCCGGTGCCGCGCAGGGTGGGGTAGCGAGTGAGTATTTGGCGGAACGCTTCTTCCAGCTGAATTTGGGCGACGCGCTTGCCGATGCACACGTGCGGGCCGTAGCCGAAGGCCAGGTGTTTATCGGCATTGGCGCGCGCTACATCTAGCTCGTCCGGGTTGGCGAATACGGCGGGGTCGCGATTGGCGGCGCCATAGTACATAATCACTTTTTCGCCCTCGGCGATTTTTTGCCCCGCCAGTTCGGTATCGCAGGTGGCGGTGCGACGCATATAAATCACTGGGCTGACCATGCGGATAAATTCATTGGCGGCGTTGGGCAGAAGGTTGAGGTTTTCTGATAGTTTGGCGTGCTGATCGGGAAAGTCGGTCAGCAGTTTCATCGCACCCGAAAGGGTGTTGCGCGTGGTATCGTTGCCGGCGAACACAATCAGCAGCCACGAACCATCGAGGTACTCATCGGCCAGGAATTCGCCATCCACCTGCGCGCGGGCGATGGCGCTCATCAAATCTTCGCCGGGGTTCTCGCGTTTTTTCTTCAGCATCGTTTGGCCGTACTCGAACATTTCGGCCACGTTATTGTTGAAATCCATCACGAACTGCATCAGTTCCAGCGATGGTGCGGTGGGGTTGGCGGCTTGGTCGGTTGCCAGTTTTTGCGCAAGCTCCAGGTAATGCATCCAGCGCAGCACTTTGGGCCGATCTTCTTCTGGCACCCCGAGCATTTCACATAGGGTATATAGCGGCAGGCGAGATGAAAAATGCTCCACCATGTCGGCATGGCCGTGGGTGTCCACTTCGGCCACCAACCCGGCCAGCAAGCGTTCGGTTTCGGCGGCCACGCGGATTTGCAATTTATCTAGGTAACGCGCGGTGAAATACGGCATGTGTTCGCGCCGCAGTTGCAAATGGCGCGGGCCATCCATGTTGATCATGGTGTCCATCGATGCCCGGTACAGCAGGGCATGGCGCGATTCCGGGTTGCCCAGGGTCATCAGCATGCTGCCGCGCTGCGATGAGAATGTTTTGGCATCGCCATCTACCGCGAACACGTCAGCATAGCGGGTAACCGCCCAAAAACCTGGCAAAACGTCGTAACACTCGTGCCAAGCAACAGGTGCGGTTTCACGCAATTGGCTGTACAGCGCAAACGGGTGGCCGGCGGTAAACGCATTCACGTCGGTCAGCGGGCTGCCATCAATGCGCGGATAAGCGGGCGGGAAATTCGGGCCATCGCGGCCTTCAACGGCGGTTTTGCTGATAAGGTCAAGCATATCACGTTACCTTCAAAAATTCGGCGGAATGGGTCAAGACAGCGTCATGCCGCCATCAACCACCAGGGTTTGGCCAACCATATAATCGGCCAGCGGGGATGCTAAAAACAAAGCCGGCCCGGCCATATCGGCCGGCGTGCCAAAACGCCGCGCCGGGATCGCCGCCAGCGCCGCATCGCGCCTGCCCGGATGATTTGTGGTAACAGCGGTGATTTTGGTTGGCACCAGGCCGGGGGCAATACCGTTCACCCGAATACCATCGCCGATCCACGCTTCGCCCAAAGATTTGGTTAGGCCCGCGGCCCCTGCCTTCGATGCGCTATAGGCAGGGTTCCCGCGTGTAGCGGTGAAGGCTGCGACGGAGCTGACAATAATCACCTTGCCCGAGGCCGCTTTTAGGGCCGGGTAAAACGCCATGGCGCAGCGCATAACGCTATCGATATTCACCGCCATCACCGCCTGCCAGCCGGCCGCGGTAAATTCCTGGCGGCCATAGCGCACAATGCCTTGCGACAGCACCAGCACATCAAGCGATGCAAACGCCGCCGCCTGCGCTTCCACCGCGGCGCCATCGGTTACATCCACCTGGGTGTACGCCAGATCGCGCAAATCCGATCCCTCCTCGGCGGCATACGCGGCGGCCACCCGCGTGCCCCACACGTGCACCCGCGCACCGTGGTTTAAAAAGCCCCGCGCAATACCGTTGCCGATCCCGCTAGACCCACCAACCACCAAAACGGTTTTATTGGAAAAATCGAGATCAGCCAGGGGTTTCATCGCAGAATGGTACGCCCCGCATAAACCGCCGAATAGCCCAGCTCCGCTTCAATACGGATCAGCTGATTGTATTTCGCGGTGCGATCAGACCGCGATAGCGACCCGGTTTTAATCTGCCCGCAATTGGTCGCCACCGCCAAATCGGCAATGGTGGAATCTTCGGTTTCGCCGGAACGGTGGCTCATCACCGCGCGATAGCCAGCGCGTTGCGCCAGTTCCACCGCTTCCAGTGTTTCGCTTAGTGTGCCGATCTGGTTTACTTTCACCAAAATCGCATTGGCCGTGCCTGTTTCAATGCCGCGGCGCAGCCGTTCGGGGTTAGTCACAAACAAATCATCGCCCACCAGCTGCACTTTAGCGCCCAGCACATCGGTCAAGTGCTTCCAGCCGGCCCAGTCATCCTCGGCGCAGCCATCTTCAATCGACACAATCGGGTAGCGTTTTGCCAAATCGGCGAGGTAGGCCACCATGCCGGCGGCATCAAAGCTTTTGCCTTCGCCGTCCATCTTATAGGCGCCATCCACATAAAACTCGGTGCTGGCACAATCCAGCGCAAAGGTGATGTCCTCGCCTGGCCGGTAGCCGGCTTTTTCGCACGCCTTGGTGATAAAGCCCAACGCTTCATCGGCCGATTTCAAATTCGGCGCAAACCCGCCTTCATCGCCCACGTTGGTATTATGGCCAGCATCGTGCAGAATTTTTTTCAAGGCTGCAAAAATTTCCGCACCAATCCGCACCGCATCGGCAATGGTGCCAGCGGCCACGGGTTGTATCATAAATTCCTGAATATCGATCGGGTTATCGGCATGCTTGCCGCCGTTGACAATATTCATCATCGGCACCGGCAGGGTGCGGGCAAACACGCCACCAATATAGCGATACAGCGGCATGCCAAGATCAGCTGCCGCCGCCTTGGCAGTTGCCAGAGAAACCGCCAAAATCGCATTGGCACCCAGGCGCGCTTTATTCGGCGTGCCATCAAGATCAATCAGCAGATTATCCAGCGCCAATTGTTCACTGGCTTCGCGCCCGCACAGCGCATCAAAAATCTCGCCTTCGATGTTGGCAAGGGCGGTGCGCACACCTTTACCGCCGTAACGGCTGGCATCGCCATCGCGCAATTCCACCGCTTCATGCGCCCCGGTGGAAGCCCCCGATGGCACGGCGGCCCGCCCTTCGGCGCCGCTATCCAGGATCACATCGACTTCAACTGTGGGGGTGCCCCGGCTATCCAAAATTTCGCGGGCGACGATGTCGGCGATGGCGCTCATGATATATCTGTCCGTTGTGCTTGAAAGGTTTTTGCCAAGATATCAAAAGCCTGCAGTTCAATAAGCAAGCCTCGCATCGCCCGCAGCGGGATCATATTCGGCCCATCGCTGGGCGCTGCATCAGGGTTGGGGTGAGTTTCAATAAACAGCGCCGCACACCCCACGGCGATTGCCGCCCGCGCCAGCACCGGGGCAAAGCGCCGGTCCCCACCGCTCGATGTGCCCTGCCCGCCGGGGCTTTGCACCGAATGGGTTGCATCAAACACCACCGGGTAGCCGGTTTGCGCCATAATCGGCAGCGATCGCATATCGCTCACCAGCGTATTGTAACCAAAACTAGCACCACGCTCAGTCAGTAAAATCCGGTCATTACCCGTGCCGGCAATTTTAGCCGCGACATTTTTCATGTCCCACGGCGCCAGAAACTGGCCTTTTTTCACATTCACCGCGGCGCCAGTGTTGCCCGCCGCCAGCAGCAAATCAGTCTGGCGGCACAAAAACGCGGGGATCTGCAACACGTCCACCGCCTCCGCCACAGCGCTGCACTGCGCCGCATCGTGCACATCAGTCAGCACCGGCACGCCAAATTTTTCGCGCACACCAGCCAAAATGCGCAACCCCAAATCCAGGCCAATACCGCGCGTGGCACGTGCGCTGGTGCGGTTGGCTTTATCAAAGCTACTTTTATAAATCAGCCCAATGCCAAGCTCTGCGCAAGTGGCCACCAATTCACCGGCCACTTCAAAACTATGAGCTTCACTTTCTATCTGGCAGGGCCCGGCAATCAGCACAAACGGCAAATCGCTGGCAATCTTTACCGCACCAATGTTTACCACACGCCCGCTCATACCAGCCGCGCCTGGCGCACAGCGGCCTCAATGAAACCGGCAAACAGCGGGTGCGGGTCAAAAGGTTTAGATTTTAGCTCGGGGTGATACTGCACCCCGATAAACCACGGGTGATCGGGATATTCCACAATTTCCGGCAAAATACCATCAGGCGACATACCCGAAAACCGCAACCCTTGGGCTTCTAACTGTGCCCGGTAATGCACGTTCACTTCAAACCTATGCCGGTGACGCTCGCTAATGTCGCGCGCATCGCCATACATCTTGCTCGCGAGAGACCCCGCATCCAACTTTGCCGCAAACGCCCCCAACCGCATGGTACCACCCAAATCGCCATTGGCAGCACGGCGTTCTATCTCATTGCCGCGCGCCCATTCGGTCAGCAGCCCCACCACCGCTTCATCACACGGCCCAAATTCGGTGCTGCTGGCGCCGGTTAGGCCGGCCAAATTGCGCGCGCATTCAATCACCGCCATTTGCATGCCAAAGCAAATGCCAAAAAACGGCACTTTGCGTTCGCGGGCAAACCGCACGGCGGCAATTTTGCCCTCGGTGCCACGCTCGCCAAAGCCGCCCGGCACCAAAATGCCATGCACACCTTCCAGGCGCTCCACCGTATCGGGTTGTTCAAACACCTGGCTATCAACCCAATCCAGCCGCACCCGCACGCCATTGGCAATGCCGCCATGGGTCAACGCTTCGGCCAGTGATTTATAGCTATCCAAAAGATTAGTGTATTTACCAACAACCGCTATGCGCACCTCCCCCTCCGGGGCGCGCACCACGCGCACAATGCGGCGCCAGCGATCCAGATCGGGTTCTTCATCAAACGGCAAACCAAAATGGCGCAGCACTTCACGGTCCATGCCTTCATCGTGGTAGGCAATCGGCACCGCATAAATCGTATCGGCATCCAACGCCGCGATCACCGCGCTGGGGCGCACATTGCAAAACGAGGCGATCTTGCGCCGTTCGTTATCCGGTATCGGCCGATCGCAGCGGCACAGCAGCATTTGCGGCTGAATACCAACGTTGAGCAGCTCTTTCACCGAATGCTGTGTCGGTTTGGTTTTAAGCTCCCCCGCACTGGGAATGTACGGCACCAGGGTAAGGTGCACGAACATGGTGCCTTCCGGCCCCAGTTCGTTGCTTAATTGGCGGATCGCTTCCAAAAATGGCAGGCTTTCAATGTCACCCACCGTGCCGCCAATTTCGATCAGGGCAAAATCGAGATCATCGGTTTCCCGCACAATCGCGTGCTTAATCGCATCGGTAATGTGGGGAATAACCTGCACCGTGGCGCCCAGATAATCACCCCGCCGTTCGCGCGCGATCACTTCCGAATAAATCCGCCCGGTGGTTGCGTTATCCGATTTGGTCGCGTGCACCCCGGTAAAGCGCTCGTAATGGCCCAAATCCAGATCGGTTTCGGCGCCGTCGTCGGTTACAAACACCTCGCCATGCTGAAACGGGCTCATCGTGCCCGGATCGACATTCAAATAGGGGTCAAGCTTACGGATACGCACCCGATACCCGCGCGCCTGTAACAGCGCCGCGAGTGCCGCAGATGCAATGCCTTTGCCGAGCGAGGAGACCACGCCACCGGTGATAAATACGAACCGTGTCATGGGCGATTCTTCTATACCGAGATGCGTTGCCGCGGAAAGCGGGCATCCGCATTTACCGCCGCGATCTGCCCTGCGCGCCACGCGCCATTCACCGTGCCACAAAAATTATCCGGCGCCATCGCTTCCCCGGTGATCAACAAACGCCCATCCCACAACGGTTCGGCCAGCGCCTGGCGCGCCCCCGCATGGCCGGGGGTTGCATAAGCATACGCCCCCAAAAACCGCGCGTCCCGCCCCCAGGCGCTGGTGTAAGCGGCAGCGCCAAACACCCCGGCCGCCGCATGGCCAAACACCGCAACCATGTGCGCGCGCACCAAATCAGCCGCCTCGGCCGGGCTTGCCGCATCATGGGCGCGCGCCGTTTCCGCCCCGGTAAAGGCGGTCACATACCCCCGGCCATGCGGCCACATCAGGGTAAACGCCGCATCCCCGCCGCGCGCCTTTACCCGCGCAAACGCATCGCTGCCGGCGGCCACGCCAAACCTTTCGGCGGTTATTGCCGGCAACGCCACCTTGCCGGCCTGGCCCATCACCAGCCCGTTCAATGCCGCCAGCGCCGCTTGTGGCAAACCAGGGGTAAACGCCACGGCCTCAGCCCGTAAAACCCCAATGGAAACCGTCACAATCACCACCGCCGCCCGCACCGTGCCGTGATCAGTGGTTATTTTTACACCAACGCCAGTGCCATCAATCGCTCGCACCGCATGGCCCAAAAACACCTGGCCAGCCGCCGGCGCCAAAGTTTGCAACACGGCGGCCCCCAACCCCATAGGTGCAACAAAATTCTCGCCGCTTAACTGTAACGCATGCCAATCCGCCAAGCTTAAATCGGCGGCCGGCGCCGCCCCTATCACCTCAGCTTCCCACGCCTCGATCGTGGCAAGCCACGGATCACCGGCAAGCGAGCAGCCGGCTTGCGCCACCGACATATCCGCGCCCCCCGTTTGCGCGCTTACCGTTGCATCCCAACGCGCCCGCGCAGCGCCATAAGCCGCATCGGCCGGCGCGCCAAAAACCGCCCCATCGCGCACCGCATTTTGCCCTTGGGCGGGGTCGGCAAACGCCGTAATGCCGGCGGCCAGCACGCGATCCAGCACCACGTTGCGATCGGCATGGTGAAACCACTGCGCCCCGCGATCAAACGGCGCACCTTGCAAAATATCCGGGTAAATCGTTTGCGCACGGCCACCGATATGGCCGCCGGCTTCCAGCACGCACACGGTAAGCCCGGCCTGGCGCAGCGCGGTTGCGGCACTTAGGCCGGCAACCCCAGCCCCCACCACCACCACATCGAAATCGCCACCCACGCTTGCGGGCGGGGCGATCATTTTGTTGGCACTTGCGGCAGGCTTGGCAAGCTGGGCAGCGCCGGTGCGGCGGGCAGGCTGGTATGGGCAGGCCCTGTCGTTGTGGCAGGCGCTGTCGTTGTGGTTGGCGCCAAAATATCGCGCCCGGCGCCCGATGTGCCTTTGTTCAGCAAGGCCAACGTCAGGGAGATTGCAAAAAACAGCCCGCCCAAAATCGCCGTGGTGCGGGTCAGCAAATTAGCCGTGCCGCGGCCGCTCATAAACGCGCCCATGCCTTGGGCGGTGCCAATACCAAGGCCACCACCTTCGCTACGCTGGATCAGCACAACGCCGATCATGGCGAGGGTGATAAACAGGTGCAGCACGCGCAGCACGGGGATGAGTTCGTTCATCTGAGCAAAACCGGTCGTTTATGAAGATGCGTCTTCTAGCCCGGTCGCGGCCGAGATGCAAAACACCGGCAAATCAGCCCGCCGCCGCCGCGGCAAATCAGCCCGCCGCCGCCGCCGCGGCAAATCAGCCCGCCGCCGCCGCCGCGGCAAATCAGCCCGC
>JBBARC010000027.1:0-11023 GCA_040400005.1 Acetobacteraceae bacterium | reverse complement strand
CGCCGCCGCCGCGGCAATCGCCAGAAAATCCGCCGCTTTCAGGGCAGCCCCGCCCACCAGCGCCCCGCCCACATCCGGCAACCCCAGCAACAGCGCCGCATTCTCGGGCTTTACCGATCCACCATATAATATGCGCAAATCCGCCCCGCCCGGCCCCAGCCGCGCGATCAACGCCGCCCGTATCGCCGCATGCATGGAAGCCACATCGTCGGCGTTCGGTATGCGCCCAGTGCCAATCGCCCATACCGGTTCATACGCCACAACGCCGGCAAACCCATCCGGCAGGCTTGCCGCCACCTGCGCGCACACAATCGCCTCCGCCTGCCCGGCATCACGTTGCGCCGCAGTTTCGCCCACACACACAATCGCCAGCAACCCGGCTGCCACCGCCGCCGCCACTTTGGCGCAAACCTGCGCATCCGTTTCGCCATGATCGGCGCGGCGTTCCGAATGGCCCAAAATCACCGCCACCGCGCCGCAATCGGCCAGCATCACCGCGGAAATATCCCCGGTATGCGGCCCTTGCACCGCCACCGCACAATCTTGCCCGCCAACCGCCACCCGGCTGCCAGTCAACCGCGCCGCCACCGCCGCCAGTTGGGTTGCCGGCGGGCACACCAGCAGCTCGGCCCGGCACGCCCCCGCCCCGGCGGCGACCGCATCGGCCAGCGCCGCCGCATCAGCGGTCAGCCCGTGCATCTTCCAGTTACCCGCAATCAGTGGTGTCATCGCAAGCATTCCCCAAACTTTCGCCACAAATAGCCTCCCCTCCCGCCCCCGGCAAACCGGCGGTTTGCCGCCGCCTGTGGCGCTGGGGTAAGGTCTCGCCACGTCCCTATTTTTTAACTGGATCCCCGCCCCCTCATGCTTGCCGTATTCCGCAAACTTGCCGGCACCTGGCCCGCGCGCGTGTTCTTTGTGCTTCTGGCGTCCAGCTTCGTCGCCTGGGGGGTGACCGACGTCGCCCGCAACATCGGCGCCAACAGCAATGCGGTGGCAACCGTATCCGGCGCCAGCATAACGCCGGGGGAATTTCAGTTTGCCTTCACCCGCGACCTGAAAGAAGCCACCGCCAAATTGCCCGACGCGAGCCAAACCCCGCCCGCCCTACGCCAGCAGGTGGCAAGCCTTGCCCTGCAACGGCTGGTTTACCAAAAATCATTGGCCGCCGACGTCGCCGCCTTGCACCTGGCAACCCCGGATGCCGCGTTGCGCGATACCATCTACGCCATGCCCGGCTTTAAAGGCATCGATGGCAAATTCGACCGCCGCGTGCTGCTGCAAGTGCTCAACAACAACCAACTCACCGAGCAGCGCTTTCTCGATATGATGCGCGAGGAACAAACCCGCACCCAGCTCACCGATACCATTCAAAACCTCGGCGTGCCGCCCGATACCCTCACCGGCCTGGCGTTCACCTACCTCAACGAATCCCGCACAGCCGACATGCTGGTGCTGCGCGTGGCCAATCACCCCCTGCCCGCCACCCCCGCCGATACCGTGCTGCATCGTTTTTGGGCCAACCATCAGGAAAATTACAGCTCGCCCGAATACCGCCACGCCCGCATGGTGGTGCTCAGTGCTGCCACCATCGGCCGCAGCCTGCCGGTGACGGAAGCCGAAATCGATGCCGGCTACGCCATGACCAAAAACCAATACGAAAAACCCGAACGCCGCTCGATCGAGGTCATCACCGCCCCTAACGACACAACCGCCGCAACCCTGCTTGCCAAATGGCGCCACGGGGCCAGCTGGGCCGATATGGAACAGGCCGCCAAAACCGCCAACGCCACGGCGGTAACCTTTGACGATATCGATCGCGGCGGCATTCCCTCTGCCGATCTCGCTGCCGCCGTGTTCAGCGCCAAAGCCGGTGATATCGCCGGCCCGATCAAAGGCCCGTTTGGCAGCCAGATCATGCACCTGCGATCCATCCTGCCGCCCACCAAAACCCCGCTTGCCGAAGCGCGCGCCAAAATCCGCACCAAAATCAGCGAACAAAAAGCCGCCGATCTGGTCGATCCAAAATCGCAAAAACTGCAAGATCTGTTTGCCGGCGGGGCAACCCTGGATGAAGTGCCAACCGGCCTCGGGGCCGCAGCCGCTGCCGGCACCATGGATGCCTCCGGCCGCACCCAGGATGGCACGCCTGCCCCCATCCCGGCATCGCCCACCCTAGCCCGTGAAATTGTCGGCGCCGTGTTCAAAGCCAAAAAAGGCGATGCCGTGCAGTTGGTGGAAGGCCCCGATCGCGGCTTTTATGCGATCAGCGTCGATACCATCACGCCGCCCTCAGTGCAGCCGTTTGATGCTGTGAAAACCAAAGTGCTGGCCGATTGGCAGGCCGATACCCGCCGCCACGAAACCGAAATGCAAGCCGCCCAGTTGCTGCGCCAAGTCCAGGGCGGCAAACCGATTATGGATGTGGCCGGCGCCGCAGGCTTAAGCGTTGCCCGCAGTACACCCGCCCTGCGCGGCCACATGGCGATAGACATGCCGCGCGATCTACCGCCGGTGCTGTTCAGCCTAAAACTGGGAGAAGCCACCATGGTGCAAACCCAAGATGGCTTTATGGTGGCAACCTTGGCCCAAATCATTAAACCCGATCCTGCCAAGGCCGCCGCGCAATTCGCGCAGATCCGCGCCACCCTCACCAAAGTCATGGGCGATGATTTTCTCACCAGCTACGCAACCGCCATCCGCGATGGCGGCAAACCCACGGTCAACACCGCCCTGCTCAACAAATTGCTCGAACAAACCGCGGAATAAATAATGGCCGACTTGATGACAGACCCCGACACCACAACCGTGCAAAACCCCCATGTGGTGTTCTGGCGTGGCGTCGCCGATCTGCAAACACCGGTCGGCGTGCTGCTAAAACTAGCCGGCAACGAACCCAATAGTTTTTTGCTGGAAAGTATCGAAGGCGGCAGTGCGCGCGGCCGCTTTTCCGTCATCGGCATGGCGCCAGATCTGATCTGGCGCAGCCGCGATGGCATCGCCGACATCAGCCATGGTGGCGGCGATTTTACCGCCATCACCGAAAAACCGCTCGATAGCTTGCGCGCACTCATCGCCGCCAGCCGCTTTCCCCTGCCCGCACTCCTGCCCCCGATGATCGGCGGGCTGTTTGGCTACCTCGGCTACGACATGGCCCGCCAAATGGAACGCCTACCGGTCAGCGGCATCGATGACCTCGCCGTGCCAGACGCCATCATGCTACGCCCAACCCTGTTCGCCGTGTTCGATAACGTGCGCGATGAATTGATCATCGCATCCCCGGTGCGGCCACGCCCGAACGAACCTATCGCCGCCGCCCGCGCCCGCGCCGAAGATTGCGTGGCGGCCGCACGCACACGCCTAAACCAAGCACTACCGCCGGCGCCAGAACCGGTTTTTTTACCAGCACCAGCCGCCCCCATCTCCAACATGTCGCACGCGGCCTTCATCGATATAGTGCTGCGCATGAAAGAGTACATCACCGCCGGCGATGTCTTTCAGGTGGTGCCCAGCCAACGATTCACCACCGATTTCACCCTGCCGCCGCTCGCCCTCTACCGCGCCCTGCGCCGCATCAACCCCGCCCCGTTCTTGTTCTTTCTCAATTTCGGCGCATTTTCCATCGTCGGCAGCAGCCCCGAAGTGCTGGTCCGCCTGCGCGATGGCACCATCACCATTCGTCCCCTCGCCGGCACCCGCCCGCGCGGCACCAGCGCCGCCGATGATCAGCGCCTAGAAGATGAACTCCTCGCCGACCCCAAAGAACGCGCCGAACATTTAATGCTCGTCGATCTCGGCCGCAACGATGTCGGCCGCGTCGCCACCACCGGGTCAGTGCGCGTTACCGAAAGCTTCGTTGTCGAAAAATTCAGCCACGTTATGCACATCTCATCAAACGTCGAAGGCCAGGTGCGCGACGGCGTCGATGCGCTCGCCGCCCTCATCGCCGGCTTCCCCGCCGGCACCCTCACCGGCGCCCCCAAAATCCGCGCCATGGAAATCATCAACGAAATGGAACCCACACGCCGCGGTATCTACGCCGGCTGCGTTGGCTATTTCGGCCCCGATGGCAACATGGATACCTGCATCGGCCTACGCATGGCCCTGGTAAAAGACGGCAAAATGCACGTCCAAGCCGGCTGCGGAATCGTCGCCGATTCCGTGCCCGAAGCCGAATACCAGGAAACCCGCGCCAAAGCCCGCGCCCTGTTTCGCGCCGCCGAAGAAGCTGTGCGGTTTGCGGCTGGGGAGAGCTAGGGGATGGAGGAAGATAAGAATTTTCTTTTTCTGAAGAAAAAGAAACAAAAAGACTTTTACTATGCTGGGCCTGGGGCAACGCCGCCACCGCGAACGCCGCACCAGCATTATAAAAGTCTTTTGCTTCTTTTCTTCAGAAAAGAAGTTTCTTCCTTACCTGGACTATCCCAATGATCCTGCTGATAGACAACTACGACAGCTTCACCTTCAACCTGGTTCACTACCTGGGTGAACTGGGTGCTGAGTGCTCAGTGCACCGCAACGATAAAATGACATTGGCCGAGATTTGGGCGATGGCGCCGGAAGCTATTGTGTTGTCGCCGGGGCCGTGTACGCCGAACGATGCTGGTATTTGCCTGGATGTGATTGCCGCCGTTGCTGGTAAAATTCCATTACTGGGCGTGTGTTTGGGTCACCAGGCGATTGGCCAGGCGTTTGGCGGCGAAGTGGTGCGGGCACCCACACCTATGCACGGCAAGGTAAGCCACGTGTACCATCAGGGTAGCGATATTTTTGCCGGGCTCAAAAACCCGTTTAAAGCGACGCGCTACCATAGTTTGGTGGTGCGCGCAGATACCTTGCCGGCTTGCCTAATCGCAACGGCGCATACCGATGATGGGCTGATTATGGGGTTGCGCCATCGCGAATACCCGATTTACGGCGTGCAGTTTCACCCGGAAAGTATTGCCAGCGAACACGGCCACGATCTGCTCGCCAATTTTCTAACGCTGGCGCGCACGCCTGCGCGCGCAGCCGCTTGATCACCGCATGAGCGTCGCCCAATGACCGTTGCAATCCCACATTTTCTGCGCCGGCTTGCTACCGGTGAAACGCTGGATGCGCACGAGGCCCAAGCCGTGTTCGGCGCGGTGCTTGATGGCGCTGCCAGCGACATTGAAATCGCCTCCCTGCTCACCGCATTGGCGGTGCGTGGCGAAACTGTGGCCGAAATCACTGGTGCTGCGCAGGCTATGCGGGCGCGCATGGCGCCTGTTCCGGCACCGCCCCACGCGATAGATGTGTGTGGCACTGGCGGCGATGGCCGCCACACGCTTAACATTTCAACTGCTGTTGCTTTTGTGCTGGCTGGTTGCGGCGTGCCGGTCGCCAAACACGGCAACCGCGCGGTCACATCCCGATCGGGTGCGGCCGATGTGCTGATGGCACTGGGCATTGATATCGCCCCACCGATGGCCGCCTTGGGCCCCATTCTTGATGCCACCAACATCGTTTTTCTCTTCGCACCCAATCACCACCCCGGCCTGCGCCACGCCGCCGGCGTGCGCGCCAAGCTGGGCTTTCGCAGCATTTTTAATCTACTCGGGCCACTGGCCAACCCAGCCCGGGTAAAGCGCCAGATCATTGGCGTGTTCGATCCCGCCCGCGGCGCGCATTTGGCCCAAGCGGCAGGTGCTTTAGGTGCCGAACACGTGTGGGTGGTGCACGGCAGCGGCACTGATGAGCTTACGCTTGCCGGTGAAAACCACGTGTTCGCCTGGTATCAGGGCCAGCTGCGCGAATTTTCTGTCGCCCCAGAAGATGCCGGTTTTAGCCGCGCCCCGCTGGAAGCGATCACCGGCGGTGATGCCGCCAATAATGCAACAGCCTTGGTCGCCTTGCTCGATGGCGCCACCGGCCCCTACCGCGATACGGTTTTGTTAAATGCCGCCGCTGGGCTCATTGTGTCCGGCCGCGCCGATACTTTGCGCCAGGGTGTAAAAATGGCGGCCAGCAGCCTCGATACCGGGCTTGCCTGTGCCACCCTGGCGGCTTTACGAGATGCAACATTATTGGTGCGGCAAGCACGGGGCATGGCATGACCAAAACACCGGATACAACAGTTGTTGAAGATGCGCCCGTTAGTGATGACGCACTCGCCCGCATCTGCACCATCAAGCGCGCTGAAATCGCCCGCCTATCGGCAGAAACCTCGATCGACGCACTAAAATCCAAAATCGCCGCCCGCCGCGATAAACCGCGCGGTTTTGGCTTTGCCCTAAAATCCGCCCACATGCGCGGCCAATGGGGTCTGATCACCGAATTTAAACGTGCCTCCCCCTCGGGCGGTATTATCCGCGCCGGCGCCACCCCCGCCGATGCCGCGCGGGCCTACCAGGCGGGGGGTGCCACGTGTTTATCAGTGCTTACCGAGGGGCCGCATTTTGGCGGCAGCATTGCCGACATGATCGAAGCCCGCGCGGCCGTCGATCTTCCCGTGCTGCGCAAGGATTTTATCCTCGATCCCTGGCAGGTGTACGAAAGCCGCGCGGTTGGCGCCGATGCCATTTTGCTGATCATGGCGGCACTTACTGATTCAGAAGCGATAGACCTAGAATCCCTGGCCCGCGCACTAGATCTAGATGTGCTGGTGGAAGTGCATGACGCCGCCGAACTAACCCGCGCCCTGGGCCTGCAAACACCGCTCATCGGCATCAACAACCGCAATTTAAAAACGCTAAAAACCGACCTGCAAACCACCATTCGCCTGGCACCCGAAATACCCCCAGAACGAATTGTCATCGCCGAAAGCGGCATCAAAAATTTCGATGATTTATGCAAACTTGCAGCCGTCGGCGCACATTGCCTGCTGGTCGGCGAAAGTTTGTTGCGCCAGCCCGATCTTACCCTCGCCACCAAAGCCTTGCTCGGCCACGCGGCATGACCAGCCTCACCCATTTCGATGCCCAAGGCCGCGCTGCCATGGTAGATGTCGGCGCCAAACCGCAAACCCCGCGCGCCGCCACCGCCTGCGTGCGCGTGGTCATGCTGCCCGCCACCCGCCAGATAATCATGTCGGGCACCGCCAAAAAAGGCGATGTCATTGGCATCGCCCGCATTGCCGGCATCATGGCAGCCAAACGCGCAGCCGACCTCATTCCGCTGTGCCACCCACTGCCCATCACATCCGTCAGCATCGACATTTTCCCGGCACCAACCAACGACACCACCATGGAAATTACCGCAACCGTGCGCACCACCGGCCAAACCGGGGTGGAGATGGAAGCGCTCACCGCCGCCTCCATCGCCGCCCTCACCATTTACGATATGTGCAAAGCGATAGACCGCGTCATGCGCATCGATGGTTTACGCGTCACCGCCAAATCAGGTGGTAAATCCGGCGATTTTACCCAAGACTAGATTTATGGGTGCACCAGCCCCACCATCTGTACCACTTCAAAATTAGCCCCAGTCACTTGGCGCAGTTCAGTCACCAGCCGCGTATTATTCCAATGCGGGCTGGGTGCGCCCGATACATACCAGTTGCTGCCATTATCCGCGCACAGCAGGCCATAGGTTTTCATCGCCTGCAGCAATATCCGCGTTGGTTTGCTAAAACTGGCGGGAATAACATAACTCGCCCGCAGCCGCACCCGCATCCCCATCGGCGGTAAATTCACGCTTTGGTTGCTCGATGCCCAATGCGTGGCCGGCGGCACATACGCCTGCCGCGATGTTTGCACCGTAAAGCGCAACGCGTGTTTTATCGCCCCCGCCGCCACCTCATCATAGCGCGCAAGCCCCGGAAAAATCGGCAACCCGGCGGCATCGGCGCTGGTCCACCCCGGTTTGGCGGTCGGCCGCACATTGTCTTGCTCCGCATGAAACACCGCCCCGCTGCCGGCCTTCCAGCTTCCATCGGTTTGCGGATACGAAAGCCACATTTCATATAACCGATTGGCGTCACGATCGATCACCAGCACATGCCGATCGCCCGAAAACGGTTTGCCACTCGGCTTATACCCTTCAATCGGCGCGTCCCCCGGCACCGGGTAAGGGCCTTTGTCGCTTTGCGACCCATACAGGGTAAAGTTTATCGCAACCCCCGGCTGGCTACCCGCCACCACCACATACGGAATGCCCAGAATAGATCCGTTATAGGTGCCGGAACCAAAATCCGGGTGCAGCCCGGTATTCAGCCCAATCGATGCGATCAAATTCGCCGAATTGGCATCCACCGGCAGTTTGGAAATATCGGTGTTCCAAGCATTATCGGCAGGAAACGGCACAGCTCCGTTCAGCGCCGCATTGGCCCCCAAACTTGCACCGGCCATGCTGCCATAGTGCAACGGCGCTGCCCCCACCGCCACCGGCACAACCATGCCCACAACCAAAGCCGCACCCAATCCCGCCCGCATGGCATCCCCCTTATGAAAAAACCACCCTAGCCCCAACCCCCGCTGAAGATCGTCTCACTGGGCGCAAAACATCTCTCGTTCCGGGCAAACTTTCACCCAATCCTACCCCGCCACCACCATCACCGGCGCAATATCCACCGCAAAATTCACCGAATTAGCAATAAAACATTCCGTGTGCGCGTCGTGGTGCAACGCCTCAGCGCGCGCCACATCATCGCCAGGGCTCACCGTCACCCGCGGCCGCAGCACCACCTGGGAAAACCGCGCAATCTCGCCACGCCCTTCAACCATAGTGCCGCTGGCATCATCATGATAAGCCAGCACAGTAATGTTGTTCACCGCACACAAATGCAAATACCACAATTGGTGGCACGCAGACAGCGACGCCACCAGCAAATCCTCCGGGTTCCAGCGCGCCCCATCACCGCGAAAGGCGGGGTCAGATGATCCCGCAATCGGCGGCTTGCCCGCCGCACTCACCCGGTAATCGCGGCGATATGCAGTATAACCCGACGTGCCGCTGCCCAAATTGCCGGTCCAATCGATGGTGACGCTGTAACTATGGCTGCGCGACATATTGCCCACATAATCGCTGTTGAACCGCCATCCTCGCACCCCTTCCCGCGTCGCGAAAATCCCCACCACTAAAACCACCCACTAAAACCATTGCGCCGGGCCGCCAGCCAACCCCATACTGCCAGCCACAACACCGGCCCAGAAAACTGGTAAAATCCGGTGCACAAAAACGGGGGGCAACATCATGATCACAGCACCAATGCGGGCAGCATTCGAAGCACAGGTGGCAGCCCCCACCAACATCGCCGCCATCACCCAAGCCGCAGCAAACGCCCGCGCAGCCGCCCCCGATGCCGCCATAACCCTGGCCGCCAGCCTCGCCCAGGCCGCCTTCACCGCACCCGAAAACATCGCCGCCATCTACGATGCAGCCGCCAGCGGCTGGCTAGCCCGCCCAACCCCAGGCACCGTTATCCCCGGTGGCACACAACCAGCCGAACCGCTCACCACAGGTTTTTGGAACATTTTCTGGGCACTGGCCGAAGATAGCACCAATGCCATCAGTGCCGGTGAAATCACCTCGCGCACCGCAGGCCTGGCCGCCCTTTTGGCCCCCGGCTTTCAGCCCCGCGCCGCCGCCGCCAGTGCCGCCTACCCAGGTGCCACCACGGCTGCCGCCAACGGCTTCCCCGCCCGCATTCGCTTGCAAGATTTGCAACTGGCACCGGCCGGCTCACTCGGCCACGAATTCTACCGCCTGCTGGTCGATAATAACTACGATATCGAAGTGCTCGACCGCGACACGCTCAATCTGCAATCGCTGATCGCACCGCTGGATTATTTGAACGCCCGCATGTTGCAAACCCACGATCTGTGGCACATCACCGCCGGCTACCACACCACAAAACTGCACGAAATCGCCCTGTCAGCGTTCCAGCTCTCGCAATTCGGCCATAATTATTCAGCGATGTTTCTGGCCCTCGTGGTTGCCACCGCCGCCCACACCGCGCCGGCCGCAATCCCTCTGTTGCTAGAAACGATTTTCACCGCCTGGCAACATGGCCGCGAAACGCCCCCGATGATGTTGATCCCGTGGGAACAGGCATGGGCAGAACCCACCGAGGCCCTGCGCGTGCGCTACGGCATTACGCCCTACGCATCGCCCTACCCCGCCAACATCATCGAGCTTTTCGAAAGCGCCGCCTAAATCACCAAGCAAGCATTACGGCGTGTTGCGATTGGCATCATTGGTAATCGCGTGGCCCGCCTTGCTAATATCCGTGCCAGCGCCAGCCGTGGTATGGCACGCGCTCAACAACGGCGCACTGGCAGCAAGCACAAACAAAGTGGCCGTAAGCATAAGATTTTTCGAGGTCATGGGAGCTACTTTCGTGTGACGGCTGTAAACAGACAAGCCAGGGTTATGCGTAAAAAACGGGTGATTGATAAAAGTCACCGCTAAATGCGCCCAGTAATCAGCAACACAACAACGATCACCAGCACAATGCTGATGCCACCGCTAGGGTAATAGCCCCAGTTCATGCTGTGCGGCCAGGTCGGCAGCGCGCCCACCAGAAAAAGCACCAGAAGAATCAGCAGAATTGTTCCAAAGTTCATGAAATATACTCCCAATATCGTAAACCACGCGCCGGGACCGGCCTAAAAATAAGCCCTAAAATGGTCCCGGTGAGTGTCGTTGTCCGGCCAAGAAAATCGTAAAATATCTACCTACAGTCTGAAATACGTCAAAACCCACACGCCCAACCGGCGCAAATTGCCTAGCATCTGAAATCTGCCCGGCATCGTCAAACGATCCCTGCTGTCACTATAAACGGCCATGGTGATCATCCGTTCCATGACAATGTCAATTTAACGGCCACCACAGCCGCAAACGCGCCAAAAAAAACTAATGCCGACCCGCGTTGATCCATTCTTTATGGGTCAACCCTTAAGCGGGTTGGTATAAGACCCTTCTTTTTCTGAAGAAAAAGAAGCAAAAAGACTTTTGAAACGTCTCGCGGCTTTTGGCTGTTGGCTGCACCTTATCCAGGCCCAAACATCATAAAAGTCTTTTTTGTTTCTTTTTTCGTAACTCCCAAGCCCCCTGGGCCAGC
>JBBARC010000026.1:31141-43259 GCA_040400005.1 Acetobacteraceae bacterium | reverse complement strand
ACCCGATGGCGTTTTCCGACCCCACCGGGCTGTGCAAGGGGGTGTTTGGCTGCATTGCCGAACCGTTCAACGCGGCTTTCCATTGGGTTCAAACCGTCGTGCGGCACAATGCTTGGCTTGGCCAAGTTTATGTGATGGTGGCGGCAACGGTCTGTTCCGTCGTCGCCACGCCGGCTGCGGGGGCCGGGTGTGCGGCTGTCGCTACTGCCGAAGTCAACCTGCTCGAAGGCCAGCAAATCGGCAAAGCACTGGAAGGCGGGGCGATCGCTGGGGCAGAGGCACTCGCCTTTAACGCGGTTGGGGGTGCCACTGGTGGCGGCGGTCTAGGCATCGTAGGAAATCCGGGTGAATATTTAGCGAATGTCGCTGGGCACGCTATTGTTGGCGGCACGTTTAGCGTCATCCAGGGTGGCAAGTTCGGGTCTGGCGCTTTGGCGGCTGGGTTTAGTACTGCGTTAAAGCCCTATTTGGGTGATTTGGGTGCGGGCGACACCAAAACTGCCGGCGGCATCGCGATGGGAACGGCGGTTTCGGCCGTGGTTGGCGGCACCGCCTCGGTTCTGGGCGGCGGGAAATTTGCCAATGGCGCCGAGACGGCTGCGTTTGGGTATCTGTTTAATGAAGCCGCCCATCTGGTAATCGATGCCCATGTTCCCTCCTTCCTGCAGAAATCGATCTGTGGTAGGTTCGGGGTGTGTTCAGCGTCGTATTCCGTTGGTGTCGCGATATCCTATCCAGGCTTGACGGCCGCGCCTTACGATGCAGGAATAATTACGACTCGTGGGGAGGAAGGAGGCGTAGATATTGGATCAAAGGACGTTCCTGGTAGCTGGAGTAAATGGTTACCCGCCATTTTTGATGTTTCTTTTGGCAAGAGTTACGGAAATTTCTCGACGCTTTCAGGGAGATCATATTCTACAGGACTGAACTTGATTTTTGCCGGTGGTGGAGAGGTTTTTACCCCACAAAGAACACCTTACGGGACATATTTCCACTTTGGTGAGGTTGGAATCGGTCAATCGTCCGGCACTTCGAGCAGTTGCATACATTCTTTCCGCGGAAGTGCTGGTTGTTAGGGGAGAAGGTAAACGTGCTTGATTTTCTATTTCCTCCAGAGAGAAGGGTGACAAGGTCAGCTTACATATTTAGGTTTTTCATACCAGCAACTATTTTCATCTTGACCGTGGCATATTTCGTTCCGCCCGAATCATTTGGGTTGGTTGTTGGGTTAGTCTTTTTAGTTTTGTTGCCTCTTTGGATATTTGTGGGGATCGGTCGATGCCACGATTTGAATAGGTCCGGATGGTTCTTATTGATATTCCTTATTCCGGTTCTTGGGCCTCTTTGGTTGCACCTTGAGTTGTGTCTCCGAAGCGGCGTTAAAGGCCAAAATCGATTTGGTGCAGAGTGAGCGTAGCAACCATTAACTCCTCCATTCCGCCAAGCCCCCCTCACGCCTTCAATGGTGCCACCGTGCTCGGGCTCGTCAAGCACGCTGCGGGCCGCTTCGCGGTGGCCTGCGGCCATGCTTGACCATCCCGCGCGCGGTGGCTCAGGGATGGCAGGTCGAGACGAAGGAACAGGCCGTCTTTGATCGAACCAAGGAAAAATGGTTTTACGTGAACGCTCTTTTATGCAGCCGTAACCGCTCCGGCCTTCTCCCACGGGGGCCGGGGGCAACAACAGTATTGGCAAAGATCAGCAACTTGCGCGCATAGCGAGCGTACAAGGATGGGTGAGCGGCAGCGTTACCCATCGATTCCCACTCACGCCAAAACTTCACCCACATCCGTCAACGCCACTCTGCCACCGGCCCAACCGATCGGACAAAACCCCTTTCTCACCGCAAGATGAAACGATGAATACGGCCAATCCGCACCATCGGCGACAAGCCCACGCTTCACCGGCCCATGTTTCACCAGGTTAAAACGGATGTCGACCACGTGGGCTGCGTCATCGCGGTCATCGCGGCCCGGGCATCGCGCATAGTGTGCTGCCAAAACCGCCGCCGCCAGATACCCCGCACCACGGTGCCACGCCGGCTCGCCGGCTCGCCGAGCGGCATTCGCACGGGGGTATGGGCTGGGAAGGTGCAAACGGCGGCGGGCGACGTCACCTGGCATAGTTATGTGATGGCCGAAGGCGCCGCGGTGGGGGAAATTCGCCGTTCGGTGCTGACAAACGGCACCACCACGGTGGCGCCGTTATTATTACCTGTTGGATGCGCAAAATTCGGTTGCGGTGATCACCGACCAGAATGGCGGATCGCCGGAAAACGACGCCTACGATGCCCAGGGCGTATGCCGCGTCGCCCGAATGGCAGCGATGCCGGGTTTTATACGTTTACCAGCCAATCGGCGCGCGGGTACATTGGGCAGTATCAGGTGACCAATAACCTGATCGATCTGAATGCGCGGTATTATGATGCGCTGTTGGGCCGGTTTTTGGGGGTGGACCCGATGACGGGCAGCGACCCGTTCGATCTGCAAAACTGGAACGCGTATAGCTACGCCGGCAATAACCCGATGGCGTTCTCCGACCCCACCGGGCTGTGCAAGGGGGTGTTTGGCTGCATTGGGGATTTCTTCGGGTCTTTCCTGCGCCACAATTCTTGGGCCGGGCAAGTTTTGGTGATCGGGGTTACGTTTTTATGCGGGCCCGCTGCGCCGGCTTGCGCGATCGCATCGGCCGCGGCGACCCAGGTTGGGGTAAGTTTACTCGAAGGCCAGCAAATCGGCCAAGCGCTGGAAAGCGGGGCGATCGTTGGGGCGGAGGCTCTCGCTTTTAACGCGGTTGGGGGTGCGACCGGAATTACCGACGCTAAAGGCAATTTTATCGAGGGCGGCAGCTTAAAGTTAGCCGAATACCCTGCCGAGTTTGCCGGGAATGTCGCTGGCCACGCAATTGTTGGGGGCACGTTTAGTGTCATCCAGGGTGGCAAGTTCGGGTCTGGCGCTTTGGCCGCTGGGTTTAGTGCCGGGTTGACGCCGTATTTGGGTGATTTAGGCGCGGGCGATATGAGATCCGCCGGTGGTATCGCGAAAGGAACGGCGGTTTTGGCCGTGGTTGGCGGCACCGCCTCGGTTCTGGGTGGCGGGAAATTTGCCAATGGTGCACAGACTGCGGCGTTTGGGTACCTGTTTAATGCGGCGGCTGGCCGGCTCGCCGGCCGGTGGGCGGGCGGAGCTTTGGCGGGAGCAGCAGGTGTCGAAACCGGCCCGTTAGATGTTGCGATTGTCGCCGCGGGCCGTTGGCTAGGTGGCATTATTGGGGATAATCTCGAGAACTGGGCAATGTCGGCGGCGGATAATTCCGCTACTGCTAGTCCACTTGCGAAAAGCTTAGCAAGTCAGCAGCAAATGGGGGAGCCGGGAAGTCCGATTGCAGGTAGTGATTTAAATTCAAATCTTCCCCCAATTAAGGATATCAACAGGCTGCTTAACCAATACGGAGGAGAGGCCGTGGACTGGTCTAAAATGAGCAGTTCGTCTTATCGCGCCACCGATGGAACAGGGTTTCAAACTCATTGGTATGAGAACGGGAGTACCGGTCAGCGATTTGAGTTGAAGACTGCATTTCCAAGGAACTAAACGCAGTGAGAGAAAAGTTGATGCAAGCACGGATTCGACAAGAGGTTGTTGATGCAGCCACGGCAATTATCGATGGACGCCTAGATTTAGTACGAGGGTGTCGTAAATTGAACCATCTTTGTCGAGGGATTGAGCCCTACAATCAAAAAATATTCCTCTCCATAACTGGATTTGAGTCTGAAACCGATGACTATCCACTTGACGACGTTAGACAGCATTATGATGAGAAACATCTTGCAAAACTGGATCAGGAAATGCTGGAATACTGCGATCGAGCAAGATCAAGTATATTAGGCGCTTGTCGCCTAATTGTTGCCGAATATAGCGAAGAATCCTAGATTGTCCCAACCGAAGCGTAGCATTGCCTCGCTCCTGTTGACGTCCCCCAGCGATCTTCTGGTAACGTACCCGGCTAATCGTTGGTGAAAATGCCCGAATCTGCTGATTTTGAGAACGGGTTTTTACAATAGGCAAGACAAGGATGGGTGAGCGCGAGCGTTACCCATCGATTCCCGCTCCCGCCAAAACCTCGCCCACATCCGTCAACGCCACTCTGCCACCGGCCCAGCCGATCGGACAAAACCCCTTTCTCACCGCAAGGTGAAACGATGACGACGGCCAATCCGCACCATCGGCGACACGCCCACGCTTCACCGGCCCATGCTTCACCGGGTTAAACTGGATGTCGTCCATGTGGGCGGCGTCATCGCGGTCATCGCGGCCCGGGCATCGCGCATGGTGTGCTGCCAAAACCGCCGCTGCCAGATACCCCGCGCCACGCTGCCACGCCGGCTCGCCGAGCGGCATTCGCACGGACAGTATGTGGTTGGAAAATGCGGTTTTAATCGCCTGCCAGCGCGCCGAAAAATCGGCATCACCCCCCGGCATCATCCCCCGCAACGTCGACAGGCAATGCAGATGGTCCGCCAACACCACCCAGGCATCGCTATGGAACGGCACCCACGCACGTACCGTGCGCCCAGCATCCCGCAACAGATCGATAGTGCGCGTAAGCGGCCCTCCGGCGGTCATAAAGATGGGCCGTGACGACATACGTGCCGCCGGGAACCCGGTTGCGCCGATAATCGGTCATGGGTGGATCGCGGCGGATAAATTCGTCTCGGATTAGCCGTATTTGCGCCGGCGTGTAGGAGTGCATGAGCAGCACCGCTGGCCATCAATGCCGGCTAAAACTCCCGCTGGAATAAGGCTGCTGGCGAATGCGATGGGATGCGCTGGCGCTCACCCATGCTACGGCTCGCTACCTGCAACGCGCGGCGGGGGTTGAATTGCACGTGGGTGCAGGGCCGGGGTGAGGCCGGCGCTGACCCATCCGGCCGGCCGACCAGCTGCGGCACCCTAGTCGTCGGCAAAACGGTGTTCGGCGATTTTGCGGCGAGCGCCGCCCGCCATCGTTCCAGCCTGTGGGAAAAGATCGGCAGGCCACGCCGCGGTTAAAGGGTGCTACCCTGGCTGAGGCTGGTGAATGGGGGTGACTTGCGACGGTGGGCTAAAGACGCCCACCCTACGGGCGCAACTGTGCCAGCAGCACGACATCAGGGCGGGCAAAGTGATGTTTGGCGATATGCGGCACAAGGCAAGATAGGATCAAGGGTAAGGAAGACGCTTCTTTTGACGTGCGAAAACGAAGCAAAAAGACTTTTGCTCATATGAGCCAGGCGCGCTCGGTGGCGGCATTGCCCCAGGCCCAGCATAATAAAACGTCTTTTGCTTCTTTTCGGAAGACAAAGAAGGGTCTTAACCTTGCCTTGCCTAACCGGCATCGCCCTGATCGCGGGCGATCGGTGACCGGCCGGCTTGCGGCCATTCGGTTGCATGGCGCACCGGTTAAGCTAATAAGTGCCGATGGGGCCCACCAGCAGCGACATATCCGGCGATCAGCGGCGCCACACCAGCCAACCGATTTCGATAACCCACTACCGTGCTGAGATCGATGGGCTGCGGGCCCTCGCCGTTCTAGCAGTGCTGCTGTTCCACGCGTTCCCGCAAACCGTACGGGGCGGCTACTACGGGGTCGACGTCTTCTTCGTTATTTCGGGTTTTTTGATCACCGGCATCATTGATGCGCGGCTGGCGGCGGGAAACTTCTCTTTTTCGGCGTTTTATGGCGCGCGAATCCGCCGGCTTTTCCCCGCCCTTTGCCTCGTTCTCACCGCCGTGCTGGGCTACGGATGCATTGCACTGCTGCCGAGCGAACTCAGCCGGCTGGGTGCCGATACCACCGCCGGTGCCAGTTTCGTGGCCAATCTCTGGCTTTGGCATCAGGCGGATTACTTCGATCGTGCATCAAGCGCAAAGCCGCTGCTGCATCTGTGGTCGCTGGGGGTCGAGGAGCAATTCTATGCGGTGTGGCCGCTTGCCATGTGGCTTCTGGTGCGCACCGGGCGGGCAAAGCCTAGCTGGCTTGCCGCACTCACCGCCGCATCCTTCGCCGCTGCGTGCCTTACCCATGAAGGAACCGCCAGATTCTACAGCCCGCTTGCGCGCATGTGGGAGTTGTGGGCCGGCGCGACACTGGCGCTGGGCAAACCGCGGCTGACCGCGCCGGACGCCACGGCCGCGGCCGGATTGCTGGCCATTCTTACCGCCATCGTGCTGCCTGACGTCTTGCCAGGCGTGACCGGGTCGCAGGCGCCGCTCGCAGTGCTGGGTGCAGTGGCCGTCATCGCCGCGGGGCAGAAAGGTGCCTTGAACCGCCGGCTGCTTGCATCCCGCCCAGCGGTCGCCATCGGATTGATCAGCTACCCGCTTTACCTGTGGCACTGGCCGTTGCTGTCCTACGCGTATATTTTACGGCGAGGCCGCGCACCGGCACCCTTTCTGGCGGCGATGCTTCTGCTGGCCAGCGCCGCCCTGGCGGCCGCCACATATTTTTATTTTGAACGGAAGCTGCGCTTCGGCCGGCAGCCTGCGCGGACCACGCGCGCGCTGGTTACGGCCATGGCGTTGCTGGGTGTTGCCGGGGCAGGCATTTTTGCTTCCGGCGGGTGGCCGATGCGGTTCAACGGCGGCGCCGGATTGGATATAGCGGCCTTGAATGACGCCATCGGCGACGGCGTGTTTACGCCGACACCGGATATGCAGGTGCAGCGCGACAAAGGTTTTATCGACGCGCGAATTGGCCGCGGCCGGCGGCGCGTGCTGTTCATCGGTGACAGCCTGCTGTTCCCGTACGGCCCACGGGTTCAGGCGCTGTTCAGCGCCGGCCAATTGAACGTGACAGCCCTTTTCCTCACCGGACCAAGCTGCCTGCCGGTCGCGGGCTTGGAACGACGTCTCGCCTTTATCGACTGCACGTCCATGCCACAGCGTTTGCAACGCGTGTTGCAGGCCGAACCGATTGACACAATTGTCATCGGCGGATTTTGGCAAGGCTACCCTGGCGACTCGCCCATCTCGCGGGGCGGGCAAACCTTTCCCGTAGGCAGCGCCGCCAACGTCGCCGCCTTCTGGGGTAATCTGCAGGATCTGACACAAACGCTGGTCCACGATGGGCACCACGTGGCGTTCATTCTGTGTTCGCCAAACGCGCCGGAATTCGATCCGGCGGCAATGGTTAAACGCAGCCTGACCGGCGTCACCATCGCGCATGGGTTTGGCGGGGGCGTGGCCAAACGCGATATCGCCGCCGGTTGCGCTGCCAGCAATGGGCACCTGAGCGCCATTGCCAGCCAATATGGCGCAACAGTGCTGAACCCGGTGGCGGATATCTGTGGCCCCGGGCCCGATTGCCCCGCGCTATTTGGGTCGGGCATACCGAAATACGCCGATGACAAGCATCTGCGGCCGATATTTGTGCGTGACCACATCCATTTTTTCGATCAAATTCTCGACCACTGACGATCTGACACTTGCCATACCAACCCGCTGAAGTGTTGACCCATGAAGAATGGGCCAACGCGGGTCGGCATTAGTCGCTGAAATGCGCCGGATTGGCGTGGCCCGTATCCGTTCGTTGCAGCAACAGTGGCGCAAGCAATACGCCGGCGCATGCGTAGTTCCCGATCCTATTCGTCCCCGCCGTCTTAGCCGAAGGTTGGCCCTGTCACGGCAAGGTGGCACCCGGCCAAGCGTTAAAGGCCTATCGCCGCTACCTCCGCAGATACGCGTTATGGATGGAATCCACGACCATATCCACCGGCCTGACCCACAAACCACCGATCTCCGCCACCACGCCCCACAGCCATTGCCGGCATGGCAAGGCGCCAACAAAGGAAAACACCATGTCTACTAGCGTAAAATCACCCGCTGCCGATCTGCATCTGCAAGCCGCCTCGCATCATGAGGCCGCGGCCCATCATCACCTGCAGGCCGCCCATTGCTGCTGCCACGGCCAAACCGACGGCGCCAAGGAACACGCCACCGCCGCGCAAGACCACAGCAAAACAGCGGCCAAGCACACCGAAGCTGCCTGCTGCAAGTAACCACACGCCCGGTGCCGGATACGCCGCCAGCGCCGGGCGAATTGGCCTGCTCACCTAATGGTGATCCAGCCGGATTTTCCAGACAAAACTCGCTTTACAGGGGCGTCGCCCGCAGCCGTAACGCGTTGCCAATAACCGAAACCGAACTCAACGACATCGCCAATGCTGCCACCACCGGGCTGAGCAGAAGGCCAAATGTTGGGTACAGCGCGCCCGCAGCAATTGGTATACCGATGACATTATAAGCGAAGGCGAACACCAGGTTTTGGCGGATGTTGCGCATCGTCATGCGGCTCAATGCCCGGGCACGCGCGATGCCGGCAAGGTCGCCCTTAACCAGCGTCACCCCGGCACTTTGAATTGCAACCTCAGTGCCAGTGCCCATGGCGATCCCCACATCGGCCTCGGCCAGCGCTGGTGCGTCGTTCACCCCATCACCAGCCATGGCAACGATCTTTCCCGCCGCGCGCAGCTGCTTCACGATGCGGTTTTTGTCGGCGGGAAGCACATCAGCCTGCACGTCGTCGATGCCAAGCTGCGTTGCCACCGCCTGGGCGGTGGTTTGGTTGTCGCCGGTCAGCATCACCACATGAATACCGTCCGCGCGCAGGCTGTCGAGTGCGGCGCGGGTGGTTGGTTTGATCGGATCGGCAATGGCGATAACGCCGCCGGGCTTGCCGTCGATGGCAACGAACAGCGCCGTGGCACCCGACCCGCGCAACGCATCGGCTTGGTGATCCAGATCGCCGAACACGATCTGCTGATCCTGCATCAGCCGGGCATTGCCCAGCGCCACGGTGCGGCCACCAACACGGCCGGTAACACCCATGCCGGTATGCGAGACAAAATCGGCAGGCTCCTCGGTGGTGACGTTGTGGCTGAGGGCGGCGGCCAAAATGGCGGCGGCCAGCGGGTGCTCGCTGGATCGTTCCAGGCTGGCGGCGAGGCGAATGATCTCCGCCTCGGTAACACCATCCGCCGGCACAATGGCGGTTACCCGCGGCTTGCCTTCGGTCAACGTGCCGGTTTTGTCCACCACCAGCGTATCGACTTTTTCCATTCGCTCCAGCGCCTCGGCCGATTTGATCAGCACGCCGGCGCTGGCCCCCTTGCCGACCCCGACCATGATCGACATCGGTGTGGCCAGGCCCAGCGCGCAGGGGCACGCAATAATCACCACCGACACTGCTGCAATCAACGCATAAGCCAGCGCCGGCGCCGGGCCCCACATCGCCCAGCACGCAAACGCCAGCACCGCAATCGCCAGCACCGCGGGCACGAAATACCCGGCCACGGTGTCTGCCAGTTTCTGGATCGGCGCGCGGCTGCGCTGCGCCTCGCTGACCATCGCAACAATATGGGCGAGCACGCTGTCGGCGCCGATTTTTTCGGCCGTGATCACCAGCCCGCCAGTGCCGTTGACGGTGCCGCCGATCACCGCATCGCCTGGCCCTTTCGGCGCCGGCATGGATTCGCCCGTCACCATGGATTCGTCAACAGCGCTTTTGCCGGTCACCACCGTGCCATCCACCGGGATAGCATCGCCTGGGCGCACGCGCAGCGTGTCGCCGGCCTGCACGTCGCTTAACGCAATCTCCTCATCGGCGCCGCCATCATGCACGCGGCGGGCGGTTTTCGGCGCCAGGTTGAGCAGCGCGCGGATGGCACCGCCGGTTTGGTCACGGGCGCGTAATTCCAGCACCTGGCCGAGCAGAACCAGCACGGTAATCACCGCGGCAGCTTCGTAATAAACCGGCACAACCCCACCCATCATGCGAAAACCGGCGGGGAATGCGCCGGGCGCAAAGGTGGCGGCGAGGCTGTAAAGGTAGGCTGTGCCCGTGCCGAGCGCGATCAGGGTAAACATGTTGAGGTGCATGTTGCGCAAAGATGCAGCCGCCAGCTTAAAAAACGGCCACCCAGCCCACAGCACCACGGGTGTGCTGAACGCAAATTGCACCCAGGTGGAGATTTGTTCAGGCACCAGGTCGTGCAGCCGAAGGGCGGGAATATGCCCGCCCATTTCCAGCACAAACACCGGCAGGGTGAGCACCAAGCCGACCCAGAACCGGCGGCTCATATCGGCCAACTCTTGGTTGGGCGCGGCCTCTGCGGTGGCTTCCAGCGGTTCCAGGGCCATGCCGCAAATGGGGCAGTTTCCCGGCCCGATTTGCCTAATCTGCGGGTGCATTGGGCAGGTGTAGGTAACACCTGCCTGCGTCTGTGCGGCTAATGCGGGTTTTGGCTTGAGATAGGTTTCAGGTACAGCTGTGAATTTTGCCAGACATTTTGCCGAACAGAAATGGAAAGGTTTTCCATTGTGCTCGGCATGGTGCTGGGTCGCGGCGGGGTCCACGTGCATGCCGCAAACCGGATCGATTTCGCCTGATCGGGGCCGGCTGGTTGGGGCCAAGTAAGCTTCGGGCGTGCCCGCTGATGGTGCGCCACCGCTTTGTGGTGTCTCGCCGGGTCGCTCGGCAATGTGTCGGTTCATGATGCACTCCGGGCTTAGGGCTCAGGGCTGGGAACTGGCGGAAACGGCTAAGATGCCGCAGGCGAGATGGGGTTTCCGGCTAGTGGAAAGTGAGTATCTTGACGGCAACGCCGCACACAAACGGCCCGACCGGAGAAAAACTCCGGCGCAACGGTATCAGAGCATAGCGGACCGCCTTAACCAAATAATCGCAACGACGATGGCGGCCAGGGCCAATACGCAGATAACGCCCACCCCGCCCCCGCCCCAACCCATGCCCCATCCGTTGCTGCCATACATCATTGCTTTAAACCCTACACATACCTGAACACGGCCGGATGGCGGCCCGGCCGTTCGCCATGAAAAGGTCGAACCTGCTGCCGGTCAACTCGAAGTCTGATACGGGTTTGCATCAAAGCATCGCGCTCCACGTGCCCGTTTGGCGCATGGGCAGTTATAGGCAATGTGAGCATCGGCTCCAGATGATGCCAGGATCGGAATCTACGCAGGCGCGTATGCTGCCCTCATGGACGCACGTCCTGTGGCCACCCTTTTTTTTCACATCATGCCCACCGACGCAGGGCGGCAGGCTGCACCGTCGCAGGGCGGCAAGCGACACAGTCGCAGGGCGGCAGGCGGCACCGTCGCCCTAGGCGCGCAATCTAGCCAGATTGCCGGATATTATACCCTTTCCGCGTCCGGTGTGCCGTTGGAAGAGATGCCGGAAGACCTAGCCAAGCGGCTGTCGCGTTATCCGTCCGTTCCCGTGGCGCGCATGGGAAGGCTTGCGGTCGATCAGCCCTTTCATGGCCAAAAGCTTGGCGCAGCGCGTCTTTGCGATGCGCCAACCCGTGCCGCACGCTCAGAGGTGATGGTGGACGCCCTTGTGGTTGAAGCCAAGGACGCGCGTGCCGAGGCGTTCTATCGCCATCACGGCTTTGCTTTTTACCGAAGTCAGTCCCGGAAGATGATTTTGCCTCTGGCGAAATTCAAAACACCGCAGGTTAACGACCTGTTGGCCCATGCCTAACCGCCGCCACCGGCCTCAATCGGGATGGCCTATGGCCATTGAAAACATCCTCCATCATCGAAAAAGTGATTTTAACTAACTCAATGTAATTTCGCGATCACAAAAAGAACTTGCCTAGATAGCTAATTTCACGGTATTGGTATTATTGTTAACTAGAAAAAGCCGCAAACCCTGAACGCAGCCGCCCCCAGTCAACCGCCAGACGCCGCCGAACGCACGCAGCGCCACATGCGCATGTGCGCGGATCTGGCTGACCTCGCCATGGGTCTGGCCGCCGCCGCCGCCGCCCGCGCTCTGGCCGACTGGGCCGAACCGGAACAACCGCCCACGGCGGAGCCGCAACCCATGCAATCGGCGGGGCCGCAACCCATGCAATCGGCGGAGCCGCTCACCCAACCAGCAGAACCGCGCGTGGCTCAGGAACGGGCGCCGCACGCGAATCTCACGCCCCGCGTTCCCGTCAGCCGCCCCGCCACACCCTCATCCGCCAAACCAACCGACCCGGCCTTACTCTTCACCCGCCTCGCCGCCATTGTGCGAGATTGCATCGCCCTAGAATCGCGCCTCGCCGCCAGCGCCG